>CAJTYA010000004.1:0-52455 GCA_910583985.1 uncultured Alistipes sp.
CCGGAGACGGAGGTGGAACCGGAGAGGAAACAGGAGGAGAAAACCCGGAATCGGGCGGAGGAAAACAGGGGTATAGGATGGAAGAAGAAACTCATTATTGTCAAGAATATAGATGGGTGCAAGTATCGGATGGAAGCGGCGGGCATAATTGGGAATTAAAACGAATCGGAAATGGTCCCGGGCATGTCCGTGTAACAAAATGCATTAATGGAGGAGACTTGACTTCTTGTACTCCATACGATCCTTGCAATCCGGCTAAACCGACGATATAGAATTCTTATCGAGCAGCTTGTGCAAACACTGGCTGCTCGATTGACATTTTAACAGCAAACCCATATGAAAATTCATTACATTCTATTAATCATTATATGCTCTTTTTTGCATTCTTGCAGAGGGAAATCCGACTCCGGAACGACCGGGTCGACAAGTTCCGATCTGTCGAAGATGGACCGCGTGATCATCGAAAATAAGCCCGACTTTCCCGTGGACTCGTGCTTCGCAAAAATCGAATACGTCAAATTGGGCGATACGGGCGACGTGTTGATCGGGCAAGTGACCCATCTTTTGTTTACCCCCGACCATATTATCGTAGGGGACAACCGAAATGCCAATGCCGTATTTGTTTTCGACAGGAAAGGAAATGCTCGAACGGTCATTAATCGCTTTGGGAGAGGACCTCAGGAATATCTAAGCATAGAAGATGTTTTCCTGACTCCCGACAAAAAAACGATCGGAATCACAGACCGCGCCGGACAAAAACTGCTGTACTTCGACATGGACGGTCGTTTCAAGTGGAAAACATCGCTGCCTTTCTCTTGTAACAAGACAGAATGGATCGACGACGAAACGATGATGTTGGTATCGGATGGGGTCCACATCGACAGCTCTCCCGTTTTCGAATCGTATCCCGACAAGGAAGATTTGTTGTTCATTACAGATACCACTGCACAGAATATCCATGGCAGCACTTTCGTCAATCCGTTCGATATGCACATATTCCACCACCGGCCTTTGAATGTGAAGCGATTCGACGACCGGATCTATGCATGCAAGGCTTTCGGCGACACGATCTATCAGGTGACCAAAGAAAGCATCTTCCCCCGTTATTGGCTTGACATGAAAGAAATCGGCGGAGTCGCCAATTTCGGGAAAGACATAACCGCAGAAAAACTCGATGCAGCTCCCAATTACACCAACTTTCCCAACATCTATGTCGAATCCGACGATTACGCCCTCTTCATTTTAACAAAAAAGAATCTCATGTTCCCCGTGTTGTTCAACAAGCAGACGAAAAAGACATATAATGTAGATCCCTCTCATTCACGGACAGCATTGGGCATGCACTTACTTTTCGCAAAGTTCGCTCATGACAAACAATTCGTCGCAGCAGTTCCCGCCTTTGAGTTCCTGACCTTCTGCCCCGACGTTCCGGGAGTAGAGTTGCAGAACGAGATCAAGGAAGGACTTACCGACGAAGACAATCCGGTGCTGTTGTTCTATACCCTCAAAGACCCCGACACGCCGGCAGTCGATTGATGCCGCTGACAAATTATCGGCAACCGTATAGACTCGGACGGGCATGTGCGTAAGATAAAAATGCAGATTTCTTATCTTGCCAGTCCGATATTCCGACTATTCGATTAACTTTGAAAAGAACCTGCGGAGGACTTCGATTTCAGAACTCTCCTCCGCAGGTTCTTCCCAAACAATATTAAAAAGACATAATCCCGACCGCCTATGAATTAACCCTCGCCAACTTGTGAGAAGCTACGCACTTCCCGATACCCCAAAGAAATATCCGTCTTCAAATCCCTTTTTATCCTACCTTTTCATGCGATCCCTTTTTTATTCGCTTCGACCAACAAGACTGTCGAAACAAGGGTTTCTCGCTGTGATTCCGAATATTCAAAAACAACCATGAAATACGTCCCTTTGATCCTCATCGGCCTGTTGTTTTCGTGCAATCGAAATACAGAACCGTCGACGCGACCCGATGTCACCCGGATAGACACGATCGCATGTGCCCCTGAATACGATACTCCGCTGGAATCCATCATAGAAAAAATCGACTATGTAAAGCTCCGCAGCACGGAAAACAATCCGGTCGGGGAAGTCGATGCGCTATGGATCACGCCGGACAATATCGTCGTGGCAGACTACAACCTGTCGAAATCCATTTTCATATTCGACCGTCTGGGACGATTACAAGCCACGATCAGCCGACAGGGGCGCGGTCCCCAAGAATATCTGTCCATATTCGACGTCGTGCTGACTCCGGACCGGCAACGTGTGGCCGTTCTGGACAATCATGGCAAAAAAATATTGTACTACGATCTGGCGGGAAACTTCCTGTTCCGTAAAGAGCTTCCGTTCTATGCCATAGGCATGAAATACTTCGATGAAGAGAACATCCTGATGACTACATACGGATTGGGCGCAGATGATCCGGGATTGGCTTCTTATCCGAACAACAACGATCTTCTCTATTGGGTAGATACGACCATGCGAATAAGAAAAAGCTTCATGCCGAATCCGTTCAATAAAAATTTCAGTTGCAAGATTCCGTTAGTAAAACAATTCGGTCCTTCACGAATTTATGCGACCCTCGCTTATTCCGATACGGTATATCGGATTACTCCCCAGGGAATGATTGCCCGTTATTGGATCGATTTGAGTCCTGTGGGGGGAGTATCCAATCTGGGAAAAGAGGCAACCGACGAAAAAACATCGGAATTGATCCGAACGACCATTCCTATATTTATGGGCGAGCTTCTGGAAAGCGACCGTTTCATCATTTTCAAACCGCTCGATACACCGGCTATTCTGTTCTCTAAAAAGACCGGACGATGTTACTATTTGAACAACGGCTCCTCACGAGTCCTCAACTATCATTTGGCATCCGTCGATTTTGCTCACGAAGACCGGTTCATTACCGTCGTGCCGGCATATCAATTATGCAACGTGATAAAATTCAAAGATTCGACCAATATCGAGTTAGCGGAGAAAATAGCAACGGGCCTGACGGAAAACGACGATCCTGTATTGCTGTTCTTTACGCTTAAGGAACCCGACACGCCGGCAGTCGATTGATGCGCTGATCAATTATCGGAAGACGTATAGCCCCAAACGAACATATGCGTAAGATAAAAATGCAGATTTCTTATCTCATCTGTCCGATATTCCGACTATTTGACTAACTTTGAGAAAATCCTGCGGAGGACTTCGATTTCAAAACTCTCCTCCGCAGGTTCTTCCCAAACAATATTAAAAAGACATAATCCCGACGCCGATGAATTAGCCCTCGCCAACCTGTGAGAAGCTACGTGCTTCCCCGATACCCTACAGAAATATCCGTCTTCAAATCCCCTTTTATCCTAATCTTTTATGCGGCACCTTTACCTATTCGCTGCGGCCATCGTAATCGTCGGCGTGGCCGCCTATACACTGACTCTATCCTTTACACAAACGACCCTTTTGATGTCCCAAATCGAAGCCCTCGCAAACGGCGAGGATGGTGAATCCGGAGGAGGAGGTGGAACCGAAGAACAACCGGAGAGTGGAGAAAATGGAAAATATAAATACGAAAACCCGATACAATGGTGTCAGGAACATAGGAGGGAACAGGTATCTGACGGTGGAAATGGTCACAATTGGCAATTGATACGAGTCGGAGATGGTCCAAAGGAAGTGATTGTTTCGATATGTAAGAGCGGAACAACACCAGAATATAATCTGAGTTCTTGTACTCCGTACGATCCATGTAATCCGGCCAAGCCGACTATATAAATCTGTATTACAAAAATCATACACATGTCAAAGAATTTGCCATTTTAATCGAAAGAATCTTTATGAGAAACTACTATTTATTTATCCTATTTTGTATTTCTTTATGTTCCTGCGGAAACCATTCCGGGTCCGGAGTTGTCGGATCGATCAACGGAGACCTGTCCCGAATGGACCGTGTGGCAATCGAAGAAGGGCCGAACTTTTCCGTAGACTCGTGCATCGCAAAAATCGAATACGTCAAATTAGGCAATACGGGCGACGTGTTGATCGGGAAAGTGACGCATATGCTGTTTACACCCGACCGTATCGTCGTTGGGGATGCCTATATGTCCAAGGCTGTATTCGTTTTCGACCGGGAAGGAAATCCCCGGGCGGTTATCAACCGGTTGGGGAGAGGACCGCAGGAGTATCAAAATATAGACGATGTATTTCTTACTCCGGATCGACAGGCAATAGGTATTGTGGACAATTCAGATGAGAAATTGCTGTATTTCGATATGGACGGTAATTTCTTACGGGGGCAGTCCCTTCCTTTCAGCTGTCACGATATAGAATGGATCGACGATAGGACGATGATGTTAGTCGCAAATGGATGGAACAGTTTATCCCCCGCCCTCGAGTCGTATCCCGGCAAAGAGGATTTGTTGTTCTTTACCGATACGACTCTGCGGAACATTTACAGCAGTGCCTTCATCAACCTTTTCGACGTGAAGATATTTCATACCCAGCCTTTGGACGTAAAGCGATTCGACGAACGTATTTATGCGGGCAAGGCTTTCGGCGACACGATCTATCAGGTAACCAAGGAAAGCATCTTTCCCCGCTACTGGATCGACATGAAAGGAATCGGTGGAGACGCCAATTTCGGGAAAGACATGTCCGACGAAAAACTCCGGGAGATAATATCCCGATCTCATTTTTCCAATTCCTATGTCGTAACGGATGATTATGTTTTTTTTCGTGTAACGAAAAACGGGATTATGTTCCCCGTATTGCTCAATGAACATACGAAAAAAGTTTACAATATAGGATTCGATTCGCGGGCCGCTTTGTCTGTACATTTATTACTTGCTGAATTTTCAGATGCCAATCGGTTCGTGGTTGCCGTTCATGCCTTTCAGTTCTTGACCTTCTGTCCCGACGAAGTCCCGGGCGTAGAACTGCGCAACGAGATCAAGGAAGGACTCTCCGACGAGGATAATCCCGTACTGCTGTTCTACACGCTCAAGGATCCGGATGTGCCGGCGACCGAGTGATAACGCAAGTCATTTTCAACCATATATCGGCATAAAACCGATATACCCCGAGAAAAACCTACATTTTATCCTGTCCAATAAACTTCGATGTCCCGATATTCAAGGACATGATTTCCATATCCGATCGCTATCGTCTGCGGACCGAGCCGCGCATTCGGATCCGTTCGAGTCATAACGATTCGAGACAACGGACCCGGAGTCGCGGGAATCGGCGAGCAGGCGACGGATACGACGGGTCACGAATTCCACATGTGTCCCGTCCGGTGGCGGGACGGGAGGGCGGTGTGGCCGATGTACCGAAGCCCTATCCGGTCATTCCGACCGCGGAGATTCACGGCTATCGGCCATATTTCCGATGGTTTTCCGCCTCGGCAGGGCTTCGAAATACCGTCCGAAAAGCACAAAAAAGAGTGTACTCGATCCGGGTCCCCAAAGCATATAACCGCGGATAGAGGACCGCCTCGCGGCTATTGTGTACGGCTGCGAGGCGGTTGTGCGCTCCGGACAAACAAAAAAGAGGACCGGCGCACGGCCGGCCCTCCCGAAACGATCTTTCCGGACAGCTATTTGAGCACGTATTTGAGCAACAGCGAACTGCGGGGCTCGTCCAACTTCAGCACGAAGCCCTCGGTGAGCTGGCGACCGGTATATTCGGTTTTCTCGCCGGTATCGCGGTTCTCGATCTCGTAGGTCCGATCCTTGTCGAGCCCTTGCAGACAGACGGTATATTCCGCATCGGGGCAGGCCTCGCGACGGAATGCCACCACGTAGCCGCTGCCGTCGGAGGGACGGAGCAACTGGTAGGCCAACCAGATGTTCGGCTGCGTCATGTCGCCCTCGCCGCTCAACGGATAGTAGTCTTCGTAGAAATAGGGTCTCACCTCGTTGAACTCGGCCATCCGGCGCTGCATGTCGAAGAACGAATTCGCCCCGTCGGTCACTTTCCAGTTGAAGATCACCGACGTACCCAGACTCGACCGGAACGTGAACGGGTCGGTCCGGTGCACGCCCGTACCGTGCAGCGGCAGATAGAGGTTCAGTCCGTAGGTGTGGCACTGGTAGCCCACCGGCTCACCGTACTGATAGTCGGTACGCCACAGCGGAGCGCTGCGCGAGCAGCTTTCCAAGTCGATGCGCCGGCCGCCGCTGGCGCAGTTGTCGACCAGCAGGCCGGGAAAACGTTCGAGCAAATAATCCCAGAACGCATAGAGGCCTTCGATGTGGCGGATTTCGCGGATGCCCCGGCGGCCCGGCTCGTCGTTCTTCGACCAGAACTGATCGACATCCATGTTGAAGTCCTGCCGGTAGTAGTCGATGCCGTTCTCTTCGAGCATGTCCCCGATGCGGTCGCAAAACCATTCGAGGGCCTGAGGGTTGCCCAGATCGAACAGGAAGGCATCGGTCCCCGCATCCAGCATCCATTCGGGATGTTCCACGGCCCACTGCGTGCCCTTGATGACGCGTTCGGGCTCGAACCACACCATGAACTTGGCCCCGGCCTTATGCACCTCGTCCGAAACCGGCTTGAGCCCTTCGGGGAAGCGCTCCTTGTCGACCGTCCAGTTTCCGACGGTATTGGCCCAGTTCTTATGGTTCTTGTAATCGCTGGCCTGTTCGTACCATCCGGCATCGAGCCAGAAGACCTCCGGCACCAAATCGAACTGTTTGTAGCGGCGGATCAGCGCGATGGCATAGTCGGCCGTCAGGCACGTATATTCGTTGCACGGATGCGGATCGCCGTAGTTGAAGCTCGTGGAGACGGGATAGACCGTCGGTTTGCCGTCGATGCGGTGCGTGTGGTGGGCGAGCATGAACCGGCGGAACATGTTGTGCCCCGCGAAACGGTTCTCGCCCCGCCAGAACAGCAGGCACACGCTCGGCGTGCGGATGGCTTCGTCGGGACGCAGGTAGGTTTCGAGCGTCTTCATGCCCGAAACGACGCGCACGCCGTGCTTGGGCGTGGCCGCGATGTCGGCGAACCACGTTCCGCTCCAGCCGATAGCCCCCACCACGCCCTGACCGGGCGAGGTCTCGATATTGAAGAACGGGAAGGCGATCTGCGACGAACGGCCCCCTTCGGGCGCCATGTAGAGCGAATCGCCCGGCGCCAGCACGCGGGTGTGCTGATGGAAGTCGGCTTTCGAGACATGCGTACCGTTGGCGTAGTGCAGGATAACGTCTTTCTCGCCGGGGTATTTCATGTCCAGATCCGACACGCGGATCCGTTCGAGCGTCGCCGAATTTTCGGACGACTCGTTCCTGAAGGAGAGCACCCACTCCACGGCCTGAAATTCGGGGAATCCCTTGACCCGACACTCGACCGTCAGGCCGGCGGGTTTCTGGCTGTACGTGTACAGGTACTCGACCGCGCCTTCGTCGGCCGAGGCGATGCGCCGGGCCGAATACTTCCATTTTTTCAACAACTCCTGCGAGGGGCGTCCGTCGTAAACGAACGAAAAAGGCGGGGTCTTCCCCTTGCCGAAACGGGTCTCGATCCACCGCGTCACATCGACCGGAGCATCGGCCATCGTGCAGGCGGCCTGCGCACGGACCGTCCGCGGCACGAGAGCCAGCGACAGACACAGTCCCAGCGTCAGCAGCGCGCCGCGCAAAAACATAGGTTTGTTCATCGTCTTCATTTTTTATCGGTTTGATTTCGATCTTTCGGAAAATTTCCGGTCCGTCATTCGGCCGGTGCGTATCGGAGCAACAGCGAGGTGCGCGGTTCGTCGGCGAGGAGGTCGAACCCGGCGGCGAGCTCGGCGCCGGTCTTCTGCTGCGAAACGCCGCTATCGGTATCGACGATCAGGTAACGCCTCCGGGGATCCAGTCCCGACAGAGCGACCCTCACCGAAGCGTCGGGACAGGCTCCCCGCCGGAACGCCACGACGATACCCGTACCGTCCGAGGGCCGGTGCATCTGATAGGCGATCCACACGCTGTCGCTCGTCGTCCGTTCGATGCCGGTCAGCGGATAGTAATCCTCGTAGAAATAGTCGCGGACGGACTTGAACTCGTCGATCCGGTCCTGCATGTCGAGGAAGGAAACGTTCTTGTCGGTCACCTTCCAGTTATAGATGAGCGCGCTGCTGATGCTCGACCGGAACGAATACTTGTCGGTCTGCAAAATGCCCGTACCGTGCAGCGGCAGGAAGAAATTCAGCCCGTAGGTATGGCCTTGATAGCCGTCCGGATCGTCGTAATGATAGTAGTCGCTGCGCCACAGCGGAGCGCTGCGGGCGATGGTTTCGAGGTCGATGCGACGGCCGCCGCTGGCGCAGTTGTCGATGAGCAGGCCGGGGAAGCGTTCGAGCAGGTAGTCCCAGAAGGCATACAGGCCTTCGATGTGGCGGATCTCCTTCATCCCCTTCCGGCCCGGCTCGTCGTGGGCCGCCCAGTATTTGTCGGGTTGCATGTTGAAGTCCTGCCGGTAGTAGTCGATGCCGTTCTGCTCGATCATGTCGCCGATATAGCGCGAGAGCCATTCGCGTGCCTCGGTATTGCCCAGATCGAAAAGCAGATAGGTTCCGTCGGGCTCCGAGGGCAAGTCGAGCATCCATTCGGGGTGCTCCACGGCCCACTGCGTGCCCTTGATGACGCGTTCGGGCTCGAACCACACCATGAACTTGGCCCCCACCCGGTGGGCGGCGTCGGCCACGGGCTTGAGTCCCTGCGGGAAACGGATCGAGTCGATCGTCCAGTTGCCCGTCGTGTTGGCCCACGAACGTCCGTGGGCATAGTCGGCGGCCCCCTCGTTCCACCCGGCGTCGAGCCAGAAGACTTCGGGCGTCAGGCCGAACTGCGCGTACCGCGAAATCAACGCGCAGGCCCAGTCGGCCGTGATGCAGGAATATTCGGTACAGGGCGCCGGATCGCGGTAGTTGAAGCCGCTGCAAAGCGGATATTCGGCGAACTTGCCGTCGATCTTGCGCGAATGGTGCGCCAGCACGTAGCGGCGGAAACGGTTATGTCCCTCCATGCGGTCGTCGCCCTGCCAGAACAGCAGGCTGAACGACGGCGTGCGGATCGTCTCGCCGGGCAATAGGTACAGCTCCATGTGCTGCATGCCCGAAGCCAGCTCCACGCTCCGGTCGCCCGTGGCCGTGATGTCGGCGAACCACGTTCCGGTCCATCCCACGGCCGCCGTGACGCCCTGCCGGCCGCCCGGAGCGGCGATGTTGAAGAAAGGCAGATGGTCGCCCTCCGACGAACGGCCCCCTTCGGGAGCCATGCGGAACGTCTCGCCCGGAGAGAGCGCCGTGACACGGGGATGGAAATCCTCTTTCGAGATATGGTTTCCGTCGGCCCGATAGAGCATGAACTCGCCGGCCGAGGGATATTGCAGCCCGATGTCGGCCACCTTCACCTTTTCCAGCGTGGGCGAGTTCTTCCCTCCCCCGTTGGTAAAGCGGAGCTCCCACTTCACGGCATGGAATTCGGGATAGGCCCACACACGGCAATCGGCGACCAGCCCGGTCACCGGATCGGTATAGCTGTAAAGGAACGCCTCCACGCCCGGTTCGGGACTTTCGGGCCGCGAAGCCCGGTACTTCCACTGCCGGAGCAGCTCACGGGAGGATTTTCCTCCGTAAACGAACGAAAAAGGAGGCACCTTGCCGGGGCCGAAACGGGTTTCGACCCAACGCACGGCATCGACGGGAGCGCTCGTCACCTTCGACACGGCCTGAGCCGACAGCGCTCCGGCGAACGCCGCGCTCCATATCCATATACTGCAAATCGCAAAAAATCGTTTCATCGGTTTGTTTTTCGGTTAAGTTTTTATTTACAGGCCTCGCTCCGGCCGAGCAAGTGCAGGCAGTTTTCCCCTGCGCTTTCGCGGCCGATTTCTCCGTCCGTTCTTCGCCGGGTACTCCGGAAGAGCCGACTCCCCGTCGGGCCTTCCGAAGCGGAAACGGCCGCGGAAAGGCCCGCATCCGACCGGTCGGAAGAGCGGAGACGGCCCCGATGCCGGCGCCGAACCCCTGTCCCGCACCGGCGTCCGGACGCCTCGTCTCAGAGCAATTCGGCCTCCAGCGCTTCGATCATGATGTGGATCGCCTTGATATGGATCTCCTGTATCCGGTCGGAATGGGGCGTCCGGGGCGCGAGAATCGCCGCGTCGGCCAGCGCGGCGAGCCGGGTCGGTCCGTCGGCCGTCAGCACGACGACCTTCATTCCGCAGCGGCGGGCCGCTTCGGCCGCCAGTACGATATTGCCCGAATTGCCGCTCGTACTGATGGCCAGCAACACGTCGCCGGGCCGGCCGAACGCCTCGACCCAGCGGGCGAAAATCTGCTCGAAGCTGAAATCGTTGCCCACGCAGGTCATGTAGGCCGCATCGTTGATCGCCATGGCGGGCAGCGGGCGGCGGTCCGAGCGGAAGCGTCCGGTGAGTTCTTCGGCGAAATGCGTCGCATCGCACAGCGATCCGCCGTTGCCGCAACTGATGATTTTGGAACCGCCGCCGAGCGCTTCCTTCATGATTTCCACCGCCCGCGACATCGACTCCAGCGTGCGCGGATCGGCGATAAAGTCGTGCAGCGCCCTCTCGGCCTGCAACAGACTGTCGGTTATGATCTTCTGCATAATTCCGTTTTTATTCGATCAAGTCGGCGGCCACCGAAAGGGCCGCATAATCGCCGATCTGTTCGCCCAGACCGGCCGGGACGACCCGGCACACCCGCCGGGCATGGGAGAGCGCTTCGCGCTCGATCTCCTGCAACACGTAAGGCTCCATGATCGACCGGTTGCGGATGTAGATGCTCCCGATAACGATCTTTTCGGGGTTGAGCAGGTCGATCACCATGGCCAGCCCCCGGCCTAAATACGTGGCCGAAATCCGGTAAATCTCCAGCGCCAGCGCATCGCCGGCAGCAGCGGCTTCGGCCACCGTCTGCGCCGTCACCCGGTCCAGTTCGCCGGGCGCGCACCACGCCACGCGCTCGCCGCACTGGAAGCGCTCGCTGAGCTTGAACCGCGCCAGTTGGGCGATCCCGCCCCCGCTGGCGAACCCTTCGAACGAGCCGCACTTGCCGTAACCCACCGGTCCGAAATCCGAGAGGCGGATATGGCCCAACTCGCCGGCGTTGTCGTTGGTCCCGGCATAGAGCTTCCCGTCGAGAATCAACCCGGCGCCGAGGCCCGTCCCGAAGGTCAGGAACACCATGTTGCGCGTCCCGATCCCGGCGCCGAACTTCCATTCGGCCAGCGCGCAGGCGTTGGCGTCGTTGTGGATGCCCGTCCGGACGGCGAACCGGTCGGAAATCGTTTTCACGATCGGGATATCGTCCCATCCCGGCAGGTTGGGCGGCGACATGACCACCCCCGTGCGGCTGTCGAGCGGACCGCCGCAACTGATCCCCACGGCGCCCGTGTTCGAGGCATCGAGTCCGTGGCGCTGCATGAGCGCCGCGATACTCTCCAAGATTTCCCCTATCGTTTCGTTCACGCCGGACGTGGCGAAGCGTATCTTGTCGACGATTTGCAGACGGTCGCCCTGCTTGCGGCCGTAGGTAACGGCGCACTTGGTCCCGCCGATGTCGACTCCCAGAATATTCCGTTCCATCCGTTTCGACTATTTGTCCCTGTTATCGTAAAGTTTCGTCTTGGAGAGCCACTTTTTGTAATCGGAGAGCGCATAGGGCGGCTCGCCGTACAGATAGTGGTTCGCGAACGTCTCTCCGCCCACGTCGTAACGGATGACGAACATGCCCTGTCCTTCGGCCACCGGCAGGGCGGCCACCTCGCTGCGGCCGTTGGCCGGCACCGTATAGCTGCCGCGGAAGACTTCGCGTCCCGTAGCCGCATCGGTCACCGTCACCGTGCCCCGCGCCGCCTCGCGCGTATCGTTCACCGCCACGAGCGGATAGGTGCCCTCCCGCGGATCGTTGATGAACAGGCACACGTTCCGCTGCACGTTGCTCAGGAAATAGTAGGCCAGCTTCTTCGACCCGTAATAGTCCACCACGGCGTCCGAAATGATGGGCCATCCGTCGCGCACGTTCCACCAGATGATGCCCGTACGCTCGAACTTGCGGCCGCGCCACATCTCCACGAAATACTTCATGGCCTCGGCCTGCACGGCCTGCGAGGCGAAGACGAACTCGTCGAGGTCGTCGGGCACGGAACCGAACAGGATATTCACCTGATTGAGCATCAAATTGTTTCTATCCTGCGTCGGACCCCACGCCACGAAGCGGCGGGTGGACTTGGTGATCCATTCGTCGTTCCAGCGGCGGTCCTTGTCCGTCCACGGATAGACGCAATCGGGCGACATCATCCGCTCGATGCTGCTGCGGTTCGGACAGCCGTGATAGCCGATTTCGCTGACGAACGTACAGGGTGCCGTCGTATAGAACGGGTCCTTGTAGTAGCCACGCGGTCCCCACAGATGGTTTTCGGGCAGATACTCGTCGGTGCTGCCCTTTTCCCACACCGCTTCGCTGTAATAGGGCGAGCTGGGCAGGTAGGGACGCGTCACGTCGAACTCGTAGAGCACTTCGGGAATCACCCGGCGCGAAACGGCGTCGCGGTTCGGGTCGAGGTGGAAAGCCATGAGACCCCAGTAGAGGTTCGCGTCGTCTTCGTTGTTGCCGGCCCAGAGCACCAGCGAGGGATGGTTGCGCAGCTTGAGCACGACGGACATGACCTCGCGGCGCAGCCCGTCGAGAAAATCGTCGCGCTGCGGATAGAACGCGCAGCCCATCGCGAAGTCCTGCCAGATCATCAGGCCGTTCTCGTCGCAGAGCTCGAAGAAGCGCGTGTCCTCGTACACGTTGCCGCCCCAGCAGCGGATCATGTTGCAGTTGGCGTCGGTGACGAGCTTCAGCGCGCTTTCGTACTGGGCCGCGTCGCGGCTGTGCAGCGCGTCGAGCGGCACCCAGTTCGTCCCCCGGACGAAGATTTTCTCGCCGTTCACCTCGAAGCAGAACCGGCCCCGTTCGTCGGGCAGGTTGATGTCCGAGAGGTCGAGCTTCACGGTACGCAGTCCGATCTTCCGGACATCCGTATCGACCACCTCGCCGTCGATGTCGAGCAGCTCGGCGCGGGCTTCGTACAGCGCAGGCTCGCCGTAGCCGCGGGGCCACCACAGATCGGCATTCTGCAACTCGATGATCTGGCGGCCGGCATGGGTGAAGAGAATGCGCTCGCCCTGATAGACCTGTTTGCCGTTGCGCGACAGCGTGAAGCGCATCCGGGCCTTATCGAACCGGTCGAAAGGCATCCGGGTCTGGAAGTCGACGAACAGGCGGGCGTTTCCGGTCTCCGCATCGACGTTCGTCGTCACCCAGTTGACATCGGCGATCCGCACCGGTTCGACGATCTCTAACGCCACGTCGCGCCAGAGGCCCGCGCTGACGAGCCGGGGCATGATGTCCCAGCCGTACATGTGCGGCGCCTTGCGGATGTAGACCGACTCCTCCGAAGCGAAGTTGCCCATGCTGAACGTGCCGAGCAGATGCTTCTGGCTTTCGAGCACGACGGGCCGCAGGATGACCTGCACCAGATTGTCGTCGCCCGCCTTCAGGCAGTCGGTCACGTCGTAGCGCTGTTCGATGAACATGTTGTCCGACGATCCGACATGCACGCCGTTGACCCACACTTCGCCCAGACAGTCGATCCCGCCGAAAGCGAGCTCGGCCCGCTGGCCGGAACGGAGCTCCGGCGCCGAGAAACGGCGCGCATAGCACCACTGGTACCCTTCGTATTTGCGCAGGTCGTTCACCGTCGCGCCGACCCGCGGGTCGGCGATCAGGCCGGCCGCCTCCATGTCGATTTCGACATTGCCCGGCACGGTGGCCGGAATCGTCGTGGCTTCGATTTTTTCGAGCCCTTCGGGCGAAAGCACGGCCTCGCCGGATTGCGGCCAGAAGGAAAGCTCCCATTTCCCGTTGAGCGATACGGGCCCGCCGGAGGCGGAAAGGGCGAGGACTAACGCCGCCGACAGCGACGCGCCCCACCGAAACAGTTCGTTCGTTTTCATATCGTAATGTTTTTATCGAATTTTCGATGCTGCGGGCGACGGCCGGAGTGTCCGCGAAGGCGGACACCCTACCCGTCGTCCCGCGGTTCAGAACCTGAATACGTGCTCGCCCGCTCCGACCGGAATCTCGCGGCCGTCCGCATAGAGCGTGGCGCGGGTATTGAGCGGCACGCTGACCCGGAGCACGACCTTCTTGCCTTCGCGCTTCCACTCCGAGCGGATCGGACCGCAGACCGAACGGTACTCGGCCTTCACCCAATCGAGCCCTTCGACGAAGTGGGGACGGAAAACGATGTGACGGAAACCCGGTTCCGCCGGGTCGAAATTGATGCCCGCCAGCACGTTGAACATCCACGCGCTGATGTCGCCCAGAAAGACGTGGTTGACCGAAGCGTCGCGGAACTCCGGCGAGAGCAGCCACGTTTCGGCCAGCGTGGTGAATCCCTTTTCGATCCACGCGCCCCACGACGGGGCGTCCTTCTGCGCGGCCATCTTGTAGGCGGCATCGGCATAACCGTAACGCGCCAGCATGCGCAGCACGTATTTGCTGCCCAACGTACCGAAGTCGAGGTGATAGTCCGTCGCTTCGACCGAAGCGAGCAGACGGTCCGCCACGGCCTGTTCGTACCCTTCCGGCACGACGCCCAAGGCCAGTGCCGTGGCCAGCGCGGCCTGCGATCCGTTGGCATACGTCGCGCTGTCGGGATGGAAATACTTGAGGTTGATCGTCTCTCTCAAGCGGTCGGCCTTTCGGGCATACGCCGTCCCGTCGCGACCGGTCAGCTCGGCGAAACGGGCCATCGTCCGACAGTCGAGGTAATAGAAGCAAGGCGTCGTGAACTCCGTGGGCGTCACCGTCTTGTAGGGCACCCAGTCGCCGATGCCGTAGGTCACCAGCCCCTCTTCGTCCTCGCGGTTCTGGAGATAGGCGAGGTATTTTTCGCAGACGGGATAGACCTTTTCGATCGCCCGGCTGTCGCCGTAATAGTTATAGAGCGCTTCGGGAATGATGAACATGACGGCATCCCAGACCGGACCGATCCAGTCGCTGTACCCCCAGCCCGAACTGGGAATGATCCCGGCGATACTGCCGTCCTCGCGCTGGTTGTCGACCAGATCGTCGAGCCATTTTTCGTAAAAGCGGATGCCGTCGTAATTGAGCAGACCCAGATCGACGGAGAGGTGGGCATCGGCCGTCCAGCCGTTCTTCTCGCGCTGCGGACAGTCCGTGGGGATGCTCACCAGATTGGAGAGGTAGGCCTGATTCGTCGCGGCCCATATTTTATTAAGCAGTTCGTTCGAACAACTGAAGCTGCCCGCAGGCTCGACGGCCGTATGCAGGAAGAGCGCCGTCAAGTCGTCTTTTTCCAGACGGACGGGACGGTCGGCCTTCACCTCCACGTAGCGGAACCCGTGGTACGTGAAATCGGGCTCGAACGTTTCGCGCCCCTCGCCCCGGAGCGTATAGAAGTCGGTCTGGAACTCCACGCCCGGCTGCGGATAGAAATAGATGTCGATGTTGCCCATTTCGACCCGGCCGTTGTCCTTGAGCAGTTCGCCGTGCTTGAGCGAGAGCGTGGTGCCCTCCTCGCCTTCGACGCTCAGGCGGCACACGCCGGACATGTTGACGCCGAAGTCGTACACGAAGACCGTATCGCCGAACGACTGCATCACCACGGGTGCGATTTCGCGTTCGACCTGCACGGCCGGCGTATGCTGGGCCACGAGCAGAGGCGACGGATCGGCCGCCTCCACGGCATCGGCCCACGACGCGTCGTCGAATCCGGGACGGTCCCAGCCGGGAATCTCCTTGCGGGCGTCGTAGGTGTCGCCGCTGTAAATGTTGTTGCTCACGTAGGGCCCCGTCGCGGTCTTCCACGTGCCGTCCGAGGTCACCACCTCGCGGCTTCCGTCCTCGTAGAGCAGATGCAGTTCGCAGATCATGCGGGGACGGTCCCGCCAGCGGGCCTGTTCGAAGTCCCACGTGGCCACGCGTCCCTGCTGGTTGTAGAACCCGTTGCCCAGTACGGCGGAAAGCACGTTTTCGCCGGGAACGATCAGTCCGGTCACGTCGCTGACGGCGTATAGGTTGCGCTTGTCGTAATGCGTGTAGCCCGGATCGAGCCGGTTGGCCGAAGCGGCTTCGCCGTTGAGGGCCCATTTGCCGTAAGCGGCGGCGCTGGCGTAGAGCCTCGCCTCGCGCAGCCCCTCTTTGACTTCGAACGATTTGCGCAGCATGGGAGCCGGAGCGAACTCCTTGTCCTGCCCGTCGGTGATCCAGCGGGCCGTCCAACCCTCGCGCGAGGCTTTGGCCGTCTCGAAGCTGTCGACGGGAGAGACCATCGCGCCGCCCTCGCCGTCGCGCACGACGACGTTCCAGTAATAGCGCGTATGGGGTTCGAGCGCCCGACCGTCGTATTCGACGAATGCGACACCCGACAGGACATCGGGCGAAATCCACAAGACGTCGGCCGCCGCGGTCGTATCTTCCAGCGCATCGCGCGTCGAGGCGACGCGCACCCGGCAGGCGGTCTGGACGAAATCCTCGTCGTCGCCGGAATAGTTCCACGTAAAGCGGGGCGCGACGCTCGCGTCGATCCCCACGGGCGAACGCATGTATTCGCACCGCATATCCGCAACGGCTGCGGGTTTTCCGCCGCCGCAGGCCGCGAGTCCGAACGCCAACGCGCCGGTCGCGAGCCGCATACAAACATTGAGTTTCTTCATCGGTCTGTTTATTTTAGGTTTTCGTTTCAGTCGTATTCCTCTCCGGGCGAGACGTCGTGCACCGCGTCAGTCCCGGAAACAGAGTTCGCAGGGCAACACCAGCGATTCGCCCTGCGAAGAGGTCTCTCCGCCGGAGCGGATGCGGGCGAGCAACAGCCGCACGGCCTGCCGCCCGATCTCGGCGATGGGCATCCGTGCCACGCTCATGCCGGGCGCCAGCACCCGCATGGCCGGCATTTCGTGGATGCAGCACAGCCCGTACCCGGCATTGATGTCGATCCCCTTTTCGTAACAATATCGAAAAGCCTCCAAGGCCAGAATATGCGTCGTGAAAAAGAATCCGTCCACATCGGGCACACGCTCGAAAAGGCGGTCCAACACAGCGTCGATCCGTTTTTCATACCCGGCGAAAGCCACTTCCGCATAGAGTTCGTCCCCCGCGGCGAGACCGGCTTCGCTCAGCGCCCGGACATAGCCTTCGCGCCGCATGTCCATCGTGCGCAAGTGGGGATTGGTCGTCACGACGGCGATTTTCCGACACCCCTTCGCGATGAGGCGCCGCACCAGATCGTAGCTGCTCCGCTCGTTATCAACGATCACGTAGGGCACCGGCAGTTCGGGAAAATAGCGGTCGAACGTCACCAGCGGGTAGTTCTCGTCGACGAGTCGCTCGACCTCGGCTTTCGATATTTTGGTCGGCGCTAGAATGATCCCGTCCACCCGCTTGGCCCGGAACACGCGGATCATCCGGTTCTCGCGTTCGATTTCGGATTCCGAGCTGCATATCATCAACGAATAGCCGTGCCGCTCGGCCTCCATCTCCACCTCGCGCGCCACTTGGGAATAGAACGAGTCGGAAATCGACGGCAAGATGAGCCCGATGGTGCCCGTGGTGCCCGTATTGAGGCTGCGGGCCAGCAGGTTGGGCTGGTAGTCCAGATCGGCCGCATAGCGGAGCACCCGCTGCCGCGTGGCCGGGCTGATCCCTTTTTCTTCGGCCCGCCCCGAAAGCACCCACGAAACCGTCGTTTTCGACAGGTTCAGGGCCGAGGCGATGTCTTTGAGCGATGCGGACATGGGGGTTTCTTTCGTTCGGGTCTTCTCCGGAGAGAATCACTTAATCGGTTAAATTCGCAAGTAAAAATAGACATTTTCACGAAAAGACGCAAAAAACCGCGAAAAATCCGAACGACGCTCCGCCCGCCGACACGAATCGTCCGCCCTCCGGCGACCGGACACGGCACGCCGCGGAAAGACGCTGCGACATAAAAAAGCGAAGGCGGACCGGGTCATCCGGTCCGCCTTCCTAAAAATTAAGAGACGATCTTGCGAAGAGCCGCTATTTGATGTGCTCCTTGACGGTGTCTTTGACATGCTGCGCTTTTTCCTTCACCGTATCGGCTACGCGGGTAGCGCCTTCTTTGATGTTGTCTTTCAGGTGTTCGGCCTGTTTTTTCACATCCTTCATCGTGTCGTGCGTCTGCGTCTTGCCGCAACCGCAACCTTTCTTGTTGTCGTTCATAACTCCAATGTTTTAAATGTTTGCTATTTTTCTATCTTTCGGGTTTTCGGCGAGTGAACAGAGAGACGATCAGCAACAGCACCACCGCACCGACTATCGAAGCGATTATACTGCCGAACGTACCCACGGTAACCAGACCCATCAGTCCGAAAAGCCAGCCGCCGATCAAGCTGCCGATGATCCCTATGACCAGATTCACGATCAAACCCGAACCGTTTCCTTTCACGATCAGGCTGGCCACATACCCGGCGACCAGACCGATCAACAAATACCACAAAAAATACATATCTTTCCGTTTTTAGTGTTGACTTTCTGCGGGAGGAAACCTTCAAACGCTGTGCCACAATCGGACAGCCGAGGCCGTCCGGACGGCACGCAGAGAGCCTTCGAAAGGATATGCGACAAGGCAGGCGGACCATTTTCAGCGCGTTCGGCATCCCGCGCGTACGATCCCCCGCATACGCATTTTTCCCCGAAAGAGCGACGCTCTTCCCATACCGAAGACCGCACCGGACGCACGGATACGAAAAATCCGGCCGGGCAACCGTCTCCCGACGATTCCCCGGCCGGACATTTCCCGCACGGTCCGCGACGGTTTCGCTACCCGATGCGCAGCGAAACTGTTTCGCCGAAGGCGACAGGGCGTTCGAACGCCTTCTCCAACGTGCATTCGCCCGCACAGACCCTCAGGCACGAAATCACGCCGCCGTGCGTAAAGAGCAGTGCCGAGACCGTCCCCCGCTCCGACAGACCGCGGACGCAAGCGGCGACCCTCCGATACTGTTCCAGCAGCGACTCCGCTCCGCCGGCCGGCACGCGTACCCAGTCGTCGTACCAAGCCTGCACGTCGGGACCGCGGAGCTCGTCCCAGCGCCTCATTTCCCACGTCCCGAAATCGAGCTCCGAGAGACGGGCCTCGCGCACGGCACCCGCAAAGCCGCAAAACGCCGCCAGACGGACGCAGCGACTCGAAGGACTGGTAAGGACGGCATCGAAACTCCGCCCGGCCAAACGCGAAGACACCCGCCGGGCCTCCGCCTCGAACGTGGCGCACAGCGGCACGTCGGTCCTCCCGTAACAAACCCCTGCGGGCACGTCAACCGAAGTATGCCGCACGCAGATCAATTCCATAGATTCCGCACAAAGCGAGCAAAGAGAGATAAAAAGAGAGTTCGGTGAGCAGGAACATCGCCCCGCAGCAGTCGCCGGTATAGCCCCCGATGCGTTTTTTCATCCACGCGCACAGGCAGGCCCAAACTAAAAACGGCCCTAACCCGGCGATCCAGAACACCGGCCGGAGCAGCAGCAACGACGGCAGCAGTCCGAAAACGAAGGCGCAGAGCAGTTCGCCGGGACGCATCGGTTCGTAGACCGTCCGGGCCTTGCTCTGCTCCGCCGGCCGCACATAGGGCAGGCGGTTGATCGTCTGGGCCGACACGAACTTGGCCAACGGATCGCCCGCCACGATCGCTGCGCAGGCCACCGGCACGGGCAGCGACGACAACGTCGAGGCCAGCAGCAGGAAATAGACGACGAGGCCGATCGTGCCGTAATTCCCCACATGGGAGTCTTTCATGATGGCGAGCGTCCGTTCGGGCGACCCTCCGCCGCCGAAACCGTCCAGAAAGTCGGACAGCCCGTCCTCGTGCAGTGCGCCGGTGAGCCACAGCCGCCCGCAGAGGGCCAGCAGCACGGCCACGGGAACGGGAAAGAGCAGCGAGGCGCCATAAAGCACGCCCGCCGTCACGGCCGCCGTGAGCCAGCCCGTCAGCGGCCAATAGGGCACGACCCGCTTGTAGCACGAAGCGGGGACTTCGACCGCCCTCCCCAACGGCAGGCGGGTGAAAAAGATGAAAGCGGCGACAAGGCGTTTTCCCATGCTAAAAGTATTTGGTGATGTTCGCCCCCGCGAAGGTAGCCATTTCGCCGATCATCCGCACGGCCGAGTCGACGATGGGATAGGCGCACACGGCCCCGGTCCCCTCGCCCAGCCGGAGCCCCAAATCGAGCAGCGGACGGGCGCCCAGAGCGCCGAGTACTAACGCGTGGCCCGACTCGTCGCCCTTGTGGCCGAACACGGCGTAGTGCAGCACGTCGGGATAGAGACGCGAGGCCGCCAGCATGCAGTTGGTCATGATGAACCCGTCGACCAAAACGATCATGCCCAATTCGGCGGCTTGCCACATCGCCCCCACGGCCATGACCATCTCGTAACCGCCGAACCAGCGCATCACGTCCTCGACCGATCCGTCGCCCGTATAGCGGTCCATCACCCTCCTCAGCACGTCGTACTTGCGACGGATGCCCGCGGCATCGAGCCCGCTGCCCGCGCCGACGCATTTTTCGAGCGGGATGCCCGTCAGGCAGTGCATCCACATCGACGAGGAGGCCGTGTTGCCGATACCCATCTCGCCGAAAGCAATGACGTTGCACCCCTCGGCATGGCAATCGCGCACGACCGAAGCACCCCGTTCGACGGCCAGCTCCATCTCCTGAGGCGTCATGGCCGGCTCGTGGAGGTAGTTGCGCGTTCCGCGGCGGATCTTCAGCCCGATCAGCTCCTCGACGCCGGACAAGTCGGCATCGACGCCCGCATCGACGACCCGCAGGCGGAAACCGTGCTGCCGCGAGAGGAAGCAGATGCCGGCCCCGCCTTCTATAAAGTTGGAAATCATCTGCCGCGTCACCTCCTTAGGCGAGAGGCTCACCCCTTCGTCGGCAATGCCGTGGTCGCCGGCGAAAACGATGTTGTACGGACAACTCAGCCGCGGCGTGAGCGTCTGCTGGATGCGGCCGATCTGCATGGCCAGCTCTTCGAGCCGGCCGAGCGATCCTTTCGGTTTGGTCAGCGCGTCGATTTTCTCCCGCAGGGCGGGAACGATCTTTTCGGACGGCGCGACGATCGAAAATTTTTTCATCATCTCTGAACTATTTGATTCGCAGCGGCAGACCCGACACCATCATGTAAACGGCATCGGCCCGCTGCGCGATGTACTGATTCACCCACCCTTGCAAATCGGTAAAACGTCTTTGCAAGGCGTTCTCGGCCACACCGCCGAGCCCGATCTCGTTGGTTACGAAAATAAAGTCGGCTCCGACGGCAGCCAGCAGGTCGAACTCGGCCTTCACCTCCGCCAGCGCGCGGTCCGTGTCGCCCTCCGAGTCGAAAAAGAAATTGGTGCACCACAGCGTCACGCAATCCACGACGACGGTCCGCCCGCCCAGATCGTGAACGCTCGGATGTTTCTCCTCCTCGATGTTCGTCCATTGCGGTCCCCGGTCGGCCCGGTGACGCTCAATGCGGCGACGGTGTTCGTCGTCCCACACCCTCGACGTGGCCAAATAGACCGGATTCCCGGAACGCTCCAGCGCTAAACGCTGCGCGAACGAGCTCTTGCCGGAACGCTGCCCGCCCGTTATCAACGTAATGCTACCCATCGTTTTTTCCGTTCAAGGCGTCGGCCAGTTCGGCGAACGAGGCGCAATGCACCGCAGGCGAACCCTCCCGACGCAGTTCCATATCGCGGCACGAGCGCACGACGACGCCCGTCCGCGTCTGCTCGCCCCGCTCAGCCGGCTGCCGGCCGCAGCGCAGCAGCAGATTTTCCGTCCAAAAGGCCAGCTCCTCCCCATCGGCCGTCACGCTCACGGCCTCGGCCGAGGCGCACGGGCGCCGGAACTCGCCGACGCGCCGGTCGAAAACGATTCCGTTCCGGCCGAAGACCCGGTCCAGCGAACCGTCCGCGACCATGTCCTCCGGCGTCCCGCAGCAGAGCCCCTCCTGCGGCGAGAGCAGCCACAGCCGATCGGCCAAGTGCAGGGCCGACCCCACGTCGTGCGTCGACATCAATACGGCGCAGCCCCTGTTCCGCGCCAGATCGTGCAGCAGGTGCATCACCTCGATGCGGCTGGCCACGTCGAGAAAGGCCGAGGGTTCGTCCAGCAGGATGATCGGACATTGCTGGGCCAACACTTTGGCGATCATAGCCTTCTGCCGTTCGCCGTCGGAAAGCTCCGACACGTAGCACTCCGCCTTGGCCTCGATGCCCGCCTCGCGCATCGACGCGTCGACGATCCGCCTGTCGTCGCGGTCCAACCCTCCGAAAAAGCCCGTATAGGGGTACCGGCCCAAAGCGACCAGCTCGCGCACGCGGAGCCCGCCCGCATGGACCCGGTCGGTCAGCACGACCCCGACCAGACGGGAGAGCCGCCGCTGGCCGCACTCCGCCATCGGACGGCCGTCTATCGACAGTTCTCCCGCCAGCGGGGGCTGCGACCCGCCGAGCGTTCTGAGCAGCGTGGACTTGCCTGCGCCGTTGGGCCCCATCAGGCAGGTCAGCTCGCCGGAACGGAGCTCGAAGGAGAGGTTCTCGTGCACCCGCCGCCCGCCGCCCCTGCCGGTGCGGTACCCTACAGCGAGACCCTCGCCCGAAACGACACGACGCTGTTCCATCAATTGAAATATTGTATTTTTCTCTGGTTCACGATCACGTAGATGATGACGGGCGCCCCCAACATGGGCGTGATGGCATTGAGCGGAATCATGCCCGTGGAACCGGGCAGCACGCTGATGAGGTTGCACAGCAGCGCCGCCGCCGAACCGGTCAGCAGCGTGACGGGCAGCAGCGTCGTATGGCGGGCCGAACCGGTCAGCAGTCGGGAGAGATGCGGCACGGCCAGTCCTAAAAACGTGATCGGTCCGCAAAAGGCCGTGACGGTCGCCGTCAGAATACCCGTCGAGCCCAGCAGCAGCAGACGCACCCGCCGGACCCGGACGCCCAGATTGCCGGCATAGCGTTCGCCGAGCAGCAGCGCGTCGAGCGGCTTGACCGACAGCGCAGCGATGAGGAGTCCCGCTCCCAGCGCCGCACAGAAAAACGGCATCTGCCGGAGCGATACGCCCGAAAAATCGCCCATACCCCACAGCGTGTACGAATGGACGCCCTCGGCCGTAGCGAAAAAATTGAGCAGCGAAATGACCGACGAAGCGGCATACCCCACCATAAGCCCGATGATGAGCAGCATGACGTTGCTGCGGACGAGCGTCGAGAAGAAAATGACGATCCCCAGCACGACGGCCGCACCGGCGAAAGCCCCGGCCACCACGGCCAGATACCCGCCGAAGAAGAGTCCTCCCGTACCACCCAGCGACAGCATGACCAGCGCCACGCCCAGCGAGGCGCCCGCCTCGACGCCCAAAATGGAGGGGCCGGCCAGCGGATTGGCGAAGACCGTCTGCAACATCAGTCCCGCGGCGGCCAGCGAGGCTCCCACCAGCAGGGCCGTGAGGGCCTGCGGCAGACGCGATTCGAGCACGATGAACGACCACGAGGGACGATCCTCTCCGCCTCCGCAGAGAATGTCGAACACACTGGCCGCAGGAATGTCCACCGACCCCCAGAACAGGTTGGCCGCGAAGAGCAGCACTACGGCGCAGGCCGCTGCCGGTATGTATCGGGCAGGAGAAACGCTCATCGGTCCATTTCGTTATAATAGCGCAGCCGGCTCTCCGGAAGCAGCTTAGGGTGGAAAATCCGGATCAGATCGCCCAGCACCCGGTCGGGATGCAGCGGCAGCTCTTCGTAATAGGGGACTTCGGCCGTGTTGCAGACAAAGATACGACGATTTTCGAAAGCGGAAAAACGGCTGTACGCCTCGTTCTCGCCGCGCAGATCGTCGTAGGTCATCCTCTGCGGCCCGTTGTACTTGATGAGCCAGAACCGGGCCGACCGGGCCCGGTCGAAAACCGCTTCGAACGACAGCGGGACCGATCCCCTGTCGGGAGTCTCGCTCCAGATGGGGTCGGCACCCGCGTCGCGCAGCAGGCAGGCCATGTAGCTCCGGCCGCCGGGCACGTACCAGCTCGCGCCGTATTTGCGCTCGGTGAGCACCTGCGGACGGTCGCTCGCCCCGGCCGCCAGCCGCCGGAGCGAGTCGTAGGCCGCGACGGTCGCCCCGAACAGCGAATCGGCCGTCGGCATCCGGTCGAAAAACAGCGCCATGAAACGCACCCACTCGGCCCGGCCGAGCGGCGAATTTTCCATGTAGTCGACGCATTCGACGATCGGAATGCCGGTCTTCTCGACCCGTCCGTAGCCGGTGTTTTCGAGCGGCGAGGCGATGACGGCCTCCGGAGCGATCTCGATCATGCGTTCCACATCGGGCGAAGAGGCCTCGCCCAGATCGGCAATCGTACCCCGCGACACGCCCTCGCGCACGAACGGCAGGTCGATGAACCGCGATTCGCACACACCGACGATCCGGTCGCCGAGCCCCAACTCGTCCAGCATGCCGCTATGCGCCGACGAATAGACGACCACGCGCCGGAGCGGCGTGCGGACGAGCGTCCCTTCGGGCAACGCGTCGGGCAGCGGAACCGAACGGTCCACCAGTACATAGCGGTGCAACGTCCGCGTCGTGTCCCAAGGGTCGTGCACCTCGGCCACTGTATATCCTTCGCCGCGGGTGATTTCGAAACAGGTGGCATGTTCGGCCCGCAGGCTGTCGACGCATTCCGATGCGGACTTTTCGCGCACCCCGCGGCAGGAGAGCAGCAGCGCGAACGACGCAAGGAGAAAAAATTTCGCTTTCATATCTCTATCCGATAAATAACAACACGACCGCCACGGCCGAGACGGCGACCGCCTCGACCCGACGATTGATCGCCACGGCCCGTTCGCCGTCCGCACCGGTCAGCGGACGGGCGTTCGTTCCGATGTAAGGTTTTTCGACCCGACGGCCGAAATAGACGTTCGGACCGCCGAAGCGACAGTCGAGCAAAGCCGCGAGCGCCGCTTCGGGATAACCCGAATTGGGGCTCGAATGCTGCGGTCCGTACCGTCGCACGAATCCCCGCTTCGACCACCCGCCTCCGGCCAGCAGCATCAGCAGCGCCGTCAGCCGGGCGGGCACCCAGTTGGCCGCATCGTCGATGCGGGCGGCCCAGCGGCCGAACCGCTCGTACCGCTCCGTGCGGTACCCGATCATCGAGTCGAGCGTATTGACCATCTTGTAGGCCAGCATGCCGGGAGCCCCCAGCAGCAGGAACCAGAACAGCGGAGCCACGACGCCGTCGCTGAGGTTTTCGGCGAGCGTTTCGAGCGCCGCCCGCCGCACGGCATCGTCGTCCAATGCCGAGGTGTCGCGCCCCACGATCCGGGCCACGCGCAGACGTCCCTGCTCCGTGCTGCGCTCCACGGCACGGAACACGGCCCGCACCTCGTCGACGAGCGTCCGCCCCGACAGGCAGTAGAACACGACGAGAGCCGTCAGGCCCGCACCGGTCCATACGCCGAGCGAAGCGGCGGCCCCGACAACCGCACGGCCGAGAACGTAGACCCCCGCGATGCTGCACAGGGCGAACAGAGCCCCCGCCGCCACACGCCGACAGCCCCGGTTGAAGCGCCGCTCGCCCCAAGCGATCCAGCGGCCGAAAGCCACGACCGGGTGCGGCCAGCTCTCCGGGTCGCCCAACAGCCGGTCGGCGCCCCAGCCGACCAGCAGCGGTATAATCGTCAGAGTGTTCGTAACCATTCTTCTATCGCGCCGGCGAGCCGGTCGTTTTGTTCCTTCCGCTGTGCGGCCACGCGGAAATGTCCCTCGGAGAGTCCGTCGAAATTGGACGCGTCGCGGACGAGCCATCCGTGCCTCTCCATCAGATCGTCCTTGAGCGCCGCGGCCGTTCCCCGCCCCAACCGGGCCAGAAAGAAATGACAGTCGGAAGGCGACGTCTCCACACCCCCGATGTCGTCGAGCTGCCGGCGGAACCGTCGGGCCTCGGCCAGCAACGCCTTCCTGTCGAAGACGAACTCCTCCGGATGCGAGAGCACGTACTCCCCGGCCGCCAATGCCAGCGCATTGACCGACCACGGCATGCGACAGGCCGCGATGCGGGTTACCAAGCCGGGCGAAGCGACGAGATACCCCAACCGGAGCCCCGGTATGCCGTAGCGTTTAGTCATCGAATGCACGACGACCAGATTCGGACAGCGCAGCACTTCCCGGTCGTCGAGCAACGGCGCGTCGGTGAAGGCCCCGTAAGAATGATCGAGCACGAAAACGCGTTCCCGGAACGTCCCGATCATATCCCGCAGCGCATCGACATTCCACGCCCGCCCGTCGGGATTGTTCGGGCTGCACAGCCAGACGAGTCCGCCGCCGTCGAGTCCTTCGCCCCGCAGCAACGCCTCCCGGCTTATGCGGCGCACACGGTGCCGGTGCATCGCACAGGCGTCGGCATATTCGCTGAAAGCGGGCACGGGTACCGTCGAATCGGCTCCGGCGAAAGCCTGCGCGACGAGGTAAAAGGCCTCGGTCGCCCCGGAAGTCACGCAGACCGACCCGGCCGGCACGCCGCACCGCGCCGCGATCCGGCCGCCGAGCCCCCCGGCATCGGGTTCGGGATAGGCCCCCAGTCCGTCGAGCCGCTGCGAAAGGAACCGGCACAGCCCGTCCCGCCTGCCTCCGTGCCATACGTTGGAACTGAAATCGACCTCGACCGGCCGATCGTAACGGTATGCGTCGTCTCCGTGTCCCCGAATCATATCCTATTATCCATCCGCCCGCAGCCTCTTACGGCCGCGAGAGCATTTCGTAAATCCGTTCCATATCGACATGCCGCCGGACGTGGTCGGCCAGACGGTCGTACTGTTCTTCCTTGTAGGCCCGGTAATCGAACGGGACGGCCGCCCGCTGCGCATAGGGAGCCAGCAGCGCGTCCACGAACGCCGGATTGTCGAAAATTCCGTGCACGTAGGTTCCCATGCAGCGACCGTCGAGCCGGTAGCCCTCGCCCGTGCCGTCCTCGTAACGGTTCAGCGGCAACGGAGCGGCCCCCGGCACGGGCACCGTCTCTCCCATGTGGATCTCGTAGCCCCGGCAAGGCATGTCGTCCCCGTCGAGCGTGAAGCGGACCTGACGCGTGCGCTTCTCCCGGCGGAGCGTCGTCTCGACCGGCAGCAAGCCCAGACCGGGCATGCGTTTCGTGTCGCTTTCGACGCCGAACGGGTCGAGGATCGCGCGCCCCATCATCTGGTACCCGCCGCAAACGCCCACGACCGTCCGCCCGGCCCGGTAAGCGCCGAGCACGGCGGCAGCCGTTCCGTCGGAGCGCAGACGCCGCAGGTCGTCCACCGTACTCTTCGTTCCGGGCAGCACCACGACGTCGGCCGAGGCGATCTCCTCCGGATCGTCGGTGTAGAAGAGACGGACCCTCGGATCGCGTTCCAACGCGTCGAAATCGGTGAAATTGGACAGATGCTTGAGCAGCACCACGGCCACCGAGACCTTGTCCCGTTCCGCCTCGCGGGACTTGCGTTCCAGCACGAGCGAATCCTCCGCCTCGATATGGATGTCGCGGAAGTAGGGCACCACGCCTAACACGGGGATGCCGCACAGCTCCTCCATCATGCGCACGCCGTCGTCGAACAGCGCGCGGTCGCCCCGGAACTTGTTGATGAGAATGCCCTTCACCCTTTCGAGCTGCGGTTGGGGCAGCAGCATCAACGAACCGTACACGCTGCCGAACACGCCTCCGCGGTCGATGTCGGCCACCAGCAGCACGTCGGCCCCGGCGTGAAGGGCCATCGGCATGTTGACGATGTCCAGTTCGCGGAGGTTGATCTCGGAAATGCTCCCGGCCCCCTCCATCACGACCGGATCGTACCGCGCCGCCAGCCGGTCGAATGCTTCGCACACCGTCCGGCGCAACGCCTCGCGTCCCCGTTTGCGGAAAAAGTCCGACGCGCTTTTTGTGCCGACGGGTACGCCGTTGAGCACGACCTGCGCGTCGCTATCGGTGCAGGGCTTGAGCAGCAGGGGGTTCATATCGGTATGGCAGGGCACGCCGGCGGCTTCGGCCTGCACGGCCTGCGCCCGACCGATCTCGAATCCTTCGGGCGTCGCATAGGAGTTGAGCGCCATGTTCTGGGCCTTGAACGGGGCAGGCCGGTAGCCGTCCTGCCGGAAGATGCGGCAGAACGCCGCCGCCAGCACGCTCTTGCCCACGTCGCTGCCCGTGCCGACCAGCATCAGCGGCCGGAGTTTTCCGTTCGTCCGTTCCATCGTCAGAAAGTAAAAGTAACGCTTCCCAGAATATTCCGCAACGGCATGGGATAATATTCGGTCGATTCGTAATAGGCATCGAACAGGTTGCTCACCCGCACGCTGGGCGTCAGCGTACCCCGCCGCCCGAACCGGAAACGGTAGCCGGCCTCGGCATCGTGGATCGTGTAGGCATTGGTCCAGTACGTCTCGTCGTCGTTCGTATAGCGGATGCCCGTATAGCAGGTCTGGTAGGTCAGATAGGCGTTTTTATAATCCAACCGCAGCCGGGCGTTGGCCTTGTGAATCGGGATGTAGGGCAACTGGCTCTTGTACGTGGCATCCTCCTCGAAATTGCGCCGCCGGTTGTAGGAGGGCGAATAGGCGTAATTGACCGACAGCTTGGCCCGCAGGTCGCCCGCGATCCAGTTGATCTCGCCCAGCAGCTCCAATCCGTGCGAGAGGACATGGTGCATGTTGCGCGGACGCAGCAGCAGCCCCCCGCCCGACGGGACGTTGTCCTCGCCCGGCGTGCCCTCGTTGTTACCGTAATCGTACAGCCACATGATCAGGTCGTCGATTTTCATCACGTAATAGGTTGCCTCGATGCGGACGTAGACCGACTTTCCGATCTTGGGCGTGTAGACTAGCGTAGCGTCGTAGGAGAATCCCTTTTCGGGACGCAGGTCCGGATTGCCGCCCGGATACCAGTAAAGGTCGTTGAGCGACGGGAAACGGTAATTGTAGGCCGCATTGGCCTTGGCCGTCAGCCGCCGGGCGACCAGCGGAAGCGCGGCGCCGAACGAAAAGGTCGGCGCGAAATGCGCGTCGTTGAGCTCGCCCATCACCTGCCCGTTCAGCGTCAGGCGCCCCACGGGTCTCCACAGCGCATTGGCCTGCACGGCCAGCACGTCGCGGTCCACCCGGAAATCTTTTTTCCCCCTGACGAATCCCTCCTGCTGCGTATAGCCGCTCGTGTCGGTTCGCGTCTTGGCGAACTCATGGGCGAAACTCACCGAAGCGCCGAACTCCCAGCGAGGAGAATGTACATAATGGTATTCGCCCTTGACGGTCAGCGTATGGGCATAGTTGAGACTGCCCTGATCGGAATAGCCGTTGTCGGCCCATTTCTCGTAATCGAGCACGTCGAGCAGATAGGCACCCCTGACCGAAAAGGCGTGTTTCCCCTTCTCGTATTCGTAGCCCAGCAGATACTTCAGGCCGCTGTCCTGCTGCCGTTCGTGGTTCGTCACATTGACGATGATGGGCTGCGGCAGCCGGCGGTTGCCGTACTGGAACCACAGGTTCGTCGAAATCATGCCGCAGCGCCCCGTCTTGAAATAGGCCTCCTGCATGACGCCCGACTGCTGATAGGCGGCCTCCTTGCGACGATCGTAAAAGGGATTTTTCTTGAGCACCTTGTTCAGATAGCGGAAATCGCCGTCGGCCCGTTGGAAATAGACGCGCGTCTGGAACAACGCCCGCCCGGTCATCGCACGAGCGGAAGCCGCTGCGGTCATCATGCCGAACGACCCGAACTCGGCGAACGCCCTGAGCCGCGTCGAATCCTGCCACGAGGGCGTATTGGCGATGTTGATGCTGCCGCCCAAAGCGCCCGTGCCGTTCTTGAAATGGCTGTTGCCGTGGTAGAGCGTCACGTTGTCGGCGAAAAAGACCGGGATTTTCGAGAAGTCGAAGCTCGTGGACATCACCGGATTGATGTTGATGCCGTTCCAGTTGACCTGCGTCTGCGACGAGGTCGTACCCCGGAACGAGGCCACGGAAAAGGCACCCTGCCCCATCGTCTTGATGTAGACCGTCGTATTGTCCGAGAGCAGCTCGCTGAGCGAGCGGGTCCGGTTGCCTTCGAGCACGGTCTCTCCGATGCTGCTCACGCGCGCACCGACGTTCACGTCGTCTCCGCCCGCCCGGCGGGCCGTCACCGTCACCGAGTCGAGCGTCACGTCGGGCAGGGAGGTGTCCCGCCCGTGCTGGGCCACACCCTCCGCCGCAACTAACCAAGCGGCCAGCGTCCACGCGAGTCGTATCCATTTCGCCGTCATATCGCAGTCCTGAAACAAAAAAAGAGGACAGACGGGAACCCTATGACAAAGCTCCCGTCCGTCGCTCGACGGGGAAAACTATTCCTTATCGTATTCGGTGAAGTGCACCATCCGCGGATAGACGCCCACGCGCCGGCTGTCCACACTGCCGTCGGCCTTGTATTCGCGCAGGAATCCGCGCTGAGCCGTATAGTCGAGGCAGTCGCACACGAACACGTCGCCGTCGGGCGAGATGTTCATGCCGTACATCATACCCAGCCCCGGCAGTTCGCGGTAGGGTTCCGGGTCGATCTCGTCCTTGTCTACGTCGAGCGTATAGATCGCGCCGATGGAAGTACCACGCTGTTCGTTGACGAGCATGTTCATGAACAAATAGAGCTTCGCCCGCGTCCGGTCGGTATCCCAACGGGTGTAAAAGGAGGTTCCGACGATGGCCCCCGGAACATATTCCTCGCTGCCCTTGGCCGCATAGGGGATGCTTACGGTCTTATCCACCTTCTCGGTAGCCGGGTCGATCCGGTTCAGCAGCACGCCGCCCTTGCCGGTGGCCAACACCCACAACTTGCCGTTCTTGTCCTCGATCAACTTGCAGGTCGTCATGATGCTGCCTTCGAACCCTTCGACGAAGCGCATCGCAGAAGCCGAAACTTCGCCCTCGGTATCGAACACGCCGATTCCCTTGCCCGGAGCGGCGCAGAAAAGTTTTTTGCCCACGACGGTCATTTTCTCGACATGACCGTTCACGCCCACCGCCGCGGAAATGTCGACATGCCCGATCACCTTATAGTTCTTGATGTCGATACGCACCAACTGGCACGTAAGGTCCGAAACGATCGCTTCGTTCTCGTTGAGGCGGGCGATGAACCGGGGTTTGCCGTCCTGTTCGTAGTCGATCGTCTCGATCAGCTCGAATGTCTGCGGCTCGACGACGGCGACCTGCTTGGAGTTGTTGATCGCCACGAAATACTTGCCGTCGATATAGGTGATGGACTGCGCCACGTCGCCCAGCGGTTTCTTGTTGACCGTGCGGAAAATATCGAAGTCCGTCGTTCCGTCGTAGGCGATGGCCGACAGGGCGGACGTACCCTTGGTGAACTGTCCCTCGTTGACGACGACCATGCGGATCTTCTTGCCGCGGCCGCCTTGGAGCACTTTCACCTGAATGGCGTCGTCCCCGCTCTTGACGGTCACGAAACCGGTCCGGTCGTCGTTACCGGTGTAGGCTTTGGCCCGGAGGATCACCTTCCACACGAGCGCGTCCTTCTCGGCACCCGCTTCCGCTTCCGCTGCTGCTGCGGCGGCGGCTTCGACGGGTTCGGACTTCACTTCGGCGGAGAGCCATTGCACAGAGACCGGGTCGACCGTCGCCGTCACGCTTCCGCTCACGCCTGCGAGCGTCAGCTCGGCCTCCGAATCGGACTCGGCGTCGGCCACCGTGAGCGTATTGCCCGACAGACCGGGCGTTCCGGCCACGATGGACAGATGTTCGGTTACGGGAGGCGTCGGCACATCGGGCACATGGTTGTCGTCCTTGCTACAAGCCGCGATACCGGCCGCGAGCAACAGATAAAGCAGTAGTTTTTTCATCTCTTATACAGTTTCGAATAAAACAAAAAGCACGTTCCGGAAACGGGCAGAGAGAAAAGGACGATCCGTGTCGCTGATATGTAACGATTGTGGCCATCGACCCCATTCCGCTTTCACCCGAAGCACAAATGTCGCAAACGATAAAGGCAGGTCTTCTGGCTCGCCCCACATTCGGCAGTCTTCCCATCCCGTCGGGGACAGTGACTATCGGATTGCCGATGTCGATCGGGGTTTACAGCTGCGGGTACAGCTCCGGAATCGAGAGCGTCTCTCTCACCGGATTCCCTATTAGGACCTCTCCGTGCGAAACGGGTCGGTCACCCTTACCGAAAACAAAGGTAACGTTTTTTCGCATAAAACCAAAAGCAATCGCACGATTTTGCCGCCCCTGCGTTCGACAACCGTTTTTTTTTCTCCTGTTCCCTGTCCGAAAACGAAAACCGCAGCCCGTCCGGCCACTCCCCCATTCCGTCGCGGGTGGCGCGGAGCGCGGACGACGGCATATTCCAGCCTCGTATCATCCTGTAATGCCTATTTTCTCCGGATCGCCCGTCTGCAGCCGTTTGCAGGAAAGATACGAACGGCGAGGCGCCGCAGGCCGTCCGAATTCCCCGAAGATCATGCCCATTCGCCGGGAACATAAAAAACCGTACATCACCGGTCCGTCAAGCCGGATTTCGATGTCTTCATGGGTCGGGCTCGTTTTTCGGAGAACCGACAGCCGGCAAATTCATCTGTTCCGGCAATCTTCGACCGCCCCTCCCCATATCGTCGTGTCGCTATGGCCCGTCCGTTCAAGACGACTCTTCTCCACCCGAAGACCGTTTACGATGAATGCGCCGCCGCCCTGCCTCCATCGAAAGAAGCCGTCGCGAAAACGAATCGCCTGTTTTCCGAGTACGGTTTCATTTCCGCCGGAAAGAGCGCCTTCCTGCCGCCGCGGCGCTCCGTCCCTTCGCAGGAACGTCCCGGAACAAAACCGGCGACCGTCCGTTTTCCCCTGCCGCACCCTCTGCCGGCTGAAAGAGCCGTCCGAAACTGCAATCGGTGGACTCCGCACTTCGTCTCCCCGCACGGTCGGGACTCCGACCCCAAACCGCAGGGCCGAACGCCCCGGCACCATCCGCACTCCCGAAAATGCAAGCCGCCGCGTAAGTGCGGACCATCCGGCGAGCCCGCGACGCCCGTCGCCGGGATTCTACGCTGCGCTCACGGCTTCGGAAAGCGTGCCCCATCGGAAACATCGCCCCGCTTACGACCGAAAAACCGAACCATGCCGGTCCCCACCGGTATTATCGTCTTCCCCCGAACACCGACAGCCGGTCGCCCCCGTCATTCGTTTCGCCCTTTCCCGACGGCTGCCTGCGACGTATAGGAACGGTTCCGAGTCCGAACCGCACCGAACATCGGGAAATTCCTCCTCCGGACGACAGCCCCCTCTCTCCTCCCGTCGAGGACCGAGACGAAAAAACAGGGAAGGGCGTCCGAATCCGTCGGACACCCTTCCCTATTTATCTATCGTCGAAAACCGCGGACCGGCACGACCGGCCGCAGGCTTCTCTGTTACATGCCGTAAGCGAACAGCGAAATACGGTCGTATACCACGCTCAGAATACCGAGCAGCAGAATACCGGCGCTGCAAGCCGCCAGACTGATGCGTGTATAGTTGTCGGAACGGAACGCTCCGATGGGCGCATCGCTCTTGTTGATGAACATGGCCTTGACCACCAGCAGATAATAGTACAGCGAAATGATCGTATTGAGCAACGCGATCAACACCAGCACGTAATATCCCTGCTCGGCCGCCGCCGCGAAAATGAAGAACTTGCTGAAGAACCCGGCGAAAGGCGGAATACCGGCCAGCGAGAACATGGCCAGCGTCATCACGAGGCTCAGCTTGGGGTGCGTCGAATAGAGACCGTTGTAATCGTCGAAGGTCAGTTTGCCGGTACGGTTCTCGATGGCGCCGATCACGCCGAAGGCGGCCAGATTCGACACCATATAGACCAACACGTAGTAGACCAGCGAGGTCATCCCCATCGCCGTGCCGCCGATCACGCCCAGCATGATGTAGCCGGCCTGCGACACCGACGAGTAGGCCAGAAAACGCTTGAGGTTCTTCTGCCGGATGGCGAACAGGTTGGCCAACGTGATCGTCACGACGATCACCCCGTAGAGGATTCCCTGCCACTGGGCGGCGATCGGGGCGAACACCTTGTAGAAGATCGTCATGAGCACGAACACGGCCGAACCCTTGGAAATGACGGACAGGTAGGAGGTCACCGGCGTGGGCGCCCCCTCGTACACGTCGGGCGTCCAGAGGTGGAACGGCACCAGCGAAATCTTGAAGAACAGCCCGGCGGCGAAGAAGACGAACGCCGCGATCTGCAACGCGCTGCCCGTCACGGCGACGGGCATGTCGTCGAAATAGAGCGTTCCCGTCGTACCGTAAAGGAGCGACATACCGTAGAGCGAAATGCCCGACGCGAACACCGCATTGAGGATGTATTTGGCTCCGGCTTCGGCCGACTGGCGTTTGTACTTGTCGAAAGCCGCCAGCGTCGCCATCGGAATCGAAGCGGTTTCGAGCCCGATGAAGAAGAATAGGAAGTTGCCGGCGGAAATCATGAAATACATCCCCAGCAGCGTCGTCAGCGTGAGGAAGAAGAACTCCCCCCGCTTATGCACCGTATCTTCCCTGCGCAGCCACCCTGCGGCCTGCATCAGCACGATGAGCGTACCGACGTTGAGAATGCTCTTGACGATCCCCATCATCGGCGTATACTGGTACATTCCTCCGAAAGATTCCGCGGCGGCGCCCGGAACGATATTGAGCAGCGTATGGATTCCGAACAGGACGCAGGCCACGGGCTGAAAATACCGCAGAGCCTTTTTCGAGGCGGCCAGATCGTATACCAACAGGATCACCATCACTGCGATCAGCGACAGCTCCTCTCTCATTGTCAGAAAATTACTGTAATCCATCACGTATGTTATCTCATTAATTGTTCAACCACCGGCAGCAGGCTGCTGTTAATCATGTCCGACACCCACAGCGGCGCCATACCCAATCCGGCGATAGCCAGAATCAACGTCACCACCGAGAAGCGCTCGGAAAGGGTCGCGTCGGTAAGCGCCAGATGCTCCTTGTTCTGCACCGTACCGTAAAGCAGCTTGCCCACCATGCGCAACACGTACACGGCCGTGATGACGATGGAGGTCGTGGCCACGATCGTGAAGACACGGTGGAACGTATCGGTATGTTCGAACGCGCCGACGAAGACGGTCATTTCGGCCACGAAGCCGCTCAATCCCGGCAAGCCCAACGAGGCGAGACCGGCGATCACGTAGCAGACGCCGAGGAAAGGCATCACGCGCATCAGGCCGCCCATTTCGCGGATGTCGCGCGTGTGGGTCCTTCCGTAGATCATCCCGATCAGGGCGAAGAACAGCGCCGTCATCAACCCGTGCGAGAGCATCTGGAGCACGCCCCCCGTCATGGCCGTGCGGTTCAGCATCAGAATGGCGAAAAGCACCAGCCCGCAGTGGCTGACCGAAGAATAGGCGTTGATGTATTTGAGGTCTGTCTGCTTGATGGCCGACAGCGCCCCGTAAACGACGCTCGTACCGGTCAGGATCAAGAAAATCCACGAAAGCTCGTTGGCCGCTTCGGGCATCAGGTAGATCGCCACGCGGAAGCAGCCGTACCCGCCCAACTTCATCAACACGCCGGCATGGAGCATCGACACGGCGGTCGGCGCCGAAGCGTGACCGTCGGGCGACCACGTGTGGAACGGGAACATCGCGCCCAGCACGCCGAAGCCGACGAACGTCAGCGGGAAGAACAGATACTGCGCACTCATCGGAATCCTGTTGCGGGCGATATCGAGAATGTTCATCGAAAGCTGTCCGCCTTCGGGAGCCGAATGGAAGTAAATGCCCAGAATACCCACCAGCAGGAGGGCCGAACCACCCATGAGCATCAACGTGAGCTTCATGGCCGAATACTCCTTGCGACCGGTTCCCCACACGCCGATGAGCAGATACATCGGGATGAGAGCCACCTCGTAGAACATGAACATCGTGAACAGGTCGGTCGAGATGAAGAAACCGAACACCCCGATGGACAGCAGCGAGAACCAGCCGAAATATTCGCGCGGCAGCACCGACATCTTCCACGAGGCGAGCACGCCCGTAAAGACGATGATCGACGAAAGAAGCAGCATGGCCACCGAAATTCCGTCCACGCCCACCGAATAGTGGATGTTCAGCGGAGCGTACCACACCGCGTCGGCCGTAAACAGCATTTCGGCCGCATTGCCGGCCTCGCGCTCGCCCAGAAACATGAACGTCAGCGCGACGGAAAGCGCCAGCAGCGCCGAAGCCCCGGTCATCATGGCCGCCCGGATCTGCCGCATATTCCTGCAAAGGAACATCGCGCAGGTCATCAGCACCGGCACCAGCACAAACAATGATAAGAAATTCATATCTATCGGTTTATTTTATTCGAAAAACAGGACCAAAACGGTGACGACCAGCACGCCGCACAGGAACACCAGCACATACTGCTGGATCCGTCCCGACTGCAACCCGCGCACGGCGAGCGACATCTTGTTGGTCACGAAGGCCAGACCGTCCATCGCTCCGTCGATCACATGGCGGTCGAACCATGCGATGGGACGCGAAATGCCGTTGAAAATGATCTTCTTGGTCACGAAAAGATAAATCTCGTCGATGTAGAACCGATGCGAAGCCGCACGGTGCAGTCCGCTGAAGCGGCGCTCCAGCGCATCGGGCACGGGGCTGTGCTTGCGATAGAACAGCGTCGCGATGCCGATGGACACGAGCGCGATGGCGACGCTCGCCACGGCAATCACGGGATCGAGGTGGATGATGTAGTCGGCTCCGTCGCTGCTGACGAACTTGCCGAAAGGAATGAACCCGGCCACGCAGGTGATGAGGGCCAGAACGATCAGCGGCGTCGTCATCGTCTTCGGCGCTTCGTGCGGCTCGTGTTCATGCTCGGCCGGCGTAGCCCAGAAGATGTTGTAATAGAGACGGAACATGTAGAATGCCGTCAACGCGGCGATGAAGCTCATCACGCCGCCCAGCACCGGCTGGAAATGGAACGTCGCGGCCAAGATCTCGTCCTTGCTGAAGAATCCGGAGAACGGCGGAATGCCCGCGATGGCCAGACAGGCGATAAGGAACGTGATATGCGTCACGGGCATCTGCTTGCGCAGGCCGCCCATGCGGCTCATTTCGTTGCTGTGCACGGCATGGATGATGGCGCCCGCTCCGAGGAACAGCAGCGCCTTGAACATCGCGTGCGTAAAGAGGTGGAACATCCCGGCCATGTAACCCGTTCCGGCGTGTCCGCCGTAACCCGACACGCCGAGGGCGACCATCATGAAGCCGATCTGCGAAATCGTCGAAAAGGCCAACACCCGCTTGATGTCGGTCTGCACGCAGGCGATCACGGCGGCGAACAGCGAAGTGAACGCAGCCAGATAGGCGATGCCGTGCAGCACCTCCGGCGCTTGGAAGTAGTACACAGGGAAGAGGCGCGCCACCAGATAGACGCCGGCCACGACCATCGTCGCGGCATGGATCAGCGCCGACACGGGCGTGGGGCCTTCCATCGCATCGGGCAGCCAGATGTGCAGCGGGAACATGGCCGACTTGCCGGCCCCGCCGACGAAAATCAGCGCCAGCGCCCATGCGATCGCCGATCCGCCCATGAACGTCGTACCGGCCGCCTGCGAGAAGATGCTTCCGTCGCCCGACGTGAGCAGGCCGAAGTCGAAGGTCTTCGTGTAGAACGAAAGCAGCAGGATACCGATCAGGAAGCCGAGGTCGGCGAAACGCGTCACGATGAAGGCTTTCTTCGAAGCGGCGATCGCTTCGGGCTTCGTATAGTAGAATCCGATGAGCAGATAGGACGACACGCCCACCAGCTCCCAGAAAATGTACATCTGGAAAATGTTCGTCGCCACGACGAGTCCGAGCATCGAGCAACTGAACAGCGACAGGAAAGCGTAATAGCGTTCGAAGCCGCGTTCGCCCTTCATGTAACCGAGGCTGTAGATGTGCACCATGAGCGACACGGTCGAGATGACGATGAGCATCATCACCGAGATCGGGTCGAGCAGCACGCCCAGATCGATATGCAGGTTATCGGTAAAACGCAGCCACTCGACGTCGAAAGCCGTGATCTTGCGGTAGACGCCGTCTATTTTGGCCGTCGTGAAATACTGCCATGCCGTCCAGTACGAGAGCGCGGCGGTCACGCCCATCGACAACGTACCGACCAGCCCCGACGCGCAGGGCTTGAGCCGGGTCCCCAGCAGACCGAGCACGAAAAACGTCAGCATCGGCAGCAGCACGATAAGTACAGTGTATTCCATATTGGGTAACTTAAATTATTTTCGTTCCGATTCGTTCGCGCCGGACGAGCAACCCGCTCCCCGGCATCCGTTGTCCGCTCAGTCCTTGAGCTCGTCCAGATTCTTCACCTCGATATTGTGCAGGTTGCGGTATATGTTGATGATGATCGCGATGGCCACGGCCGTCTCGGCGGCCGCGATGGCGATGGCGAACAGCGTGAAGAAAAAGCCTTCGAGCTGCGCGGGAAACAGATAGCGGTTGAAAACGGCGAAATTGATATCCACCGCATTGAGGATCAACTCTATGGATATGAGCACGGCGATCAGGTTGCGACGCGTGATGAATCCGTATACGCCGGCGAAAAACATCACGGCGCCCAGAATCAGGTAATATTCCATTTGTATTTCCATAGCTCTATTTCCGTTTACGTGCGATTAACAATCCCCCCACGATGCAGGCCAGCAGCAACACGCTGATCGCCTCGAAGGGCAGCAAATACTGGTATTTCCCCGTTCCCATGAGCGTATGGCCTATCGTGTGCATGTCCACCTCGCAGTCGGCCGAAACCGTCGGCGCGAACGAGTGGGTCAGCAGCAGGAACAGGCACAGTGCCCCGCCGGCCAGCGAAGCGACGAGCCCCGGCACGATGCGGCGGTTGCGCAGCGGCTCCTTCTTCTCGGCGTCGGAACTCGTCAGCAGAATCGAGAAGACGTACAGCACGATGATGCCGCCCGCATAGATGAGCAGCTGCACGGCGCCGAGGAACGAGTAATTGAGTTGAAAATAGATGCCCGCCGTAGCGAAAAGCACGAAAAGCAGGTATGTGGCCGCCCGCAGGATCCGTTTGGTCGTGACCGTCATCACGGAAAAAACGAGGATCACCGCGGCGAGGAAGGCGAAACCGGCCTGTTGTAAGGTTATTTCCATCTTCGTCTATTTTTTTACTAATGTTGAACCTTCGCGATTGAGCCGGCGCACCAGTTTCTCGCGCGTGAATACCGCATGTTCGAACTTCGTGTCGAACTCGATGGCCCCGTGCGGGCAGCTGCGCACGCAGAGCTGGCAATAGAGGCAGCTGCCCAGATCGTACTCGTAGCGGGTCAGCACCTTTTTCTTCTTGCCCTCTTCGTCGGTCACCGTCTCGGACACCACCCGGATCGAACCGTTGGGACAGTTCATCTGACAGATGCCGCAGGCCACGCACTTGTGTTCGTTGTTCTCGTTGTGGGGCATGACCAACTGCCCGCGGAAACGGTCGAACATCTTCAGCGTGTCCCGGTTTTCGGGATATTGTTCGGTGGTTTTCTTGCGGAAGAAAACCCGAATCGTCACCTTCATCCCCTTGAGCAGCGACAGCAGCCCGGAGAAAAAGGAGGTCATATATTTCTTAAATCCATTCATATCCAATCTCTTTTACGGTTAAACCCGATTCGCTAAAAATGAAGTCCGAACACCACGACGATCACCATGAGCATCAGGTTGACCAGATTGAGCGGCAGCAGGTATTTCCATTCGAGCCGGAGCAGCTGGTCGATCCTCAGACGGGGGAACGTCCACTTGAACCACATGATGACGAAGATCACGAAGCCGACCTTGGCCAGGAACCAGACGATGGACGGGATGTAGTCCATCACGGCATTGAAAGAGTCCCAGCCGGCGACGTGCAGCGGCATCCACCCGCCGAGGAAAAGCGTCGTGGCGATACCGGCCACGATGAACAGGTTGAGGTATTCGGCTAGATAGAAAAATCCGAAGTGCATGCCCGAATACTCGGTATGGTACCCGGCCGTCAGCTCCGAATCGGCTTCGGGCAAGTCGAACGGTCCGCGGTTCGTCTCGGCCGTACCGGCCACTAAATAGATCAAGAATGCGATCACGGCAGGCACGTGTCCCGTGAAGAGGAACCACCCGTCGGCTTGACGTTCGACGATCTCGGAAATCTGCATCGTACCGGCCAGCACCACCATCGTCATGATCGACAGGCCGATGGAGAGCTCGTAGCTGATCATCTGCGCGCCGCTTCGCATGGCGCCGATGAGCGAATACTTGTTGTTGGACGACCATCCGGCCAGCAGAATGCCGACGATGCCGATCGACGAGACGGCCATCAGGAAGAAAATCCCGACGTTGTAGTCCAGCACTTGGAAGTTCTTGGCAAAAGGCAGGCAGCCGAAGGCGAGCACCGACGAAATGATGACGATGAACGGCGCCAGATTGAACAGGAACCGGTCGATGTGGTCGATCGAGATGAGCTCCTTGATGAGCATCTTGATCATGTCGGCCACGCTCTGTACCGTCCCGTAGGGGCCCACCCGGTTGGGGCCCAGACGACATTGGAAGAAGGCGCAGACCTTACGTTCGATATAGATCAACGCCAGCGCGATGAGCGCGTATCCCAGCAGCAGACCGAGGCCGATGAGCACGCACTCGACGAGCGTGACGCCCCATGCGGGCAGCGCTCCGCTCAAAACGCCGTGAATCCAGCCCGTGAACGCTTGGAAGTCGATGCTGTCTGTATATGTATTCAATAACATATCGTTTTGTGTTTGTTTACGTTATTATCTGTCGATATCGGGCACCACATAGTCGAGCGATCCGCCGACGGCGATCAGGTCGGCGATCTTGCCCCCGCTGGCCAAACGGTCCACCACGGCCACCAGCGGCAGACCCGGCGAACGGAATTTCACGCGGTAGGGATATTTGTCCCCGCGGCTTTCGATATAGACGCCGAACTCGCCGCGGCTCGCCTCCACGCTGCTGAAATAGCAGCCTTCGGGGACGCGGATGATCGGCTTGGTCTTGACGGCGTAGTCGCCCTGCGGAATGTTGTCGACCAACTGTTCGAGGATATGCAGCGACTCGCGGATCTCGTCCACGCGCACCAGATAGCGGTCGAACGTATCGCCGCCAGTACGGACGATCTCCTTGAAGTCCACCTTGTCGTATACGCCGTAGGGTTTGAGCTTGCGCACGTCGCAATGCCACCCCGAAGCGCGTCCCGACGGTCCCGTCACGCCGTAGGACACGGCCACGTCCTTGGGCAGGATGCCGATGCCCTGCATACGCGAGCGGGCGATCACGTTGCCGGTGAACACCTCGTCGTACTCTTCGAGCATTTTGGGCAGGTAGACGATGAATTCCTTGATGCGTTTGACGAGGTTCGGATGGATGTCGGCCATCACGCCGCCGATGACGTTATAGTTCTGGATAAGACGTCCGCCGGTGGTTTCCTCCATCATGTCGAGCACCTTCTCCCTGTCGCGGAATCCGTAGAAGAACGCCGTCAGCGCGCCGAGGTCCATGCACAGCGTGGACCAGAAGAGCAGGTGGGACGACAGACGGTTCAGCTCGTCCATGATCGTGCGGATGTACTGCGCCCGTTCGGGCACCTCGATGCCCATCGCCTTTTCGATGCACATGCACAGGGCGTGGCGGTTCTGGTGCGCCGAGAGATAATCGAGCCGGTCGGTCAACGCGAGCGTCTGGGGATAGGTCAGGCTCTCGCACATCTTCTCGATGCCGCGGTGGATGTACCCGCAGTTGACATCGACCTTTTTGATGATTTCGCCTTCGAGCGAAACGCGGAAACGCAGCACGCCGTGCGTAGCCGGGTGCTGGGGACCGATATTGACCACGTATTCCGAATCGTCGAAAATCACCCGTTCCGACGCCACGGCCTTTCCGTCGCGCTCCTCCCACACGGTCGTCGTGTCGGGCGACTCGTCGTTTTCCAGCCGCACCGGATTGACCTCCGGCGAAGCGTCGTAGTCCTTGCGGAGCGGATAGCCCTCCCAGTCGGTGCGCAGAAACAGGCGGCGCATATCGGGATGTCCCGTGAAACGGATGCCGAAGAAGTCGAACACTTCGCGTTCGTTCAGGTTCGCCGTCTCCCACACGTCCGACACGCTTTGCAGACAGGGATTCTCCCGGTCGGCGGTCTCGGTGCGCAGCACGATCTCGTGGCCGAGTTCCGTCGAACGAAGATGATACACCGCGCCGAGCGTTTCGCCCCAGTCCATACCCGTCAGGCAGACCAGATAGTCGAAGCGCGTATCGGGATCTTCCTTCAGATTCCGGGCCGTATCGTGGAAACGGTCGGCGGGAACGGTCGCCGTCAGCGGTTCCCCCTCGGCGAATACGACCGAAGGCGCCCAAAGCGCCAGCTTGTCTTTTATCTTATTCATCTTTGGCTGTATCTTTCTTTTCCTTTCTGTTTACGACGCCGAAATAGTGCTCGGCCTTCACCTTGCGCTGCAACTGCATCATGCCGTAGAGCAGCGCTTCGGGACGCGGCGGACATCCGGGCACGTAGACGTCCACCGGAATGATCTTGTCCACTCCCTGCAGGACATGGTAGGAGCCTTTGAACGGACCGCCCGAAATGGCGCAGCCGCCCATCGCGATGACGTACTTGGGCTCGGCCATCTGGTCGTAGAGGCGCTTGAGCACCGGCGCCATCTTGTGGACGATCGTACCGGCGACGACGATCACATCGGCCTGACGCGGGCTGGCCCGCGTCACCTCGAACCCGAACCGGGCGAAATCGTACCGGGCCGCACCCACCGCCATGAACTCGATACCGCAGCAACTGGTGGCGAACGTGAGCGGCCAGAGCGAATTGGAACGTCCCCAGTTGATGAGCTGGTCGAGCTTGCCCACCACGACGTTCACACCGTTGGCCCTGAGCTGTTCAATGTACTCGTTGTCATTGAACGCATCGTATTTCATCGATTTGATATTGACGCCTTTTATTTCCATTCCAAAGCTCCTTTCTTCCATGCGTAAGCCAATCCGAGAACCAGAATCAACAAAAAGAACAGGATATTGACCAGCCCGGCCACCCCGACTTCGCCGACGATGACGGCCCACGGGAACATGAACATCGCCTCGACATCGAAGATCAAGAACAGGATGGCGAACAGGTAATACCCCACCTTGAACTGCATCCACGACTTCCCGCGCGTAGGAATACCGCATTCGTATGCCTCACCCTTCTGTTTGTTGAACGAGCGCGGCGAGAGCAGGTAATCGAGCCCCCATGCCGCAACGACGAGAAAAACAGCCGTAAGAATAACGACTAACAACAAAGTCAAATTCATAATCTATCCGTTTTGACAATCGAAAATGCCTGTAAAAAAGTATCCGGACGATACGATTCACAGGCCTCGATAGAATATTTCGGTAAAAATTAATGTCGTTTCGGTAAAAACAGTGCAAAATTAATCGAATTTGTCAAGAGAAAAAATTATCGGCGCTTTTTTATTCCGTCCTCCCAATCCCTCCTTTCTCCGCCCGCCGGCCCCCTGCACGGAGCGGAAAGGAAGCGCCGCCCGGAGCCGCACGAAATGCTACGGACGCACAGCAAACGGGGTACGGCACTCTCCGTGGCTCGGCGCCCCGCCGGCACCTTGCCGACGGCTTGCGTCGGGCCGGCAAAACGAACGAGCCGCGCAACCCGACAGCCCGGAGCCCCCGCCTCGTCTCGGACCGACGCCGAACGCACCGTTCTGCTCCCCCGCCCAACATCCGGAACCGCACGATAACACGACAGGTCCTCTCACAACGTACCGAGACCGAACGATAACGATAAACGCACGACAAACGCCCCCTTCGTACCTCGGCGTCCCTGCCAACGGTTTACCTGAAGCCCATCATGCAAATGTTCCAACTGCGCCCCGACAGCCCGGAGCCCCAACACCTCGCCGCCGGACCGTGCCCGCCGCCGCACACGTCGTTCCGCCCCGGCAAACACTCCGAAACCGCACGATATGCGACAACCTCCCACGATACGCGATAAAATCGGACAATAATAATACGATAAACACAAGGCCAGCGACTTAGGAGTTCTTTGTAGTTCAACGCCCCGGCCAGCGGTTATCAAGCCCATAAAGTGAACATCCAAGGCGACCGATAACCCTGAAACTCCTAAAAACCTCATCACCGGATCGTTCCGTCACTACACGCATCGCTTTGCCTTCTCCCAAACACTTCGAGACCGCACGATACGCGACAGTCCCACTCAAAACGCAACGAAACGAACGAGCCGCACGACCCGACAGACAGGAGCAACCTTCGTCCCCGTCCCAGACCGGACCGCCGCCGCACGGGTCGTCTCGTTCCCCTGCCAAACACCCCGAAACCGGACGATACACGACCGCTCCACACGAAATACGACGAACACACGGCAGGCGACTGCGAGACTTCATAGCGCAACGCCCCGTCGACAACTTACGTTAGGCTTGCAAAACGAACGATCCGCCACACGGAACAGTTCCCAGAGAATCCCCTGACCTCACTGCCGAACCGACAAAACGAACGAGCCGCGCAACCCGACAGCCCGGAGCACCCCCGCCCCATCTCGGACCGGGCCGCCGCCGAACGCGTCGCTATGCTTCCTCGTCAAACAGCCCGGAACCGCACGATATGCGACGCCCCACACGAAACGCGACGGAACCGTCGATATACACGACACGGCAAGCCATTCCGGAATCCTTCACGCCGCAATGCTCAGCAGCGGTAAAACGAAACGACGACGGGTGCCCTGTTGCGGGCACCCGTCGCGGTCCTTTTCCCGAAGGAAAACATATTTCGTATCGAAAACCGAGGCTCCCCCTGCCGGCAGCGAACTCCTTTGCGGAGCATCGGCCATTCCGTCGGCATTCATGCCGGCAGCGTTGCGCTGCACCGTCCGCCGGACAGCATCCGTCCGTTCGGGAATCGTCGGTCTTCGACCTTCGCGTTACTGCTTGAGAGCCTGCAATGCGCTCTTGGCCATTTCGTGATTGGGATCGATCTCCAGAATCTTTTCCCAATATTTGATCGATTCGGGAGCGTCTTCACGGATGTAGTGGTAATATCCCAGATAGCGATAGGCCTCGATGAGCATCCGTCCGTTCTTGGCCGGATCGCCTTCGAGCAACGCGATGGCCGCTTCGTAGTACGGTTTGGAAAGGCCCTGCGTGGTTTCGGGGTCGAGCAGCGCATTGGTACGGGCGCGCCAGAACGTACCCAAATAGTTATCGGGCACCTTTTCGGCCACGTAAGCGAACAGGCTGTCGGCGACTTTGGCATATTCCAGCATCTTCATCGAGTCGGCTTCGGCCATCCCGCCCTCGGCGGGCACGAGGTTCGAAGCGGCGATATAGTGGGTCTTGCCGAGGTTGAAATAGTCGGAAATCTTGACGTCCTTGCCGCCGTTTTTGAGGAACATGCCCTGTGCAGCGATGGCTTCGTCCACCTGACCGGCGCTTTCGGCCGCCGACGAGAGTTCCTTATACCATTCCACGTGCGTGGTATCCATCGCAATGGCTTTTTTGTAGGCCATCATCGCAGCCGGATAATCCTTGTTCTTGCTCAGGATACGGGCATAGTAAATGTGGTCGCGGCTGATAAGTTTGGCCGTATCGACGTTCTGCATCAGGTTCCGAGCCAGTTCGAGGCTTCGTGCGAAATCGCCCTTGTCGAAGCTGATGTACATGTTGAGACGCTGCATCACGGCGTTCTGGGGCGCACGGGCGGTCACCTTCGAAACGATTTCCTGTGCTTTGTCGTGCTCGCCGCTGAAGAACAGGATGGAAGCGTAACGCGACAGGTCGTCGATGTCCGAATTTTCGGGCGTGATGTATTTCGAATAGGCCTCGGCGGCTTCGGCGAAGCGGTTGTTTTCATAGTATACATCGGCCAGATCGCGGTAAGCGATCGTATATTCGGGATCGATCTCGATGAGCTTGTTCATCATGTCGATAGCCAACTGCGGATTGGGCTTGGTGTAGATGCGGGCATACTTCAGATAGGCCTCCTTGCATTCGTCGTCGAAATAAATGGCCTGTTCGTAACGGTTGGCCGCATCGCCGACCTTGTTCTGCGCGGCGAGAATATCCCCTTCGAGGATATATACGTCGGGCGATTTGGCGCCCACCTCCTGCGCTTTGGCCAGATATTCCGATACTTTGTCGCTCTTGCCCGGCACCTGCATGTAGGCTCTGGCAATGGTCACGTAGATAAGCGGATTCTTCTTGTTCTTACCGGTGGTGAATCCGGCGAAAGCCTTGTCCGCATCGGGGTTGGCTGCCAACTGGAGCTTCAGGTCGCCGATGGCGTTGAACACGTATTCGGGATCGGCGGCGAGCCCTTCCTTATAATAGTAGGCGGCCGAGTCCTTCATGTTTTCGGCCGAGTAGATTTCCCCCAGATAATAGCAGGCTTCGGCTTTGGCCTTTCCCCCCTTGTTCACGTTTTCGAGCAGCGCGGGTTTGGCGTAGCTGTACATGCCGGCTTTGAAGTAGTCGATTCCCTTATCGTTATCGCCCGCGACAAGAGAATGGGTTCCCGCCATCATCGCGATGGCCATCATCGAAAATTTTACGTTCATTTTTTCAGTTTGTTATGCTAAGATTACAAGTTGTCTCTCACGTTGACGATCCTCACGTTCTGCGTAGCCGGCACCAACCCCGCCTTGAGAATGATGCGTTGTCCGCGGTCGGAAGCCAGAAAGGTGGAAAATCCCGAAGCCAGCCCGCTGCGCGGGTCCGTCAGGATCGCGTAGACGCTCCGGGTCAGCGGATACTGTCCCAACGCGACGTAAGCCTGATAGGGCTGGTAGCTGTCGGCCAAAGTGGCCTGCGCCTCGCGGCTGACCCTCATCACGGTGATCCGTTCCGAGAACTTGAGGTTCGTCGTATCGCTCTTGCTGCCCACCCAGCTCACGCCGATCACGCCGATGGCATCGGGCGTCTGGGCCACGTAGTCGATCACATCCATATTGGTCTGCTGGGCGTTCAGCGCGCCGGAAAGCGGCTTGCCCTTGCAAAGCGAGTCGATGGCGTAGCGCACCGTGCTCGAATTGGCGTTGTCGAAGACCAGCCGTAGGTCGCCTAACCGGGAAGCGGGATTGAGCTGTTTCCACGACGTGATTTCGCCGGTCAGGATTCCGCTCAGTTGCGACACGGAAATCAACGAATCGGCATTCTGTTTATTGACGATCAAGGCGATGGCGTCCGTCGCGATCTTGAACTCCTTGGGATAGAACTTCATGGCTTCGAGCGACGCCTTCTCCTCGCCGGTGAGCGGACGCGTCGTCACGGCCAGCCGCACGCTGTCCTGCAACAACAACGTGACGGCCTCCACCTCGCTCGTATAGATCGGGCTGATTCCGGCCATCGTATAGATGCCCTCGAAGACGTCGATCTCCTGCTGAATGATTCTCCGGAAACTTTCGTCCACGCTGATGGGTATGACGCCCGTGGTGGCCGTATCCGTATATTTGTCCTTCGCTTTCTTACCCCTGCACGAAAAAGAGGCCGCTACGATCAACAGCATGAAAGCGAATGCGAGCGAACGATTCCGTACCGACATAGATTATTCTTATTTAACGTTTCCTTTGACCAGTCTGTAAGCCCTGAAAATACCGTACAGAAAAAAAAGCGCGCCCATACCGTATCGCAACGGGTCGGACACCCTTTCTGCAAATATAGGCGAAAATATCATAATGTACGCCATCCCCAGGTAAAATAATATCATGAACAATCCGAACACATAGTAAATCGCGCCCAACTTGTTCCGCCTGTTTTCTTTCGTTTCCAAAACACTCATAATCAATTCATATAGACATATCCGTCCGTTATCCGGCAGACGAAAGGAAGATCGTCTTTCCGCTTCGGGAGCCTTCGCGGAGGACGCCGCATGACGCCGGATGCGACACCTTTCGTTCCAAAAGTAAAACTAAATCGCATTTTTTCCTAATAAAACGACGTTTCCCGCTTTCGAATCGTCCGATCCGGCCGGCCCGTTCCTCCGCCTCCATACCGCGGGACAGGAGAGTCGCAGACCGGTTCGACGGCACACGACCGGAGCGTCCTCCGGCTACGGCATCGCGACAGGCACGCTCGTCCGGCTTCCGCATCCGTGCCGAATCCGCTTTCCGGAACGTTCGCAGCGACGAAAGCGCAGGCTATTCACTCCCTGCTCCGGACAGCATCCGGGTCCGACTCGTCCCGGCCGGTCCCCGCTCTTCTCTGCGCCGAAAGCGACGCGCGATACGCCGCACACCCCGGACGGCCCCCGAAAGCGGATCGCACGAAGAACCGTTTCCGATAAAACGGCGAATACCGCACGAATCGTATCGCCGGACCCGAAAATGCGCCCGAAAGAGAAACGTGCGTCTGCCGCTTCGACCGTTCCGCTCCCTCGAAAGGTCGGTCGGGAAAACCGCCGAAACGATCAGACCATTCCTCAAACAGGCAGACGCGAGACCCGACGGCGAGACAAAGAAAGTCGACGCGACCTCCGTGCGGACCGGCTTCCCCCGGACGGACGGGAGACACAACGAGGAGACAACGGAGAACCGACAAGCCGCCCCCTCCTCTCCCCTTGAAAACTTCCGTCCGGTTCGTTCCCGCACCGAGGCCAAAGGGAAAGCGACCGGTACGACTGCCGCGGCAGAGCATGCGGAACACAGCGAACAAGGACGAGGGAAGACAGGAAGCGAGACCAGCGAGAAAGACAAAAAAGAAAGGCGACAGCATATTCCGATGCGCCGACAGCAAGCCCGCACTGCCGACGATACCGTCGGATGCGGTTCCGGGGATGCACTGTTCGGGACATTTCGATAGCAAGGTTGCCGCCCATGCTTATCGTTTCAATAAAAGCAGGCTTTCCGGATGACAATCCGAAGCTCTCCGAGGGAATCGGGAGGGAGGGGGGCAACCCCGATACACGAGGCACGGTCGCCGGAAGACAATCCGATGCGAAAAGGGAAGGCAGCGGCATGAGGTACATCGAAACACATGATTGTAAAAAAAGAAACAGGCGGCCGAAAGCATCGGTCGCCTGTTTTCGAAATCGGATTTCCGAACGATTACTGCTGCATGAGCTTGAATCGGATCGGAGCCGTGAAGTATACGGCTACGTTGTTACCGTTCTGTTTACCGGGAATCCACTTGGGCATGGACTTGATGACCCGCTTGGCTTCGTCGTCCAAAGCCCGGTCTACGGGTGCGAGCACTTCCACGTCCTGAATATCGCCGGTTTTCGACACGACGAAACGAACGACGACCACACCTTCGATACCGTTCTCCGCCGCGATGGCCGGATACTTGATATTCTTGGCCAGATATTCCTGCATGGCCGCTTCGCCGCCGGGGAACTGAGGCATCTGTTCCACCGCTACAAACGGCGTTTCCTGTACTTCTTCGACAGGTTCGTCCATAGCGACTTCCCTCAGATCGGCGATGTCCTGACCGTTGATCTCGTCGTTACCTTTCACGTCGGCGATAGAGATCGCCATCTTCGAGTTGGTCAACTCGTCCTGCGTCTTGATCTCCTCTTCTTCGGCCACTTCCTCGTCCTTCTTGATGACGGGAGCGGTGAACTTGATGGAGCTCTTCAAGGGCGGAGGGGGCGGAGCATCGAGTTTCTTTATTTCGTCGTTGTTCTTCACCTCGGCCTGTTCGAGGTTGGTCAGCGTAGTTACTTCGGTCACTTTTTCGACCGTTTTCTTCGGAGTAACGAAACGAATCAAAGTCGGCAGACAAATGATGATGATCGCGAGGATCGTCACCAGCAGCATGGCCTTGTTGTGCCGTGCGGCCGAGTCGCTGCGCATGGCGAATGCGCCGAACTCCTTGTTCTTGCCGTCAAAAACTAATTCGCACCATTGCTTCGAATTCAAATCAAGATTGCTCATTGTCTTTTCGATTTAATGTGAATTAGTTATCGGTCGATATTTTTCGTCAGCTCTCCGGCCTTCGCGAGGTTTTCCAAAAGGAACTCGTCCCCTTCGGTGATGTCCACGATAGCGTACTTGCTGATGTTGCAGATCTGCATTTCGTCCAGAGCGTCGATCAGATTCTTGTAACTCGATTCGTCGGTCCCCTTGATCATCACGACGGGAGCGGCCTTGTCCTTTTTGATTTCGGCGGCCTCCGCCTTGAACTGGTCTTCGGTGATCTTTTCGTCGAGCATCTGTTTCTTCAGATCGTTGATCTTCGCCACCACGTCCTTGTTGCGGTCCAGCAGCACCGCACGGAGTCCGTCGGCCTGATAGGTCGTTTCCTTCAGAGAGGTATAGTCTTCATAATTGGGCGTACCGAAATAATAATAGACCTTATCGTCTCCTCCCAACAGAATAGTGATGGCGCGCGATTCCTGTACCTTCGTCTGCTCTTCCTCCGATACCTTATCGTTGGTCGGCATACTGATTTCCATCGTCTGAGGCTTACTCAGCGAGGTACAGAGCATGAAGAAAGTAATAAGCAGCATGTTCATGTCCACCATCGGGGTGAAATCGACCCGGACGGTAAACTTCTTCTGCTTACTGCCTCCCTTGCTACTTTCTTGTATTTCAGCCATAATTCGATTGTTATATTATGCGTCTATTCTTCATCGGTCGAAATCGACTTCAACGAGGTGATCAAGTTGTAACGGTTCTCCCGGATGTCCTGAAGCGACGTCATGATTGTTTTGATTTTGGGATACGGCGTGGTCTGGTCGGCCTTGATCGCAATGCGCAGATCGCGGTTCTGCAGACGAGCGTTTCTCACCCAGCTCTTGAACTGATTGTCCGTGCTGTCCGTAGGGATACCCAAATCCTTGAGCGTCGCGTCCTGTTCGTCTTCGCTCAGAGCCAGAAACGCTTTCATCTGACTGATGGGCACGCCGAACGAGTTGGCCAGCCTGAACTTATTCTTTTCTTCGGGTGTGAACTCTATTCCGTATTCCTCGCCTACCTTCTCAAGCACTGCCACCCGGTCTTCCTGTTTGTCGAGCCCCATGAAGACTTTGCCCTGGGGGTCGATCAAAATCTGCAGGATGTCCGTTTCGGGGATTTTGATTTCCGACACGGAGCCCGGCGTAGAGACGGTTACGGGTTCCTTCTGGATGAAGGTCGAAGTAAGCATGAAGAAGGTAAGCAAAAGTACGGTCACATCACTCATCGCAGTCATGTCGATGAATGTGCTCTTCCTTTTTACTTTTACTTTAGCCATAGCGAGAAGTTGTTTTTTAGTGGATTATTTGTGCGTTGCAGCGTAAGTCTGAACAATGGTAAATCCTACTTCGTCGATGCTATAGGTAAGTTTGTCGATTTTGCTGGTGAAATAGTTGTAAGAGATAACGGCCAGAGCACCGGTTGCGATACCGAAGGCGGTGTTGATAAGGGCCTCGGAGATACCGGTAGACAGCGCTACGGAGTCGGGCGAACCGGCGTTGGCCAGAGCGGCGAACGACTTGATCATACCCATCACGGTTCCGAGCAGACCGGTCAGCGTACCGAGCGTGGTCATCGTGGCGATCACCACCAAATTCTGTTCCAGCGAGGGAAGTTCCAGCGCGGTGGCTTCGTCGAGCTCTTTCTGGATGTTCATGAGTTTCTGGTCTTTGGCGAGCGTGGTGTCCTTTTCCATTTCTTCGTATTTCTTCAGAGCGGAATAAACGACGCTGGCTACGGAACCTTTCTGTTTTACGCACAGTTCGCGGGCTTTTTCCACTTCGCCGGCGTTGAGGGCTTCCTTCACGTTCTTGACGAACTTAACGACGTTGCCTTTGCCTTTGGCTTTGCCGATGGCGAAAGCACGTTCGATACTGAGCACGAGCACGGTGAGCAGCAAGGTCTGCAGCACGGGCACGATGACGCCACCTTTATAAATGGTACCCAGCATGTTGCCCGGCAGCGGGTGGTTGTTGGGGTCGTTGTTCATAAAGTTTTCGGGGTTACCCAGCACGAAGTTGAAGATGCAAATGGCCAGAATGAAGCAGCATACGATAACCAGAAATGCCGACTTAATGCCTTTTGCCTGTTTGAAGTTTACTGACTTGGCTTCCATAATAAAATAGTTTTGAGTTTTGGTTTTAAAAAAGTTTACGAGTTGATTAAGTTATCATTCAGTTTGCTTGATTTTCCTCATCCTCCCACCGTCCGTCCGTACAATAAACGTCTCCGGCCATGCGTTCTGCACCGGGTACCGTCCGATACGTCCGTCCGCTGCGCTCCCCCTTGCGAGGGGCCCGGTTCCGGGCGACGGCCCGTCCGAGGCCGGCCGCTCCGGACGGGTATAATACACCTTCCCGGTTCGCACACGGCAGTCCAAATGTATTAATTATTTTCGT
>CAJTYA010000004.1:52465-157082 GCA_910583985.1 uncultured Alistipes sp.
TACCGCCCAAAAAAACGGATGCTTTTTTCCCTCTGCCGAAAACGATCCGTCCGTACAACGAACTGAAGAACAACCGGATCGCAAAACAAAAAAACACACCCGACCGCGCGGACCGCTTCCCCGGCCCGCGCACGATCCCGCCCTTCGAAGGGGCCGGAATCGGGGCCCCCGTCCCCCCTAAACACGCCCCGGCGTGCTTCCCGTGCGGACGGCACGGCGGGAAATATCGCCCGGAGAGAGGATTATTCCGACAAAAATTCGTATCTTGCTTTCGTTTTAGGCCCGTCCCGGCAGACAGGGCGAGCCGTCCGACCGATTGGACTTATGAGCGAAAAATTCGATTTGTTTCTGGGCATCATGTTGGCCGCCGCCGCCGTCGTGTTCGTCGCCCTTCACTTCGTCAGGGCGGGATACGGCATGCTCCGGGACGGAAAGTGGGGGCCACAGATCGACAACCGCAAAGGGTGGGTGCTGATGGAGGCGCCCGTGTTCGCGGCCATGACCGTACTGTGGCTTTGTTCCGAGCGGCGCACCGACGTCACGTGTCTCGTCTTTCTGGCCCTGTTCCAGCTCCATTACCTGAACCGCTCGTTCGTCTACCCGTTTCTCATCAAAGGGAAGAGCACGATGCCGCTGGGGATCGTCGCGATGGGCGCCGCATTCAACGTGCTGAACGCCTGCATGCAGGGCGGATGGATCTTCTACTTCGCTCCGGACGGCCTCTACACGCCGCAATGGCTCGCCTCGCCGCAGTTCATCGCGGGCACGCTCGTCTTTTTCGCGGGCATGGCCGTCAACCTCCACTCGGACCATATCATCCGCAACCTGCGCAAACCGGGCGACACGGGGCATTACCTGCCCAAGGGCGGCATGTTCCGCTACGTGACCTCGGCCAACTACTTCGGCGAGATCGTCGAATGGACCGGATTCGCCATCCTCACATGGTCGGCCGCGGGAGCCGTCTTCGCGCTGTGGACGTTCGCCAACCTCGTGCCGAGGGCGGATGCCATCTACAAACGCTATCACGAGATGTTCGGCGACGAACTGGCCCGCTCGCCCCGGAAACGCATCATTCCCTTTATATATTGACGCCATGAAAGAATCTCTGCTGTTCACCCCGGCCTCGATCGGTCCGCTCACGCTGCGCAACCGGACGATACGGGCCGCCGCATTCGAAGGCATGTGCGAGGGCAATTCGCCGACCGACCTGCTCTACGACTACCACCGCAGCGTGGCGGCCGGAGGCATCGGCATGACGACACTGGCCTATGCCTCGGTCACGCGGAACGGACTTTCGTTTCCCCATCAACTGTGGCTGCGGCCGGAGATCGTTCCCGGCCTGCGACGCATCACCGACGCCATTCACAAGGAAGGTGCGGCGGCCAGCATCCAGATCGGCCACTGCGGCAACATGTCGCACCGCGCCATCTGCGGCTGCACGCCCGTGTCCGCCTCGTCGGGATTCAACATCTATTCGCCCACGCTGGTCCGCGGCCTGCGCAAAGACGAAATCCGGGAAATCGCCGAAGCGTTCGGCACGGCCGTGAATCTGGCCAGAGAGGCCGGGTTCGACGCCGTGGAGGTGCATGCCGGGCACGGCTACCTCATCAGCCAGTTCCTCTCGCCCTACACCAACCGCAGGCGGGACGAATACGGAGGATCGCTCGAAAACCGCATGCGCTTCATGGAGATGTGCATGGCCGAAGCCCTGACGGCGGCGCGGGACGACATGGCCGTATTAGTAAAAACCAATACGCGCGACGGCTTCAAGGGAGGGCTCGAAATCGACGACTGCATCGAGGTGGCCCGCCGTCTGGAACGGTGCGGCGCGCACGCGCTGGTACTCAGCGGAGGCTTCGTCAGCAAGGCGCCGATGTACGTCATGCGGGGCCGCATGCCCATCCGCTCGATGACCCATTACATGAAACAGCTCTGGCTCAAGGCCGGCGTCCGAATGGCCGGACGATTCATGATCCCGGACGAACCGTTCCGCGAGGCTTACTTCTACGAAGACTCGCTGAAATTCCGGCAGGCGCTCAAGCTCCCGCTGGTCTACGTCGGCGGACTGGTCTCGCGCGAGAAGATCGACATGGTGCTCGACAGCGGGTTCGAATTCGCCGCGATGGCCAGAGCGCTCATCAACGAACCCGATTTCGTCAACCGGATGCGCGACGCCGGAGAGCTGCGCTGCGGCTGCGACCATACCAATTACTGCATCGCCCGGATGTATTCGATCGAAATGGCCTGCCACCGCCACGTGAAAGATCTCCCGCCCTGCATCAAACGCGAAATCGACCGAGAACTCGCCCGACGATGAAACCCTCGATACACACTCCCCGGACCGCCTTGGTCACCGGCGCCAGCTCCGGCATCGGGTACCAGTACGCCCGCCTGCTGGCCGAGCGAGGCTGCGATCTGGTGATCGTCAGCAACGAAAAGGACAAGATCGAGCAGGTCGCCGAGGAGCTCCGTGCCGCATACGGCATCGAGGCAACGGCCCTGTACCGCGATCTGGCGCAGCGGAACGCCGCCGAAGAACTGTTCGCCTGCTGCGAGGGACTCGGCAAGCAGATCGACATCCTGATCAACAACGCGGGCGTCTTCTTTTTCAACGACCTGACCCGCGTCGAGGTGCGTCGCATCGAGGTGATGCTCGACCTGCACGTGCGGACGACGACGCTGCTGTGCCGTTATTTCGGCGAGGCGATGAAGAAAAGAGGCGGCGGATATATCCTGAACATGTCGTCGATGTCGGCGTGGATGCCCTACCCCGGCATCGCGCTCTATGCGGCTACGAAGAGCTACCTCAAACAGCTCTCCGCGGCGCTGCACGACGAACTCCTCGACGACGGGGTTTCGGTCACGGCCGTCTGTCCGGGTGCCGTGGCCACCGACCTGTACGACCTGAGCGACCGCTACCGCAGGCTCGCCCTGCGGCTCGGCATCATGATGAGTCCGCAGAAGCTGGCCCGGAAAGGGCTCCGCGCGATGTTCGCCCGCAAGAAGCGCATCGTACCCGGCACGATCAACCGGATCTTCGTACCGCTCGCCGGACTGCTGCCCTCCGCGCTGGTACGTTTCATCAAGCGAAAAGCCAAGTTCTACCGTTATGGCGAATGACGGACTGTACATCGTGACGGGCGCCACGGGCGCCATAGGACGCGCCCTGACGCGGGCGCTGGCCCTGCGGGGCGAACGGGTTGTCATGGCCTGCCGCAACGCCGCGAAAGCGGAACCGCTGCGCCGCCGCATCGTCGAGGAAACGGGGAACGCGGCCGTCGAGACGCTGCCGCTCGACCTCTCCTCGCTGCGTTCGGTCGCAGCCTTCGCCGACACGATCCGGTCGAAGGGGGTGCCCGTCGAAGCCCTCGTCAACAATGCGGGCACGATGAACGAAACGCTGCGGCTCACCGAAGACGGGCTCGAAGAAACGCTCGGCGTCAATTACGCGGGCCCCTACGTCCTCTCGCGCCTGCTGCTGCCCTGCATGGCTGCCGGAGGGAGGATCGTTAACACGCTGTCGGTGACCTACCGGATCGGCAAAGTGGACGCCTCGGCGCTGGAACCGCCCGTCCGGTACACCCGTTTCGGAGCATACGCCCGTTCGAAATTAGCCCTGCTGCTTTTCACGCTCGAACTGGCCCGAAGGGTGGGCACGGCGGGACCGCACGTATACGCGGCCGATCCGGGCGTCGTCGATACGGACATGATTACGATGCACCGGTGGTTCGACCCGCTGGCCGACCTGCTGTTCCGACCGCTCATCAAAAGCCCGCAACGGGGCGCTGAAACCGCCGTCGCACTGGCCGCCGGCGAGCTGCCGGACGGGAATCCGGCCATTTACTGGGCAGGCATGAAACCCCGCCGCATTCCGGTCTCGGTCGTCAACCACCCCTGCCGGCAGTCGCTGTGGGACGAAACGGAACGTTTCGTGGAACGACGCGGCATCCGACTCGAATAACCCTTTAAGCCATACGCACATGACGTTAACCACCCTGATCGCCGCGGCCGGAGCCGTCGCGGACACCACGAAAAAAACCGAAATCGCCGACAAGCTGGCCTCGCTGTCGCAGATGTCCGGCGAAGAACTCATCCAGATGTCCATCCGCGGCATCTTGAGCGTCGGGAGCCGGATTCTCATCGCGCTTGTGCTGCTGTTCGTGGGCCGATGGATCATCAAATACCTGCGCAAAGGCCTGAACCGGATGCTGACCAACCGCAAGGTGGAAGCCTCGCTGCGGAGTTTTCTGATGAGTCTGGCGAACATCACGCTCACGCTGTTTCTCATCATCGTCATCATCGGCATACTGGGCATCGACACCACCTCCTTCATCGCCGTCTTCGCATCGGCCGGTCTGGCTGTCGGCATGGCCCTGAGCGGCACGCTCCAGAATTTCGCCGGAGGCGTCATGATCCTCATCTTCAAACCGTTCAAGGTGGGCGACTACATCGAGGCCCAAGGACAGAGCGGCACGGTCAAGGAGATACAGTTGTTCAACACCGTCATCAACACGGCGGACAACAAGACGATCCTGATCCCCAACGGCGGACTTTCGACGGGAATCATCAACAACTATTCGAAAGAAAACGCGCGGCGGGTGGACTGGACGTTCGGCATCGGCTACGGCGACGACTACGACAAGGCGAAGGCCACGATCGCGCAACTGCTCGAAAGCGACGGACGCATTTTCAAGGAACCGGCCTATTTCATCGCCCTGACGAGCCTCGGCGACAGTTCGGTCAACATCGTCGTCCGGGCTTGGACCGCCTCGTCGGACTACTGGGGCGTGTTCTTCGACATGAACGAAAAGGTCTACAAACGTTTCGCGGAAGTCGGCCTCAACATTCCCTATCCCCAGATGGACGTGCATCTGTACCGTCAGGAAGAAAAATAAACGACCCGGCCAGCGACACCCCATCGGCCTCTCCCCCTCGAAACGGTCGTCCGAACTGCCGGACGGCCGTTTCGCTTTCGGACCGATCCGATACCCGGACCAGACTCGACGGTCCGGAGGACGGAAAGGACGACGGTTCTCCGGACAGGTGCCGCCGGGATTGTCTCGTCGATCCGGACTACCCGACTTTTTCGTCGCATCGCCGGCGCAGCGAGAACGGACTTTTTCCGGGAACAAGAGCAGAGGAAGCGCATCTCCGCATGTGGCCGGTCGCGCAAAGCCCGCCGACAAACGAAAACGACTCTTCCGGAACGAACTGCCGGTCGCATCGGCCACCCCGTACCCATATCGGTCCGCAGACACCACGACGATTCGAAAGCATCGCCATCCAAGCGAGAAAGGGCTTTCTCCGGGGACAAGAGCGGAGGAAGCACATCTCCGCACACGGCCGGTCGCGCAACCCCCCGGCCGGCGAACGAAAACGACTTTTACGGAATGAACTGCCGGTCGCACCGCCGCACCCATGCTCGCATCGGTCCGCCGGCAAAACCACGAAGACACGAAAATCCCGGCAAGACAAGCCGAGGAAGCCGCGCCGCCGGAAACCCGGCCGACCGATAGAGAACCGAGTTTTTCGGAACGAGGCCCGGTCGTATCGATCTGACCATCCCCCGTATCCGGTTCATTGCAAAACCCACGGCAAAGCCGAGGTCGGCCGACCTCGGCAGCCGCACCGCCGGAAACGCAGCAACGAACCGTCCCCATACCGCCGCCCTCTCGCCGCCCCGGTCCGCCCCGCGATCCGTCGGCGGCGCTCGTCTCCCTTTTTATCCTTTTCCCCTCAAAAAAACGTCCGGAAAGCACCGCCCGCTTCGCCCGCCGCACTCCCGGAGCCGATCCCGACGAAACGCATGTCTCGTCCTCTCCGCTCTTTCCGTGCGGTCCCGGTTCCGACGCTACGCAGGAAGTCGCCGCCACCGCACGGAAATGCGTTCGGATCCCGTTGGCATCGCCATCCGACCGTCCTCCGTCTACCGGCGAAGGGCATAAAAAGCGGATCGGGCACCCGCTTTTCGACAGGCGCCCGATCCGTTCCGTATCGCAATCTTTCCTTAAGCCACACAGAGAATGAGCAACTGGGCCGTCAGAATCCGCAGGAACATCGTCAGCGGATAGACCGTCGCATAGCCCACCGACGGCATGTCGTTGCCGGCCACGCCGTTCGAATAGGCCAGCGCAGGCGGATCGGTCATCGCTCCGGCCGACAGGCCCATCAACGTATAGTAATTTATTTTCAACACCTTGCGAGCGAAAATACCGACGATCATCAACGGCAGGATCGTGATGAGCGCACCGTAGCCGATCCACCGGTACCCGCCTTCGTAAACGACCGTCTCGATGAATCCCTCCCCGGCTCCGAGCCCCACGCAGGCCAGAAACAGCGAGATACCGACTTCGCGCAGCATCAGATTGGCGCTCATGGTCGTATAGGTCACCAACTTGTAGTGCGGGCCGAAACGGCTGATGAGGATCGAGACGATCAGCGGTCCGCCGGCCAGCCCCAACTTGACGGGCTGGGGAATGCCCGGAAACATGATCGGAATGCTGCCCAGCACGACCCCTAAAAAGATACCGACGAAAATCGGAATGAGGTTCGGTTCGTTGAGGCGCCGCATCGAGTTGCCCAGAATCTTCGAGACGGCGTTGATCGACGCCTCGCTGCCGACGACCGTCACCCGGTCGCCCATCTGCAACTGCAGGCCGTGGTTGGGAATCAGATCGACCCCGGCACGGTTCACGCGCGTGACCGTCACGCCGTACCCGCTGCGCAGCTTCAACTCGCCGATGTGCTTGCCGTTGAGCTTCGACTTGGTAATCATGATGCGCCGCGAGATGAACTGGTGATCGAGCCGTTCCCACTCCTCCTTGTCCATGTCGATCCTGTCGCCGATGAAATCCACGATGAAGTCGATGTTGTCGGTCGTCGTCACGATCAGCACCCGGTCGCCCACCGTGAGCGGCGTCTGCGCATTGGCGATGTCGATATGCCCGTTCTCGTGCAGCACGCGCGAGAGGATGAACTGCCGGTTGATGAGGCGTTTGATCTGAAGCACGGTCTTGCGGTCCACGAAAGGATTCTTGACAGACACGGAAATGCGCACGGCCTCGCGCGAGGAACCGCCCTGCTCCCAGTCCGTCAGGGCCTTGTTCTCCTCGTCGAACCGGATGCGGAAAATCCAGCGGATGGCCATCATCGAAAGGATGATGCCCACCACGCCCAGCGGATAGGCCACGGCATATCCCATCGCCGTGTCGGGCGAGTCGATGCCCGTCATGTCACTATAGGCCTGCTGCGCGGCTCCGAGGCCGGGCGTATTGGTCACGGCGCCCGAAAGGATGCCGACCATCGTCGTGATGGGCAGGCCGGTAATCAGATAAAGCACATAGGTGACGGTCACGCCGAGAAAGACGATGGCCGCGGCCAGCATGTTGAGCCTCACGCCGCCCTTCTTGAACGAAGAAAAGAAACTCGGACCGACCTGCAAGCCAATCGAATAGACGAAAAGAATGAGCCCGAACTCCTTGACGAAATGGATCAGGTGTCCTTCGAGCCGCATTCCGAAATGGCTGACGGCGATGCCGACGAACAGAATCCACGTGACGCCGAGCTTGACCCCCGCGATCTTGAGCTTGCCGAGCGCGATGCCGGCCGAAATGACCAAGGCCAGAATCAACACGGAGTGCGCTACGCCGCCGCCCCAAAAGGCATCGTTCCCGAAAAACAAATCATGAAGCAATTCCATACTGTGTATCCGCATTATAAACCGGCCTTTCGGAAGGCAGCAGCCCGCACGAGGCGTTCCGCTCCGAGAGCACCGGCACGAAAAACGAGTTTTCCTCTCTCTTAACAGGCTGCGAAGGTAAATAAAATATCCGGGATTTTTCGCCGAAAAAATGTCCGGAAAAGCGTTTTATTAAATTTTATTAAAAATTTTTGTCTCGGCCTTTCCGTTCTCCCGGCCGGAGGAGCTGCAACACCCGAAAACCCGCAGCGGGAGAATGCCCGTCGAGAAAACACCCGCGCCTTGTCGGACCGCCGCCCGGCATGCAAGGACGACTGCACACGGCGGAGCGGGCCGTTTTTTCGGGACTGCCGCAAAAGGTTCCCGAACGGCTCCGCAGGGAAAGCGCTCCCCCGCCCCGCAGACGGATGTGCCGGACGCCCCGTCGCCCTGCTGCGGCGCCTCGCGCAGGACGACGGGGCGATTCCCGGTCCGGACGTTTCGGCTCCGGGAGAACGGGCCCGCGCAGCAAAATCCGCACCTCCCGCACACGGAACCGGTCCGGACAGACGGGCCGAGCTTCGCCGCACCGGGACGCGGCATCGGCGCACCAGCCCCGCCCATCGCAGGCCGGCAGAGTCGCTGTCCGCAACGACTCTGCGAACAGACGCGGCACAGGCTCCGGAAACGGACACGGCGAACGACGTCCCGGACGGCGGCAGGCGAAAGCGCGAAACCGGCCGGAGCGAAGAAAAAACGCCGGAGCATGCCGGAAAAAGATTTATTTTTCGCACTTTTGTACATGGAGCCCGTTTGGGCCGAACGGTCTGCGCCGCGATGCACAGGACCGCGGTACCCGCGAACCGCTCCGCGAAACCCGAATCTCACACCTAAACCCACCCGATATGAAAAAATTCATTCTGCTCGCAGGAAGCGCGGCGCTGGCACTGATCCTCTGCCGCTGCACCGACGAGCCGCAGGGGCCGGTCACGCTCTCGGACGACGCCCTGTACACCGAATTCGAAGATCCTGGCCACGAATGGCGGGGCAAACCGTTCTGGTCGTGGAACGGACGGCTCGAAAAAGACGAGCTGATCCGGCAGCTCCACGTATTCAAGGAAATGGGCATGGGCGGCGCTTTCATGCACTCGCGCATCGGGCTCAAATCCGAGTATCTGGGCCCCGAATGGTTCGAACTGACGAACGCCGTGGCCGACGAAGCCGAAAAGATCGGCATGGAAGCCTACCTGTACGACGAAGACCGCTGGCCTTCGGGCAGTGCGGGCGGCATGGTGACCGAAGATCCGAAATACCGGCAGAACCACGTGCGGCTCTACACGATGCCCGCCGAAGAGTTCGTATGGGACAGCGACTCGATCGTGTCGGCCTTCGCCTGCAGGCTCGACGGCATCGAATACAGCGAAGCGGAACGGCTGACCAAAGACGCCGACATGTCGAAATACGCCGGCAAGACCGTGCTCAAGTTCCGGCTCGAAACAGCCCCGTGCAACGACAACTACAACGGCTACACCTATCTGGACCCGATGAGCCGCGAAGCGACCGACCGCTACATTGAGCTCACGCACGAAGCCTACAAGGCGCATTGCGGCGAACGCATCGGCACCAACATCGTGGGTATTTTCACCGACGAGCCGCACCGGGGCAACCTGTTCGGCAATGCGGGAGGCGGTGCCAATAGCGGAGCCAACAGCGTGCCGTGGACGCCGACGATGCTCGACGAATACAAGAAGGCCTTCGGAGGCGATCTGGCCGCCGAGCTGCCCCGGCTGTTCCTGCGCGAAAACGGAGAGCGGGTCAACGACACCAAATGGAAATACTGCGAGCTGACGCAACGGCTGTTCCTGAAAAACTTCGCCGAACCGCAGTTCGACTGGTGCACGAAAAACGACATGATCTATACGGGGCACATCCTGCACGAGAACACGTTCTCGAATCAGGTCTCCGTCGTGGGCTCGGTCATGCGCTATTACGAATACATGCACACGCCCGGCGTGGACATGCTCACCGAAAACGACAATTCCTATTGGGTCGTCAAACAGCTCTCGTCGGTGGCCCGGCAACTTGGACAGAAATGGCTGCTCTCGGAACTTTACGGATGCACCGGCTGGCAGTTCGACTTCGAAAGTCACAAGGCTGTGGGCGACTGGCAGGCCCTCTTCGGCATCAACCTGCGCTGCCACCACCTCTCGTGGTACACGATGGAAGGCGAGGCCAAACGGGACTATCCGGCCAGCATCTTCTTCCAGTCGCCGTGGTGGAAAGAGTATAAATACGTGGAAGACTACTTCTCGCGGCTGGGCGTCATGCTCAACCAGGGTACGCCGGTATGCGACGTGCTGGTGGTGAATCCCGTCGAAAGCGTATGGAGTCAGGTGTGCGTCACGTCGTTCAACCACCTGTACTGCGCCGACCCGATCATCGGAGCCATGGAGGCCCGCTATGCCGACCTGTTCCACTGGCTGGCCGGCGAACGCATCGATTTCGACTACGGCGACGAGGAAATGATGAGCAGAATGAGCGGTGTCGGCAAGGATGAAGCGGGCAACCCGGTGTTCGAAGTGGGACAGGCCGCCTACCGGACCGTGCTGGTCGGCAACATGGAGACCATGCGCCGCTCGACGCTCGACGCGCTCGAAAAATTCGAGAAGGCCGGTGGTAAAATCATCTTCATGGGCGAAGCGCCGCGTTACGTCGATGTCGCTCCGTCCGACGCTCCCGCCCGCATGGCGGAAAACAACATCCATGTGGACTATGCCCAAGCGCCCGTCGTGGCAGCCGTGAAGGAAGCCATCCGCCCCGTCGTGCAGGTCGCAGACGCTTCGGGCCGGAACATCGCGAAAGTATTCGGACAGGTCCGCAAGGACGACGACCGCCACTACGTCGTGCTGATGAACATGGACCGGCAGAACGGATTCGACTCGGTGACCGTCACGCTGCCCTTCGAGGGCGAAGTGGCCCTGTGGGACTGCAAGACGGGAGAGGTGTTCGCCCAGCCGGCCGAAACCGCAGAGGGACGGACGATCATCCGGACCGCCTTCGAACCCGTCGAAGAAAAGGTATACACGATTTCGGCCTCGACGCCCGCTTTCGCCCGTCCGGCACAGGCCTTCGTCGAAAAAGCGACCGTCGAGCTGCCCGACACCTACGAATACACGCTCGACGAGCCCAACATCTGCGTACTCGATCTGGCGACTTGGCAGATCGGCGACGGAGCGACACACCCGCTGACCGAAATCCTCAAGATCGACCGGGCCGTGCGCAAACATTTCGGCCTGCGCTACCGGGGCGGCGAAATGCTGCAACCGTGGTTTGCGGAAAAGCACGACAAGGACGCCTATACCAAACCGCTGGGCATCATCAAGATGAACTTTCCGTTCGACATCGCCGTCATGCCCTCCGACACGGTCTTCCTGTGCATGGAGACGCCCGCCCGCTTCGCCGTGCTCATCAACGACAAACGGCTCAAAGACCCCGTGCCGCAGGGCTGGTTCATCGACAACAGCATCCGCCGCATCGCCATTCCGGCCGGCTATCTGAAACAGGGAGCCAACGAAATCACGCTGACGAGCCACTTCAGCCGCGACCTCGATCTCGAAGCCCTGTACCTCACGGGGAACTTCGGCGTCGACCTCAAGGGCATCCGCCGCACGCTGACCAAGCTGCCCGCACGGCTCAAGGCGGGCGACATCGCCTCGCAGGGACTTCCGTTCTACTCCGGAGCGGTATGCTACCGCATCGACAACCTGCCTAAGCCCGCAGAGGGGGAACGGATGTTCATCGAAATGGACGGCTTCGACGGCGGCTGCATCGAACTGAACAACGATTATGCGCACCGCATCTGCGGCTGGCAGCCCTACCGGCTCGACGTCACCGACGTGGCAGCCAAAGGCGACACGGCTCTGCTGAACGTCGTACTGACGCGCCGCAACACGTTCGGCCCGCTGCACGCCCTGCCGGCACTGGTCGGCGCCTACGGACCGGGCAACTGGATCACCGAAGGCCCCTCGTTCACGATGGACGCCTACGCCCTGCTGCCCGCCGGCCTCACGCACCGTCCGTACCTGCTCGTCGAAGAGGCCGTACAGCCCGCAGCCGAATAACGGCCGTCGGGGTTTCCGGAAGCCAAATTCCGGGAACGGCATAAACCCAAGAAGGATGCGTCTGGAATCTCGGACGCATCCTTCCTGTTTTCTGGCACGTTATCTTCTGCGCGACCGCTTCCCGCACGACACGCCATGCGACCGCAATTCGCGACAGTCTCCCGGAACGGGGAATTTTGGCATTCTACCGGTTATCTTCCAGTCTTGAACAGCCTTCGGAGTTCCAAGGAAAATCGGCCGGTCAGATTTTCTCAAAAACTCATATCCGGCAAAAAAGGCGACAAGATGTTCGCCTTTTTGCAATTTTCTTATTATCATTTGGAATGATATGCGCAGAGCCGTTGGGGTCTATCAATCCTCGAACGGCACCTTGCAGTGACCTGAAAGGGTAAATGTGTAGTGTTTGCAGCTGCGCGTTTTTTTACGACAAAGACTTGCCGGAGCTTTGGCATCGACATTATAGATAATGACCATACAGTAACGAATTGAATCCCAATTCTCATTTCATACGCCGAAAATATTTTCGATTTCCTCTGTTTTTTCGTAACTTTGTCTTTGCGAACAATATCATAATAAACGATTTTTCTTTACTCCTTTCTATGTGTGACATACCCTAAAAAGGGGTGCGCAGAATCGTTGGGGTTTAGCGACCCGTGAACGATACACACATAGAACTTGAAAAAGGGATGATGTTGTTCGCAGCTGCGCTTTTTAATTCTTTTATATGCGAACAACATCATTCGTCCGCACCCCAGTGCAGACCAGCCGCAAGGCCAGACAAGGAGGACATCCGCCCGCCACCGACCGATCCGTTTCCATTTCCGACCGCCGGACAGATCCGATGCGTTTCACCGTACAGCTTTTCGGTAACGCATACATCGTTATTATTATCTCAAAAATCAAAAACTCAACGAATTTATGGAAACGACATTCACCACGACAGGGCAGGAAGCACCCGAAAAAACGGCACGAACGGCATGGAGCACACCTCTGCCGCCATCCTCCCGACAGGAATCCCCCGGTCTTTTCGAAGAACCGATTCCCGTTCCTCCATACGATCCGAGAACCGTCGCACACATGACGGAGCTGTTGCGGGAAATACTCGATCCGGCCTACATCTTGCTGTTCGGCTCGCTCGCCGACGGTACGCCGCACAGCGATGTCATCGGATACGACCTATTGATAGCCACCTAACCGCCCGCTTACGATTGGCTCGCCGCCAGACGCTATCTCAAAATGAAAATGCCGGGCATAGGACATGGTGTTCCGTATCTGAACCTGTACGTCTACCATGCCGACTACGTCGTTTCGCAGACTTCGCCTTTTTTCTGGCTGGCACGCACCGAGGGCATTCTGGCGTATAGCAACGACCTATACAAATTTCGAAGACCGCGCAAAATGTTCCCGTTTTCGCAAGCCGCATGCGAAGCGAGAGCCTATTATGCCACTTTCGCCGCGCTCGGAACCGAATTTTTAGAACAGGCCGTAACAGCGCTCGCGGAAAAGAAAATCCGGCAGGCCGCTTTCTTTACGGCACAGGCCGCCGTCTATTTCTACCGGGTTCTGTTCCGGGTCTATCACGGCTTCGAAGGAGACACGCACGATCTGCAAATCATGCACGAGCGGACGCGAACGCTCTCGGCCGAATTGATGCTGCTGTTCGAACCGGGCAGTTACGACAACGTCGATACCTTGTCGCGACTGAGGCAAGCGTACACGAAAGCCCGGTACAATTCCGACTTTTTCATTTCCGAAGACGATCTGGAACGCCATATTCATCGGATCGAGCGTTTGCAGAAACTCGTAGGAAAACTCTGTTCGCAACGTATAGCCCTTTACGACGGAATCGGCGAACGGACGGCCCGATAGGAAACGGCCGGGATCGCATGATCCCGGCCGTTTTCATTATTGCCCATCCCGGAGGCTACCGGTACTCCGTCACCGAGCAGCCGGAGGCCGAGAAGGTCATCGACGTGGCACGGAGGGAGGGGAAATTGTCGAGGATGCGGGTCCGTTGCCGGTCGTCCGCGGCGAACAGCGCCGTCGAAAGCACTTCGCAATCGAGCGGAGAGGGGCCCCGGACCGAGACGATACGGTCGTCGGTCACGTCACAGCCGGCAGAGATCGAACGGATATGCCCTCTATTGCGGGACGTATTGCCGGAGGACGACAGCGCGGCGTCGCACAGCTCGACCGTCGTCATGCTCTCGCCCCGGCGCAGCGGATTTTCGACGCCCACCCGCCACGGATGGCCCGAAGGGTGGGTTCCCACGGCACAGACCGAGCTGTTGCCGAAACTCAGCAGCGCACGCTCCACACCCGACGACACGACGGCCGCCCGTGCACGCTCCAACGCGTAGCCTTTGGCGTACCCGCCGAAATCGAACACGGTCTGCGGCACGAGCTTGACGACCGCATCGCGGGCAGCGTCGATCCGGAAACACTCCGTCGCACCGTCGTAGGCCGGGGTCCGGAAACAGACGTCGAAAGCCCCCTCCGTCAGCCGGCGGTAGCGGAGCGCATCGGTAAAAAAGGCGAGCATTTCGGCGTCGGTACAAAGGTACTCCCCGCAGGGGCCTTCGTCGAAACGCCTCAGATCGCTGTGCGCGTCGAAGCGGTCGAGCCGACCTCCGATGCGGCGCGTCTCGTCGGCGATGCGCCGGCAGAGCGCGGACGCGGAGGGTTCGTCCACATCGCAGAGCAACAGATCGAAGCGGCTGTGCATGGCCTCGAACCAGCCGTAGAACATGCCCCTACCCCCTTCCTGCGGGCGGAACGTATGGAACACGCCCTCTTTCATCGGGCACCCGTGCGGCGGCTCCGACGACGAACGAGCCGGACCGCGCGGCATACGGCCCAGCGCAGCGGAAGCAGCGCGACATACAACACGACCGACAGCGGAAGCACCACGTACCACAGCGAAACGAGTTCGCTCCACGACGTGTCGAACCGGGCGATGGCGTAGGCATTGCAAGCCGTGACAGCGAGCAGGCAGCCGAGCCCGACGAACAGTTCGCGGCGAACGGCCCGCCCCGTAATGACGATATCTTTCATTTCTCGATGGTTTTCCGGTTTACAAATAGTCGATCTTATACGCTTCGGGGAAAGTCAGCTCACGCTTCTCGTCGATAGACTGCTGGCCGAGCAGCGAAAGAACCGTCGCATAATACCCTTCCTCGGCGATCATGGGCGGCTGCCGGCCCTCGATGACCGCATCGACGAACGCGTCCACCGTAAATCCGGTCCCGTCCAAATAGTCGCGCTTGCGGCCGAGGATGAACTCGCCATGGTTCTGGCGGGCCACCTCCGGGTCCCAGCTCGGTCCGGCGAACGAAACGGAATCGAAGATTCCCTGTTCGATGTCGTTGATCATCCGCAGGAAGCCGGGCATGGGCGGCGTCTGCTCGAAATAATACTTTCCCTTTTCGGGCTCCACGGTGCCGAGATTTCCCATGATCTGTTCTTCGAGGCCGTAGAACTGGCTCGAAATGATCGAGTCGAAGCTCATTCGGCGGCCGTCGGCGTAGGTATAGACCACGCCCACGTTGTCCTCCACCTCGCGGCCGTCTTTCCAGTGGGTGATGGCTCCGCGGCCGTAGATGGTTTCGGGCAACTGTTTCCATATCCACGTTCCCATCTGCACCTGATGGCACCCCAGCTCGGTCATCAGGCCGCAGGAATAGTCGCGGTAGAGGCGCCAGTTGATCTTGCGCTCCAGTTCGGGCGAGGGGACCGGACGCCGCCAGTCGTTGTTGCGGTTCCAGAACGTCTTGATGCCCTCGATCCGGCCGAACATGCCCGATTCGATCATCTCGACGGCCTTGATATAGACCGGATCGTAGAGCCGCTGCTGACCGACGAACATGATCCGCCCGGTGCGTTTGTGTGTCCGGTAGATGTCGAGCGTTTCGTCGAGCGTGCGGGCCATCGACTTCTCGCAGTAGATGTGCTTGCCGGCCTCCATCGCCGCCACGGCGATCTCGCGGTGCAGGTGCAGCGGCACGGCGATGACCACCGCATCGACGGACGGGTCGTCGAGCACCTGCCGGTAGTCCGAGCAGGTCCGAGCCTCCGGCGCCCGCTTCCGGGCCGCTTCGAGGTTAGGTTCGTAATCGTCGCACAACCACACCACCTCGGCTTTGGGATTGGCCGCCAGAAAGCCGAGCAGATATTGTCCGCGCGATCCGGGACCGATCACCGCAATGCGGGCCCGCTCGTTGCGCACGGCCCGTTGATTCTCCTCGGCGAAACTCCGAAGCCACGGGAACGACGCGAAGAGCGCCGTCGTTCCGGCAGCGAAACCGAGTTCCCGCAGAAAATCCCGGCGGGTTATCTTTTCGTTGTCCATTCTTTTCGTTTTCATGGGTCTCCGACCGCCTCACGCCCCCTTCGCGTCGGGGCGCGCGACGGAGGGGAGACGTTCTACTTCAGTTCCCGTATCTTGATGTTCTTGAACGAAACCGCGTCGCCGTGGTCCTGCAACAGGATATGTCCCCGCGCGGCATTGCCGAAGTTCGGCCAGTCGCGGTACTTGCTGTAAGCCACCAGCGCGTTCCACGCCGGCGTGTTGCGGTCGTATTCGAGCAGTTTGACGCCGTTGAGCCAATGTTCGACGTGATCGCCCTTGACGACGATGCGGGCCGTATTGAACTGTCCGGGACGGAACGGCTTGCCGTCGGGCGCGGGAATCAGATCGTAGAGCGAACCGAGCTTGCGGTTTCCCGCCACGCCCAGCTTGGCGTCCGGATGGCGCCGGTCGTCGAGCAACTGAAATTCGCAGCCGATGGCCGAGCCCTCGCCCTTGTTGAGGTCCGGATCGACGAAATACTTGATCCCGCTGTTGGCTCCCCCCGTGATCCGGAAATCGACCTTGAGTTCGAAATCGCCGTACTCGTCCGTCGTCACGATGTCGCCTCCGTTGGCCGACTCGGCTCCGTCGGAAGGGAGCACGCACAGCAGGCCGTTTTCGATCTTCCAGCCCTTTTCGGGAAACGAGGCGATCTTGGCCCCGCGCCAGCCCGCGGTCGTCTTACCGTCCCAGAGCAGCTTCCAACCCTCGGCGGCCTCGCGCTCGGAAATCGTGTTGGCGATGCAGTTCACCTGCGCGATGCCGCTCTCCGGCATCCGTTCCACGTCCAGATCGGTCGTGCAGATGCGGATGTTTTTCCAGCGGACGGTCTTGCCCTCCATCGCCGTGTTGCCGCCGATGCCGTGGACCTGCAACGCGATGAAGCCCTCCCGGTCGGCATCGTCCAGTATGTCGCTCGCCGGAACGCCGTTGAGCCACGTACGGATGCGGTCGCCCCGCGCCTCGATGCGGACCTTGTTCCACGCTCCGGGACGGAAGGCCCGCTGCGCGGCGGGATTGTCGGACAGCGTACAGAGCCATCCCCTCCGGGCCTCGTCGTAGATTCCGCCGCTCCACGCCCGCGCCGACGGGTCGATTTCGTACTGGTAGCCGTGTACCGCCCCGTTACCGAAGTCGGGCCGGGAATGGCTGCGGAACTGGATGCCGGAATTCAATCCGTCGTCCACTTTGAAATAGAGTTCGAGGACGAAATCGCCGTATGCCTTTTCGGTGCAGAGGAACGTGTTGGGCGTCCCGGTGCGGCTGACGCCGACGATCGCGCCGTCTTCGATGCGGTAGAGGGCCTCTCCGCCCAGTTTTTTCCACCCCTTGAGGTTTTTGCCGTTGAAAAGCGGTTCCCACGCGCCCTGTCCGAAACAGGCGGCGGAGAGGACCGAAACGGCCAGAGACAAAATCAGTTTTTTCATTCGGTATCGGTAAGTTATGGTTCGTCGAGTCCGGTTCGCCGGCTTCCGTGTACGTGCACGAAAACCCGATTCCAAAAGTAAAAATAATTTTCGGGAAAAAAAAGCGCACCGTCTCCGACCGGAAACCGCGACGAAAGAAGACCGTTTTCGTCCACGATTGTAACTTTTCGGCATACCCGCACGTTATAAAACAGTTGTTTTTCGCAAAACCGGCCGAACCGGGGGAAGACAGCCCCCCCCGACCGGCTCGCGGCAAGACGACCTCCTAACTGTACGATGTATGAAGAAACTCTACCAGTCATTCCTTCCTCTGCTTCTCCTCACCTCGGCGACATGGCTGTCGCCGGGCTGTTCGAAGAGCGAAGAGAATCTGTCCGAATCCGGCGACGCTTCGGGCGAAGTGACCCTGACGCTGAAGGCCGATCCGGGCACCTCGCCGGTCGAAATCGTCGGCACGAGCAAAGCCGGCGCAGAAGCGCTGCGTCTCGACGAAGCCGACTTCGCCGTGGAAATCCTCAACGCAAAGGGCAACGTCTCCAAACACTGGGACCGTTACGCCGACATGCCCGAAAAGGTACGGTTGAACACGGGTGCCTACACGATGCGGGCCCGTTACGGATCGGCCGAAAAAGCCGGATTCGACGCCCCCTTTTTTCAGGGCGAGAGCCCCTTCACCGTCGCAGGACAGCAAAGCCGGCAGGTGACGGTGACCTGTAAGATGGCAGGCTGCATGGCGGCGGTCGTCTACGGCGGTCAGATCGGGCAGGACTTCACAGACTTCCGCACCGAAATCGCATCGGGCCGCAGCAATACGGTCGTTTTCGGAAAAGACGAGAAGCGTCCGGCCTATTTCCCCGCCGGAGAACTGAACATCAAAATCTACATGACCGACGAGAACGGCAAAACGCGGCTCTACACGCCCGCTCCCGTTCCGGCCGAACCGCAGGATTTCATCACTTTCTATGTCGACACGAAAGACGCTACGGGCGAAATGACGCTCACCATCCGGACCGAAACCGCCACGACCGATCGGGAAGTGACGGTAGACCTTCCGACGTTTACGCTGCCCAAACAGGCACCGACGACGCTCGTGTCGGGATTCGACGCAACCACCGGGGAACTGTCCACCGTCGAAGGCGTCCGGCAGGACGAGGCCAAGGTCCATCTGCGGGCCGACGGAGGCATCGCCGGCTGTACGGTCCGCGTCGACTCGCACATGCTGATCGAGGCGGGATGGCCCGAAGAGTTCGATCTGACCGCCCTGACACCCGAAACGGAAGAACTGCTCAAGATTTCAGGGCTGAAATGGAGCGAAAACCTGCGCGATGCGACGCTGGCCGACATCGACTTCGCCGACCTGTCCTCCTTTCTGACGACGGAACACTTGGCCGCGGAACCGGATGCGCCCACCGAACACCGTTTCACGATAAGCGTCACCGACGCATTCGGACAACGGAGCGAAGAGCGGACGGTTTCGCTTTCGGTCACGCCTCCCGTTTTCACGGTAGCCGAAATCGGACCGGGCGACATCTGGGCGACCAAAGCCGAGGTGCACATTACGGTGACGGCCGGCAATCCCGATCTTTTCATCGTCCAGCGCCAGACCGAATCCGGCGAATGGCGCCCCTGTACATCGGAAAAGATCGTCTCCGGCAACGAAATCGCCATCACGGCCAAACCGCTGCCCTCCACCGCAGCCGCGGGCGTACCCGTCGCACTCAGGGTACGTTACAACGCACACCATTCGGAACCCCAACATATCACGACCGAGGCTTCGACACAGGTACCCAACGGCGACTTCGAAACGTACTGCCTCTACAAATACGAGGAGGGCAACGACATCGACCAATATTTCTGGTACGCATCGCAAAATACGGAAGACAAATGGTGGGCCACGCGCAACCCGGCCTCCGCGAGCCAATTGACAGGCAGTGCGATCGGAGGGAAAAACTTCTACACCCGCAACAACGGCACGACGCCCATCGACAACGGTTCGGGCAAGGCCGTCGAACTCAAGACCACCGCTTGGGGCCGGGGCAATACCAGCACGATCAACGGAGGAGGAACGAAAAACAACATCACGGCCGGACTGCTCTACATCGGAGAATATTCCTACACGCTTACCGAATCGGGAGGCACACTGGCGGCAGGCAAAGGCGTCATGGACTCGGAAACCATCACGCAGGGCCACGCGTTCGGCTCGCGGCCGGCGAGACTGAGCTTCCAGTACAAATACGTGCCCATCAAAAACGAATCGTTCCAAGCCTATGCCACGATAGAAAACCGCGATAACGGCACGATCGAACTGGCACGGGCCGAGGTGCCGGCCGCCACAGCCGCCGCCGCGGTGAACGAGATGACCGATCTGACGCTCGATTTCGTCTACAACGAACGATACAAGCACATCAAAGCCACCCACATCTGCATATTCTTCGCCTCCAGCACGAAGATGGGATGGAAAGAGGGAGACGACCGGCCCGCCACGACGAACTCAGGGACGGCCTCCATGCACTACGGTAGCGCGCTGACCATCGACAACCTGAAACTCGATTACGCATTCTGATCCGACGGACATACACACCCACGAGAATAAAAAAAACCGACGATATGAAAAAAACATTTACGATCCTGCTGATCGCCGCCCTCGCCTGTGCGGCCTGCTCCAAGGAAAAACTGGACTTGGGCCAGAAAACGGACGAACGGGGAAGCCTCTCCTTCCGACTCAAACCGGTCGGCGAATTCATTCAGACCTCTCCTTCCTCGTCGCAGGCGAAGACGAAAGCCGCCGACGTCTCCGATTTCACGCTCGCCATCAAGAACGCCGAAGGAACGACCGTAGCCAGTTACGAACGGTTCGCCGACGCGCCTTCGGCCATCGCTCTCGACAAAGGCAACTACACGCTGGAAGCCCGGTCGCCCGGAACGAAGCCGGCGGCTTTCGACCAGCCGGTCTACGCAGGCAGCCAAGCCTTCACCATCGAGCCGTCGAAACTCTCGTCCGTGGAGGTCAACTGCAAGCTGAGCAACATGAAAGTCGAAGTGACGTACACGGACGCCTTTCTGGCCGAAGTCACGGACTTCGTCGTCGTCGTTTCGATCTCGCAGCAGGACGACGGCTTTCTGACCTTCACCCGCGAAACGAAGGCGGCCGGTTACTTCGACGTGGCCCCGCTGACGATTCAGGTGCAGGGACGACGGGTGCTCGACGGCAGCGAAATCAACCAGACGGCCCGCATCGAAGAAGTGGCGGCGCAAGACTTCCACTCGATCCGGCTCAATGCGGTCGAAACGGGTAACCTGCAAGCCGGCATCCAGATCGATTACAGCACCAACGACAAGCACGTCGAAATCGAAATTCCGGGCGAAGACGAAGAGGACCCGACACCCGGTCCGGGTCCGGACGATCCCGATGACCCCAACGACCAAGACCTACCGACCATTTCGGGTCAGGGCTTCGACGCCCCGCTGGTGCTGACCGACGCCCAAGCCGAGGCCGGTCCCACCGTAGACATCACCGTGGCCACGCCCGGCAGCACGATCGCCGAACTGTGGGTCGAAATCGACTCGCCGGAACTGGGCGAAGAACTGCTCGGAGCGATGGGCCTTTACGGTCCCTTCGACATGGCCAATCTGACGCCGGGATCGGATGCCGAAACCAACCTCAGCGAGCTCGGCCTGATCGACAAGAGCGACCCGATCAAGGGCAAAGCCTCTTTCACGTTCTCCATCGGAACGTTCATGCAGTTCCTGACGGCCGGCGATACGGGCACGCTCGACCACCGGTTCCACATCCGCGTGAAGAACGCCGCCGGAGCGGAACAGTCGGCCACGCTGACGGTCAGAAGGACCCATTAACCAACCCCTAACGGTAAAACCGACCATGAAAATATCCATCCACCATATCGCCCGAAGCATCCTGCTCCCGATGCTCATGCTCCCGCTGGCGTTCTCGTCCTGCGACGAGGAAAGATTCGATGCAGCGGAGGACGGCGACGGATACGTCCGGCTCCGACTGACGGACGACCTGCTCCCGATCCCCGTGAGCAAATCCGGCGAAGGGATCGTCTACTGCGTGGGATTCACGGACAACAAGGGAAGAATCGTCTGCGAGTATCCCGACCACACGAAAATGCCCGAACAGATCAAGCTCAAAGGAGGGGACTACTCGATCTGGGCTTACAGCCAGAACGAAGTCGAGGCGGGATTCGACACGCCCCACTATGCGGGCGACACGAGCGCCACGATCCTCTCGGCCTGCCTCAACACGCCCGAACTGGTGTGTCGGCTGGCCAATACCAAGGTGAGCGTAACCTATTCGGACGCCGTGCGAAACAACTTCACGGAACATGTCGTCACCGTCGGCAACGGAGCCGAAAACGGAACGGTCATCTTCACGGAGGAAGAGACCCGCTCCGCATACTTCAAAGTCACCGGAGAACTGACTTGGACCATCCGTTTGGTCAATAACAACGGTACGGCGTTCAGCACGTCGAAGACGATCCGCGAGGTCAAGCCCAGAGAACACTACCGGCTGCATTTCGACATCGACGAAAGCGGCGATCCCACGGACGGAGGCATCTCCGTAACGCTCGTCGTGGACGATGCGACCAACGACCGCAACCACAATTTCGACATTCCGCTGAACCCCGGCAAAAAAGGCCCCCAGATCGCCGGCGGCGGCTTCGACCTCTCCTCGCCCGTCGAAGTGGCGACCGGAGAGACGACGGCCTGCGACGTGACGATCCTTTCCGAAACGCCCATCGACAGCGTCGGGGTGGCCCACTCGTCGGCCGCCCTGCGGGAAATGGGCATTCCCGAAACGTTCAGCCCCACCCACATCGACGAGGCAGGCGCCGCAACCCTCCGCGCATTGGGCATCGAATGGGAGCTGACGACTGCCCGGAGTGCCGCCGTGACGGCCCCGACCTCGGTCGTGCTGCGCTTCGGCGGACTGCTGCCGAAACTCTCCGCCGACAACTACGCCTTCACGATTGCGGTACGGGACACCGACGGCAAGACGGCCGAGCAGACGTTGAAAATCAACGTCGTGCAGGCCGAGGAAGTGACTATGCTCGGCGTAGACGCATGGGCCAAGTTCGCCACGTTCAAGGCGAAGTGGACCTCCGCCGAGAAACCGGCGGGCGCGGGATTCGAATACCGAAAAGCCGACGCGACGGAATGGATCGCCGTGCCGGAAGACCGGCTGACGTTCGGAGCGTCGGAATACACGGCCCGCGTCGCCCTCGACTCGGCTTCGAATTACGTCGTGCGCGCCGTCACGGCACGCAGCCAGAGCATCCCCAAGGCCTTCGCCACGGAACGGGCCGACCGTATGCCGAACATGAATTTCGACGACTGGAGTTATATCGGCAATAAAACATGGTACGCAGGAAAGGATTTATCCTCCAGCGACATCAGCAACGGTAATTATTGGTGGGATTCGGGTAACAAAGGAGCCAATACCCTCAAAGCCGTCAATCCGACCAGCAAGGAAACCGAAGTCGTCGTCAAAGGCAATGCCGTGAAAATGGCTACTACTGTCGTAATGGGCGTAATGGCGGCCGGAAATATTTATACAGGACAATTCAACAAAGCGATATTGAGCGGTGGCACAGGAGCCGAAATTTTCTTCGGCAAACCTTACACCTGCCGCCCGCTCAAATTGACAGGTTATTATAATTACCATTCGGGCTCGATTGACAAGGCCAAAGCCCCCTACGAATCGATGAAGGGCAAACAAGACAGTTGCCATATCTACGTGGCGCTGTGCGACTGGACCGAACCCTTCACCGTCAACACGGTGGACGGCAAGCTCCTGGACTTTTCCGATCCCGGCATCATCGCCCTCGGCGAACTGAAGACCGACCGGTCGACGGACGGCTACGAGAAGTTCACCATTGATATCCGCTACAGGGACACCGTCCGCAAGCCGACCTACATCGTTCTGGTGGCCAGCGCCAGCAAATACGGCGACTATTTCACCGGAAGCACGAGCAGCGTGTTGTATCTGGACGAAATGGATTTTATCTTTGACCCCGAATAAAGACCGCTACCGGAAAAACGAACACTCGACATGACGATGAAATATTGGAAACCCGCCGCAGCCATGATCCTCTCGATCATGGTCTGCGGCGTCGTTTACGGACAGAAATTCGACCGAGGCATCAACAAGCGAATCTTCGTGCCCAAGGGCCAATGGCTCACGGGAGGGTCGTTCTCCTACTCGCAGCACGACATGGACGACTTCAAGTTTCTCGTGCTGAACGACATGCAGGGCGACGGATACACGATGAACATCAGTCCCTTCCTCGGATATTTCGTCAAGAACAACATGGCCCTCGGCGCCCGGTTCGGCTACAAGCGGACCTTCTACCGCATCGACAACGTCGCGCTCGATCTGGGCGACGATCTTTCTTTCGACGTCAAAGACTATTACAACCTCCAGCACGTTTATTACGGGACGGCCATGATGCGGAACTACATCAACCTCGGCGAAAGCAAACGCTTCGGCCTGTTCAACGAGCTACGCCTGACGGCCGGCGGCGGACAGGGGAAAATCGTCTCCGGCAAAGGGGACGAACTGAGCGGCACGTTCCAGAACATCTACGAGTTCCAGTTGGGTCTGGCTCCCGGTCTGGCGGCCTTCATCACGAACGAAGTGGCCATCGAAGCCTCGGTCGGCGTACTGGGTTTCAACTACAAGAAAACCGACCAGATCACCGATCAGACCTACAAAGGGTCGTACACCAAAAGTTCGGCGAACTTCAAAATCGACATTTTTTCGCTCAACATAGGCGTCGCGTTCTACCTGCCTACGATGAACCCCCATGTGGGCAAGTACGTGGGCAACATGTTCCGAAGCAAAGAAAAACGAAGAAAATGAAACGACTCGCAAGACTCCCGATAACCGCGGTCTGCCTGCTCGCGCTGTTGTGGAACGGGTGCATCGAAAACGACATTCCCTATCCGACGATCGTGGCCGAAATCACGGCCATCGAAGTCGCCGGACAGACGACCCAGGCCGCCATCAACCCCACGACGCGGGAAGTGACGCTCGAACTCGCCGACACGGTCGATCTGAGCCGCGTACGCCTGCTCCGGTTCGAGACCACGCGCGAAAGCCGCGTGTCGCCGCAGCCCGGCGAATATATCGACCTGTCGAAGCCGCTGCAACTGACGCTGTCGATCCATCAAGACTACCTGTGGAAGATCAAAGCCGTCCAGCACATCGAACGCAAGGCGGAAGTCGTCAACCAAGTGGGCGACGCCATCATCGACGTAGGGAACCGGGGCGTCCTCATCAACGTCGTTCAGGGACAGCCGCTCGACGACATCCGCATCGTCGCGTTGGTGCTGGGCCCGTCCAATTCGACGATCTCGCCCGATCCGGCCACGGTACACGACTTCACCGACGCCCGGACGTTCACGGTGCGCTATCACGCCGTAACGGAAGAGTGGTCGGTGCGCATCATGCGCAGCGAGACGGAAATATCGACCGGCACGGCCAACGCATGGGCCCGCTTCGCCTACCTCAGCGGCAGCTACGCCGGGCAGACGGAAAGTCCGACGTTCGAATACCGCCGACGGGGGGCAGACGAATGGACGACCGTTCCGGCGGCCGACATCACGACGTCGGGCGCCTCCTTCTCGGCCCGCATCGCAGGACTCGAACCCGCGACCGAATACGAGTTCCGCAGCGTGGCGGGCTCGATGCGCGGCAACGAACAGGCCTTCGTCACCGAACGGGAAGAGCCCATTCCGAACCTGTCGTTCGACGACTGGTTCCAGAACGGGAAAGTGTGGTATGCGGACAAAGACCTTTCGGACGAGAACTACTGGTGGGATTCGGGCAACAAGGGCTCGACGACGATCGGCACGACGAACCCCACGATGCCCGAAGACGCGCATGTCGTCAAGGGACGGGCGGCCGCGCTCAAATCCACGTCGGTGCTCTCCGTCTTCGCCGCGGGCAGCCTCTATTTAGGACAGTTCCGCAAAGTGATCGGCACGTCGGGCGCCGAAATCTCGATGGGCCGGCCCTACACCGGACGTCCGACCCAACTGAGCGGGTACGTCGACTACCGGCCGGGAACGATCGACAAGGCCAAGAATCCCTACGAGAGCTTCGCCGGCAAGCCGGACACCTGCCACATCTACATGCTCCTCTCGGACAAGGAAATCCCCTACACGATCAACACGTCGAAGAAACAGTTCATCGACTTCGAGAACGATCCGAACATCATCGCCTTCGGCGACATCCAGCTCGCCCGGCAGACATCGGGCTACGAAGCGTTCACCATCGAGCTCGAATACCGGAGCCTCGTGCGCAAACCCAAACACGCGCTCATCGTGGCGGCCGCCAGCAAATACGGCGACTTCTTCACCGGCAGCACGAGCAGCGAGCTCTACATCGACGAATTTTCGCTGAGTTTCGAATAGACCGGACTCCGGCAGCCTCTTTCGCTGTCGTTTCCCGCCGCCGATACCCGCTACGACCGAACACCGGGCCCGAAGCCTCTCTCCGAGGGAGCGCTCCGGGCCCGACCGTTTTCCACGGCTTCCGGAACGTACCGCCGCATCCGATCCGGGGATTTTCGCCCTCGCTCCTCCGACAGGCAAACCGGACGGGAACCTGCTCCCGGATTCGCTTCCCGACGAGCGAACGGGCGGAAGCGCAGGGCCTTTCGCCCTCTTTCGTCCCGAAACGGCGGTCGGACACGGCAACCGGTGAAAAAACGGCGCGACGGAACGGAAAGGCGTATTCGAAACCATCCCGTCTTCCGCACACGCCCCTTCGTTCGACCGCAGGTTTCGACGCCGGGCAGCAGGCGCAAAGCCGGCAGCAGCGAAACCGGTTCGGCATGCAGAAAAGGATCGACCGGCTGCCGGCCGTCGCGCACACGCCCGCACCCGCACCGAACGCACGCATACGAAACAGGGCGGCCGAATCCATCGGTCGCCCTGTTTGTTTCGTCTCCGCCGATGCGGCGGGTCTATTTTCCGGCCATCCGGTCGAAATATTTCTTGAAGAAAAGAATCTGGTAGTCGATCGAATTGGTCCAATACGGTCCGTTGTGCACGCCGGGGCGCACCAGATAGTCGTGGTCGATGCCCTTGGCCCGGAGCCGTTCGTGGAAATCGCGGTTCACATCGAAGAAGAAATCGTCGTATCCGCAATCCACGATAAGCGCCAGCTCGCCGTTTTCGAGCCCGTCCACGAGGTTGACGACCGTGTAATCGTCCCACGACCGGCCGTCGGAGGAGAGTTCGCCGATCACCCGTTTGATTTCCCAGTTTTCGGGGAAGGGACGGATGTCCACCCCGCCGCTGGTCGTGCCGGCCGCACCGAAGACGTCCTTATGCCGCAGCGACAGCCACATGGCTCCGTGCCCGCCCATGCTCAGACCGGTCACGGAGCGTCCCTCGCGGGCGGCCACGGTCCGGTAATGGCTATCCACGTAGCCGATCAGTTCGCTCGTCACGAACGTTTCGTAGCGTACCGACGGATCGACCGGACTGTCGAAATACCAACTGTTCTCGCCGTCAGGACACACGAACACGATCCCGTACAGATCGGCCAACTGCGGCAGTTCGGGTTTGACCTGTATCCACGTGTTTTCGTCGCCGCTGTATCCGTGCAACAGATACACGACCGGGAAACGGGCTCCGTCCTCAGCCTTCGCTCCGTCGGGCGCCACCACGACCACGTTCACGTCCTTGTTCATCGCTTCGCTCCGCACCGCGACTCTGTCGACCGTCGCCGCCGATACGGCGAGGCCCAGCCACAGCGCGGATACCAATGTCAAAAGTTTTTTCATCGTTTCGATTCGTATTTGATTTCGGTTATTCGAGTCTTTCGTTTCCGCCACGTCCCGCACGGCATCCGACACTCCGGCCCGCCAGGCGATATTTCACAGATCGGTCAAAATTAGAAATATTTCGCCGATTCCTTGCATTTTCGCAGCCTTTTTCGTTACATTTGCGAAAACGAACCGAAACGATGATCTTCTCTCCGGCCAATACATACTGGTGGCGACGCTCTCAACTCTCCCAGTCGTGAGCCGATCCGCCGTGCAGGAAAAGATTCTCCGAAATACCGAATGCAAGAGGGCCGTCGAACTTACGACGGCCCTCTTGCCGTAAACGAACGAGTACGAACTACAAAATACGAAATCGCCATGAGCACGAAAACCAAACGCTTCATTCTGCCCGAAACGGAAATCCCCGCCCGTTGGTACAACATCGCGGCCGACATGCCCAACAAACCCATGCCGCCGCTCAACCCCGCCACCCGCGAACCGCTCCGGGCCGAGGACCTCTACCCGATTTTTTCCCGCGCGCTGGCCGATCAGGAAATGAACCAGACCGACGCATGGATCGACATTCCCGAAGCCGTCCGCGAACAGTACAAGAACTACCGCTGCACGCCGCTCGTGCGGGCCTACGATCTGGAAAAGGCGCTCGGCACGCCGGCCCACATCTACTTCAAGAACGAAAGCGTCAGCCCCGTGGGTTCCCACAAGCTGAACTCGGCGCTCGCACAGGCCTACTACTGCAAACAGGAAGGCGTCACCAACATCACGACCGAAACGGGCGCCGGACAATGGGGCGCGGCCCTCTCCTACGCGGCCAAGGCGTTCGGTCTCGAACTGGCCGTCTACATGGTCAAGATCAGCTACGAACAGAAGCCCTACCGCCGCTCGATCATGCAGACGTTCGGCGCGCAGGTCACCGCTTCGCCGTCGATGTCGACGAAGGCCGGACGGAAAATCCTGACCGAGCAGCCCAACTACCAAGGTTCGTTAGGCACGGCCATTTCCGAAGCCATCGAACTGGCCATGAGCACGCCCAACTGCAAATACACGCTCGGCTCGGTGCTGAGCCACGTGACGTTGCACCAGACGATCATCGGGCTGGAAGCCGAGAAACAGATGGCCATGGCGGGCGAATACCCCGACGTGGTGATCGGCTGCTTCGGCGGCGGATCGAACTTCGGCGGCATATCGTTCCCGTTCATGCGCCACAACCTGCTCGACGGTAAGAAAACGCGTTTCGTGGCGGCCGAACCCGACTCGTGTCCGAAGCTCACGCGCGGCGTCTTCCGCTACGACTTCGGCGACGAAGCGGGCTACACGCCGCTGCTGCCCATGTTCACGCTGGGCCACAACTTCGCCCCGGCGCACATCCACGCCGGCGGGCTGCGCTACCACGGTGCCGGCGTCATTGTCTCGCAGTTGCTCAAAGACGGGCTGATGGAAGCCGTCGACATTCCGCAACTGGAAAGCTTCCGGGCCGGATGCCTCTTCGCCCGGACCGAAGGCATCATCCCCGCTCCGGAATCCTGCCACGCCATCGCCGCAGCCGTGGCGGAAGCCGAAAAGTGCAGGCAGACGGGCGAAGAGAAAGTCATCCTGTTCAACCTGTCGGGACACGGCCTCATCGACATGGCCTCCTACGACAAATACATTTCGGGCGACCTGATGAACTACACACTCACCGACGAGCAGATCGCCGAAAACATCGCCGCACTCGACGCCAAGATCTGAGCCGCCGGGGAACCGCCCCCGAACGCATCGAAAAGAGGGAGCCCGACCGGATCGGGCTCCCTCTTTTTTCGACAAGGCTTCGCGGCACAGTCTCCGCCGCACGCCTTCGGTTACAGAATACCCTGCTCGACCATGCTGCGGGCCACCTTCATGAATCCGGCGATGTTGGCGCCTTTCATGTAGTTGATGTAGCCGTCCGGTTCGGTGCCGTATTCGAGGCAGGCGCGGTGGATCGACGACATGATTTCGTGCAGCCGGCGGTCGACCTCCTCGCGGCTCCAGTTCAGCTTCATGGCGTTCTGCGACATTTCGAGGCCCGACGTGGCTACGCCGCCCGCATTGACGGCTTTGCCGGGCGCATAGACGGCCTTCTGCGCGATGAACGCGTCGATGGCTTCGGGCGTACAGCCCATGTTCGACACTTCGGCGATGTACCGCACGCCGTTGGCCAGCAGGCGCGCGGCGTCCTCCCCGTCGAGCTCGTTCTGCGTGGCGCACGGCATGGCGATGTCCACCGGAATCTCCCACGGCTTACGCCCGGCGAAAAATTCCGCTCCGGCGAACCGTTCGGCATAAGGCGCCACCACGTCGTTGTTCGAGGCCCGGAGTTCGAGCATGTAGTCGATCTTCTCGCGGTCGAGACCCGACGGGTCGTAGATGAAACCGTCCGGACCGGAAATCGTGACGACCTTGGCTCCGAGCTCCGTAGCTTTGAGCGCGGCACCCCACGCCACGTTGCCGAAGCCGGAGAGGGCGATGCGCTTGCGTGCGAGTTCGTCGCCCGCCTGTTCGAGCATCTGGGCGGTGAAATAGATCGCCCCGAATCCCGTGGCTTCGGGCCGGACGAGCGATCCTCCGTAGGTCATGCCCTTGCCCGTGAGCACGCCGGTATTTTCGCGGGCCAGTTTGCGGTACATGCCGTACAGGTAGCCGATTTCGCGGCCCCCCACGCCGATGTCGCCGGCCGGCACATCCGTTTCGGGACCGATATAGCGCCACAGTTCGGTCATGAAAGCCTGACAGAACCGCATGATCTCGGCGTCGGACTTGCCGCGCGGATTGAAGTCCGATCCGCCTTTGGCGCCGCCCATGGGCAGCGTGGTCAGGGCGTTTTTGAACGTCTGCTCGAAGCCCAAGAATTTCAGGATGCTCAGATTGACGCTCGCATGGAAGCGCAGTCCGCCCTTGTACGGACCGATGGCGTTATTGAACTGGACGCGGTATCCGATGTTGACCTGCACCTCGCCCCGGTCGTCCACCCAAGGCACCTTGAAGGTGAAGATCCGGTCGGGCTCGACGATACGCTCGGCGATGCGGAGCGCCCCGAATTCGGGATGCCGGTTGTAAATCTCTTCGACAGAGGCCAATACTTCCCGTACCGCCTGCAAATACTCTTTCTCGCCGGGATGTTTCCGTTCGAGTTCGGTCATCAGATGATTGACATTCATAGTTCGAATAGGTTTTAAGTCGTAGTCAAATATAGTGAAATATTTTTCATATTATTCTTCTTTTGTTCGAAATTATTCCGAATCGTCACGCTTTTTTCGTCCGGCCCCGTCCGCAGGACGACGGCGGCGAAGGAGCGGCGGCGCTTCCCTGCGGCGGGACGGGCAATCCCGAAAAATTTATTACCTTTGTGAATTACGAATCAATTCGAACCGATGGACAAGCAAGATAAAGACCGAAACGCCGATCGCGGGTACAGACTCGACATGGGACGGGGCTGCCGTTTCCGCCGCCACGGCGAAGAGACCGAAGCTTCGGCCGTGGAAGGCTGCTACAAACTCCACTCGACCGACTGGCTGGAGGGTATGCCCGAAGTCTTCCCCGACGACATTTTCGAAGTGCGTTTCAAGAACACGCGCCGAAGCTATTACCGCAACGTCAACGGCCTGCCGCTCAAGCGCGGCGACATCGTGGCCGTCGAAGCCTCGCCGGGGCACGACATCGGCATCGTCTCGCTGACGGGCGATCTGGTGGCCCGGCAGATGAAGCGCGTGGGATTCAACCCGCAGAACGGCGAGTTCAAGAAAATATACCGCAAGGCCAAGCCCTACGACATCGAGAAGTGGCAGGAAGCCATCGCCCTCGAACACGACACGATGATCCGCGCCCGGCAGATCGCCGCCGAAATGAAACTCAACATGAAAATCGGCGACGTCGAATATCAGGGCGACAAGATCAAGGCGATCTTCTATTATATCGCCGACGAACGGGTCGACTTCCGAGAACTGATCAAGGTGTTCGCCGAGCAGTTCCGCATCCGCATCGAGATGAAGCAGATCGGAGCCCGTCAGGAAGCCGGCCGGATCGGAGGACTGGGGTCCTGCGGACGCGAGCTCTGCTGCGCCTCGTGGATTTCGGGCTTCGTCTCGGTGACGACCAACTCGGCACGCCATCAGGAAATTTCGCTCAACCCACAGAAACTGGCCGGACAGTGCGGCAAGCTCAAGTGCTGCCTGATCTACGAACTCGACACCTACCTCGACGCCCGCAAGGAGATTCCCCGCGTCAACCAACCGCTGCAAACCCTCGAAGGCGACTACTATTTGGTCAAGACCGACATCCTGAGCCGCACGATGTGGTTCAGCTCCGATCCCCATTCGCAGGCGGCGATGTACCCGCTGAATGTGGAACGGGTGCGCGAAATCATCCGGGCCAACCAGAAGGGACGCAAGGTCGAACAGCTCGACGATTCGGCCAAGCCGTTCCAGCAGGAGGAACCCACGTTCGCCGACGTTGTGGGCGAAGAGAGCCTGACGCGTTTCGACCGTCAGAAAGAGGGACGCCGCAAGAACCGGAAGAAGAAAAACAAAACCGGCGGGAAAGAAGCCTCTCCGGCCGGTACCCCGTCGCCGCAACGGTCCGCGCAACCGGAGAAATCCGCCGGCGCAGCCCCGCGGAACGAGGCGTCGGATTCCTCCGGACGCAACGCCGAGCGGAAAGGCGCCCCGCGCAGGGACGCCCCCAAAGATGCGGCCCCGAAGCAGCCCAAAGCCGCCGGGCAGGGAGCCTCCGCGCAGGCCCGTCCCGACAACGGCGCTCCGGCCGAACGGCGCAAGGAGGGCGGCAATCGCAGGAACAACAACAATCGTCGCAGACGCAATCCCCATGCGAACAACGCGGAACAGCACGGCAAGGCGGGACAGACGGGCGAACGCCCCCGCAAACCCTCCGGCGAATAACCGTCGGCGGGTCCTCCGCTGGACCGCATGTTGCGTCCTTTCGATCCTGTGCGGTTGTCTGAGACCGCAGCATGCGTTCGTCGCCGCGACCGATCCCCGCGGATGGAGCCTCGCCGAACCGGCCGACATCGCGGTCGAGAACGAGGACACCGTCTCGCTGCGGACGATGGAAGTCGTGGTCCGCTACGACGCGGAGTTCGCGTTCGACAGGCTCGATCTGTCCGTCACGACGATCGCGCCCGACGGCTACCGGTGGTGCGACACCGTCTCGGTGCCCGTGCCCGACACCCGGTCGCGCATCCGGGTGGACAGGGACATCAACGGCGCGTTCCGCAACGGCGTCCTCCTCGCGCAGAAAGGCGTTTACCGCTTCCGGCTCGCACCGTTGGCCTCGCAGGACGGCGTAAAGGGCGTATTGGCCGTCGGGGTGGACATACACTGACAAACGAAACGAAAAATGGGAAAGGATAAAATCAGACGCTTCGAGGAGAACGCGACGTTCCGCTGCGTCGTACAACCGGCATTCGAAGAGGTGTTCGGGCAGGATCACAGGCTCAAGGGACACTGGAAAAGCGATTTCTTCGGCAACGACAACCCCGTCGTGCTCGAACTGGGCTGCGGCCGGGGCGAATACACCGTGGCGCTGGCGGAACGTTTTCCCGACAGGAATTTCATCGGGGTGGATGTCAAGGGCGCCCGGCTGTGGCGCGGAGCCAAGACGGCGACCGAGAACGGCATGGGCAACGTGGCGTTCCTCAGGACACGCATCGAATTTATCGGATCGTGTTTCGCACCGGACGAGGTCGACGAAATATGGATCACGTTTCCCGACCCGCAACTGCGGAAAAACCGCGTCAAGAAGCGCCTGACGGCCCCGTTGTTTTTGGAGCGCTACGCCCGCTTTCTGCGCGGGGACGGTTCGATCCACCTGAAAACCGACTCGCGGCACCTGCACGAATACACCAAGGCCGTCGTCGAAAAGAACGGCCTGCCCGTCGAGGCCTGCTGCGCCGACATCTACGGCACGGGCTTCGCCGACGAACTGCTCTCGATCAAGACGACCTACGAAAAACGGTTTCTCGCCGAAGGTCTTCCGATCACCTACCTGAAATTCTCGCCGGGAGGACGCACCGTTTTCGAGGCGCCCGAATTCGCGCCCGACGAGGCGTTGTAGCGTCGGCCGGAACTTTTTCCCTTTCGTACACGGACAACGGCCTCGGCCGAGGATTCCGCCGTGCGACCGGGAAACGGCCGGTTTGTCGCGTTCTTCCCGGCGGAACGGCATTCCGGTGCGACCTTTTTTTCGAACGACGACACGGCCGCCCGAAAAGGCACCGAAACGGGAGCGAATCCGATCCGTGGATTCGTTCCTGTTTCCGTACTGCGGCAGGTCGAACCTACGGAAGTCCGTCGAGGACAGAAACGACCGGCCCGCCTCGCCCGATTCGCTCCCCCGACACCCGGCTTCCCGACACCATCCGAATCCCGACGAAGCGGCGCCCTCCGTACCGACGGCGGAGCATCTCCGCACTCTTTTCCGACCGAACGCCCCATCGCCTCGCCCCGATACCCGCACCCGCTCCGGCAGGCAAAATACCGGCCGTCGTCCGGCGTTTTTCCGGAAAAGACGCCGAAGAGGCAGAACGCGAAGTGCATCCGGACGGAATCGGTACGAAAATTGATCCGCCCTGCTGTTCCGAACCGGCGTCTGCCGGACGAATGAACAATCGAAGAAAATATGAAACGTGTCAAACTGTTGTGCGCAGCCCTATGCGGCGTGTGCTGGGCGGTCGGAGGCCGGGCTCAGGTGTTGAAAAACCACACGAAGTCCGAGGTGTTTTTCTTGGGCGCGCGAGGCATGGAGAGAGACTCCGCCCTCGTGGACGAAGTGATCGACACCTACTATTCGACGATCGAGAAGGGTTTCCGTCAGACGGGCCTGCCCCGCTTCATCGTCGCGGGACGGGAGCGGAAGATGATTTTCGGGATCGGCGGCAACGTGAGCGTGCGGTTGAACTACGATTTCGAAGGCATGATCCCCGACCCCGATTTCGTGACGTCGCTGATTCCCGTACCCGGCTCGCCGCGCACCCGGCGGCAGGTTCTCTTCGATCCTTCGACTTCGGGCCTCTATTTCAAGGCCATCGCGCATGCGGGACGGTTGGGTCCTGTCGTGGGTTACGTGCAAACCGATTTCCGGGGCGGCTCGAACCGTCATACGCTGAGCCTGCAAATGGCCTACGTGGAAATCGCCGGATTTTCCGTCGGCCGACGTTTCACGACGTTCTGCGATCTGGGAGCCTCGCCCGCAACGGTCGATTTCGAAGGTCCTAACGGCTACTCGCTGGTCTACCGCACGATGGTCCGTTATCGGCACCGTTTCGGCGAACACTGGTCCGTCGCAGCGGCGGCCGAAATGCCCGATCCGAGCGTAAGCTACGTGCCGGGCACGAGCGCCGTCGCCCAGCGCATGCCCGATTTTCCGGTTTACGTGCGGTACGGGTGGAACGAGGACAAGAGCCATCTGAGGCTGTCGGCCGTCTTCCGCGACATCTACTTTTACGAAGACGGAAAAGAGGACGTGAATTCCCTCTTCGGCTGGGGCATCCAGTTCAGCGGGGCGATTCAGGCCGGCAGAAAGCTGACAACCTACATGCAGTTCCTCTACGGCGAAGGCATCGCGGCCTACATTCAAGACATCGCGGGCGAGGGGCTCGATCTGGCGGCCGATCCCCGCAAACCGGGCGCCCTGCAAACGCTCCCGGCAATGAGCTGGATCGCCGGGCTGCAATACGAGTTCTCGCCGAAGTGGATCGCCACGGCGGCTTACAGCGGCGTGAAAGTTTTCGGACGCAACGACTATCGGGTGCCCGACACGTATCGGATCGCCCACTACCTCTCCGCGAACCTGTTCTATCACCTGACCGGCAGTTGTCAGATAGGGGCGGCCTATCTGTACGGCACCCGCCGCAACATGGACGACCGGCAGGGCCATGCCAACCGGGCACAAGCCATCGTACAGTATAATTTCTAAAGAAAATCCCCCGCGGCCTCCGATACGGCGGCGCACGGTCCGACAGCACCGGATGCGGTCCCGAATCGTGGAACGGCCACGGCCCGATCTCCGTTCGACGGCAAACGGCAGGTCCTTGCCTCCGAACCGCCGACGGCTCCTGTCGATGCGAGAAATAGCTATCGCCCCCATTGCCTCCGACGAGGAGGGAACGATCCGGGAGAACGGAAATCACCTCGCGGAAACGCAGGAAGCAGGCGAGCCGCCGGACGCATTTTCATCGGCCCGATCCGGACGCGCCCGCCTCGTGCGGCCCCCTGCCCGCATCCGGTCCTTATACCCGACCGCGAAAGGCTGTCGCGGCATCCGAGGCCGCGAGGATGCCCTATGCCGATGCGTCGATCCCGCTCCGGCATCACGGTTCTTTCCGAACGATGCCTTTCCATGCGGCTGCGGTTCCATCGAACAATATCGACAAAACGCTACTCCGATGCAACATATACTTTGTTGCATTTCTCCGCTTAAAGGTATTCCGTCTAAGGCCACACTCGGACTCGGCCCCTTACACCCGACCGAGAAGAACCTGCGCAGCATCCGAGGCAGGATGCCCCGTGCCGATCCGTCGATTGACCCACAGATTCCCGGCAGAGACACGCCCTCCGATTTCGAGATTTTCCCCTCTCAAAATCCTTTCAGGGAAGGAATAAGCCTTAGGGAAAGGACTTTTCAGCACTTTCGGCGGTCGCGTTCCTCCGCGGGCCGCATGAAAACGCCCGCGACAGAAGCCTCCGGTACGGAATCCGTCACAGGGTCGGTGCGGGTGTGCGCGGCTCCCTCCGCATTTTCCTTCCCTTCGTTCCCCGACGTTCTCCGGCGATTCCATCGCCCCGGAAAACGATTTCACCCCTGCTGCAACGTTTCGCAGCAGGGGTGAATCTCATTTCAGGGCGTTATCGCAACAGCCCTTTTCGTATCGACCTATCCGGCTTAGAGTTCTTTGACCCGGATGTTGCGGAACCATACGTTGTCGCCGTGATCCTGGAAGCCGATGTAACCTTCATGGTTCTCGCCGCCGCAATTGAGCAACAGTTCGTAGGCCTGCGGCCATTTGTCCTGACTGAACTTGCTGTTGTCGAGCATTTCTTTCCACTGCGGCGTCCACAGGTGGTATTCTACAACGGGCTCGCCGTTCAGGTAGTGGGCCACGGTGCCTTTGTAGACCATGATCTTACCAGTGTTCCATTCGCCGAACGGTTTGGCGTTCTGCGGTTTGGCCGGAATCATGTCGTACAGCGAAGCCGACTGGCGATTGCCGTCCACACCCAGTTTGGCGTCGGGGTGGTTTTCGTTGTCAAGCACCTGATATTCGGGAGCCGAAATGAAGATCGGCTGATCGGGAATTTCCTGAGCCAGATAGAACACACCGCTGTTGGAGCCTTTGTCGACTTTCCATTCGAATTCCAGTTCGAAATCCTTGAATTTCCGGTCGAAAATGATGTCGCCGCCGTCCTTGGCACCGGCTTCGCCCATGCCCGATCCGTTGATCTTGATGGCGCCGTCTTCGATGGTCCATGCCGCGGGCATGTCGGTACGGTTGTATCCGCGCCATCCGTCGAACGTTTCGCCGTCGAAGAGCACGATCCATTCGTCCGCTTCGGCTGCCGTGTTGTCGGCCGCTTTCTTATTCGTGTTCGAGCCGCAGGAAGCCATCATGGTCGCCATAGCAATGCAGCTCAGTGCATAGATTGTTTTTTTCATATTCGTTGAATGTTAATTGAAGTTAGTCCGGCTTATTTGGGCATGGGAGTGAGTTCCCAGCCTTCGCGGTAGTTGTGCTTGATCATTTCGTTGGCGAACTGCTTGGCGTTGATCGGGTCGGTGTAGCGTTTGTTGAACGTCGGGTGACCGTCGTGGATCGTGAAACCGTCTTCGATCATGATGCGGATTTCGTCGTTGTCGCCGATGTTCTTGAACTTCATGTTCGGGCCATCCCACAGCAACTCGCGGTTGAGACCCTGCAGACGCACGGCCAGCACGCCCATGACGACCATTTCGTTGAACGGTCCCGCTTCGCTGAAGTCCGAAGCCGGTTTGACGCGCGACTTGGCGTCTTCCTTGCAGGCGCGGATCCAGTCCTGTTCGTGGCTGAGCGTGATTTCGCGGTTCAGCTTCGGCACGGAAGGCTTGCGGCCCGACACGAGCCACGGGTTCACGCCGTAGCATCCGCAGATGAGCGTATCCTTGGTTCCGTAGAAGATGGCTCCGCCGCCCGAATCGTTCAGCGACTTGCCTTCGGGCATGCCGGCCGGACGTTCCGGCGTGATGCCGCCGTCGTACCAGAACACTTCCACTTCCGGAAGATTGACTTTTTCTTTCTTTCCGCGGGCCGGGAAGACGTACTTGACCATCTGGGCGTTCGGAGCGCAATCCGTCAGCAAAGCCGTCGAACTGCCCTGCACACGCGAGGGATAGCCCAGTTGCAGACCCTTGAACACCGGATGGAGGATGTGGCAGGCCATGTCGCCGAGGGCTCCGGTACCGAAGTCCCACCAGCCGCGCCAGTTCCACGGAGTGTAGATCTTGTTGAAGGGACGCATCGGAGCCGGGCCGATGAACAGGTCCCAGTCGAGCGTTTCGGGGATTTCGTCCACCTGCGTGGGACGCATCAGCCCCTGAGGCCAGATCGGACGGTCGGTGAACGTATCGACGCGCTTGACTTCGCCGATTTCGCCGTTCCAGATCCAGTCGCAGACCTGACGGACGCCCTCGCCCGACGCGCCTTGGTTACCCATCTGCGTGGCGACGTTGTATTTTTCGGCCAGCTTGGTCAGCAGACGCGACTCGTATACGGAGTGGGTCAGCGGCTTCTGCACGTAGACGTGTTTGCCCATCGTGATGGCCTGAGCGGCGATGATGCAGTGCGTGTGGTCGGCCGTAGCGACGAGCACGGCGTCGATGTCCTTGCCCATCTGGTCGTACATCTTCCGGTAGTCCCAGAAACGCTTGGCGTTGGGGTAACGGTCGAAGGTTCCCTTGGCGTATTTCCAGTCCACATCGCAGAGCGCCACGATGTTTTCGGTTTCCATGTTCTTGAGGTTGGCCGCACCCATGCCGCCGACACCGACGGCCGCGATGTTGAGTTTGTCGCTCGGTGCGGTGTGACCGGCGGCTTTGCCGAGCACGGCGCTCGGAACGACGGTCAGACCGGCCAGACCCACCGCGCTCTTGCGGAGGAAGTCTCTGCGGGATATTTTTTCTGCCATGATGTGATTGGTTTGGTTTTGGTTAGATTGTCGGTTCTATTTGACGAATTTCGATACGTCGAGGTAATCGGCGCTCTTCTGCGCGCATACCATGGGCGGCAGCGAGTTGGCCTCGATTTCGACGTAGTAGGCTTCGAGTCCCTGCTTGTAGGCGGCATCGAAAATCGACTCGAAGTCGATTGTTTCGCTGGCGCCGATGATGTCCTCGTCCTTGATGTGCAGCAGCGGGAAGCGGCCGGCGTACTTGGTAATGTAGGCCGACGGATTGACGCCGCCCTTGGTGGCCCAGAACACGTCGAGTTCGAACATCACCTTGTCCGGATCGGTGTTTTCGATCAGGTAGTCTTCGATGACGTGGCCTTCGAGCTTAGCAAATTCGTGCGAGTGGTTGTGATAGCCGTAGCGCAGTCCGGCCGCGTTGGCAATCTCGCCGATGCGGTTGAAATAGTCGCAGTATTCCTGCAGTTCGGCCAGCGTCGGTCCTACCGAGAAGCCGGGCAGCACGATGTACTTGCCGCCGACGGCCACCTGTGCGTCACAGGCCTGTTTCCACCAGTCGAGACATCCTTGGAGGTTGTTCCGATCGAGACCGATGCCCAGATGGGCGCCCGTAACCCGGATGCCGACGTCTTCGGCCATCTTGCGGAACTCGGCGGGAGCGAGCCCGTAGAACTTGCCGTCGCCGTAGGCGGCGGTTTCCACGGTGGAGTAGCCCATTTCCGAAAGTTTCTTCAGCGTCGCCGCTGCATTTTCGTCCATATCCCCGCGAACGGAGTAGAGCTGGATGCCGATCTCCTTTTTCTTGCGCGGAGCGCGCTTGGCCTTGTCTTCGTCGACCTCTGCGGTGTGCGAGAACAATTTCCCGCCCACGAGGGCCGCTGCGGAGAGAAGCATGGATTTTTTCAGGAATTCTCTTCTGTCCATAATGTTTCGGTTATGTATTAGGTCGTTTGAGTCGCTGCGATGCCGCCGCCGGGCCGTTCGGTCGTCCATGCGTTGCGGGTCTTACGGTTTTATCAACGTAAAGGTATGAAAAAAAGTTTTCGATGCAAAAACTTTTCGGATTATTCAATTAATTTAAAAAGACATCTCCTGCGACAGACCGGAGATCGGGAACGAGGACACGGCAGCGCTCGCAAAGATGCAGAGCGCGAAACGACGGGAAGCCCGGCCACGGGACGGCAAGCTATCGGAAACGGCGGAGAACAGCCGGACCCAACCGTCCCAACGGGTCCGAAACGAGCGTCGCGCTCCGAGGACAGCACCGAAGCGCATTCCGTGATTTCCCCGGCGGCCGCTTCAGTACATTTCGGCGCCGAACGGCATTCGGGAATATTTTTCCCGTTCCGTTTCGAGCAAAGTACCGGCCGGCGACGCAAAACCCTCAAGTCCCGAACGGCCGAGCGAAAAAGCGACGCCCCTGCCGCCGAACGCCGTCCTACGGAACCGCATCGGGCGAGCGCCCCGAATTTCCTCATCGGACGAACCACGACGACGACAAACAGAAAGAAGAATCCCGACATCGCCCCGTCGTGATTTCCATATCGAGAACACGACGGCCGACCGTCGCCAAGGAGACAGCCGCATCGAAACAAGTGGACATCGCCAAAAGCAATGCTTCGACGTATCGAAGCATACGAATACTCGACCGCCATGCCGGCGTCAGGTTTTCGGGTTCGATCTTGAACGGGAAATTATGGATTTGCGGAAACCGCCGAAGCACCGTCAGCACGACATCGCAGAACAGGGAGGCAAAAGGCCCCCATATCGCACGGCGTCCGCCCCCACCGTCCGTTTCGCCATGGCGGCCGAAAGGTACCGGAATCTGATCCGGCAAATCGGAACAGACGACGAACGGATAGAAATTCACGGCCGGCCAAACGGCCGACACGATTTTCTGCACCCGATCGACGGGGCTCTTTTTAAAAACGGTTTTGTCCATACGCTCTCGTCGTTCCGTCGAATACGGCCCCGCGCTTTCGAATTATCCCGCAAATGTGCGGACAGGTCCCGCCGGTTTCGAATACCTTTCGGATAAAGAGGCGGACACCTCCTGATTCGAACCGTTTTTCGTCCGCCGTCCTTTCCTCCGCCGCCACGGACCGTTCTTCCGCCGGACCGACACGGGCGGCCGATCCGCCCGCCTCCTCCGCAAAAAACGACACGGAACACCGTTTGCCGACACGAGGCGCCGTACCGACGAAAAACGACAAGTTCCACGCCTATCCCCGTACGACAAACCTCGCCGAAAACGCGTAAAAAAATGTTCTGCGAGCCGTGCGCCGGCTCGCAGAACATTTCCTATACGAAGTAAAAGTCTTCCCCCTTGTGTTTCGCGAAACGATCCGATCAGAACGGCAGATCGTCCACTTCGGCCGCACCGGACGAGGGCGCCGCGTCTTCGGGCGCGAAAGCGTCCAGCGGCGGCAGTCCGTCCGAAGCCGGAGCCTGCGGCTGCGCGGCCTTGCGGGCGATGCGCCATGCCCGCACTTCGGTAAACCAGCGGCCGTTGTATTCCCGCGATTCGACATTGGCCGACACGGAGACCGTCTCGCCCTTCTGCAGCGCACCGGCTTCCTGCGCCCGGTCGCCCCAAAAACTGACACACACCTTGCGGCTGAACTCACCGGGCTGTTCGAACACCACTTCCTGTTTGACCCATTCGCCACGCGCGCTCGTGCCCTTGACGACGGGCAACACGCTCCATACGGTTCCTTCGAATTCCATTATGCTTCGTCTTTAATGATTTCGACATTCAAAATAAGATCGCCCCGACGGATTTGGTCGATCACGTCCAATCCTTCGACGACGCGGCCGAAACAGGTATGCACGCCGTCTAAATGGGCCGTATTGGTGCGGTTCATGCAGATGAAGAACTGCGATCCGCCGGTATCCTTGCCCGCATGGGCCATCGAGAGCACGCCCCGGTCGTGGAACTGCTTGCCGCCGGAGGTTTCGCACTTGATCTTGTAGCCCGGCCCTCCGGTTCCGGTGCCCAACGGGCATCCGCCCTGAATCACGAAATCGGGGATCACGCGATGGAACGTCAGCCCGTCGTAAAAGCCCGACTCGGCCAACTTGCAGAAATTGGCCACCGTTCCCGGCGTTTCGTTGTCGTAAAATTCGACTTTCATATCCCCCTTCTCGGTATGTATGATTCCTCTTGTCATCGTCGTTTCGTTTTAAGGTTTATGCGATAAAATTCGAAAAATCCGTTCGTCGGCGCCGCTCATTCTCCCTGTGCGGGAGCTACGGCGGCAGGAGCTTCCTTCTTGCGGCGTATGCCCATACGGGGAGCGCGCTTGAATTCCCGCGTGCGGTCGAAAATGTAGCGGTAGGTCGTATGTTTCTTGTGCTTCTTGGCGCAGACGTAGTTCTCGACCATGCGCATCATCACCGGGTTGAAGTCGCCGATCCACGCCAGTTCGAGGCTTTCGTACCGGTTCTTCATCTCGTGAGCCACGGCCTGCTCGAACGTGTAGATCATGCCCGACTCGATGCCCTTGCCGTGGAACTCCGGCGCGACGCCGAAGATGATGGCGAAAATGCGCGTCGCTTTGCGGCTCACCTTGAGCCGCCACAGAAAGCGCAACTTCTGCCACAGGCCGAAGCGGCCCCGCAGCGGATGGATCACGCCGTTGAGGTCGGGCACCATGAGGTAGAACCCGATGGGCTCGTCGTCGTAATAGGCGAAATACATGAGCTTTTCGTCGATGATCGGCTTCATCTTGCGCATCAGCGCGAAGGCGTGCTCGCGGTCGATGGGCTTGACGCCCGAAAAACCGGCCCACGCCTTGTTGTAGACGGTCAGAAAATCCTCGGCGTATTTGTAGATGTCTTTTTTCTTAAGGTGTTCGAATCGGTAGCGGGGCTCCTCCTTGAGCCTGCGGACCCGTTCGTAGACGTTGTCGGGAAACAGCCCTTCGGCCAGCTCCCGGACATAGGTGTGCTGGTCGAAATAGTTGCGGAAGCCGTAATTTTCGAACAGCCGGACGTAATATTCGAAATTGTAGGGGTTCGTATAGAGCGGCGTGAACTCGAAGCCCTCGACCAGCAGCCCCCACCACTGGTCGCGGTCGCCGAAATTGATCGGCCCGTCCATCGCCTCCAACCCTCTGGCCGCGAGCCAGTCGCGGGCGGCGTCGAACAGCAGGTCGGCCACCCGCTGGTCGTCGATCGATTCGAAAAAGCCGCAGCCCCCCGTCGGCATGTACTCCGAAGCCGCGACCAGATCGCGGTTGTAGAACGCGGCGATGCGGCCTACGACCGTGCCGCGGCCGTCGCGGACGATCCAGCGGACGGCCTCGCCGTCGCGCAGCAGTTCGTTGGTACGGACATCGAAGCGGGACTCGATATCGCCGTCGAGCGGACAGATCCAGTGCGGTTCGTCGCGATAGAGCCGTTTGGGCAGATCGAGAAACTCGCGCGCCGCCCGGCGCGAAGCCACTTCTTCGAGCGTATATTCAGCCATAAGGTTTCCCATAGTTTCCACAAAGGTAAGAAAACTCCCGGAAATTTATATACATTTGCCCGTATCCCAAAATCACCGGCCCATGACCTCCGAGGTTTCCTCCGCCAACGCCCCCGTCGTTTCGATCGACTACGGCAACCTGATGCAGAAACGCATCCGTCGAGTGCTGCTCATCTGCAGCAGTTACGACGCCTTCGCCCTCGAAGAGGACGGACGCATCAACGTACAGATCAACAACGAATACATCAACCTGAACCTGAGCAACCCGCCCTCGTTCAAACGCGTCAGCTCGTCGGACGAAGCGCTGGAGCTGCTGCGCGAAAACGACTCGTTCGATCTGGCCATCAGCATGTTCAACGTCGGCGACGTCGACATTTTCCACCTCTCCAAGATGGTCAAGGAGATCCGGCCCGACATCCCCGTCGTGCTGCTGGCCAACTTCTCGAAAGACATCAACAAGCGCATCGAGCAGGGCGACGCCTCGGCCATCGACTACATCTTCTACTGGCACGGCAATGCCGACCTGATCCTGACCATCATCAAGCTCATCGAGGACCGCATGAACGCCGACAACGACATTCTGGGCGTGGGCGTGCAGTGCATCCTGCTCGTCGAGGACTCGATCAAATACTATTCGACCTACCTGCCGGCCATCTACAAATTAGTGCTGCAACAGAACAGCGAATTTCTCAAGGAGGCGCTCAACGAGCAGCAGCAGATGCTCCGCAAGCGCGCCCGCCCCAAAATTCTGCTGGCCACCAACTACACCGAAGCGGTGGAGCTGTACGAAAAGTACAAGAAGAACCTGCTGGGCGTCATCTCCGACGTGGGATTCGTCCTGCACAAGGGCGACCCTTCGGCGAGCGAAAAGCTCGACGCGGGCATCGACCTGTGCCGGCTCATCAAGGCCGACAACCCGCAGATGCCGTTTCTCATGCAGTCCTCGCAGGAGAGCATGCGGGCCACGGCCGAGGAGTTGGGCGTGGGCTTCATCGCCAAATATTCCAAAACGCTGCTGCTCGAACTGAGCGACTACATCGGCGAGGAGTTCACCTTCGGCGACTTCGTCTTCAAGGACCTGACCACCGGAGAGGTCATCGGACGGGCCAAGGACCTGCGCGACATGCAACATCTGGTCATGGAGATTCCCGAAGAGGTGCTGCTCTACCACGCCTCGCGCAACAGGCTTTCGAAATGGATGTACTCGCGCGGGCTCTTCTCGCTGGGCGCCGCCATGCGGGCCGCCCGCAAGAGCCATTTCAACTCGACGGACGAAATGCGCGCCTTCATCGCCGGGGCCATCCGCGAATACCGCATCCTGCAAGGTCACGGCGTCGTGGCCCGCTTCGACCCGGCCACCTACAACCGCTACATCTGGTTCGCCCGCATGGGCAACGGATCGCTCGGCGGCAAGGGCCGCGGCCTCGCCTTCATGAACAGCATGTTGCAGAAATACCGCCTCTACAACAAATACGAGGGCATCAAGGTCACGCTGCCGCGCACGGTCGTCGTCGCCACCGACTACTTCGACGAGTTCATCCGCGACAACGGGCTGCAATACGTCATCAACGCCGACATCGCCGACGAGGAAATCCTCTCGGAATTCGTCAGTTCGCGCCTGCCCGAAGCGCTGGTCGAGGAGCTGAGGGTCTACATCCGCCACGCGACCAAACCGCTGGCCATCCGGTCGAGTTCCAAACTCGAAGACTCCCACTACCAGCCCTTCGCCGGCATCTACTCGACCTACATGATTCCGCTAACCGACAACGAGGACCAAACGCTGCGCCTGCTGGGCAAGGCGATCAAGAGCGTCTACGCCTCGGTCTACTTCGCCTCGTCGCGGGCCTATATCCAAGCCTCGGACAACCTGCTGGGCGAGGAGAAAATGGGCATCGTCATTCAGGAGGTGTGCGGTTCGGAAGACAACGGCTATTTTTTCCCGACCCTCTCCGGCGTAGCCCGCTCGCTGAACTTCTACCCCATCGGCGACGAAAAGCCGCAGGACGGCATCGTCAATCTGGCCTTCGGGCTGGGCAAGCTCGTCGTCGAGGGCGGACTCACGCTGCGCTTCTCGCCCCGCTACCCGAAAAACATCCTGCAACTCTCGACGACGGAACTGGCCCTGCGGGACACGCAGCGCGAAATGTACGCGCTGAACCTCAAGCCCGAAGAGTTCAAGACGTCGATCGACGACGCGGTGAACCTCACCCGCTTCGAGATCAACAAGGCCAAGCATTTCCGCAACATGCGCTACGTAGCCTCGACGTGGGACATGCAGAACCAGCGCATCACCGACAGCACGTTCGAGGACGGCCGCAAGATCATCACCTTTTCGCAGATTCTCAAATACGACACGATTCCGCTGGCCGAAATCGTGTGCGATCTGCTCCGCATCGGTCAGGAGGAGATGCGCTGTCCGGTCGAACTCGAATTTGCCGTGGACATGGACGTACCCTACGGAGCCGACCGCACGTTCAGCTTCCTGCAAATCCGCCCCATCGTCGACTCGCAGGACAACCGTTCGCTCGACTGGGAAGAGGTCCCGACGGACGACGCGCTCATCTACGCCGAAAACGCGCTGGGACTCGGCGCCACCGAGGGGGTCTGCGATGTCGTCTACATCCGCAACGAGGCCTTCGACACGGCGCATACGCAGGCGATTGCCGCGGAGATCAATACGCTGAACAACAAGATGCGGGCCGAGAAACGCCCCTACGTGCTGGTCGGCCCCGGACGCTGGGGGTCGAGCGACCCGTGGCTCGGCATCCCCGTCAAGTGGCCCTCCATTTCCGAGGCGAAAGTCATCGTCGAATGCGGACTCGAAAATTTCAGGGTCGAACCGAGCCAAGGCACCCACTTCTTCCAGAACCTCACCTCGTTCGGCGTAGGCTACCTGACGATCAATCCGTTCATGGGCGACGGTCGTTTCGACGCCGCCCGGCTCGACGGCATGGAAGCGCTGTACGAAAGCCCGTTCGTCCGCCACGTCCGCTTCCCCGCCCCGCTGTACATCTACATCGACGGGCGCAAGAACAAAGGCATCGTCCGCGAAAACGGATAGGCCGGTCCTGCCTCGGAGAGCCGCCCTCGCGGACATTCCTCCGATTTCTCCGGTCCGGGCAACGGCATCGTTCCCCGGACCGTTGCCTACCCGGCGCGGCCCGCTGTTTCCCGCTTCTCCCTCGCGGCGCTCCGACGGACATTCCGGCTCGGCAGCGTCCGAGCGACCGCCCCGCTCCCGACGAACGGACCTTTTCCGTACAGCATGCCAGCCATTTGATTTTCCGGATATTTCGGCGTACATTCGTTCGAAGAGAGTTTTCCGGTACCGCAGCGCGCCTTCCGAAAGACGACGAGCGACTTCCGCAGACTGTGAAACAAGACCGCTCCAAGGAACAGGTCCCGTGGGCGTGCACTCCCGACATAGCCTCCGAACCGTTCCCGGAACCGCTCCGCCGGTTTTACCCGAACCGGGCGGCCGTCGGATCACGGCCGACGATTCGGAATCTGTCGAATTTGCGACATTCGAGCGTGCCGTAAGAAAAATAAATGCCCAATGAAAAAAATCATTTTAGCAAGTGTTTTGTTTCTGTTTTGTGCCGAAATCAGTCATGCACAAATCGAGTTTTTGAGCACGTTTCGTTATATGCCTAAAGTTATTCACACCAGAGACAGTGAAAAGTATATTCCGGCAGGATACGAAATAGGCATACCTTGGATCTATCATGGAGTATGTGCAATATCTTGGAAGGATGATTTTTGGACTTTCCTCTCTGGAGGTCAGCGTTATGGTGCGATTGCCATACCGGCTCCAATGCGTCCGTATGACGGGGAAACGAAAACACTCCGCATAACGGACAATTCTAAAACGACATATCGCAGCATTTCTTACGATTCTCTCGAACGATACATTCCTGAAGATGTTCTTCGTAGGGATCTATGGAAAAATGTCACTCCATTCTCGAAAAAGAAAAGGAATCGTGAAAATATGATAATCACGAACGACAGTCTGACGATCTATCTGATTAATATTCCGCCGAAACACCTCGAAGCGGTCCGAAAGATCGTAACGACTCCGATCGACGATGATTAATACATAATCATTCTGAATTCCAACAGATTAAAACATCCTTATTTCGAAAAGGAGACAATGAAACAATTCCGTAAGGCGGTTCTGCTCTTTTATTTTTCGGTCTGTTTTATGTGTCGTCACCGCTGTTCCGCTCCCCCAATCATGCCGACGAGGATTCTTCCGAACGGCAAGCGGGCCTGTCGCGACCGACGCATCGGAACCAGCGGCAGATTGTCGTCGTCCGCAGCCTGATTTCTGCCGTTCCGAACATAAAATCGTTATCTTTGTCGGAAACCTAATAAAACCGAACAAAATGAAACCGAAATCAATCTGCAAAGGCATCTGCGGACTCTTCGCATCGCTCGCCTTCGTCGCCTGCAACGAAGCGGACATCGAAGGAGCATGGATCGAACCGATACCGGGCATGGAAAACACGATGCAAGGCATCGACCTGAAAAAAGGAGGCGAAGCCTCTTCGATCAACATGGCCACGCTGCAATACGAAACGTGGACGAAAGACGGCGACCTGTTGATTCTTTCGGGCCGAAGCATCGGCAACGGGACGACGATTCCGTTCACCGACACGCTCGTCATCGAAAAACTCACCGACGACGAACTCTCCCTGAAACGGGGCGAACTGGTTATCCGTTATAAAAAGCAGGAATAAACGCCTTATAAAGCCCCGACCGTCGTTCCTCGCACGACAAAAGCCGGACGAGGCCGGTCGCACCCCTTTCGGATTCTTCGGACGGCTATACAGCCGTCCTTTTTTCGCCCCGTGTCCTCCATCGCCCTCCCAACCACCGCCGACACGCGCCGGAACTTATAGCGCACGACCGGCAAACACGCATCGGGCCGGAAGAACATCCGAGCGAGCATTCTCGGCCACGGACCTGTTCCGCACGGCAACAGTCGACCCGACGCGAGGTAGCAAAAGCGATCGCCACGACGAAAAGCATTACGGCCGCTGCAACGAACCGCTCCCGGCATGCGTCAAAACGGCCGTCGGTCACACGCTCCGAAAAACGTCACCCCTCCTCGACCGCTCCGATCCCGTCCGACCAATTCGATCCGACGGGAAGACACCGACCCTCCGGGATCACGGAGCCATGCCGCCGTCCGACCGGCGAGGACGGCCGGACGGAATATGCGTCGGCAAGGAGGCAATGCCCGAATACGGCACGCGATCCGTTCCTTCTGCGGCCATAGTTCGGGAACGGAAACGAAGCGCCATACCGCACCCAAAGCATTGCCCCGGAACGGGAATCGCCTTTCCCGCGAAGCGGCTCCGAAGGCGGACGAGCGCCGACGAAAGGACCGGACGAGCCCGCACCTCCTCTGGACGGGCGGTCCGCACGAAAAACGGGGAGGATGCGCTCGGCATCCTCCCCGTCTGTTCCGACCGTTCCGGCGCCTGCCGGAAACGGGACTATTTCGCGTAGCTGATCGAACGCGTTTCGCGGATGACGGTGATTTTCACCTGTCCCGGATAGGTCATTTCGTCCTGAATCTTCTTGGCGATGTCGTGCGAAAGGCTGTCGGCCTCCTGATCGGAAATCTTTTCGCTGCCGACGATCACGCGCAATTCGCGACCCGCCTGAATGGCGTAGGTCTTCATCACGCCGGGATAGGCCATCGCCATGTCCTCCATTTCCTTGAGCCGCTTGATGTACGATTCCACGACCTCGCGGCGGGCGCCCGGACGGGCACCGGAAATCGCGTCGCAGACCTGCACGATGGGGGCGATGAGGTTGGTCATCTCCATTTCGTCGTGGTGCGCGCCGATGGCGTTGGTCACCTCGGCCTTTTCCTTGAACTTCTCGGCCAGTTTCATACCGATGATGGCATGCGGCAGTTCCGGCTCGTCGTCGGGCACCTTGCCGATGTCGTGCAACAGACCGGCCCGGCGGGCCAGCTTGGCGTTGAGGCCCAGTTCGGCGGCCATGATGCCGCACAGGTTGGCCACCTCGCGGGAGTGCTGCAAGAGGTTCTGTCCGTAGGACGAACGGTATTTCATCTTACCGATGAGCCGGATGAGTTCGGGATGGAGCCCGTGGATGCCCAGATCGATCGTCGTCCGCTTGCCGGCTTCGATGATCTCCTCCTCGATCTGTTTCTGCACCTTGGCTACGACCTCCTCGATGCGGGCGGGATGGATGCGGCCGTCGGTCACCAGTTGGTGGAGCGCCAGCCGGGCGATCTCCCTGCGCACGGGATCGAAGCCCGAAAGGATGATCGCTTCGGGCGTGTCGTCGACGATGATTTCGACGCCCGTGGCGGCTTCCAGCGCCCGGATATTGCGGCCCTCGCGGCCGATGATGCGGCCCTTGACCTCGTCGCTGTCGATGTTGAACACCGTGACCGAGTTTTCGATGGCCGCCTCGGTGGCTACGCGCTGGATCGTCTGCACGACGATCTTCTTGGCCTCCTTGCCCGCCGTCATCTTGGCCTCCTCCATCACTTCGTTCACGTAGGTCATGGCCTCGGTTTTGGCCTCGGCCTTCATGTTTTCGATCAGGATGTTCTTGGCCTCCTCGCTGCTCAGGCCGCCGATCTGTTCCAACCGCACGTTCTGGTCCTTGATCTTGCGGTCGAGTTCCTCCTTGCGGTGCTCGACGTTCTGCAACTGCGATTCGAGACGGTTGCGCAGCGCGTCCTGCTCCTTGAGTTTCTTGCCGAGCTCTTCCTGCTGCCCCTGAAGGTTGCTTTCGATCTGGCGGGCGCGCTGTTCGCTCTGGGCGATCTTCTGGTTGCGCTCGTTGACGGTCCGGTCGTGCTCGCTCTTGAGCTGAATGAATTTTTCCTTCGCCTGAAGAATTTTCTCTTTCTTGATCATTTCGCCGTCGGCCTCGGCCTTGCGGATGATCGCGTCGCACCGGTTTTTCGTGGCACGGGTCGTGATCCTGTGCGCTGCGAAACCGGCGACGGCGGCGGTCGCCACGGCAATTATCGCAATGATTATCACACTCATAACTTTGATAAAAGGTTAATGTTCGTTTATTTAAATTCAGTTATTCGTTCCGACGGAAGCACGTACTCCCGTCCGGGTCGTATCCATGAAAAATGCAACCGTACGTTCCGGCCCGGCGGCATTCAGGGTCTGGGACTCCGATTCGCCCGCCATCGCCGGCAATCCGGCTTTCCTTCCGATCCGTATCGGGATCCGGCGTCCGAGAGAAACCGGGCCGACGCGCGTCGAAGCACCGGGAACATACGACTACTATAAAAAAATACCCGCATGGGATTCCTTTTTTCTGTTTGACGAAGCTCCGTATCGTCATGTGTGGGGCTGCCGTAAATCGCAAACGTCCAACGTCCCCCGGAGGGAAACTTTCCTCTGGAGAGGAAAGGTAAGGCCTGTTTTTGAAACACCTGAGCTTGACCCCAAGTAGAAATAATGTTGAGTTTCGCAAAGCTTAAAAGGAATCCATGCGGGATTTCATTCCTTCGTGTATCGTAAGAACCTCCGTTCCCCACGGGGAACTGTGCGTCTATCGTTTCAAATCGTTCAGGTAACCGTCGATCTCCCGTCCGATTTCCTGCAAGCGGTTCATTTCTTCGGGCAATTCCCGTGCCATTTCCAGCCCTACCTTGTCGACGGCGATCTGCAATGCCGCCATGGCCAGATAGTCTTCGGGTTCGGCCATGAACCTCGTCTTATATACGGCGATCATCGAGTTGATATCCAGCGCCGCCTTGCGGTACTTCTCCTCCTCGGCCTGCGGAATGGTCATCGGATATTCCTTCCCGGCCAATTTGACGGATATTCTCCTCTTGCCTGCCATACAAACGTGTCACTCGAATTATCATTGTTCCGTCGCCGGAAGTCCAATAATTATTTATTCATCAACGCGATGCAACTGTCAATCTCCCGCAGTAGCCTATTGACGCGCAACCTCGCCGCCCGGTTGTCCGCGCGGTTTCCCGCGAAAGCGCCGGCCGTTTCGAGCGTTTTAACCCGCCGTTCGAGCGACCGGGCCCTCTCTTCGGTCTCCCGGTTGCGGAGAACGAGTCCGTCGCGTTCTTCGGCCAGACGGGCCACCTCTTCGCGCAGCCGCCTGTTGTCGTCGATGATTCCCCGGATTTTCTCTCCCAGCGAATCGATAAACGCTCGGTTGTCATTCATCGTCGAACGGAATTAAATACGTCCACTCAAAAGTAATCTTTTTTCTCGAATAAACAAAATTCCTGCCGAAATCTATCACTCCTCAGGCACCCCGTACAGGTCGTAATCGTCTGCTTCCGTTATCTTTACCCGCAGGAAGGTACCGGGCGCGAGTTCGCGGTCCGTTCCGATGAGGATTTCGGTATCCACCTCCGGCGAATCGCAGCGCGTGCGCCCCACGAGAAACTCCCCTTCCCGGCGGTCGACGATCACTTCTTCGGTGCGCCCCACCCGCCGGAGGTTGTTCTCGCGCGAAATGCGGTTCTGCAACGCCATGACGGCATCGACCCGGCGGCGCTTGACCTCTTCGGGCACGTCGTCCCGCAGATGCTCGGCCGAGTAGGTTCCCTCCTCCTCTGAATAGGGGAACACGCCGAGGCGTTCGAAGCGGACCTTTTCGACAAATTCGAGCAGTTCGGCGAAATCGGCCTCGCTCTCGCCCGGATAACCGACGAGCAGCGTCGTGCGCAGCGCGATGCCGGGCACCTCCCGGCGCAGCTTTTCGATCAGGGCATAGGTCTGCTCGCGATCCAGCCCCCTGCGCATGCTCCGCAACTGGGCGTCGCTGATGTGCTGGAAAGGGATGTCGAGGTAGGGACATATCTTCTCCTCGTCGCGCATCGCCTCGATCACATCGTCGGGGAAATGCGCCGGATAGGCATAGTGCAGACGGATCCATCGGATGCCCTCGATGCGGCAGAGCCGGCACAGCAGTTCGCCTAACCTGCGTTCGCCGTAGAGGTCGAGCCCGTAATAGGTCGTGTCCTGCGCGATGACGATCAGCTCGCGCACGCCTTTTTCGGCCAGCGAGCGGGCCTCGGCTTCGAGTGCCTCCATCGGCACCGAGACGTGGCGGCCCCGGATGAGCGGAATAGCGCAGTAACCGCAGCCCCAGTTGCACCCCTCCGAAATCTTGAGGTACGCGTAATGGCTCGGTGTGGTGAGCATGCGTTCGCCCGCGAGCTCGTCGCGATAGCGGCCGCCGAGCGTTCGCACGATGGCGGACAGATCGTTCACGCCGAAATATTCGTCCGCTTCGGGAATCTCCTCCTTCAATTCTTTCTTATACCGTTCGGCCAGACAGCCCATCACGAAAAGGTGGTCGATAAGGCCCTCCTCCTTGGCGCGGGCGAAACCGAGAATCGTGTCGATCGACTCCTCCTTGGCGTCGCCGATGAAGCCGCAGGTGTTGACGACCACGACGTTGGCATCCGTATCGTTCGAGTCGCAGACGATCTCGAAGCCGTTGTCGCGCAACTGCGCCATGAGGTGTTCCGAATCGACCAGATTCTTCGAACAGCCCAGCGTCACGACATTGATTTTTCTTTTTTTCGATCGGTTCATGCCGGCAAAAGTACGAAGAAATCGTTTAAAAACGGCAGCACCCGTCCTTATCTTCCCTCCCCCGTCCGGCCCGCCGTCCGTGTTCCGGCAAAGCGGAGCACGCTCCGGGCGGCCCTGCGGACACGCAGTCCTTCCGCCCCCATGCGACCGCACAGCCCCGGTCCGCGGCATGTGCCGACACGGTCTCCTCCCCGGCACCCGCCCGAAAACATACCCTCGAAACGCATCCTGTCCGCGGGCCGCACCGACCGGGTTTCAGCCGGACCTCCGCTCCGGACGAGACATCCGCCCGCAAGCCGGCTCACTTGACGATGACGCAGGAGACAACGCCCGGTCCGAGCGCCCGGTCGATGGCCTCTTTGATCGCTCCGCGCCGCATGAAAACCTCGTTCCGGGCCACCGAAGAACTCAGAAAGACAAACATCCGTCCGCCGGTCCGGACCTCGATTTTCGTCGTGTAGGAAGCGATGACGTCGCCCACGAGCCGGGGCCACAGATCGGGAATCTTCGCCTCGGCGATCTTGCGGGCGAGCAGAGGCGTGGAGCTGAAAAAATCGTTCAGCGCGTCGCCGATGCGGACGGGTTCGCGTCTTCTCATAGGATACGGATTCGGTCGTCCTCGACATGGAACAGCGTGTAGCTGCATCCGTTCTCGCGCAGGATGCCTTCCAGACGGACCTTGTTGCAATCGGTGATGAAAATCTGCCCGAAACGCTCCTGCGACACGATGCCGATGAGCCTGCGGACGCGCTGCATGTCGAGCTTGTCGAAAATATCGTCCAGCAGCAGAATGGGACGCGCGGACAGGCGTGCGGCGACGATGTCGTACTGGGCGAGTTTGAGCGCCACCAGAAACGACTTCTGCTGCCCCTGCGAACCGTACCTGCGGAGCGGATAGCCGCCGATGGCGATGCGGAGATCGTCGCGGTGGACGCCGCAGGTCGTGAACTGGCAGATCCGGTCCCGCCGGGCCGCCTCGCGCAGCAGGTCGGCGAAGGGACGTTCGAGCAGCTCCGAGCGGTAGGTCAGCTCCACCCGTTCGCGGTCGTCCGACAGCGCGGCGTAATACTCCGCCACGACGGGAGCAAGCTCCTCGACGAGCCGGCGCCGCCGCTCGAAAACAACCGTCCCCAAGGAGGCCAGTTGCAGATCGAACACGTCGAGCATGTCGTCGAAACCGCGCACGGACGGGTCCTTGAGCAGCTTGTTGCGCTCGGCCAGCACGCGGTTGTATTTCACCAGCGCGGCAAGGTACTCGCGATCCAGTTGCGAAAGGAATCCGTTGAGGTATTTGCGCCGTTCCTCGCCCGACTCGTTGATGAGCGAGGTATCGGCCGGAGAAATTGTCACGATGGGGATGAGTCCGATATGGTCCGACAGCCGCTCGTACTCCTTGCCGTTGCGGCATACCTTCTTGGCCGAGCCCTTCTTGCAGGAGCAGACGACGCGCTCGGTGTGTCCTGCCGCATCGGCATAGACGCCGTCGACGAGAAACGCGTCGCTTCCGTGCCGCATGCACTGTCCGTCGGAAAGGCCGAAAGCACTCTTGCACATCGACAGGTAGTGCACCGCGTCGAGCAGGTTGGTCTTCCCGGTGCCGTTGTCGCCCGCAAAGCAGTTGATCCGGGCCGAAAGTTCGATCCGGGCATCCTCGAAATTCTTGAAATCGACGAGCGAGAGTCGCTGAAGGTACATACTCGAAAACGTTGCGGGACGCACCGGGAAAGCGGCGCGTCGGGAAGTCAAAGGTACGTTTTTTTTCGGAAAGCCCAACGCCGGGCCCGCCTTCCGGAACGAAGGCCCGTGCCTCCCTTTCGGGTCTTCGGCGGCCCGTCCGTCGAAAACCGAAACCTCACCAACCCCTCCGACCGTGAAATTTAGGGAACAAAATACACCGGAAAGGTGCGTAATTCGCTAAAAAAAATTACATTTGCAGTTCGATACGAATTTTAACTTTAAATTTTCAGAATAAATCATGGCAGAACAAAACAAACCGCAAACCGAGCAGGACCCCGAAGTCGCCATCGCATCGGCGATCGGAAAGGTCGAAGGCTTCATCATGAAAAACGGCCGTTCGCTGCTGATCGCGCTGGCGGTCGTGGTGGTCGTGGTCGGAGGTTTTTTCGGATATAAATATCTGGTCGTAGGGCCGAGGGCCGAAAAGGCGGCGGCGATGATGTTCATGGCCGAACAGCAGTTCGCAGCCGACTCGTTCGCAGTGGCGCTCAACGGCGACGGCAACTTCGCCGGTTTTCTGGACGTGATCGCCAAATACGGCTCGACGCCGGCGGGCAACCTCGCCAAGCATTACGCCGGCATCTGCTACCTCAAGACGGGTGAGTACGCACAGGCGCTCGAGTACCTCGGCAAATATTCGCCCGAAACGGGCAGCGCACCCGCTGCGCTCCTCGCCGCGCAGAACTACGGGCTTCAGGGCGACGCGCTGGTGCAGACAGGCAAGCTCCCCGAAGCCGTCAAACTGTACGAAAAAGCCGCGGCGACCGGCAAAAACACGTTGACGGCGCCCTATTATCTAAAAAAATCGGGCGAAGTATACGAAAAACTGGGCGACAACGAAAAGGCATTGGCCGCCTACAAGAAGATCGCCACGGACTATGCCACGAGCATGGAAGCCCGCGACATCCAGAAGTACATCGGCCGCATCGAACAACAGTAAACGCACATTCGAAACGATACGAAGAAGGTTGCTGCCCGAACGAGCCGCAACCTTTTTCGATTCAATACCACTACAACACTATGGCAACAATTCACAAAAACCTGTCGCAGATCGACGGGGCGCTGCCTTCGGCACAAGACATGAAATTCGGCATCGTCGTATCGGAATGGAATCCGCGCGTGACGGGCGCGCTGCTCGAAGGAGCGGTATCGACGCTCCGCAAAGCGGGATGCGAAGAACATAACATCCTCATCAAACAGGTTCCCGGCACGTTCGAACTGGCGCTCGGAGCCCAATACTTCGCCGAATACACCGACGTGGACGGCGTCATCGTGCTGGGCTGCGTCATTCAGGGCGAAACCCGCCATTTCGATTACGTGTGTCAGGGCGTCACGCAGGGCGTCACGCAGCTCATGCTGTCATGGAACATGCCGGTAGCCTTCGGCGTGCTGACGACCGACAACCTGCAGCAGGCGCTCGACAGAGCCGGCGGCAAATACGGCAACAAAGGCGACGAAGCGGCCGTAGCGGCCATCCGCATGGTCGCCTTGCAAATCGAAATGGAACCCGAAGAGAGCGAGGACAGAAAGAAAATCAACTGATCCGGCCGGATCCTACTTCGAGAGCCGTTCTTTCCACTCGGCCTCGCGGAAACCGACCAGCACGAAATCGGGAGCGACGAGCAGCGGCCTTTTGACTAATTTCCCGTCCGAGGCCAGCAGACTGACGAGTTCGTCGCGGGAGAGCGTTCCGATCCGCTCCTTGAGACCGAGTTCCCGGTAGCGCTGCCCGCTGACGTTGAAAAACTTCCGCGCCGGCAGGCCGCTGCGGGCGATCCAGACGGACAATTCCTCTGAGGAGGGACGTTGCGACACGATGTCGCGCGATTCGACTTCGACGCCCGCGCTTTCGAGCCATTTGCGGGTCTTGATGCAGGTAGAGCACCGGGGATACTGAAGGAAAAGATATTTCATAGCGAAAATTCGTTTTTTCGAAATCCGATTGACGGCAGGCCCGACGCATGGGTCTGCCGTCGTCGTTTCGTCCGCAACGCAGGGACGGCGTTCCTGCAAAAATAGACAAAAAAGCACAGCACGAAAATACCGCGCCCGATGCGATGTTCCGGCAGACCGGAAGACAGCGCTCGCAGCAAAGAAGTGTTCGCTACCCGCGCGCACGCGACGCCTCCCGGACCGGCGCGACATGCGGAACCGCCACGAGGCCGGACGACCGCGACGCCTCGTTTCGAAAACACGTTCGGCCGACGGCTCTTTACGGATCGGGAGAGCCGCAGGGAGCGCAGCCGTACCGTCCCCCGACAAAAGAAACTCTCTTCCGAGGGCCTCCGACCGACAACATCGAAGATCCGAAGCCGGACAGGTGCGACGGCCCCGTCACAGGCTCTCGCTCCGGCGACCGAAACGAATAGCGAAAGCCGACAAGCGCCGGACGGCATTCCGTTGCGTCCGCCATCGACCGAACGATATGTCGATGCAGCGGCTCCGTCTGCTCCGACGCTCCATTCGATCCGTCTCCGAACGCCGGCCCTGCCCGAACGGAAAGACCGGGCCGGACCCGAAAGCGGGAACATGAGCCGCGGACGGACAGGAACGAACACCGGGCCACCGAAGCGCATCGCGACATTGCCCTGAAAACGGAGGACGAGAGCCCGTCTGCGAACCGCAGACGAACCCTCGTCGCATCGTCTTCCGTCCCCGGCCGGACAGAGGTTATTTCATCATCTTGTCGAGCGTCTTTTTCAGCGTGGCGATGTCCTGCTGGTACGAGAGAATATCCTGCTCGTGGTCGAGCTCGTCTTCGAGAATCTCGACAGCCATCTTGGCGGTCGTGTAGTCGATGCCGTCGGTGTAGTCGGCGATGTCCCGATAGCGCTCGATGGCGCAACGTTCGGAACGCAGATTCTGTTCGAGAATCGTTTCGACATAGGGATCGGTGGGCGCTTCGTAACGGCACCGGGCCATGCGGGTCCACTGGTCGGGACTCAACACCGGCGTGCCTCCGAGCTGTACGATGCGCGTAACCAGCTTGACGGCATGCGACAGTTCTTCGTCGGCGTGTTCGAGCAGTTCCGCCTCGATCTCGCTCCGCATAGGGCCTTCGATCACCCGTGCGCCGATCCAGTATTGGTAGTAGGCGAGCCATTCCTCGCACAATGCTCCGTTGAGCATTTCGATCAGTTTCTGAACGTCCAAGTTCAACACTTCCGCTGTTTCCTGTTTCATAGTTTCGCTGTTTTTAGTAAAGACAGTACGAAACCCGGCACAAAGACCGTGCGACAGGCACCCGGACAGACGAAAAGAACGATAAGACAGACCGTTCGGCACGACCGAAAGCGAAACGAAGCAGCGCCCCGACGACTCAGCGAAGGTCCCGGAAGCGGTAGAGCTGGTCGCGCAGGCGGGGTTCGAATCCCGCCTCGCGGATGGCCCGCCGGATGCCCTCCGCATCGAAAGCGTTCGAGGCACCGGCCGACGACACAACGTTCTCCTCGATCATGATCGACCCCATGTCGTTCGCTCCGGCATGCAGCGCTATCTGCGCCGTAGCCTTGCCCACCGTGAGCCACGAGGCCTGAATGTTGGGAATGTTGTACAACACGATCCGGCTCAGGGCGATGAGACGCAGGTATTCGAGCGGAGAGAAATGCGTGATGACGCCCTCGCGTTCGAGCTCGGTGCCGGTGCTGCGGAAAATCCACGGGATGAAAGCCAGAAAACCGGGCTTGCCCTCCGGACACCGCGCCTGCAGGTCGCGGATCCGAAGCAGGTGCTCCACACGCTGGACCGGCGTCTCCACATGGCCGTACATCATCGTGGCCGAAGCGGGCAAGCCGAGCCGATGGGCCGTGTGCATCACCTCGATCCAGCGGTCGGCGTCGGGTTTGCCCGGCGAAATCCGTTTCCGCACCGCGTTGTCGAGAATTTCGGCGCCGGCGCCGGGCAGCGAGTCGAGACCCGCATCCATCAATCGCCGAAGCGTCGTCTCGTCGTCCAGCGAACTGATGCGGGCGATGTGCGCCACTTCGGGGGCTCCCAGCGCATGCAGCCGCACGGAAGGATAGCGTCTTTTGAGTTCCCGGAACAGGTTTTCATAGAAGACGATGTCGAGCCGGGGATGGAGCCCGCCCTGCAGGAGCAACTGGTCGCCGCCGAGCGCCAGCATCTCCTCGATCTTCTCGGCATACTGTTCGATCGTCGTCACATAGGCGCGGTCCGTCTCGTGGAGCTTGCAATGGAAATTGCAGAATTTGCAACCGGAAATGCAGACATTGGTGACGTTGACGTTGCGGTCGATCTGCCACGTGACGGTACGGCCGGGCACATGCTTTTGCCGGAGCTCCCACGCCAGTGCGCAGAGCTCGCCCAGCGGAGCCTTTTCGTAGAGCGTTTCCGCCTCACGGCGGCTCAACGGTTCGAGGCGCAGGGCCTTCGCATAAACGGGATCGTAATTCATCGGAGAAAATGCGGATTAAAAGGAAACGGATGCGGACGGACCGGAGCCTCCGACCGTGTTTGCGACGTCGGATCGTCCCGGCTTTCGGCCGTGCCGGCAAGGCGACCGGTCCCGAACGTCCGGGACGAAAGACGTCCCAAGGACGCGACCGGCACCCCTCCGGCGGCCTTTCGCAGCGCTCGGAGGGCGGGCAAAACGACAAAACCGCTCCCCGTCGCCGGGAAACGGTTTTATCCTCGACAAGAGGCTTTACTTATTCTGCGAGGTGGATGGATTCGGTCGGGCACACATCGGCGCACGTTCCGCATTCCGTACACATGCTGGCGTCGATTACATATACGTCGCCCGGAGAGATCGCTTCCACAGGACATTCGTCGATACAGGTTCCGCAAGCGGTACAGGTATCTTCACTGATTTTGTAAGCCATTTTCGTTTTGTTTAAAGTTATGTAGTAAAATTACGGATGCAAATATAAAATTATTATCCGAGCGAGTCAAGCGACCGCAGGAAATTTATCGGGAGCGCGGTACCGCCTCCTCCGCAGTCTTCTCATCGACAAACCGAAACGCCCGCCGCAGCGAAAGAAGCGACGCGAAAGCGAAAAACAGACAAGGCAGGCCGCCCGGATTGTGTTCCGCTCCGCAGGCGACGCGCTCCGAGAAGGCACCGCATGTTTCCGTCGTCCCGAAGCGACCGTCGTGTCCGCCCGGTCCAACGGCCTGCCGCATGAATAGCGGGCACTCCGCTCCGGTGAATCCGTAAAGAAAATGCAGGGACACGGCAGAACATCGCCGTCTCTGAACGTCGCCCCGCTCTGCCGCAGCATGCGGTCAGTTCCCTCTGCCGGCCAGCGCCACCGCCAGCGACGCCATCGTGACGACACCATAATCCAGCGCCCGTTCGTCGGGATCGAAAAGAGCGGTATGGAGTCCCCCCGCCGTCCCGCCGGGACGGGCGACGCCAAGCCGGAAAAAAAGGCTCGGATAGCGTTCCGTGTAATATCCGAAATCTTCGGCCGTCATCCTGAGGGCCAACTCCTCGATGTTTCCGGAGCCCCACAACCCGGCGGCGACTTTCCGGGCGCACGCCGTGAGCGACGGATCGTTCACCACGCAGGGGTAGCCTCCCGGCGCGATGTCCACCTCGGCCGAGGTATCGTAGGCCGCGGCCGTGGCTTCGGCGATCGTGCGGATGCGCTCTTTGGCCCGCGCGCGCCAAGCCTCGTCCATCGTTCTGAGCGTGCCCTCCATACGGACTTCGGCGGGAATGACGTTCGTCGCGCCGTCGGCAATCACCTTCCCGAACGACAGCACCGTAGGAATCCGGCTGTCCGCATGGCGGGAAACGACCTGCTGCAAGGCCATAAGGACGGCAGCCGAGGCCACGACCGGATCGGTCAGCGTATGGGGCAGCGCGCCGTGTCCGCCGGTGCCGCGCACGGCGATGCGGATTTCGTCGCTCGACGCCATGTATCGTCCGGCACGGAACCCTAATCGGCCGACCGGCATTTCGGCCGCGACATGCTCGCCGACGAAAGCCCGCACGTCGTAATCCCGGAAGGGGTCCTCGGCCAGCACGAGCGACGCGCCGCCGGGACAAAGCTCCTCGCCGGGCTGGAACAGCCCGAAAACGGTTCCCTCGAACGAGGCCCGATGCCGGTTGAGCACGAGCAGCGCGCCCAGCAGGCAGGCCGTATGGATGTCGTGTCCGCAGGCGTGCATGACGCCGGGACGGCGCGATGCAAATTCGAGTCCGGTCTTCTCCTCGATGGGCAGGGCGTCCATATCGGCGCGCAGCACGACGCAGCGTTTCGGGTCGCCCGTGCCCTCGATCCGGGCCAGCAGGCCCGTACCGGCGACGGGCCGGAACGCGATGCCCGCCTCGGTCAGTTTTTCGGCGATGCGCCGCGAAGTTTCGTGCTCCTCGAACGAAAGTTCGGGACAGGCGTGGAGCGTCCGGCGGAACCGGAGCACGTCGTCCGAAAATTCGCGGGCCGTCTTCTTGATGCTGTCGTACATGATTCGTCGGTTTGTCGCCGGACCCGAAGTCCGGCACATATCAAAACAGGGCTTTGGCGATCTTCACGATGCTGTCCGTCTTGCTCATCGTGTAGAAATGCAGGACCGGAATGCCGGCGGCAAGCAGCTCCCGCCCTTGAGCGACGGCCCATTCGATGCCCGCCTCGCGCACCTGCGCGTTCGTCTCGCAGCGCTCTACTTCCCGGACGAGCTCCGCAGGCAGATCGACATGGAAAATCTGCGGCAGCATCGTCAGCTGCGACTTCGTGGCGAAAGGCTTGAGGCCCGGAATGATCGGGATCGTGATGCCCGCGGCGCGGCAGTCGTCGATGAACGCGAAGATCTTCGAGTTGTCGAAACTCATCTGCGTAAGGATGTAATCGGCCCCGGCATCGACCTTCTCCTTGAGCCGGCGCAGGTCTTCCTGCCGGTTGGGCGCTTCGGCATGTTTTTCGGGATAGCCGGCCACGCCGATGCAGAAATGCGAATGATGGCACTCGTCCACCTCCCCGTCGATGAAGACGCCCCGGTTCATGCGGTCGATCTGCCGGACGAGGTCCGAGGCATGGGCATGACCGTCGGGATGGACGCGGAAAGTGTTCTCGCCCCGCAGGTTGTCGCCCCGGATGGCCAGCACGTTATGGACGCCCAGAAAGTCGAGGTCGATGAGCGCGTCCTCGATGTCGTAGCGCGACTGCCCGCCGCAGATCATGTGCGGCACCACCTCCCATCCGTAGCGCTTCATGATGGCGGCCGAAATGCCCACGGTACCCGGCCGGCGGCGCACCGTATGGCGTTCGAGCAGGCCGTTTTCGCGCTCGGTATACTTCACGTCCTCGCGATGATAGGTGACGTTGATGTAGGCCGGCGAAAATTCGCGCAGCGGGTCGAGCGCGTCGAAAATCCGCTGCGTGCCCTCCCCCTTCAGCGGAGGGAGCAGCTCCACGGCCAGACGGGGCGTTTTCTTGTCCGTCGCTTCACGGACGATGTCGGTGATGTGCATATGTCCAGTAAGTTCGTTTCGTTACGGTTCGAGGTGTTGTCCGAGCAGGGCGGCGAGCCGTTCGGGGTCCATGCCCCGGCGACGGGCGTAGTCCGCCGACTGGTCGGCGCCGATGCGGCCCACCGAGAAATTGCGGGCGTCGGCACGGGCGAAAATCAATCCGCAGACCGACTCGCCCGGCATCATCATATAGGACTCGGTCAGCGAGATGCCGGCGATGCGCCCGACATCCATCCATTCGAACAGGTCGGCTTTGAGCGAGTGATCGGGCGCCGAGGGATAGCCGATGGCCGGACGGATGCCGCGGTAGCGGCCGGCGAACAGGTCTTCGACCGTCTTTTCGCCGGGACGCTCGTAGCCCCACAGTTCGGTCCGGACATACCGGTGCAGCGCCTCGGCGAAGGCCTCGGCCAGCCGGTCGGCGAGCAGTTTGGCCATGATGGCCCGGTAGTCGTCGTGCACGGCACGGAACTCCCCGACGATCCGTTCGAGCCCGATGCCGGCCGTCAGGGCGAACATGCCCAGCGCGTCTCTCTTTCCGCCGTCGGCGGGCGCGAGAAAATCGGCCAGCGAAAGGTTCTCCGCCCGGTTGTCCTGCTGGTTGCGCAGCATGGGCAAGCGCAGGCACGCCGCTCCAGGCGTATCGTCGCGGTACACGACGATGTCGTCGCCCTCGGCGACGGCCGGATAGATGCCTACCACGCCGTCGGCCCGCAGCAGCCGGCGCGAGACGATCCTGTGCAGGAGCTCCTGCGCGTCTTGCAATACGCGGCGGGCCTCCTCGCCCTTTTCGGGATGGTCCAGCAGGTCGGGATAACGTCCGGGAAGCCCCCATGCGGCGAAGAAATAGCTCCAGTTGACGAGCGGCACGAGCTCTTCGAGCGGATAGTTGCACAGCGGGAACCGTCCCGTTTTCCGGGGCGGCACGCCCGCCGCGGGATCGATGCGCAGACGATGCTCGCGGGCCTCGACCAACGGACGGAGGCTGTCCCCGTCCTTTTTATGCTCGAACGCCTCGCGCAGCTCCTGCTGCCGCAGGCGCAGCGATTCGAGGTAGCGTTCGCGGCGCGGCGAGTTGAGTTCGCCGAGAATCCGCACGTCGTCCGACGCATCGCGCACGTGGATCACCGGACCGCTGTACAGCGGAGCCAGCTTGACGGCCGTGTGCATGTCGGAGGTCGTCGCCCCGCCGATCAGGATCGGGATGCGCAGCCCCATGCGCTCGACCGCGACGATGACCTTGGCCATCTCTTCGAGCGAAGGGGTGATGAGTCCGCTCAGGCCGATGACGTCGGCCTTTTGCCGCACGGCAGCCTCGACGATCCTGTCGCTCTCGACCATCACGCCCAGATCCTCGATCCGGTAGCCGTTGCAGGCCAGCACGACCGAGACGATGTTCTTGCCGATGTCGTGCACGTCGCCCTTGACGGTGGCCAGCACCATGCGACGGCCCGCACGGGCCTCTCCCTCCTCGCCGCGTCCGCTTTCGATGTAGGGCGTCAGCACGGCCACGGCCCGCTTCATCACGCGGGCGCTCTTGACCACCTGCGGCAGAAACATCCGTCCGCTGCCGAAGAGCTCGCCCACCCGGTTCATGCCGTCCATGAGCGGACCCTCGATCACCCGGAGCGGATCGCCCAACTCCCGGTAGGCCTCCTCGGTATCGGCCTCGACGAAGTCGGCGACGCCTTTGAGAATGGCATGCGCGAGGCGTTCGCCCACCGGAGCCTCCCGCCACGGCAGCCGCACGCTCTGGTCGGCTGTCGCGGCGTCCCGGTCCTTGATCCGCTCGGCGAAAGCGATCAGCCGCTCGGTGGCGTCGCTGCGGCGGGCCAGAATTACGTCCTCGCAGAGCTCCAGCAGATCGGCCGGAATCTCGCTGTATACCTGCAACATGGACGGATTGACGATCCCCATGTCGAGCCCTTCGGCGATGGCATGGTACAGAAAGACCGAGTGCATCGCCTCGCGCACCCGGTTGTTGCCCCGGAACGAGAACGACAGGTTGCTGATCCCCCCGCTGATCTTGGCATGCGGGCAGTTTTCCTTGATCCACCGGCAGGCCCGGATGAAATCGAGTCCGTAGCGGTCGTGCTGCTCCATGCCGGTGGCCACGGCCAGCACGTTCGGGTCGAATATAATGTCTTCGGGCGGGAAACCCGCCTCGACGAGTATGCGGTAGGCGCGTCCGGCCACTTCCGTCTTGCGCTCGAATGTATCGGCCTGTCCCCGCTCGTCGAACAGCATGACGACGGCCGCCGCTCCGTAGCGGCGCACGAGGCGGGCCCGCCTCAGAAACTCCTCCTCGCCCTCCTTGAGCGAAATGGAGTTGACGACCGATTTGCCCTGCACGCAACGGAGCCCCGTCTCGATGACCTCCCACTTCGAGGAGTCGATCATCACGGGCACACGGGCGATGTCGGGTTCGGCCATCGCCAGATTCAGAAAGTCGCGCATGGCTTCGGGCCCGTCGATCAGGCCGTCGTCCATGCAGACGTCGATGATCTGCGCGCCGCCCTCGACCTGCTGCCGGGCGACCGCAAGCGCGTCTTCGTACCGCCTCTCGCGGATCATGCGGGCGAACTTGGCCGAGCCGGCCACGTTGGTGCGTTCGCCCACGTTGACGAAATTGGCGTCGGGGGCGATCCTCAACGCTTCGAGTCCGCTGAGCGTCGTCGTGCGGGGCAGTTCAGGCAGGGTTCTCGGCCCGTAATGCCGGGCCACGTCGGCGATGGCGGCGATGTGGGCCGGCGTCGTGCCGCAGCAGCCGCCCACGATGTTGAGCAGGCCCTCTTCCAGATAGGTGCGGATCGTTTCGGCCATCGTCTCCGGCGTCTCGTCGTACCCCCCGAAACCGTTGGGCAGGCCGGCATTGGGATGGGCCGACACGGCGCTGGCCGCCACGGCGGCCAGCCGCGCCACGTAAGGCCGCATGCCCTCGGCGCCGTAGCCGCAGTTAAGCCCCACGGAGAGCGGCCCGGCATGGGCCACCGACGCATAGAACGCCTCGATGGTCTGTCCCGACAGCATGCGTCCGCTGGCATCGGTCACCGTCCCGGAAATCATGACCGGAATACGGAGCCCCCGCCGTTCGCGCAGCTCCTCGATGGCGAACAGCGCGGCCTTGGCGTTGAGCGTATCGAAAACCGTCTCGACGAGCAGCACGTCGGCCCCGCCGTCGAGCAGACCGGCGGCCTGCTCGTAATACGACGCCCGGAGGTCTTCGAACGTCACCGCACGGAAGCCGGGATCGTTCACGTCGGGCGAAATGGAGGCCGTGCGGTTCGTCGGGCCGATCGACCCGGCCACGAAGCGCGGCTTGGAGGGATTGCGCAGCGTATAGCGGTCGGCCGTCGAACGGGCCAGCGCCGCAGCCGTGCGGTTGATCTCGTAGACATGGTTTTCGAGCCCGTAATCGGCCAGCGAAATGGAGTTGGCGTTGAACGAGTCGGTCGAAACGATGTCGGCGCCCGCCCGCAGGTAGGCCTCGTGGATGCCCTCGATGACGTCGGGCCGCGTGAGCACGAGCAGGTCGTTGCACCCTTTGAGCTCGGTTTTCCAGTCGGCGAAACGCTCGCCCCGATAATCCGCCTCGCTCAGGGCGCATCCCTGCACCATCGTGCCGAGCCCGCCGTCGAGCACCAGAATGCGGCGGGCGATTTGGTCGTATATCGAAAATTTTACCATTCGTTCCGTTCCTACGCGTCCGCAGCCGGAAAAGAGCGGCGTCCGGACGCACCTGCCGGAGCAGGGGTTATTCCTTGACTGTCGAAATTTCGAACAGCTTGTTCCAGTTTTTCCCGGTCACGAAGATGCGGCCGTTCTCCGCATCGTAGGCGATTCCGTTGAGCACGTCGGTCGTCGCATCGACGTCCGCCTCGGAGAGCAGACCGCTCATGTCGACGATCCCCGTCACGACGCCCGTCCGCGGGTCGATGCGCACGATCGTGTCGGTCGTGTAGACGTTGGCCCACAGCTCGCCGTCGATCCACTCCATCTCGTTGATGTAGGGCACCTTGCTGCGGTCCGTATAGACTTCGATGGTCCGCAGGCGCCGGAATCCTTCGGGGTCGATCACGTGGATCTTCTCGCTGCCGTCGCTCATGTACAGATACCGGCCGTCGGTGGCCAGCCCCCAGCCTTCGCCGGCATAGCCGAACTCGCCCGTCTTTTCGAACGTCCCGGCATCGTAGACCAGCGCCTTGTTGTTCTGCCACGTGAGCAGGTAGAACTTCCCGTCGAGCAGGGCCAGCCCTTCGCCGAAAAGCTCTGCATCCAGCGGCTCGGTTTTCAGCGCCTTTCCGGTGGAGAGGTCGATCTTGTACAGGGCCGACCGGCCTTCGATGCCCGTGCTTTCGTACAGGCAGCCGTCGTGCCAGAGCAGGCCTTGGGTGTAGTGCCCCCTGTCGTGCGGAAAAACGTTCCTGACCCGGTAGCCGTACAGCGAAGGGGCCTCGGCGGCCAGCACGGTAAACTCGCCCGTGCGGCTCTCGCTCCGGCCGTCGAGATAGGCGGTGAGCCGGTAGATGAGCCGCCCCACGGGATGATCCTTCGCCACGGCATACTCGTATCCCGCCGTGTCGAGGGCGGCGATCCGTCTCTCGCCGATGCTCAGCACGACGCTGTCGGCACGGGCTCCCTCCTTGAGCGCGAAGGCGATGCGCTGCACGTCGCCCTGCCGTACCGTATGGCCGTACACGGGCGACACGCTCCCGATGACCGAAAGTCCGGCCTCGGCGGAAGCCTCCCCCTCCGGGCGTGCGTCGGACGGCGCGCCGCCCCTTCCGGCGCATGCACCGAGCAGGGCCGAAAGCGCTGCGAGGACGGATAATAGGCTTTTTCTCACATTCATGGAATATCTGTCTGTGTATCGTGCCAAAGGTACAAAAAATTAGTATCTTTGCCGAGTCGCCCCGAAAACGGGACCGGTCCTGCGACGACGCTCTCTCTTCGGAAAACGGACCGTAAAAGCGTCGCACAGAAACCGTTGCAATGTCCGTTGCGTTCCGGAGGGTCGTATCATCCGATAAAAATTTAACAAATAATGCTGACATTAAAGCAAATCAGGGAAAACAAAGCGTTCACGCTCGAACGTCTCGCCGTCAAAGGCGTGGACGCCGCCGAAGCGGTCGAGAAGATCGAAAGGCTGGACGACGAACGCAAGTCGATTCAGGGACAGTTGGACGAGCTGCTGGCTCAGCAGAACGCCGTGGCCAAGGAAGTGGGCATGCTCTTCAAACAGGGACGCCGGGAGGAAGCCGAAGCGGCCAAAGGCAAGACGGCCGCCCTGAAGGAAGCCTCGCGCGAACTGGACGAAAAGCTCCGCAAAGCGGAAGCCGAACTCAACGCCGTGATCGTCACGCTGCCCAACTTCCCCTGCAAGGACGTGCCCCACGGACGGACGGCGGCCGACAACGTGATCGTGCGCACGGGCGGCAAGAATCCCGAACTCGAAAACGCGCTGCCCCACTGGGAGCTGGCCCGCAAATACGACATCATCGACTTCGAACTGGGCGTGAAGCTCACCGGCGCCGGATTCCCCGTCTACAAGGGACAGGGATCGGCCCTGCAAAGAGCCCTCATCTCGTTTTTCCTCGACTGCAACACGGCGGCCGGATACACCGAAATCATGCCTCCGCTGATGGTCAACGAGGCTTCGGGCTTCGGCACGGGCCAGTTGCCCGACAAGGAGGGACAGATGTACCACGTAGGCGTGGACAACTTCTACCTGATCCCCACGGCCGAGGTACCCGTGACGAACATCTTCCGCGACGTGATTCTCGACGAGTCGGACTTCCCGGTCAAGATGACGGCTTACACGCCCTGTTTCCGACGCGAAGCGGGCTCTTACGGCAAGGACGTGCGCGGCCTCAACCGCCTGCACCAGTTCGACAAGGTCGAAATCGTGCAGATCGCCCACCCCGATAAATCCTACGAAGCGCTGGAGGGCATGATCGCCCACGTGGAAAGCATCGTGCAGAAACTCGAACTCCCCTACCGCATTCTCCGTCTCTGCGGCGGCGACATGAGCTTCACCTCGGCCATCACCTACGACTTCGAGGTCTACTCGGCGGCGCAGGGTCGCTGGCTCGAAGTCTCCTCGGTATCGAACTTCGAATCGTTCCAGGCCAACCGCCTCAAGCTGCGCTACCGCGACGCCCGCAAAAAGACGCAGTTGGCCCATACGCTCAACGGCAGCTCGCTGGCTCTGCCCCGCATCGTGGCCGCTCTGCTGGAAAACAACCAGACGCCCGAAGGCATCCGCATTCCCGCCGCGCTGGTTCCCTACACCCGCTTCGAGATGATCCGGTAGCAACTTTCCGAACCCGATACGAACGCTGCCGTCCGCATTCCGCGGACGGCAGCGTTTTTTCCACCTTCTCGCAGGACGACGAGCGGCCCGATCCGACGCATCCCGCACGAGTCCGAAACGAAGCGGGCCATACCGAAAGCGCCTCGTGCCGGCATCTTCGCAAAAAACGAAGCGATTTCGGGCGCAGGACCTTCCCCGCTCTCCGGACCGCTTTCCACGCCGGCCTCCTTTCCCTCCGGACGAAAAACCCTTCACCACGCAGCCGACGCCCCGAAACCCGTCGGCCGCAGATCGACGCGACAGCGCGCGGCAAATCCTTATCCGACAATCCGCCACACCTTCCGACCGAAGCGACGGACGCCGAGGCTGCGAAAGCGATACAAACACCTCCCTTTCAGGATAACCGGCACAGGACCAAATTGCCGAATCGGACCGGCTTTTTCATAGAAAAACGGCACGCAGACGCCTGCCTTGTCCGGCACAAGAAACGGCCAGGGCTATCGGAAATTTCGGGAAGCAGCGCCGTTCGGTGCGTCCTGCCCGACGGTAGGGGAAACGGCAGGGGGTCGCAGTTACCGGGCGACTCCATGAAAAAACGGAACGATCCTTACCGGATCGTTCCGTTTCGTATTTCGAAAGGGAAAGTGCCGTACTGCACCGGCCGCATTATTCCGCCTTCTTTTCGGGCTTGCGGAAGCGGCGGCGCTTGTTCCGCGACGATTTGCGGGTAGGAGCGGTATCGTTCGTTCCGTCAGCCGGGGCAGCGGCTTTCGGTTCCGACGGCTTTTTCGGCGAACGGTCGCGTCCCCTGCCGCGTCCCCGCCCCCGGTCTCTCGATCCGGACCGGCGGTCGTCCCTGCCCGGATCGTATTTCGGTCCCGGACCGACCTGTTCGGGCAGCGGGAGCTTGGCGACCTCGCGGCCGATGAACGTCTCGATGCGGTGGAACGCCCCCTGCTCCTTCTCGCTGACGAACGTGACGGCCGCTCCGTCAGCGCTGGCCCGCGCGGTGCGGCCAATGCGGTGGATATAGTCTTCCGGGTCGCGGGGCACGTCGTAGTTGATGACCAGACCGATGTCTTCGATGTCGATCCCCCGCGCCACGATGTCCGTGGCCACCAGAATGTCGATCTTGCCGTTGCGGAAATCGAGCATCACCTCCTCGCGGCGCTCCTGCTCCAGATCGGAGTGCATGGCCGCCGCATTGAGCTTCATCCGCTTGAACGTGAAGGCCAGCTCCTTGACTTTCATTTTGGACGATGCGAAGACGATCGTCTTGGTATTTTTGGGTTCGGCGAACAGTTCGCGGACGATGCCCGTCTTCTGGTTCTCGTAGCAGACGTAGGCCGACTGTTCGATGGCCTCGTTGGGTTTCGAGACGGCGATGCTCACCTCTTCGGGGTCGTGCATGATCTTGCGGGCCAGCTCCCTGATTTTGGGCGGCAACGTGGCCGAGAACATGATCGTCTGCCGCTGGGCGGGCAACTGGGCGATGATGCGCATGATGTCGTCCTGAAAACCCATGTCGAGCATCCGGTCGGCTTCGTCGAGCACGAAATACCCCACGTGCGAGAGGTCGATCCCGCTGTTGGTGATGTGGGCCAGCAGACGGCCCGGCGTCGCCACGACGATGTCGGCCCCCATGAGCATGCCCTGTTTCTGCTGGCTCCATCCCACGCCGTCGCCGCCGCCGTAGACGACCGTCGTCGAAAGCGGCAGAAAATAGGCGAAGCCTTGGAACTGCACGTCGATCTGCTGGGCCAACTCCCGCGTGGGAACCACGATAAGCGATTTGACCACGTTGTCGGGATTGCCCTCGCGCAGCAGCTTGTCGAAAAGCGGGAGGGCGTAGGCCGCCGTCTTGCCGGTTCCGGTCTGGGCGCAGCCGATCAGGTCGCGGCCTTTCTGCATGACAGGAATCGTATGTTCCTGCACCGGCGTCATCTCCTCGAAGTTCATCGCTTCGAGTCCCTCCATAATCCGTTCGTCCAAATCCAGTTCGTCGAATCTCATATCTTTCCGTTTATTTTTTCATTGTTTCCGTACACCCGATCCTGTCGCGTGCACCGGACGAGGCGACCGGCACGCACGACGGCCGGCGGATCGTCCGCCGTCCCGGTGCGACTTTTCCGGTGCGGTCCCGACTCCCCCTTTCATGACGGGCGTCATAATTCGCAGAAAGCAAACCGCCCGCTCCGGAAGATACAAAGATACGCAAACTATCCGATTTCGGGAACCGCCGCGGTATTTATCCGTCGCGACGACAGGAAAAAGGGCCCGACCAAGCCCGTCTGTCCCATGCTCCGCAAGGAGCGCCGAGCCGACCGACAGGGCGCCGGAGGCCGGCACGAAGGGCCTTGTATCCGAAACCCGTGCCCGGCGCTCCTCCGCTCCCGACGGGCATTCGGCCCTTCCGGTCTGTCGGTCCGGACCGGCGACGACATCCGCGTGCGGCCCCGTTCCCGTTCTCCCGGAACGAAGCATGCGGACGAAAACCGTCCGCATGCCCCGATACGAGGTCCCGAAGAACCCGTCATTTCATTTGGGTCAGCGAGCACATCTTTCCGACCTCCTTCGTGCCTAACCGGGGAGCACCCGCATAGCTTACATGGGACACGCCGCTGACTCTCACGTCCAGCGATTCGCCGGCCCATACGTGGGCCGAGGAGGCGCCGGAAGTCGCGACGCTCACGTTTTTCGCTTGCAGGTTCCCCGTGTTGACTTTCGATGCCCCGCTGTTTTCGATCGTCAGACGATCGGTCCGCCCGCTCAGACCGACATTCGCGGCACCGGACACCTTCGCCTCCAGACCGGTACAGGAGAGTTCGGCAGTGACCTTGCCTGCTCCGGACACACCGAGGAAGACGTCGTCCGACTTCAGTTGCATCGCGATGTTCGATGCGCCCGAAAAATTGCACCGTACCGTCGGAATCGTACCTTTGAACCCGACGAGCGAGCAAGCGCCCGTCATCGTCAGATCGGCGTCCCCGGCCGCCATGTCCAAATCGGTGATCTTGCATGCGCCCGACGTACGGAGTCCGAACGATTCGCATTCGAACCGTCCCTCGGCAACCAGCGAGCACACTCCGGACATCTCCAGCCACCGGAGCCGCGGCATGCAGACGGTCGCCGTACAGAGCGGATTAGGTTTCTTTTCCTTAGAAATAGTCTTGACAATCAATCTTTTACCATCAACACGAGCATCGACCTCGCATTTTTCGTAAGCGATCTCGACCGAATAACGGTCGCTTTGCACGAGATGGACCGTCAAGATCCCGGCAACCTCGATTTCCGAAAAACCGGAAGCGTCCAGCTTGATTTTTTTCATCCCGGTCTGCGCCGCGAGCGACCCTCCCAGCATAACGCAGAACAACAGTCCCAATAATCTTTTCATCGTTCGTATTTTTAGTAGGTAAGACATCGTCCCGGTCCGGGCGTCGATTTCCGACGGCTCATTCGTCCTCGGAGAGTTGCGCCTGCAACTGCTTGACCGCATCGAGTTTGAGGTTGAAGTACCGCCGGAGGATACGCACTTTCTCCGCATCGGACAACTCGTCGGGCAGTTGCTTGTGCAGCGGTCCGCCGTCGCAGCGGATTTCCTGCAGGATGTCCCGGATTTCGGCCGTGTCCGCTCCCCTGCGCTGTCCGGCAAAGACGGCCTGTTCGGAGAGCGTTTCGAAAGTCCGGTAAAAAGCCTCCGTTTCGGACAGCACGGGGTCCATGCGCCTCCTCAGCGCGTCGTTGCTCAGAAAGACGCCTGCGGCAACGAGGGCGGCGGCGCCCAGCGCGACGGCATATCGCAGCGGAGACGTTCCGAAGCGTCCCGTGCGGGCCATTTTCGCCGCGAAACGCTCGCGGTGGCCCTCCGGGAGCCGGTCCGTCTCGAAAGCGGTCCGGCGGTCGTCGATATATTTTTTCAGTTCATCCATGCGTTCCGATTTTTTCCAACAGTTTCGTTTTCGCCCGTGCGTATTGCGAACGGACCGTCGAAGGCCGGATGCCGACCAGATCGGCGATTTCGTCGTAATCGTAGCCCTCGAACAGGTGCAGCGACAGGATCAGGCGGTAGCCGTCGGCCAACGAGGCGATTCCGGACTTGATGCGTTCGACTTTCACGCTCGTTTCCGTCTGCGGATCGTTCAGCCAATCGTTCCAGTCCGCCTCCGCGGCCTCGGCCTCCCGGAGGATGCGGGGCTTTTCGAGCTCGTCGGTGCACGCCCTCAGCCTCCGTTCTTTCCGCAGCCGATCGATCGAAAGGCGGACGCAGGTCCTCACGAGCCATGCTTCGACCTGCGGAGTGCTTTCGGGCACTTTCCGCGTGCGGGCGAAACGCAGCAGCGTGTCGTGCATCGCTTCCTCGGCATGGCCCTCGTCGCCCAGAATCCGCAGGCTCGTGCGGTAGAGGCGCTCGCCGTAACGGTCGTACAGAGGCTCTATGTCGTGGAAGAATGTCCGCATGTTTCGGGTTGGTTTTCGTATATAAGACGACTGAAAATCCGGCGTGCTGCAAGCGGATCGAAAAAAACGGGAATTTCTCCGAGGAGAGATTCCCGTTTTCGTTGGCCGTCGTCCGGAGCCGACGCCTATTCGGCGGTCAGTTCGGCCGGGGCGACATAGGTTCTGGCGGCAAGCTCCTTGTCGATCATATAGAGACCCAGCTTGCTATCGTCCACCATTTTCAGCGAGTCGATGATGCCCTGTGCGGTTTCTTCCTCCTCGACCTGTTCGTTGACGAACCACACGAGCTTGTTGGCCGTGGCGAAGTCTTTTTCCTCTTCGGCCACGCGGCACAGGCCGTCGATCAGGGCCGTCACTTTCTTCTCGTGGGCGAGCGTGTCTTCGAAAGCCGCCAGCGGGGAGTCCCACGACGCGGGCACTTCGTTGATGGGGGCCAACTCGACGCGTCCTCCGCGCGAGAGCAGGTAGTTCATGAAAATACGGGCGTGGGCTTGTTCCTCCTGAAACTGGATGGAGAACCAGTTCGAAATGCCCTTCATGCCTCTGGCCGCGAAATCGGCCGACATGGACAGGTAGAGGTAGGCGGACCAGAATTCCGCATTGATCTGGGCGTTGAGCGCCTTCTGCATTTTTTCACTCAGCATAGTTCGATTCGTTTATTCGAATTCGACAATTTTCTTTTCTCCCGGTCGACCGTCCTTCCCGGACCGCTTCCGGCATCCGCGACGAACGCGGCCGACCGTGTTGCAAATATACGACGAGGGACGGTCCGGTGTTCCGCATCGGCGAAAAAAATGTTCGGGCTCAGGGCTTTTTCTTCCGCCGGCCCTCGTAGACCTGCCGGTTGATGAACAGGAACGTTTCCGGCGGGACCAGCTCCACGATCCTGTCGAGTTCGCTCTCGCTCACCGGCCCCGTAATGATGAGTCGTTCGATGTCAATTCCGGCGATCCAGTCCGGCAGCCGCACCTCGTTTTCGAAGATCAGGTTCAGCCGGCCGATCTTTCTGCGTTTCGAGAGCTCTTCGGGCAGAACCGATCCCACCCGCAATTCGACGTCCCTGCCTTTCAGGGCGGCGAGCCGCGTGTCCCGGCTCTTCCGTTCGTCGTCCTTGCGACGGACCATCCAGCCGATCTGCGGCTTGAGCGCGAACGTTTCCGGGTCCTGCTCCGCACCCACGAATCCGGCCCACAGTACCAGCGGCGTCGTCCGCCGAACCGTTCCGTCCGGGTCCTGCTCGACGTACCGGATGTCGACCCGCACCGTCTCGTCGGGCAGGCGGTCATCCAGCGAAACGACTCTCAGGTCGCTCCGGCGCCCGTATTTGTCGTAGGGGAAGAAGCGGACGATCCATCCGTCCACCTGCCGCGGCGCGCCGTACCGTTCCGGCGAATGGCATTTGAACATGTCGCGCCAGAACGTCCGGTCGATGTCCCCTTCCGAAGCCCGGACGAACTGTTCGAGCACGGGATCGAGCTCGTCGATCCACCAGTCGAGTCCGTAGCGGCGCAGGCGGCCGGCCTTCTCCCGGACCTTTTTCCAGTCGTCGGGCGTGCCTTCGAGCGTGATGCGGGGAATGCCGCAGACCAAGCGCAGGACGACGAATTCGAAATAGGGCTTGACGGCCTCCATGACGGTGATCGCCGAGGCGGCCTTCGAAACCGGCGTCGAAGTGGTGAAGTCGCATTCGAGCGTTCCGACCAGATCGTCGCCGACGTGCGCGGCGATCTGCCGGGAGAATCCGCCGAAGACGCTTTCCCACGGCGCATGCGGATCGTCGAGACGAACGTCGTCGGCTCGGACGACGAGTTCGATCTTCCCTTCCGTGCCGGTCATCCGGTCGCAGAACCGTTCGGCGTCGAGGTTGACGTGGCGGGCGAACCCCTGACTGACCAGCAGCCAGATCATGTCGGGCGACAAAACGAACGGACGGTGATCGGCATAGGCCCGGTACATGCTGTTGAAAAACGGATTGAAACCGAAGAAAACCATCTCCCGGTCCGAGGCGCTGCGGGCCAAGATCGTGCTTTCGATGCGTTTTCGCCGCGCTTCGGAAAGATCGGACGCGCCCTCGCCGGCATCCAGCCGCACCAGACGGGCGAAAATCTCGCCGGCCTCCCGGTCTTCGAGCAGCTCGGCGGGAGCTTCGAGCGGTTCGACATCGAACGTGACGCCGCCCTGCGGAAACGCCGCGAGGGGGCACAGGCATAGCAACAGGAATAGAATCTTTTTCATCGTATCAAATCATTGGGGATTTGTCTATTCAAGATACGAAATTTTTTCAAGTACGGTGCTATTCCGTTAAAAATCATCCGTACGAGCCCCGTAAAACGGAAAAAAACGGACGACTTTCCGGCCTCCGGACGATTCTTCGATCTGCATACGACGAGCGAACGCCTACCGGACGAAAGCGCCGGATGCCGGAAAAACCGCCCGAAACCGCCTGCCGTCGCCCATGCGACAAAAATGCCCATCGGCAACCTCGACCTGCCCCGAAAAGCAGCCTGCAAACGACGAGGGGTGCCCGACGCCATGTCGGACACCCCGTAATTTTCTTACCGGCAGGCATCGAAACACCCCCAAGGAGCGAACCTACGGAGCGGAATATGTCCCCGCACGAGTGCTCCGGCAGGACGGTCCCTGCACCGGCCGCTGCGGATCACTGCGCCGCGGGACGGTCGAAGCGGAAGCCGGCCTCCTCGCGCGGCAGGTGGGTGCCGGTGCGGCCGAACTGCTGGAGGTCGAGCGATATGCGGTCGTTCTGCATCTCCCATTCGAGCAGCATCCTGTCGTAGCGCGCGCCCACGACCTCCCAATGGAACGGGCGGTTTTCGTACCGCCATAGGTCGCGATGGAACGCCTTGAGCTCTTTGGTCATGTCGCGCAGCGAGCCGAGCCGGCTGGCATAGGGCATGATCAGGTCGTAGAGCGCCGTATTGACGGCATAGCCCTTGTCGTCGTCGCGCACGAAGGCGTCGTAAAGGCCGGACATTTCGGCAGCGAGCACGGCCTTGTGGAAAACGAAGTCCATGCGTCGGGCGGCGAACCGCAGGGCCGGAATCGTCTGCCGGTGCAGCAAGGCTTTTTCCTCTCCGCGACAGAACTGCGTATAGGCCTCCTCGCAGAGCAACCGCATGCGGCGCGACGGAGCGTTCTGCAACCGGTTCTGCTGCGCCGCGCCGGCCTCGCTGAACGGCGAACTGTAGGCCATGTCGAAGCTCACAGGCCCCATCTCCTTGTGGACGTCGGACAGCGCGACGATCCCTTCGGCGAAGGCATGTCCCGGAGCGCGGTAAAACGCCCAGTCGAAAGCCTCCCTGTAACGTTCGATGTCCGACTCGCCCTGCTGCCACGCGCAGGCGGCGGCGAACACCGCGCCGTACCACCCCATATCGAAGAGGTCCTCGCCCATATCGTCCCACGACGTGTCGAGCATGCCGAGCGCACCGTATTTCTGTCCGTCGCGCACGAAGTTGCGGATATTGACCAAATGGGCATGATAGTCGGGAAACACCCTGCCGCCGTAGAAAGCGCCGGGCGCCACGAACACGGGGAAGTTCCGGTCGGCATAGGGCCGGATGAGCTTGTCGAAATCATCCCTCGGCAGGTAGTCCCACGCCACGGCGACGACGTTTTCCGGCAGCAGGTCGAGCTTTTCGGGATGCTCGGCGGCGATTTCGCCCCAGAACAGCAGCTTCTTGCCCTCCAACGCCGGCAGGGCCGCCACCCGGCGCAGGTGCCCCAGATAGACGTCCGCATGGGAGCTCTCGGCCACGGCGTCCCGGCTCTTGCCCCGCCCCAGCTCGAACGTCTCGTCGCATCCGATGTGGATGAACTCCGAGTCGAACCGCGGCACGATCTCGCCGAGGTAATCGCCGACGAAAGCATACGATCCCTCTTCGGCCGGACTGAGGATCTGGCTGCCGTGTTTTTCGCCCAACGCGGCGTAACGCTCCTGCCGCAACACGTAGTGCAGATGGCCGAAGGTTTGCTGCTGGGGAATAATCTCGACATGGTACCGTCGGGCGTATTCGATCAGTTCGGCGATCTCCTCGGCCGTGATCGTGCCGCCGTAGGGATTGATGGCAGGATGGAGCTTCGATTCGTAGATGTTCTCGGCGTAGATGCTGTATCCGTTGATCTTGTATTCCGAAAGGATGCGCACCTGCTCCTTGGCATATTCGAGCGAAGGGATCGGCCCGCGGCTCCAGTCGTCCTGCTGCCAGCGGTAGCGCATGGCCGGAACGTCCTCGATGCGCACGGCCGGAACACGACAGAGACCGTCGGAGGCACGGACCAACTGGCGCAACGTTTGTACGCCGTAGAACACACCGGCCGCCGTGGGGGCCGATACGATGACGCCTTGGGCATCGGCCAGCAGCACATATCCTTCGGGATCGAAACCGGCATCGATGTCGAGACCGGCCGCCCGCAGCCGCACGTCGGCCTGAGGATTGCAGCCCGGACGCGTGAGCGTCACGCAGTTGCGGACGCCCGACCGAGATTTCTTCGCCTCCATCGGCAGATCGTACAGTTCGGCGAGCTCGTCGAGCAGCGTCGAGGCGGCGAAAAAGTCCTCGGCCTCGCCGGAACTTACCTTGACGGACGTCCGGGCGTCGAAACGGAAATCGTCCCCGCCGAGCGCGACGTGCGCGGGATAGGGAATCAGCGGCAACGGACCGCCTTCGGAAACGGGAGCGGCGGAGACGATCCGCACCGCGAGCAGGCCGCAAAAGAGCAGCGGCAACAGAATTCGGAATTTCATCTTTTCGTTCGGTTCGGTTAGGGGTTTCTTTCCGACGAAAATAATCATTTCCCGCGAAATTTCCTCGTTCGCGTGCGCCGTCCGGTCCGGGGCCGCGGTGCGCAGGGGCGGAATTATTTTTTTATTCGGATAATATTCCTAAATTTGCCGTTCCTTTTGGAGTAAAATGTAAAACGAACATTTCTTATGAAAATCTGTGAAATCACGGGTAAAACGGCACAGGTGGGTAACAACGTGTCGCACTCGAACAAGAAATCCAAGAGGCGTTTCAACCCCAATCTGAAAACGAAACGTTTCTGGAACGAAGAAGAAGGCCGCTGGATCACGCTCCGCGTCACCGCCAACGGCATGAAAACCATCAACAAGAAAGGTTTGGCAGCCGCTCTGAAAAGCGCCGTCGCTCCCAAATCCGTGTACTAAACTCTTAAATCGAACCGAAAATGGCAAAAAAAGGTAACAGGGTTCAGGTTATCCTCGAATGCACCGAACAGAAGGAAAGCGGTCTGCCCGGCATGTCGAGATACATCACGACCAAGAACAAGAAGAACACGCCCGACAGAATGGAACGCAAGAAGTACAATCCTATTCTGAAGCGAGTAACCATTCACCGAGAAATTAAATAGTAGCGAGTCATGGCAAAGAAAGTAGTCGCAACGCTGAAGACCGGAACCGGCAAAGCATTTACCAAGTGTATTAAGATGGTGAAATCCGAGAAAACGGGAGCCTATACGTTCAAAACCGAAGTCGTTCCCAACGAACAGGTCAAGGATTTCTTCGCTGACAAAAAATAAGCGAACCCCGTCTTATTACAAAAGGCCCGCTCCGTGGAGCGGGCCTTTTGTGATTCGGTCGTTCCGGAATCTTTTCCATCCCCCGTCGCACATCGAAATCTGTTCCTCATTCCGATCACCACACCTCTGCACGACCTCCGGACCCACAACGGGACTCCGGCCGATCCGCTTGTCCCCGGCCTCCGGGCCGGCGACTGTCATCGCTCCATTTTTCCGCGGCTCATTCCCCTCCATATCGAGACACGGCCCTTCGAGCAGCCGGACTGGAAGAAAAAAAACTGGGGGATGCACGATATACGAATCCGCAAAACACACCGGCGAACCGCTTCCAGCCGGACAACGGGTCCGCTTCCCCGATAGGAAAGATTGAGAAACGGCATATTCCGCCCCGATGCGGCACACACGGCACGAGCGGTGTGCAAGGCAGGCGAACGCAACAAGGCACCCCCGCCTACGGCCGCATAAACCTTACGCCGGAAACTCGACGGCGACAGCGTCCTGCAATGCGGACAGCCGGCAGGAGACCGGCCGCACCCCAGATCAGGACGGGCGCACGAAAACGGAACCGTCTTTGCACACCGTCCTTGTACGGCACAGATGACCGGGACGCGGAAACACGCATATTTTCGCCGAATACGAATGATTTCCGGAGCAACACCCTCTCCGCAAAAGGAAAGATATTATCTTTGTACTGTCAATAATCGCATTCCGACATGGCACTGTTCAACTTCTTTTCCAAAAAAGACAATAAGAAAGACCTCGATAAAGGGCTCGAAAAGACCAAGCAGGCCGTCTTTTCGAAACTGGCCCGCGCCGTGGCCGGCAAGTCGAAAGTCGACGACGAAGTGCTCGACGATCTGGAGGAGGTGCTCATCACCTCGGACGTGGGCGTCGACACGACGCTGCGCATCATCGAACGCATCGAGGCGCGCGCGGCCCGCGACAAATACATGAACGCCTCGGAGCTGAACGGCATCCTGCGCGACGAAATCACCGCCCTGCTCGAAGAGAACAGGGACACTGCGGGCGACGGGCCCGATTATTCGAAACGCGACGGCATGCCCTATGTCGTGATGGTCGTGGGCGTGAACGGCGCCGGCAAGACGACGACCATCGGCAAGCTGGCCGCGAAGCTTAAGAACGCGGGCAAGAAAGTCTATATCGGCGCGGCCGACACGTTCCGTGCGGCGGCCATCGACCAGTTGGCCGTATGGGCCGAACGGGCCGGCGTGACGATGATCCGTCAGGAAATGGGGTCCGACCCCGCCTCGGTGGCTTTCGACACGCTGCGCAGCGCCGTGGCCAACGATGCCGACGTCGTGCTCATCGACACGGCGGGCCGGCTGCACAACAAGATCGGCCTGATGAACGAGCTGACCAAAATCCGCAACGTGATGGCCAAAGTGATTCCCGACGCCCCGCACGAAGTGATGCTCGTGCTCGACGGCTCGACGGGACAGAACGCCTTCGAACAGGCCAAGCAGTTCACGCAAGCCACGCAGGTCACCTCGCTGACGATCACCAAGCTCGACGGCACGGCCAAGGGAGGCGTCGTCATCGGCATCAGCGACCAGTTCAAGATTCCCGTCCGCTATATCGGCGTCGGCGAGGGCATCGACCAGTTGCAGGTGTTCGACCGACGCGAATTTGTCGACAGCCTTTTCGGCGAATAGACGGCGTGGGCGCAGCCCCAATCCGCCGCTATCCCTGCCGAAGAACGGGACGGGCACGAACGGAAGGACGGAAAGCCTCCGCTCCCCCCGAACGACGACACGACGATACCGTCCGACAAGTGCGGACCAACGATTTCACCCCTGCCGGAAAAACTCCGGCAGGGGTGGTTTTCGATTTCGGAAGCCTGTCCGACAGCCTCGTTTCCGCAGAACCGGCCCGCCGCAGCCCGAAAACCGCCGCGACCGCATGTCCCGCGCAGGGAGCGAACGCCGACGGTTCTGCCGGGTCGGGGGAACAGGAGCGGTTTCCCGTCTTCCGGACCGCACGCGCCGCTCCACGGTTCGACCGGAGCGTGCGGCTCTGCCGCATTTTTTACCGACGGGAGGCATTCCCGGCCGCGACGGTATTTCCCGTACATCACACACACGCCCGACGAACGACACTCCCTCGGCCTCGGACCGGAAACTACCGTGTCCGAACGGGTGACCTCGGATACAGAAAGTTCCGGCCATCCGACAGACGCGAAACCCGTTCCCACGAAGAAACGGCGAAGACCCGCATCGCGCAATCGGCTCCGTTCTCCGCGAAGATGCCGCAGACTCCCGAACGACATTCTCGTCTCTACGGACTTTCCGGCAGCCATGACCGGACAGGCAACCGCAATCGGGATAGGCCGGAACAAAAACGTCCATAAACATCGAGCCCTCGCCGCCATCCCGACACACCGCCGACCGACCGCCAAGGTTCCGCGCCTCGACCCTGTTTCAAAAGACATTCCGACATCCGATTCCCGCCGCTTTCCCGCACATCACGGGCTTCCTTTCCAGACAAACGACGCGATGACGAACCGGGAAAAAGCGCCGCGCGTCTACCGGAACCACGGTCGCCACAGCCGCTCGCCTCGCATGCGGCACGCACGTGCCTTCCGAAAGCACGAAAACGAAACCGCCGAGGCTCTCCTGCGGGGGAAACGAACGACGCAACGGCAAGCGAATCGGAAAGGACGACACCCTCGAAGCGGACGATCGCGGCTTCCGCTCGCCGGAACATTCGCGATCCGCCCCGAATCAACACGGAGAGGGGTCCCCGTCGTCCGGAGCGCCGCACAGACGACGCCGGAGCAGGTCGATGGCATGGGACGACGCCCGCTGGATATTCTGCTCCCGAAGCGAGCCGAACACCTTCCGCACCGAGCACACGCCCTCCGGACCCGCCACGGCCATCCACACCGTACCGACGGGCTTGTCGGGCGTCCCGCCCGCAGGTCCCGCGATGCCGGTCGTCGCAATGCCGTAGGTGGCTCCGGTCGCCCGTCTCACGCCTTGGGCCATCTGCTCGGCCACGGGACGGCTGACAGCCCCGTAACGCTCCAGATCGGCGGGATCGACGCCCAGCAGAGCCGTCTTGACTTCGTTGGAATAGGCCACGACCCCGCCCCGGAAATAAGCCGACGCACCGGGCAGCGAGGTGAAACGATGGGCGATGTTACCGCCCGTACAGGATTCCGCCGCCGCGACCGTCGCCCCGCAACGTTCGAGCAACGCGCCCGTCGCGCTTTCGAGCGACGCGTCGCCGTACCCGACGATGCGGTGGGGAAGCAACCGTTCCAGCCGTTCGAACTGCCGGTCGATTTCAGCCGCCGCCGCATCCCCGTCCACCTCGTAGGCCGAAAGCCGGAGCCGGATGTTCATCGCGCTGGGCAGATAGGCCAGATGAAGGTAAGGGGGCAACGCGTTTTCCCACGGAGCGATCGACTCGGCCAGTATCGACTCGGCCAGCCCGAACGTGATGGCCGTCTTATGGACGATGGCCCGGAGCCGGAAATGCTCGCACAGACGCGGAAGCACCTGCTCCTGCATCAATGTTTTCATCTCGAAAGGCACGCCGGGCATCGAGACGAGCACCCGGCCGTCGCGCTCGAACCACATGCCCGGAGCCGTCCCGCACCGGTTCCGAAGGACGGTGCACCCGTCCGGCACGAGCGCCTGCCCGCGGTTGAGCTCGTTGAAGTCGATATGCCGCAGGGCCGTCATTTCGCGCACCTGTTCGAACACTGCTTCGTCGCGCACGAGTTCCATGCCGAACAGCCGGGCGAGCGTATGCTTGGTGAGATCGTCTTTCGTGGGACCGAGACCGCCCGTGCACAGCACGATTTCCGAACGCGACAGCGCCTCGGTGACGGCCCGCGATATTTCGTCTTCGGTGTCGGACACCGACACGATCCGATGGATTTTGATCCCTGCGGCGTTCAGCTCGCGGCCCATCCACGCCGAATTGGTATCGACGATCTGTCCGATGAGGATCTCGTCGCCGATGGTAATGATTTCTGCCTGCATCGTTTCCCTTCCGGTTTAGCGTTTTTCCTCTTTCCCGGCGCCTCGCCGTCCCCGAACCTGCGGGAACGGGCGAAACCCTGCGCCGGGAAGAAAAAGTTTCTTCGGACAAAGATACCTACTTTCCCCTCCGTTTCGTTCCTCCGACGATATTTTTCCCGGTCGTCCGCCCCGATGGCGTCCGGCCCCCGTGCCGGCATACGTTCGCCGGACGAAAAACGGAAAAACACGCTGCCGGACCGGGGGACTTTTCCCCCCCGCTTTTCCCGCATGACACCCTCCGTGTCCTCCGGACGTATGAAAAACGTCGGGAAACAGAAAAAGTTCTGTTTCCCGACGGAACGGTTTGCAGAGTCTTCGCCGGACCCGGCGGAGGGCCTATTCTTTCTTTGCCTCGGCTTCGAGTTTGAGCCGCTTGCAGATGCGCCGTACGAAACAAGGTCCGTTGTAGATGAAGCCCGTGTACACCTGCACGAGGCTGGCTCCGGCTTCGAGCATGGCCACGGCATCGTCTTCGGTCATGATGCCGCCCACGCCGATGATCGGGAACCGGCCCTCGGTCTTGCGATGGATATAGCGCACCGTTTCGAGCGAACGCCGGGTCAGCGGACTGCCGCTGAGTCCGCCCTTGCCGATGCGGGCTACCGTCTCGGAGGGCGTGGCGAGTCCTTCGCGCGAGGTGGTGGTGTTCGTGGCCACGATGCCGTCTATGCCGCATTCGGACAGCACGGCGATCATGTCGTCGATCTGCGGTTCGGTCAGATCGGGCGATATTTTCAGCAGGATCGGACGGTACTGGTTCTGTCCCCGGCGGAATTCGGTGAGCCCGCCCAAAATCTCCCGCAGGTTGTCCTTGTCCTGCAAATGGGTCAGATTGGCGACGTTCGGGCAACTGACGTTGATGACGAAATAATCGACGTATACGTACAGCGAACGGAACAGCTTCAGGTAATCGGCCGGCGCCCCTTCGTTGGGCGTCAGCGTGTTCTTGCCCAGGTTGCCGCCGATGATGCGGCCCCGCTTGCGACGGCGCAGATGGCGCAGGGCGTTTTCCACGCCGCGGTTGTTGAAGCCCATGCGGTTGACGAGCGCTCCGTCGAGCGGCAGGCGGAACAGCCGCGGACGGGGATTGCCGCCCTGTCCTTTGGGCGTGACCGTTCCGACTTCGGTAAACCCGAACCCCAGCGAACGCAGCTCCTCGAACACCTCGGCGTCCTTGTCGAATCCGGCGGCGATGCCCACCGGATTGGGGAAACGGATGCCGAACACCTCGCGTTCGAGCGAGGGATGCCGCACGGCGAAGACCGCCCGCATCGCCCATCCCGATCCGGGAATGTAATGGACGACCCGCAAAAGCGTTACGATGATACGGTGAATCGTCTCCGGCGGAAGGCGGAAAAGCAGCGGACGAATGATTTTCTTATACATAGTTCGAACGTTCGGTCGGTTGAAATCACGGCAAAGGTATCAATTTTTCGGGAAAAGCCTACGGCGGCGCGACGGGTCCCGCACCGCGGAGCCGCCGGCGGGAAAGCCCCGGCCCTCCCGTCAGAAGAACTCCGTCCGGTAGTCGTAGCGGTTGCGGATCGACTCGAAGTCCTGCGGCCGGCTCTTGAGCCGTTCCGACTCGGCGACGATGTCGAAATAACGGGGCATGGTCCGCCCCATCTCGTCCCACCCGATCGGCACCGGCCGGGTCGGCGACACCGCCGCAGGATACCAGTCGTCCAGAGGCAAGCGGTAGCGTCGTCCGACGGCCCGCACGACGGCCGCCGTGCCCGCCGCCTTGCCCTGAATCGAATAGCCGGCGATGTGCGGCGTGGCGAGCGTCGAGAGAGCGAGCAACCGGCGGTCGATCTGCGGCTCGCCGTTCCACGTGTCGATCACGGCACGGGAAACGCGTCCGTCGTCCAGCGCCTCGCACAACGCCTCGTCGCAGACGATCTTGCCCCGCGACGAATTGACGAATACGGCGCCCGGCTTCATGGCCGAGAAAAATCCGGCGGAGGCCATGCGCAGCGTCGGACAGGGCCCCTCCACGGTCAGCGGCACGTGGCAGGTGACGATGTCGCAGCGGGGCAGCAGCTCGTCCAGCGGCAGGTAGCCTCCCTGCGGATCGAGCTCGGCCTTGGGCGGATCGCAGCACAGCACGCGGAAACCGAACCGTCGTCCGTACTCGGCGACCAGCGAGCCCACGTTGCCCGCCCCCACGACGCCGAGCGTCATGCGTTCCGGCCGCCATGCGTCCCGGCGGGCGAGTTCGTACAGGGCGGCCGAGACGTACTGCAACACGCCCCTCGCGTTGCACCCTTGCGCGGTCACCACCTCGATGCCCCGCCGGGCACAATAGGCCGCGTCGATGTGGTCGTACCCGATGGTCGCCGTGGCGATCAACCCGACGGGCGTGCCTTCGAGCAGCGCTTCGTCGCAACGGGTGCGGGTGCGGACGACGAGCGCATCGGCATCCGCGAGATCGGCGCGTGCGATGTGGCTGCCTTCGACGTACCGCACCTGAGCGAACGGTTCGAGCACGCCCCGCAGAAACGGGATGTCGCAGTCGGCCACTATACGGGGTTTTGCTTCCATACTTCCTCCTTGCTTTCCGGCGCAAATGTAACAATAACTTCGGGATTCGGGTGCCAGGCAGGCGGAAAGACCGTCGCCGGAAAGAACGGCCCGCCCGCATCGCCGGAGGCAAAAAAAAGCCTCCGGCGCAATCGCTGCGGCGGAGGCCTACCCAACTTAATGTATGATTATGAAAAAAACTACCCGACCTCCGTTGTCGCAACGATATCGGAAATTCGATAAAATAACGTCGCACGCACAGGCCGTATTGTCCTCCGTGCGGGCAGCCGCACGGAGCAAACGGATAATGGGTTGACGCTCATCGGAGGAAAAATCGAAAAAAACGCAGGATTTTCTATCTTTGCTCCGAGCATTCCCCGCCCGGCAGGTCCTACGGAACCCGAGGAAGAGGGGCGGGAAATCGCGACGAGAAAACCGAAAACCCAAAAGACGACAACGCATGGATACGCCCACGAGCAGCCCCGGTTTCGACCCCAACGCACCGGGAGTGAACAACGGAAACTTTTTCGGAATGCCCTTCACGCCCGAAGAGGCGAGGCTCGTCCTGCTGCCCGTGCCGTGGGACGTCACCGTCTCGTACCGCGAAGGAACGGCCTACGGTCCCGACGCCATACTCGACGCCTCGATGCAGGTGGACCTTTACGACGTGCACCACCCCGGCGGATGGAAACAGGGCATCGGCACGCTGCCGGCCGACGACATGCTGGAGCTGCGCGGACGGCGGCTGCGGGAAGACGCCCGCCGCGTGATCGAACACTGGGAACGGGGCGGAGCCCCCGACAACGAATCCGTCCGGCGCAAGATACAACGCGTCAACGAGGGTTCGGCCCGCCTGAACGAGTACGTCTACCGGGAAGTTTCGCGCTGGATGGCCGCGGGCAAGAAGGTGGGCATCGTCGGCGGCGACCACAGCGTGCCGCTGGGAGCCGTCCGCGCCGCGGCCGAACGGCATCCCGGACTCGGCATCCTGCACGTCGACGCGCATGCCGACCTGCGCGAAGCCTACGAAGGATTCGCCTATTCGCACGCGTCGATCATGTACAACGTGCTGCACGAAGCGCCGGGCGTCGCCTCCTTGGTGCAGGTCGGCGTGCGCGATTTCTGCGACGACGAAGCCGCGTTGGCCGCCGCCGAGCCAAGGGTCGCGATGTTCGACGACTACGCGCTCGGCGAAGCCAGATTCCGGGGCGAAAGCTGGAACGGCATCTGTGGAAGGATTCTTGCAGGACTGCCCGAAAAGGTCTACGTCAGTTTCGACATCGACGGACTCGCTCCCCAATACTGTCCCCACACGGGGACGCCCGTACCGGGGGGACTGAGCTTCGCCGAGGCGGTCCACCTGCTGCGCGCCCTCGCCCTGTCGGGCAGGGAAATCGTGGGCTTCGACCTGTGCGAAGTGGCCCCGGCCCCTTCCGGCGAAGACGAGTGGGACGCCAACGTAGGAGCCCGCATGCTGTACAAGCTCTGTAACTTCGCTCTTCTGCCGCCGCAGAAATAGCCCGGTAGCCGCGAAACCGACCCGACCTTTTCACGAACCGTCCGCCGCACGGGCGGACACCGAATCGGAAATGGGTATGACGCGAGTAATCGGTTTCAGGCATAAAAGGAACTTCTTCATCCGGCAGGAACGCCACCATCGTTTCATGCACAGCCCGTGGGCCGCCGGCCTGCTGCTGGTGCTGTTCACCGCACTGGCCATGGTTCTGGCCAACGTGCCCGCCACGGCCGAGCTGTACCGGCATGCGCTGGAGATTCCGTTGAGCGTCGGATTCGACGGCTGGAAGATCGACCAGCCCGTCGAGGCATGGATCAACGACGGGCTGATGGCGATCTTTTTCTTCGCCGTAGGGCTGGAAATCAAGCGGGAAATCGTATCGGGACAACTTTCGGGCATGCGCCGGGCCGCCCTGCCGCTGGCCGCGGCTCTGGGCGGCATGATCGTTCCCGCGTCGATCTACGCGCTGCTGAACGTCGGGAGCCCGACGGCCGCGGGATGGGGCGTGCCGATGGCCACCGACATCGCTTTCGCATTAGGCGTGCTTTCGCTCATGGGCAACCGCGTGCCGCTGCCGCTGAAAATCTTCCTCACGGCGCTGGCCATCGTGGACGATCTGGGCTCGATCCTCGTCATCGCGCTCTTCTACTCGTCGGGCATCGACCTGACGACGCTGGCGGCCGCAGTCGGCGTCTTCGCGCTCATGCTGCTGCTCAACCGGCTGAACGTCTACAAAATGCGCTACTACCTCGTGCCGGGCATCGCGCTGTGGATTCTTTTTCTGTATTCGGGCATCCACGCCACACTGGCGGGCGTGCTCGTCGCACTGACGATTCCCTCCACGCCACGCTTCTCGAAACGCTACTTCGACTACAAGACGCGCTACTACCTGCGTTCGTTCCGGCAGCACGACCGCGAAGGAGAAGAAATACTGACCAATCCCAAACAGCTCGAAGACGTCGAGACGATCCGGCAGATCGCCCTCGATGCGATCAGCCCGTCGCAGCGACTCGAATACGCGCTGCACCACACCGTCGCATTCTTCATCATGCCGGCTTTCGCGCTGGCCAATGCCGGCGTGCGCATCGAGGGACTTTCGGCGCTCGACGTGACGGCCTCGACGCAAGGCCTGGGCATCCTGCTGGGACTGGTGGCGGGCAAGCCGCTCGGCATCTGGCTTTTCAGCCGCCTTGCGGTGCGGGCAGGATGGTGCACGCTGCCCGCCGGCGTGTCGTGGCGGGCGCTCTTCGGCGTGGCCTGTCTGGGCGGGATCGGATTCACGATGTCCATTTTCATCAACAATCTGGCCTTCGAGGGCACTCCGGCCGCCGCGAGCGGTAAAATAGCCGTGCTCGTCGCCTCGCTGGTCGCAGTGGCGGCCGGCGTGCTGGCCGTCCCGCGAAAACAAAGGACGCAACCCGCAGCAGGCGGACGAAAATAATTCGATAAAAAAGAGTGCTTTCGCTCCATCGTTCAGTTAATTTGCTTACATTTGCAGGCGCGAATCCGGAAAATTTTCCCGAACGGGACGAAGGCTTCGCCAAATGACGGAATCAACAATAAACCGAATAATTTAGAAAAATGAAAAAATTGATTCTTCTGTGCGGCGCAGCCGCCATGGTTCTCAGCTCGTGCGGCACGACGGGCGGAACGCCCAAAAGCGAAAAAGACTCGCTGGCCTACATCATCGGATACAACTGGGGTACCGCCCTGCGCGACCTCGATCCGACGATCGACATCAGCGTAGTGGCCGCCGCCATGCGGGACGGCATCAAGGGCGACACCGCTGCGGCGAAGATCGACCAGCAGGCCGCCCAGAGCTTCTGGAGGGAATATTTCTCGATCCGCAAGCCCCGCAAGGACAGCATCGCCAGCGCCGAATTCATCGCCAAGGTCGAAAAGGAAAACAAGAACGTGAAAAAGGCCGAATCGGGCTTTCTGTACGAAATCATCGAACAGGGCGAAGACCCCAAACCCGACTCGGCATCGACGGTCAAAGTGATGTTCAAACTGAGCGACCGCAACGGTAAGGTGATTCAGGAAATCAACGAAGAACGCGGTCCGGTGGACATGAACCTCCAGCAGGTGCTCCCCGCATGGGCCGAAGGCCTGCAACTCATCGGCAAGGGCGGCAAGATCAAACTGTGGCTGCCTGCCGAACTGGGTTACGGCAAACACGGCAACCAGATGGTCGAACCCAATTCCGCACTGGTGTTCGAAGTGGATCTGGTAGACATCGTCCCCGAAGAAGCCGAAGAGGCAGCGGAATAGTCCGCACCCCGGTGCCGCCCCGACGGAGTGCGGCGATTCTAATGATACGAGCGACCGAAAGATTCGGTCGCTTTTTTTGACTTCGCGCGGAAACGGCGGAGCGTTTCCGCACGGCATACGGTTCCTTCCGCACGAGGGAGAGGAAATTCCGAAGAGAACGATACGCTGCGACGGACCGACGTTCTGCCTGCATTTTCCGTCCCCGGTCTTTCGCGGCCGCGAGCCGCGTATCGGGATGACTGCCGATCCCCCCGCGGGAAACTCATGGGCGGCATCCGGAAAACCGGCGGCACGAGTTTTCTGCCGCGGCAGCGGAACATCCCGCCACCATTCCGGAAATCGACTCTCCGGGCGACCGGTCGCCCCCTACCGTCCTTGCCTCCCTTCGGCGGCAACTCTCCGTCGGACCGCTGCCGCCGCGGCTTCGCACGCTCTTGCCGAGGTCCGACATCCGATGTGTCCGCGGCTTTTTTGCGAAGACGGGAAAACACGGCGCTCGCGTCCGGGAGCTGCCGGAGCCTTTGCCGTCCCCATCGCTCGACCGCCGGAAAACGCAGTTCCGCGCCGCGACAAACGCATCATTCCCATCGACCGTGCAGGCTGCACACGAAAAGCGGCCTGCCCGACGACCGCCCGACCGGCTTTCGGTCGAACAGGCCGCTCCGGGCATCGCTTCCGAACGGATGCCCCACTCCGCAAGACGGCCTTTCTCGATTTTTCTACGGAAGATACGCCGACTGAAAACCGGAAGCGCTTTTCCCGGCACGGCTCGGTACGCCCGTAAACGGGCGCAGGCATACGCACCGGGCGATTTTCAGAAAATAAAGTCGTGGGAGGAGAAGAAACCGACAGGAACAAACCGGCCGGTGAATTTCCGTATCGGGCCCCTACCCTTTCCGCACCCGTGCGAAGAAAAGGGACAAAACCGGCGAAAAGCAGGCAGACAGGGTTTTCGCTGGCACAGGCCCCCGTCGTTGTCAGACAAAAGACCGGAGGTCTTCCACCATTTTACACCGAATTTCGTTTCCGGTCCAAAGGACGCCATCGACCAAAGCCAGCCGCCGGATCGCGTCGATGCCCCGCTCCCTCAGCTCCGGGGAAAAGGAGCCCGTTATTTCGATCCGGGCGAAAGCGGCAGCATAAGCGACCCTATTATCGCCCTGCATCATATCCGTCTTCCTTGGACGAGGCCATTTCCTTTATCCGCCCGGCGTCGAGCGTAGCGGCCGGAATATATTCCATACCCCAGTCCCGCTCGATCGATCGGCGAGGAAAGGCCTCGAAGTCGAGCTTTGAATCTTTCCGGACGGCTCGGTACAGGAAAAACAACGTGTCGTGCCCCTCGTCGCTGCCGAACGGAGCCTCTTCGTCGTCCTCCGAATAATAGCATCGGCGAAATGTTCGGCAAACCGGGGATGCGACGTCTTGGGATGAAGTCCGTACCGTTCACGTCGATGTAGCTCCGATTCAGGAAATCGAATCCGCCGTCTTCCCTATATCCTTTTTTTATTTTCGAGCGGATCAGCCTTTCGGCTTCTTTCGTGCACTCCTACCGCGTATCGAATTCCCTGACTTCGTACTTTCCGATGCCGCCGCACTTCCCGTAGTCACGGCGAAACTGCGGTCGTCACGGTCGATACACCGGAACTTGCGGGATTTTCTGGCTTCGTACACGAACGTCTTTTTCATCGTCCTTCCGTTCGCCCCTCCGACACGGACGAGGCCGCTCCGCACTTCCCGCGGCTTTTCCGGAAAAAGGAGGCGGAGGAGGTTTGTCCCCGCACATTTGCGGAACCGTTTTTGCCGAACTATTTCTTGTGTTTGAAAAGGTAGGTTTTCGATTCGGTATGGGAAAGCAACCGACGGATGTTCTTACGATGGGTGAACAGCAGCAACAGGGCGATGACGATGCTGAACACGATGAGGGCGAGGGAACGCTCGCCGAAAACGCCGATGACGAAAACGGGGAAAGCCACCCCGGCGCTCATCGACCCCAGCGAAACGTAACGGGTAAGGCCGAACACGACGGCGAACACGACCAGACAGAGCAGCACGGCGAGCGGATAAACGCCCAGCACGGCGCCGGCCAGCGTAGCGACGCCCTTGCCGCCCTTGAATCCGGCAAAGACCGGCAGGATATGGCCGATGACGGCCGCAGCGACGAGCGCGACCTTGAGGTTGAACATCGCATCGCTTCCGGCCGGATAGCCGGCCAGATGGGAGAGCATGACGGCCGCCAGCCCCTTGAGCATGTCGATGGCGAAAACCGGCAAGGCGGCCCGCAGCCCCAATACGCGCAACGTATTGGTAGCCCCGGCATTCTTGCTGCCGTGCTGACGCACATCCACGCCGTAGAAACGACGGCCGATCCACACCGCGCTGGGGATCGACCCCAGCAGATAAGCCACCGCGATAAGCCCGATATCGAGAACCATACCCATTCGTTTTGGAATGCAAATTTAGGCAAAGATGGAACGGCGCGGAGAATGATTTTTTATTTTTAACAAAATATATTACTTTTGTTACGAATTTAAGCAGATATGGTAGCCGTTACGAAACTGTACGACGGACTGATGCAGCGACAGTCCGTCAAATCGTGGATCTATGTCCTGCTGGGCAGCATCGTGCTCTCCGCAGGCTTCGTGCTGTTTATGAATCCCTACAAGATCGTGCCGGGCGGCGTGTACGGCACGGGCATCGTGTTGCACAGCCTCTTCCCGTCGATTCAGGTGGGTACGTTCGGCCTGATGCTCGACATCCCGCTGCTGCTCATCGGATTCAAAGTATTCGGTCGGATGTTCGGCGCCAAGACGATCTTTTCGGCCCTGCTGATTCCGGCGGTGATGAACGGCATGACCTATCTCATCGGCGAGAATCCGTCGCTGATGTTCGGGGGCAACATGGACCTCTCGCAGGACATGTTCCTGCCCTGCATCTTCGGCGGCGTGATGATCGGCACCGGCACGGGGCTCATCATCAAGTCGCACGCCACGTCGGGCGGCACCGACATCATCGCCATGCTGCTGACCCATTACGCGAAATTCCGTTTCTCGCGCGCCATCCTGCTCGTCGATTCGACGATCGTGATTTTCGGCATGATCGTTTTGGGCGACTGGCGCTTGCCGCTTTATTCTTTAGTCACTATCTTTGTCGCATCGAAGGTGATCGACTACATCGTAGACGGCGCCAGCTACGACAAGCTGCTGTTCATCGTATCCGACCGCAGAGAGGAAATCCGCGAGTTCATCCTCGAAAAAATGGGCCGCGGAGGCACCTACATCAAGAGTTCGGGCATGTACACCTCGCAGGAGAGGGAGATGATTTTCGTCGTAGTGAGCCGCAACGAGGTGTCGATGATCCGGAGCATGATCCACGAAATCGACCCTGCGTCGTTCGTCGTGATCGTAGATGCCCACGAAACTTTCGGCGACGGCTTCAAACCCTTCCCCGAAAGCAGGAAATAAAGAACGCAAAGGGAAGAAACCCATGAATTTCGACGCTGCGAATATCCGACGGCTGCGCCCGCTCACGGGCGACGGCCTGCAACTCTATATCGAGACTTACGGCTGCCAGATGAACGTGAACGACAGCGAGGTGGTGCTGTCTATCCTCCAGAACGAGGGATACCGCTATACGGAAGACATCGCCGCGGCGGACGTGATTCTGGTCAACACCTGCTCCATCCGCGACAACGCCGAACAGCGGATATGGGGCCGCCTCAACGAATTCAAGGCCTATAAGAAGAAAAAGCGCAGCCTCATGGTGGGCGTGATCGGCTGCATGGCCGAACGGCTACGCGAACAGCTCATCGAGCGCGAACGGCTCGTGGACGTCGTGGCCGGCCCGGACGCCTACCGCGACCTGCCCCGCCTGCTGCGGCAGGCGCGCGAAGGAGCCCGCTCGGTGAACGTCCTGCTGTCGCAGGAAGAGACCTATGCCGAAATCACGCCGGTGCGCACCGACAAAAACGGCGTGAGCGCATTCATTTCGATCATGCGCGGATGCAACAACATGTGCTCCTACTGCGTGGTGCCCTACACGCGCGGAGCCGAGCGGAGCCGCGATCCGGAGACGATTCTCGCCGAGGCCCGCGACCTGTTCGCAGCGGGCTACCGCGAAGTGACGCTGCTGGGCCAAAACGTCAATTCGTACCGCTGGCAAAGCGAACGGGGCACGACCGACTTCGCCGGCCTGCTCGAAGCCGTGGCCGGCATCGATCCGCTGCTGCGGGTGCGTTTTTCGACCTCGCACCCCAAGGACCTCGGCGACGACGTGCTGGAAGCGATGGCCCGCCACAGCAACATCTGCCGGGCCATCCACCTCCCGGCCCAGTCGGGCAGCACGCGGATGCTGGAGCTGATGAACCGCAAATACACGCGCGAATGGTATCTGGAGCGCATCGCCGCCATCCGCCGCATCCTGCCCGACTGCGCGATCTCGACCGACCTGATCGCCGGATTCTGCACCGAAACCGAAGAGGATCACCGGCAGACGCTCTCGCTGATGGAGGAGGTGGGCTACGAATTCGCCTTCATGTTCAAATACTCCGAACGTCCCAACACGAAAGCCGCCCGCCACTGGACGGACGACGTGCCGGACGCCGTCAAGACCGCCCGGCTGACCCAAATCATCGAATTGCAGAACGAACTTTCGCTGCGCAGCAACCGGCGCGACGTGGGGAAGGTGTTCGAAGTGCTCGTCGAAGGCGAATCGAAACGCCGCAGCGACCAGCTTTTCGGCCGCACTTCGCAGAACAAAGTCGTCGTCTTCGACCGGGGCGACCGCCGGGTGGGCGACTACGTGCGCGTCCGGATCGCCGACTGCACCTCGGCCACGCTGACGGGGGAAGCGGTGGAATAATGCCTCCGGCACGAGCGACGGATTCCTCCGGCTCCCGACACTATCGGACCGTACCCGAACGCATGCGCCGGACACGACGGCACCTCCAGCACACGTGCATCCGGTTATTTCTTCGACTTTCTGCACGGAAACGGCAACACGCAAATGCCGCCTCGTTTTCGAACCACCGGCTCATACGATCGAATCCGCTACGCTCGCTTTCGTGCCCCGTCGCAAATCCTTGCACAGGAAGGTTGCACACGAACCGTCGTCCCGTTTCCGACGCACCGACGCCTCCGCCCGAATCCGTCATCCTCCCTTTCTTCTCCGTTGCGAATCCTTGCATGGGAACGGTGCATCGCAAAAAACAATTTCGATTTTCGGAGCCTTCCGGGCTCCGTCCATGTCTCGCCCGTTCGGCTCTCCGTTCCATCCCCGACCGTAGAATCGTGCGATACGACCTGTAACGCGACTTTCGATGCGGCACCGGACATTCCCTGCCGCACGGTTCCGGAACGCATCCGCCGATCCGTATTTTCCGAATCCCGGCAGGTACCGCTTTCCCTCGTCCGACAGGCTCCGGGCACCGATATGCCGAAAACACGACGACACTGCCCCCCCGTCCGGCGACCGTCCTCCCCGCTGCACTCCGAAGAACGGCAGAACCGAGGCCAAACAAGACGCACAGCCCGAACCGCCCGGCACAGCGACTTCCGAAACCGAGGAAGCCGGGCGGAGGCCATGTCCTCGAACGGTTCTCCGGCACCGGTCGTCTTTTTTCAGGACCGCCCTCACCCGCGGACTTTTTACGGGCCGTCGGACGATAAAGGAGCTACCATGTGCAGAAGCCTCCCTTCCGTCGCCGATCCGCCCATGACCTGCGGTCGAAGTCGGCCGGACATCGGACCCGAAACGCTCATGCCCAACGGGAAAGCGCACGGACAGCCGACCGGCAGACCGACGCACAGACAGGAGACGAACGTTCGCCACAGCCTGCCGGAAATCGTCCCCAGCCATCGTTATCGAACTCTTTTCGCACCATCGTGTTCTTCCCCACGCCGTCGCCCATCTCCTTGTAGAAATACATCCGGGCGATCCGCGATAGAACGGGACAGAGATTCGCCGCATCCGAGTCCTACGGCGAAAGACCGCATCCGGCCCGTGCCCGACCGACGGAACCCGGCAACGCACTGCCGTCGGGCCGAGGCGACCGCCGTGTCCGGACCCTCGCCCCGCGACAAACGCGAGTCACGGCCACGAGACGAACGAAGCCCGCCCCCCCCCTTTCCGTGCCGTCGCTTCCCGACGAACGGCATGACAGAACGGCGAAAAGCCGCTTCCGGACACGAAAAAGGGCATCCGGAAATTCCGGATGCCCTTTCGTTTCGGCGGGATCGGCGCGACGGGCGCACCGAAGAGCCTATTGTACTGTTTTAACGATTTTTTCGAATGCGGCGGGGTTGTTCATCGCCAGATCGGCCAGCACCTTGCGGTTGAGCTGGATGCCCTTGGCGTTGATTTTACCCATAAATTCCGAATAGGTCATACCGTGGCTGCGGGCTGCGGCGTTGATACGCTGAATCCACAGGCTGCGGAACTGACGTTTTTTGTTCTTACGATCGCGGTAAGCGTAGGTAAGACCTTTCTCGACGGTGTTTTTGGCGACCGTCCAGACATTTCCCCTTGAACCAAAGTTACCCTTGGCAAGTTTTAAAACCTTTTTTCTTCTGGCTCTGGATGCTACTGCATTTACTGACCTTGGCATAGTTGTAAAGTTTTACGAGCGGTCAGCGGCATGGTTCTCCCATACTCTTCGGGGCTGACTCCCTCTTCGTTTGACGTAATGGCGCGAAACGGCGCGGCGGTTATTTCACCAGCAGCAGTTTCACATTGGCCTCATCGGCCTTCGAAATCAGACCCGAATAGGTCAGATTGCGTTTTTGTTTGGTGGTTTTCTTGGTCAGGATGTGACTTTTGAAAGCATGCTTTCTCTTGATCTTTCCTGATCCGGTGAAGTCGAAACGTTTCTTCGCACCGGAATTGGTTTTCATTTTCGGCATTCTACTAAAATTTAAATGTTAAACAGCCCACAAAGATAAAAATTAATCGCGAAATAAAAAAACGCTTCTCGTCCCCGATCCGCCGGTCCTCGACGAAAACCCGTCCGACGCCCGACGGAACGTCCTCTCACCGCCGGCCGAACCGCCGCCGCAACGCCCCGTCCTTTCCTCGGCAGCCGATACGACCGCCGGCCCGCACGGACACGCCCCGCCCCTTCGACACCTCACACTCCGGCACGACCGCCGCCGCCCGACGCACGGGAAGCGGACGAAGAAATAGGAAAACGACCGGACGGCAATCCGCCCGCCTCCGCGGCGAAAACTTCCGCAGCCATACCGCCGCCCGGAAAAACGCCCGACGTCCGACATGCAGCGAAACGGCTTGCGGACGACACCCGCCCCGACCGCACGACCGTCCGCCCGCAAGCAGAACGTCCCGATCCGTGGGCGCCACCCTCTGGCAAAATTCTTGCGGAAAACACGGAAACATTAACCGATAAAATCGCAACGAATCATGGATACGATCTTCAAAAACTGGTGGCTGTTGCTCATCAACGGCATTCTGTTTCTCTTTTTGGGCTTCGGCTCGCTGGTCCACCCCGTCGCCGCACTCGTCTCGGTAGCCGTCTACATCGGCGTCGTGGCATTGGTTTCGGGCATCATGTCGCTCGTGCTGGCCTTTTCGAACATGCGCCGGCAGGGTTGGGGATGGCGCTTTTTCGAAGGCGTGATCGACGTCGTGTTCGGTCTGTTGATGCTGGCCAACCCGCTCGTTTCGGCCGAAATCATCCCCGTGCTCATCGGCATCTGGGTCTTCGTCCGCGGGCTGACCTACATCGCCGACGCGTTCACATGGCGCCGCCGCAGCTCGAACATCTGGGGCCGCTACCTGCTGGTCGGCATTCTGCTGCTGGTGCTGGGCTTCCTGATGATGCTCGACGAGCGGTTCGGCCTGCTGCCGGTGGCCTATCTGGCGACATTCGTCTTTCTGTTCGTCGGCTTCGGGAGCATCTTTCTCGCGCTCGATCTGCGCCTCCTCGGTCGGAAGAGCGAATAGCACCGCGCGAAAGCGCCCTGCGGCAGCGGTCGTTTTTATTTGCAGATGAAACGGGAATGGACTAATTTTACGCATCATTCACGAAAAACGACACGCTCATGGAAGAGAAAATCCTTAAAGTCCTGCAGGAAAAGGGCGCGATGCGTCCGGGCGACATCGCCGCCGCGGCAGGCGTCGAAAAGGCGGAAGCCGACAAGACCATCAAGAAGCTGGTCAAGGAAGGCAAAGTACACTCCCCGAAACGTTGTTATTACGACATCGTCAAATAATCCGCAAGCGATGAAAAACGCCATTCGACGGATTTTGCTGTCGGTCGCGATGCTCACGGCCGCCGGCACGGGAGAGCTTTGGGCCCGTGGCGAAAACGTCCTCCGAGTAGGCTCGTACAACATCCGGACGAACACGCCCGTGGACGGAGAGAACATGTGGCCCGCACGCAAGGAACGGGTCAAGGCGCTGATTCTTTTCCACGACTACGACATCGTCGGCGTACAGGAAGCGCAGCCCCTCCAGATGAACGACCTGCAGCAGATGCCGGGCTTCGCCTCGGTGGGCATCGGCCGCGACGGCGGGAACGGAGGCGAATTTTCGGCCATCTTCTACCGCAAGGACCGCATACAGGTGCTCGACAGCGGTACGTTCTGGCTCAGCCAGACCCCCGAAGTCATGTCCAAAGGATGGGACGCGCAACTGCACCGCATCTGCACGTGGACGAAAATGAAAGACCGCCGGACGAAGAAGGTGTTCTATTTCTTCAACACCCACCTCGACCACATCGGCCCGGTCGCCCGGCGCGAGTCGGCCGCCCTGCTGCTCGAACGCATAAAGAGCACGGCCGGCACGAAATACCCGGTATTCTGCACCGGCGACTTCAACTCGCAGCCCGACGCCGAACCGATCCTCATTATGAAAAGCGGGATGCTCGATGCACAGGCGATTTCCGAAATGCCGCCCTACTCGCCCGGCTGGAGCTACACGGGCTTCGACGTGCGGATTCCGGAGCGGCTGACCAAAAAACGGGAGATCGACTACGTGTTCGTCAACGACCGGGTCCGGGTGCTCAAATACGGCGTGCTGACCGATTCGGACGGACGGCACTTCCCCTCCGACCATTTCCCCGTACTCGTCGAGGCGGTTCTGAAATAACGCGACGAACCGGAGTCCGATAAACGCGACGGGCGGCGGCCCGTCGCGTTATTTCGTTTCCCGTCGCGTCGTCCTATGCGAATCGCTGTTTCTGTCGTCGTCCGACGCCTCCCGGAACGGCATACTTGCGATAAACTGTCTTCCGATTACAAATGACCGTCGAGACAAACGATCAATAATATCCAAAGCGAATAAAAAATACCCCACAGCCAAACGATGGTCTTCGCCAAGACGGGATGTTCCTTTCGGTTCCGATAAGCGACGACGAAAGGCATCACGGGAAGGCAGACGAGAAAGGCAAGCCTCACAGGTATCGTCACCGCAAGGCGAAACACGGTCACACACAGATAATACGACAAGACCAGACCGAGTATGCACCAAATCATCCACATGCCCCCAAGATAATCGATAATTTTCCTTTTTTTCAAAAATTCGCATCGAGAGAGAAGGAAAGCCCCGTACCGTTCGAAACCGAGGGAGACTGTGCACGAAAACGGACGCACCCTGCCGGCCGTTCCGCAACGTCATTCCATAAACGATCGGTACCGCCAGCGTTTTACCGCATTCATTTCGAGGCGAAAAGGAATCGGGGAAAGAGAAAGCCCGCTCTCCGTACGCAACCGTCGCAGCGGGCGAATCGGGAAGTCTCCGGGACGGACTCTTCGAGGCATACGCCCGTCCTCCGCGAAATACCGCCTCCCTCCGACCGAAAGGAGCAACCTCCCGACGCAAACGCAAATGCAAACGGGACACCGGCCATAGAAACCTGAACCGAAGCCGGGCGGACGCCCTCCGGACCGCACGCCTCAGAAGAGCAGGTCGCGCTCGCCGCGGCGGATACGCTCCAACCGACATTCGAGCTCGTTCTTGTGTTCGAGCGCCGCGGCTTCCCGTCCGATGCGGCGCCAGCCCTCGGTACGCAGCGCTTCCGGCGCATAGTCTTCGAGGTACTCGGCGAAGGTGAGCAGCGCGTTGGGCGTGCAGAAGCGTTTGATGAACCCTTTGGTGGAAAACTCCATGAAATGCTCGCCCGTGCGGCCCTTGCGGTAACAGGCCGTGCAGAACGAGGGAATCTGTCCCCGCCCGTTCAGTCCGGCGATCACCTCGGCGAGCGACCGTTCGTCGCTGAGTTCGAACTGTTCCCGGTCGAGGTCCTGCCGCTGCGAGCCGGATGTGTACCCGCCGATTTCGAGTCTCGTTCCGGCGTCGATCTGCGAGACGCCGTATTCGATGAGCCTGTCGCGCAGGGCGGCGGGTTCGCGGGCGGTCAGGATCAACCCCGTATAGGGCACCGCCAGCCGCAGGATGGCGACCATGCGTTCGAAATCGCGGTCCGCCACCGGAGCGAGCGTCGTCCGGTTCAGCGAGGAGGCGTTCTGGATGCGCGGAAACGAAATCGTATGGGGTCCCACACCGAAGCAGGCCTCCAAATGATTCGTATGCCGGACGAGCGCGAGCAACTCGAAAGCCCAGTCGCCGAGACCGAGCAGCACGCCGAGGCCCACGTCGTCGATACCGGCCTCCATCGCCCGGTCCATCGCCAGCAGCCGGTAGGCGTAATCGCTTTTGGGTCCCGACGGATGGAAGCGTGCGTACAGTTCCGGATCGTAAGTCTCCTGAAAGATCTGGTAGGTCCCGATACCCGCCTCGCGGACGGTGCGGAATCCGTCGACATCCAGCGGAGCGGCATTGATGTTGACGCGACGGATCTCTCCCTGACCCTCTTTCGTGCCGTACACGGTACGCACCGTGCGGGCGATATAGGCGGGGTCGTAGGCGGGATGCTCGCCGTAGACGAGAATCAGCCGCTTGTGGCCGGCCGCTTCGAGCGCCCGCGTCTCGGCTTCGATCTCCGCATCGGTGAGCGTCCGGCGCCGGGCGGCTCCGTTGCCCGCCCGGAATCCGCAATAGGCGCAGTTGTTGATGCACCGGTTGCCGATATAGAGCGGTGCGAACAGCACGATCCGGTTGCCGTAGGTCCGCCGCTTGAGCCGTCCGGCGGCATCGAAAATCATCTCCACGGCCTCCGGATCGTCGGCGGCAATGAGCGCGGCGGTCTCCTGCAACGAAAGCCGCCTGTTGTCCATCGAACGCCCGACGATGGTCCGGAGCTCGTCGAGCGAGGGCGGACGGACCGTCCGGAGTATGCCGCGAATCTCTTCGGCATCGAGAAACATCCGGCCCGGCACATCGGGCAACGCGTATTTCTGAGGGTCGAAAATCATATCGAAAAAAAATGAGTGAACGGGGCAAAAGTAGCACAAATTTACGAATCCCCGTCCGGCCCCGTTCCGCATCCGGCCCCGGCGAAAAGCGCCCTCCGGCCCGGCATGCGTCCGGGCACGGACCTCCGCCGGACCGGCCGCGGCAAAGGTCCGTTCGTTTGCCGGCAGCCACAGTCCCCCACCGGCGGCGAACGGAAACGTCCGGCGGCGCCTCCGGACACTGCCCGTGCGCTCCCGGTCCGCACGGCAGGCATACGGAGATCTGCAGCTACGACGAAGGCCGTCCACAGGAAAGCGGACGGCCTTCGCGTACCGAAGCGGATTTCTGAGCGACGTTCCGGAACGGCCCGGCCAACGCCACTCGGCCGGCTTATTTTATTTTACCCTCCCGCAACTGTCCGAGCCAACGCGACAGCGCGCCATGGTATTCGTCCCAGTAGGTGAAATCGCCGATCCATCCGTGCCGGCCGGTCGGATAGATATGCAGCTCGGTCGCCACGCCGTTCGCCTTGAGCGCATCGTAGAAGAGCGTGCTGTTGCGCGTAGGCACGACCTCGTCGTCGTCGCTCAGCGCGATGAACGCGGGAGGCGTCTGCGGAGTGACCTGCCGTTCGCTCGAATAGCGTTCCACCAGCGCGGTGTCGGGCTGCGGGCCGAGCAGGTTGTTGCGCGTATCCCATTGAGTAGGCCGGTCCTGCATCGTGATGACCGGATAGATCAGCACGGCGAAATCGGGACGGGTGGCGGCATCGGACTGCGTGGCGGCCGTCGAGGCGAGGTGTCCGCCGGCCGAAAATCCCATGATGCCCACCTGAGCGGGGTCTATTTTCCACCGCTCGGCACTGTCGCGCACGATGCGGAACATGCGGCGCACGTCCTCCATCGGGATTTCGTGGTGCCCGTTGGGCATGCGGTAGCGCAGCACGAACGCAGCGACGCCCTGTCCGTTGAGCCAGCGGGCCACGTCGAGTCCCTCGCGGGCATAGCATACGCAACCGTATCCGCCGCCCGGACAGACGACGACGGCCTGCCCGTTGGCCTTCTCCTCGTCAGGCAGAAAAACGTAATAGTCGGGCGTCGTCACGGCGAAACGCACTTCGCCGTTATCGGCCGTGGCAGAAGGGTCTATGCCGTTGGAAGTTTTCGGCCCGTCGGGATAGAGAGGCCGCGGAGCGGGTTCTCCGGCCGTCAGAACGGTCGCGGCCGCACAGAGCGCGGCGAACGTAACAAAGATTCTTTTCATCGTATCAGTCTCCTTTTCGAATTGGTGATCCCCGCCGAGCGGGAGAGTAAAGATAGGGAAAAAACGGCAAATCCGCATACGGCAGAAACGCATCTTCGGCGTACCCGCGAAAAAATCGAGGTCCGTCGCCCTGCCCGCGGCGGCATGCGGCCCCGCAGGCAGGAGCGGCCGGGCGGAAAATTACGCCCGAAAAACGCCGGGGCAATACGAGGATATTCGTTACCTTTGCGTATTCACCCCTCAACACCGAAACGACGATGAAAACCGCACTTTCGGCATTCGCCGCATGTATGCTGGCCACCTGTACGATGGCACAGAACCGAATCGAGCTGCCCGCTCCGTCCCGCACGGGAGGCGCCCCGCTCATGGAAGCCCTCTCGCGCCGGGCGACGAACCGGGCGATGGACCCCGAAAAATCGCTCTCGGACCGACAGCTCTCCGATCTGCTGTGGGCCGCATGGGGCGTCAACCGCGAGGACGGCCGGCGCACGGCCCCCTCGGCGCTGAACCGTCAGGAAATCGACCTCTACGTGGTCGGCAGGGAAGGCGCCTACCGTTACGACGCGAAGGCGCACGCGCTCGAACGGGTCTCCGAGGGAGACCGCCGCGGCGAAGTGTGTCCGCAGGAGTTCGCCCGCACCGGCGACCGGATCCTGATCTTGGCGGCGGATTACGAGCGCATGGCCGGCCCGGACAGCACCAAAGCCGTCACGGCCGGCATCGACGCCGGGACGATCGTCGAGAACGTTTACATGTACTGCGCCTCGGAAGGACTGGCCGTCGTGGCGCACATGACGCTCGACCGCCGCAAGACGGCTGAGGTGCTCGGTCTGAAAGACGCGCAGCGCATCGTCATCGGACAGACCGTAGGCCTCCCCGCCGAACGATGACCGAAAAACTGCACGACATACTGAAACGCTACTGGGGCTACGAACGTTTCCGTCCGCTGCAACTCGAAACCATCGAATCGGTCTGCGCGGGGCGGGACACGCTCGTGCTGATGCCTACGGGCGGCGGCAAGTCGATCGTCTATCAGGTGCCGGCGCTGGCGCTCGACGGGGTGTGCGTCGTCGTGACGCCGCTCATCGCCCTGATGAAAGACCAGATCGACAACCTCCGCCGGCGGCGCATTCTGGCCGAGGCGATCCATTCGGGCATGACGCCGCGTGATATCGACCGCATACTGGACAACTGCGTCTACGGGGACGTGAAATTCCTCTACATCGCCCCCGAACGCATCGACAGCGAGATGTTCCGTACCCGCTTCGCCAAGATGAAAGTCTCGCTGCTGGCCGTGGACGAGGCGCACTGCATTTCGCAATGGGGATACGATTTCCGCCCCGCCTACCTCAAAATCGCCCGGCTGCGGCCGCTGCACGAGGAAGTGCCCGTACTGGCGCTCACCGCCTCGGCCACGCCCGAAGTGGCGCAGGACATCATGTTCCGGCTCGGCTTCCGTTCGCCGCAGACGTTCCGCATGAGTTTCGCCCGAGGCAACCTGCGTTACGTGGTGCGCCGGACCGAGGACAAGCACGAACAATTGCTGCGCATCGCAGCCAACGTGCCCGGCACGGGAATCGTCTACGTCCGCACACGAGAGAAGACCGAAACCCTCGCCCGCTTCCTCGTCGAACACGGCATCGCCGCCGACTTCTACCACGGCGGCATGGGATATGCCGAGCGCAGCCTCCGGCAGGACGACTGGATACGGGGCAAAAGCCGCATCATCGTGGCGACCAACGCCTTCGGCATGGGCATCGACAAGCCCGACGTCCGGTTCGTGGTCCACTACGACCTGTGCGACTCGCTGGAGGCCTATTACCAAGAGGCGGGCCGGGCCGGGCGCGACGGACGGACCGCCTACGCAGTCGTGCTGCTCTCGGCCGACGATGCGGGCCGGGCCTCCCGGCGCATAGGGCTCGACTTCCCGCCGACGGAGACGGTGCGGGCCGTATACGAAGCGCTGTTCAACTATCTGGGCATCGCCGTGGGCGACGGCAAGGGCGTTTCGTCGGTTTTCAACCTCTACGAGTTCGCCTCGCGGTTCCGGTTTTTCGTACCCACGGCGCTCAATGCCATCGGCATCCTGCAACAGAACGGCTACATGATCCTGACCGACGAGACGGACAATCCGCCGCGCGTGAAGTTCGTCGTGCGGCGCGACGAGCTCTACAAGATCCGCGTCGACCGCCGCGAACTCGACCATTTCATCACGGTACTGCTGAGGCGCTATACGGGCCTGTTCAGCGATTTCGTCCCGGTATCCGAGGCCGAGATCGTCCACCTGTCGGGCTACACGCCCGAACGGGTGCGGGAACTCTTCCGCAAGCTGTGGCAACTGCACATCGTCCGCTACATCCCCGGCAGCCGCAGCCCGATGCTGATTCTCACCGAGGAGCGCCTGCCGGCGGACGACGTGCGGATTTCGCCGGAAAGCTACGCGCTGCGCAAGGAGACCGCCGAAAAACGGATGGAAAGCATGATCGGTTACGTGTCGAACGACAAGGAGTGCCGCAGCGTGTCGATCCAACGCTATTTCGGCGAGCAGGACGCGACGGACTGCGGCGTGTGCGACGTCTGCCTCGCCCGGCGGAGGGATGCCGCACAGTCGGACGAGGGGCTGCGCACGCGGATATTCGAAGCGCTCCGAGAGCAGCCCTGCGACGTGAAAACGCTCGTGTCGGGCATCGGGGCCAATGCCGACCGGCTCGTCGAAGCCGTCGCGGCGCTGCTCGACGAACGGAAAATAATCGAGGGGAAAGATGGAAAACTTCGGATTAATCGGTAACTTTGCCGTCCCTATGGACAAACCCTTCGTCGAAAGCATCTCCAACGAAACCCTCGCACAGTTGCCGCCGGGCGCCTTTCCCGGCCGGATCGTCGTCGTGGATACGCCCGAAGCGGTGGGGGAAGCCTGCGAGGCGCTCGCCCGGTGCAAGGTCATCGGATTCGACACCGAGACGCGCCCCTCCTTCACCAAAGGGGTGGCCAACAAGGTTTCGCTGTTGCAGCTCTCCTCGGAGGATCAGGCCTTTCTGTTCCGACTCAACAGGATCGCGCTCGAAAAACCGCTGTTGCAGTTGCTCTCGTCCCGCAAGGTCATCAAGGTGGGAGCGGCCGTGCGCGACGACCTGCGTGCGCTCAAACAACTGCGCAAGTTCGCTCCGGGCGGCTTCGTCGAGTTGCAGAATCTGGCTCCCCAGTTCGGCATCACCGACAAGAGCCTGCGCAAACTGGGCGCCATCGCGCTGCGCATCCGCATCTCGAAAGCCCAGCGGCTCAGCAACTGGGAAGCCCGGCAACTGACGCCCGCCCAACAGATGTACGCAGCCACCGACGCATGGATCGGCCGCGCGATCTACATGGAATTTATGAAACACAGGCCCGCCGGCGTCCGCATGGACGAAATCGCCCGCTACGACGACTCCGCCGCGCCGGAAAACGCCTCCCGCTGACACGAGCCCCCCGCAGCGGAACGCCCGACTCTCCCGCATCGTTCCGTCCTCTCCCTTCGACCGCCTGAAAAATCTGCTTCCCCGGCTCGGACGCATACGAC
>CAJTYA010000005.1 GCA_910583985.1 uncultured Alistipes sp.
GGAGCCCCCATATCGACGTCGCACAGCGCCACGATATTGGCCTCCCCGGTATTGTACAGATCGCGGATGATCTCGCCGCCGCGGTTGCCGATCCCGCAGCAGGCCAGATTGACCCGTTCGTTGGGCGATACGAATTTCGGTTTGGCAGCCGCCGGAGCGGCCAGCATGTCTTTCGTCAGGATCGTCGGAACGGCCGCGGCCGCCGACAGGGCGAGAACCCGTTTGAGAAATTCCCGCCTCGAAACACTTTTAGATTCCATTTCGGTCAGTCAGTTTTCAGTATGGTTGTTTTTCGTTCACAATGATTCGAATCCGAACCGGCCGTCCGCATCGGACTCCCGCAAGCGCACGGCCCGCAGGTTTCGTCGTTCCCTCGACCGATGTCCGGGCACCGCGATGCTCCGACGCCCGCTCCGCACGGGATTCCCGACGGCTTCGCCTCCCGGTCCGCCGCTCCGCACGGCATACCGCAAAGCACCCGCCCTGCGGAATACGACGGGAAACACCGCGTTCCGCCCCGGCCGCACACATCGTTTTCCCGGTTCATCCCGCGCCGGAACGACATGTTTTTCCGCCCGCACCGCGGCCACAGCATCGCCGTTAACGGTAACGGAACGTTTCAAAAAAAATAACGGGCGTTCCGTTTTCCCTTTTCCGCATCGTCCGGGCTTCCGGAGTTTCCGTCGCGAAACTCCGCTCGTTTCCTCACCCTCCCGTTCGCAGGACCATCCCTCGGACTTCCGTCTTTCCTTCCCGGAGGTCCGACGGGCAGCCGCAAACACGAACCGCATTCCCTTCGCATCGTCCGGCCTGCGGTCCGCACCCGGCCTTTTCAAAAATAATCATTTTATCGGAAACGGGAAACACTCTACGGACAGGAAATTCGGATGCGCCGCATAAAGAGCGGAGGGGAACCGGCACAATTCCATGAAAAACAATCTTTTATAAAATAAACAAAATTCGAAGGTTCATTCGAATCCACGACGACATGTTTCCATGTCCCGAAAGAAAGCGCCTACCGATTCGCTTTCCGGACGACGGTCCGAAGTCCCCGCGGAGGAGGAGGCGGAAAACCGATTTTCGACGACGAAAGAAAGATGAAAGCGGAGACAGAAGCGGAAGAGCGAACCGGAGACAAAAAAACCGAAACCGGTCCCGCTGCCGCAGGAGGCCACGACCGTACTGGAAAGCCGCAGACAGAAGCGTCGGTGTCCGAAAGATCGAACCGCCCCGTTAACGAACAGGACGTTAACAGTTTCTTCTTGTCATAACTCCGAATTTTTTAAAACCAATACGTCGATTGGAGTTATTCGTTGCCGAAGAACAAGGCACAAGAAACAGAACCCCAAGCCATTAAAAGCAAAGTCCGAAAAAAGTCACGGTAACGGAAACGCGACTCTTTCCGAACGATGTCCTTTCATGCGGTATAACCGCTATCCTTCTACCGAAGCGATACGGATAAAGCGCTATTCCCGTGCGATTTATACTTTATTGTATCCTTCGTTTTTTAAGGGCGCTCCGAACGGACTTCGCCCCGAATCGCATGCCGATCTTCGATCCGCCCGCTTCGCCTCCGACAAAAACGGACAAAACCCGCCCTGAAGCGAGTTTTGTCCGTTTCGATGTCGGCATGCGGCCCCGCGAAGAAGCCGTCCGCCGGATTATTTCCGTTTCACTTCGACCTGCTCGTAGCCTTCGACGATGTCGCCGACACGGATGTCGTTGTAGTTCTCGATGTTGAGACCGCATTCCATACCGGTCGTCACCTCCTTCACGTCGTCCTTGAAGCGCTTGAGCGATCCTAATTTGCCCGTATAGACGACGATGCCGTCGCGAATCACACGGATGTCGGTATGGCGCGTGATCTTGCCCTCTCGGACCAGACAGCCCGCCACGGTGCCCACCTTCGAAATCTTGAAGGTCTCCATGACTTCGACCGAGCAGACGATTTCCTCTTTCATCACGGGCGCCAACATACCCTCGATGGCATCCTTGATGTCGTTGATGGCATCGTAGATGATCGAATAGAGGCGGATTTCGATCTCCTCTTTCTCGGCCAGACGACGTGCGGAAGCCGAAGGACGCACTTGGAAGCCGACGATCACGGCGTTCGAAGCGGCAGCCAGCAGCACGTCCGATTCGGAAATGGGGCCCACGGCCTTGTGGATGACATTGACCTGCACCTCCTCTTTCGAGAGTTTGATGAGCGAGTCGGCCATCGCCTCGATCGAACCGTCCACGTCGCCCTTGATAATGATATTGAGCTCCTTGAAGTTGCCGATGGCGATACGGCGTCCGATCTCGTCGAGCGTGATGTGTTTCTGCGTGCGGAGTCCCTGCATGCGCTGCAACTGCTCGCGCTTGTTGGCGATGTCGCGGGCCGAGCGTTCGTCGTCCATCACGTTGAACGTATCGCCGGCCTGCGGTGCGCCGTTGAGCCCCAGCACCAGCACGGGCGTCGAAGGCGGCGCCTCCGTGATGCGGGTGCCCCGCTCGTTGAACATCGCCTTGACGCGTCCGGTATAGATACCCGACAGCATGACGTCGCCCACGCGCAGCGTACCGTTTTCGACGAGCACCGTGGCCACGTACCCGCGGCCCTTGTCCAGCGTCGATTCGATGATGGCCCCCTGCGCCTTGCGGTTCGGGTTGGCTTTCAGATCGAGGAATTCGGCTTCGAGCAACACCTTGTCCAGCAGTTTGTCGAGGTTGATGCCCTGCTTGGCCGAAATTTCCTGCGACTGGTATTTTCCGCCCCAGTCCTCGACGAGGTAGTTCATGGCGGCCAGTTCTTCCTTGATCCGTTCGGGATTGGCACCCGGTTTATCGATCTTGTTGATGGCAAACACCATCGGCACCTGCGCGGCGGAAGCATGATTGATCGCTTCGACCGTCTGCGGCATCACGTTGTCGTCGGCCGCCACGATGATGATCGCCACGTCGGTCACCTTGGCACCGCGGGCACGCATGGCCGTAAAGGCTTCGTGTCCCGGCGTATCGAGGAACGTGATGCGCCGCCCGCCTTCGAGCTCGACGCTGTACGCCCCGATATGCTGCGTGATACCGCCCGCTTCGCCGGCGATGACGTTGGCGTTGCGGATGTGGTCCAGCAACGAGGTCTTACCGTGGTCGACATGTCCCATCACCGTAACGATGGGCGGACGGGGCACCAGATCCTCTTCGCTGTCCTCCTCGGTGTCGATCGCCTCCTGAATTTCGACGGCCACGAACTCGACCTTGAACCCGAACTCCTCGGCCACGACCACCAATGCCTCGGCATCGAGCCGCTGGTTGATGGAAACCATCAGCCCCAGATTCATGCAGGCCGTGATGACCTCCGTGACGCCGACGTTCATCATGGCAGCCAACTCGCTCACCGTCACGAACTCGGTGACCTTGAGCGTGCTCTTTTCCATCTCCTGACGCTCCATCTCCTCGTTCATACGGGCCGAAACGGCATCGCGCTTGTCGCGGCGGTGCTTGGCCGTCTTGAACTTGGAGCCTTTGGACGTCAGCCGGGCCAGCGTGTCCTTGATCTGCTTCTGTACCTCTTCGTCGCTGATCTCCTGTTTCACGACGGGCTTGGCCGTCTTGTTCTTCTTGTTGCGATCCTTGCCCGCAGCTTTGCCGCCGTGCGCCCCCACGCCGCCCGGACCGCCCTGCGGTCTGGCTTTGGCATCGGGCCGACCCGCTGCCGGCTGGTTCTGTTTCTGCGTAATATCGACCTTGTCCTTGGTAATGCGCTTGCGTTTCTCCCGCTTGCGATGTCCGTCGTCGCCTTTTTTCTTCTCGAACGATTTGACGTCGATCTTACCGAGCACCTTGGGCCCCGACAGACGGGTGCCTTCGTTGGGCCGGAACAGGTTGCTTTCGTCGGCCGCCACCCTCTCGTCGTATGTCTGACTCTGCACCACGATCGGCTCGGCCGCCTTGGTCTCCGCAGCGGGACGGGCCGGCGCTTCGGAAGCGCTTTGCGGCGCGGCAGGCGCCTGTGCGGCGGTCTCTGCCGGAACGACCGGAGCGGGAGCCGCCGCCGTTTTTTTCTCTTCGACGGGTGCGGCGGCGGGCCGGGCCGGAGCGGCGGCAGGACGTTCCGCCTCCGGAGCGGGAGCCGTCCGGACCGGAGCCGGCGTCGCGGGAGACTCAGGTTTTTTCTCCGCTGCCGGACGTGCCGACGCGACCGAGCGGCCCGACTTGGTGCCGGACAGGTCGATCTTGCCCAATATCTTAGGAGTCGTCATGGCGGCGACTTCGTCTTTCACACTGATAACACCGCTTTTGATAATCACTTCGTGCTTGAAGCCGGACTCGTCGCCCGCAGCGCTTTCTCCGCCTCCCTTACGGGTATCGAGGGAGACGGTCTCGTGTTTGAGACCGATTTTTTCGCGGATGTTCACCCTTTCGAGCGTCTTGTTTCCGCCGAATTCCTTGTCGAGAATGGCATAAACCTCCGGATCGATGATCGAACTGGGAGAGTTTTCCACCTTGACGCCCTTCTTGCCGAGGAACTCGATAATCGTTGTTTGTCCTACTTTCAACTCTCTCGCAACCTGATGGAGTCTAAGTCTTCTCTCATTTGACATATTTCGCTGTTTTTCGGTGTTACCTTAATTTTTCGTCGTTCCGACCGTTTTCGCCGCCGGTCCCGGCCTCCTGCGGAACGTCCGGACGACCCGCTGTCGCCCCGCCCTACGCCGCATCGCACACGCTCCGGGTACGCATGCGACCGCAACGGGCTATTCGAATTCCGATTTGAGGATGCGCACGACCTCCTGCACCGTCTCGACTTCGAGATCGGTACGCTGGGCGAGGTCCTCCACGGAGAGTTCGAGCACGCTCTTGGCCGTGTCGCAGCCGATGCTCTTGAGCTGGTTGATGATCCACTCGTCGATCTCGTCCTTGAACTCGTCCAGATCGACGTCCTCCTCTTCCACTTCGCGGTAGACGTCGATGTCGTAGCCGGTGAGCATGCTGGCCAGACGGATGTTGAGCCCTCCCTTGCCGATGGCCAGCGACACTTCGTTGGGCTTGAGGTAGACGGCGGCCGTCTTGGTCTCCTCGTTCAGGTTGATCGACGAGATCTTGGCCGGGTTCAGCGCCCGCTGGATCAGCAGTTGGCTGTTCGAGGTCCAGTTCACCACGTCGATATTCTCATTGCGCAGCTCCTTGACGATCGAATAGATGCGCGAGCCTTTCATTCCCACGCAGGCGCCCACCGGATCGACACGGTCGTCGTAAGACTCCACGGCCACCTTGGCCCGTTCGCCGGGGATGCGCACGATCTTCTTGATGGTGATCAGTCCGTCGAAGATTTCGGGCACCTCCATTTCGAACAGCCTTTCGAGAAATTCGGGCGCCGTGCGCGACAGCACGATATAAGGCGTATTGTTGCGCATTTCGACCCTCGACACGATGGCCTTCACGCTGTCGCCCTTGCGGAAGAAGTCGCTGGGAATCTGTTCGGCCTTCGGCATCACCAGTTCGTTCTCCTCGTCATCGAGCACCAGAATCTCCTTCTTCCACACCTGATAGACCTCGCCGGTAATGATTTCGCCCACCTTTTCGGTGTATTTGTTGAACAGGTTGGCTTTCTCCAGATCGAGAATCCGCGAAGCCAGATTCTGGCGCAGCGAAAGCACGGCACGGCGACCGAAGTCGGCCAGCTTGATCTCCTCGGCCACTTCTTCGCCCACCTCGTAGGTCTTGTCGATCTTGCGGGCATCCGAAAGCGCGATCTGCTGGTTGGGATTTTCGACCGTCCCGTCCTCCACGATGATCCGGTTGCGCCAGATTTCGAGGTCGCCCTTTTCGGGGTTGATGATGACGTCGAAATTCTCATCCGTCTCGTAAGTCTTGATGAGCAGGTGGCGAAATACATCTTCGAGCACGCCGATCATCGTGCTCTTGTCAATGTTCTTAAGCTCTTTGAATTCCGCAAAAGTGCTTACCAGATTGAGGTTGTCCATACTATGCAATGTAAAGATTTATCGGCGCGCCGACCGTCCGCTCTCCGAACCGGCCGCATCCGCCATACCATACTTCGATATTGTTCTTCCGGTCGCCGGCACGCGGCAGGCCTTCCGTCCCGCCCCGGCTCCGAACGGCATCATTTGAAATCGAGGTGCTCGCAGACCGACGCGAGCTCCTGCAGCGCCACCGTCCGCTCCCGGACGACGAGCACCTTGCGTTTTTTGCCTTCGGGCAGCACCTTCTCCTCGTAGCGCAGCACGAGCGTCCCGTCCGGCTCCGAATAATCCGCCAGTTCGGCCGTCAGCTTCCCTCCGTCGGAGGTCACGACGTCCACCCTGCGGCCGACCATCTTGCGATACTGCCGCGGCAAGCTCAGCGGACGTCCCACGCCCGCTGAGCAGACCGTCAGTTCGACGTCCTCCCCCTCGGCTTCGAGCGCTTCGTTCACGGCCCGGCTCAGTTCGACGCAGGCGTCGAGCCCCACCGTCGTGTCGCTGTCGACGACGATTTCGAGTTCGTCGGCGGGCGAGCGATGCACGGAGACGAGAAACAGGTCGGTCCCCTCCATCCGCTCTTCCACGATTTTCGTTATCTGTTCCGTATCTATCATTCTTCGAACGATTTAGCTTCGCCGAAACGCGCCGGCTCCGCCTGCATTCAACAAAAGGGGGGACTCAACGTCCCCCTTCTGCCGATGCTTTCGATGCAAATATACATTTTTATCGGGGAAAAACAAACTTTCGCCCGTTATTTTTTATCCGGCCGCCGGCCCCGGCGCGGCTCATTCCACATCGTCGTTCCGTTTCTTCGGATTGTACGGTTTGAGAATCCCCCGCTTCGAAGAACGGATGAAGGCGAGCACCTCGTCCCGTTCGGGCGTCTGCGGCATCTGCGACTCGACGATGTCGCAGGCTTTCGAATAGCCGTATCCCGACTGGAACAGAATGCGGAACATATCCTGTATTTCGGTCACTTTTTCCGGCGTAAATCCCCGGCGGCGCAAACCGATGAAGTTGGCCCCGACGAACGAAAGCGGATCGTGGGCCGCCTTGACGAAAGGAGGCACGTCCTTGCTGACGAGCGATCCGCCGCTGAGCATCGCATGGGCGCCGATGCGGCAGAACTGGTGCACGGCCGTATGACCGCCCAGAATCGCCCAGTCGCCCACCTCCACCTCGCCGGCCAGCGACACCCTGTTGACTAATACGCAGTTGTCGCCCACCACGCAGTCGTGTCCGACATGCACGTAAGCCATCACGAGCGTATTGCGTCCCACGACGGTCACGCCCTTAGCCGCCGTACCGCGGTTGATGGTGGCGCACTCCCGGATCGTCGTTCCGTCGCCCACCACGGCCGTCGTATACTCGCCCCGGAACTTGAGGTCCTGCGGCAGACCGGCCACCACGGCGGAGGTGTGCACCTTGCAATTTTTCCCGATGCGCGCTCCGTCGAGCACCACCGCGCCGGGACCGATCCAACTGCCGTCTCCGATTTCGACATCGGCCGAAATGCAGGCGAACGGTTCGACCGTTACGTTCTCACCCAGTTTGGCACCCTCGGCGACATAGGCTAACTTGCTTATCATAAGTTTGGATTTTTAGGGTTCGGTATCGGTTAGGCCCGGTTGCGGACGATCTGCGCCATGAGCAGGGCTTCGGTGACGAAACGGCTGCCCACGAAAGCGCGCGCCTGCATCGTGACGAGTCCCCGGCGGATGGGTTCGGCCAGCTTGAGCTCGAACTGCAACGTGTCGCCCGGCACGACCTTGTCCCGGAACTTCACGGCGTCGATCTTGAGGAAATACGTCGAATAGTTTTCCGGATCGGGCACCGAGCTCAGGGCGAGGATTCCGCCGCACTGCGCCATCGCCTCGACGATGAGCACGCCCGGCATGACCGGTTCGTCGGGGAAGTGGCCCACGAAGAACGGCTCGTTCATCGTCACGTTCTTGATGCCCACGACGTTCTGTTCGTCCAGATGCACGATCTTGTCGACGAGCAGGAACGGAGGCCGGTGCGGCAGCAGCTTTTTGATCCGGTTGATGTCGTAGAGCGGAGCGGCATCGAGGTCGACCCGGAACTTGGGCAGGTTGGCCGCCCGCTTGATCTCCTTGCGGAGCATCTTGGCAAATTCGGTATTGGCCGCATGGCCGGGCCGGTAGGCCACGATACGTCCGCGGATACGCATGCCGATGAGCGCCAGATCGCCGACCATGTCGAGCAACTTGTGCCGCGAAGGTTCGTTCGGGAAGCGCAGCTCCAGATTGTTGAGGTACCCTTCGCTGACCTGCACGTCCCTTTTATTGAAAATGGAGGAAAGACGTTCCAACTCCTCGTCCGAAACCGGATTTTCGACGATCACGATGGCATTGTCCAGATCGCCCCCTTTGATGAGGTTGTTGTTGATGAGCGGTTCGAGCTCGTGCAGGAACACGAATGTCCGGCACGGAGCGATCTGCGCGGCGAAACCGTCGAGCCCGCTCAGGCGTGCGTACTGGTTGCCTATGATCTTGGAATTGAAATCGACGTTCACATCGAGCGAGAACTCGTCGTCGGGATAGGCGACGATCTCCACACCCCGGTCGGGCACCGAAAAAACGGTCTTGCGGACGATGTCGTAATACTCGCGGTCGGCGTCCTGTTCGACGAGCCCCGCAGCGAGAACGGCCTCGGTGTACTGGCGGGCCGAACCGTCGAGAATGGGCGTTTCGGGCGCGTCGATGTCGATCAGCGCATTGTCCACGCCGCAGCCCCACAGCGCCGCCATCACGTGTTCGATCGTCCCGACGCGGGCGCCGCGTTTTTCGATCGTGGTTCCGCGCGAGGTATCGACCACGTTGTCGGCCAACGCTTCGACGACGGGCTGGTTTTCGAGATCGGTTCTTCTGAATCGGATTCCGCTCCCCGCCTCGGCGGGACGAACGGTCATCGTCACATCGAGCCCCGTATGCAGTCCCTTTCCGCGGAAAGCGACCGGCGCGGCCAATGTTCTCTGTTTATGCGACATATTCGGGTTGAGAATTATTTTAGCCGCAAAGGTATGAATTTTTTGAAAGAAATCGTACTTTTGCTCGGTTTTTATCACCTACCGAAACACGATGGCCGACAACAAGAAACCCGCTCCGCAACGCAAGCGGCCGCCCCGTCTGGGCCTGCCCTTCGAGAAACGCCCCACCGACATCGGATCGTGGGCCTACGAGCACCGGGTGGGGCTCTGCTGCATGATCGTCGGCTATCTGGCCTTGGGCATCGCCTTCGTATCGGCCAAAATCGCCATCGCCCACAAATCGTCGGCCCAGACCGTCTACATCGACCTCGCGGAACTTATGGAGCAGGAGCTCCCACAGCAGGAGCCCGAAATCCGGGACAACAGCGACGCGGATTACAGTCATATCCGCAACCGCGTCTCGGACGAGAACGGAGGACAGGAATCGGTCGGAGCGCACAACGCCTCCTCGGCAGCCGAGTCCAAAACGGTGTCGGACTTCATGGAGGGGTTGGACGAGGAAGCGGCCGCCGTGGCCGGACGCGTGCAGTCGTCCCGCGACGCGTTCGAAAAGGGCCGCCGCGAAGAACAGGAAATGATCGACCGGCACAAGGCCCAGCGCGAAGCCAAGGAGGGCGAAAAGGCCAGCGGCGTGAAGCAGAAAGGACGGGTGCTGGTCAGCTACTCGCTGCCCGGCCGCCGCGACGTCTCGCTGCACATCCCCGCCTACCAGTGCGACGGGGGCGGAGAGGTCACCGTCGCGATTACCGTGAACCGCAACGGCAAGGTCGTCTCCGCTTCGCTCAAGGAAAGCTCCACGTCCGACAACTGCATCAACGAAACGGCCGTCATGGCCTCGCGCAACTCCCGCTTCAACGTCGACACGGACGTGCAGGACCGGCAGAGCGGCACCATCACCTACATCTTCGTCCCGCAGTGATCCTCTCTTTTGGGGTTTTCGCATATTTGCCTACCTTTGCCCCGTTTTAAAAAGAGGAAAATAATGTCATACAATCTGCTGAAAGGTAAAAAGGGCCTGATTTTCGGGGCTTTGAACGAAAATTCCATCGCATGGAAAGTAGCCCGGCGCGCCGTCGAGGAAGGCGCCGAAATCGTGCTGACCAACACGGCCGTCTCGATCCGCATGGGCACGATCGGCGAACTGGCCGAAGCCTGCCATACGATCGTCGTGCCGGCCGACGCCACGAGCGTTCCCGATCTGGAGAACCTGATCGACAAGACGATGGAACATTTCGGAGGGAAATTCGACTTCATTCTGCACTCCATCGGCATGTCGCTCAACGTCCGCAAGGGACGCAAGTACGACGATCTCGACTACGACTATTTAGCCAAGACGCTCGACATATCCGCCATCTCGTTCCACAAGGTCATTCAGGTCGCCCGTAAGAAAGACGCCCTCAACGACTGGGCCTCGATCGTGGCGCTGTCGTACATCGCCGCGCAACGGACGCTCTACGGCTACAACGACATGGCCGACGCCAAAGCGCTGCTCGAATCCATCGCCCGCAGCTTTGGCTACATCTACGGACGGGAAAAGCACGTGCGCATCAACACCGTCTCGCAATCGCCTACCCCGACGACGGCCGGCAGCGGCGTGCTCGGACTGGGCGACCTGATGGACTATGCCGACCGGACCTCGCCGCTGGGCAACGCCACGGCCGACGACTGTGCCGACTACGTGCTGACGCTGTTCTCGGACCTGACGCGCAAGGTGACGATGCAGAATCTCTACCACGACGGAGGCTTTTCGAGCATGGGCATGAGCCGCCGGGCCATGAAACTCTACGAAAAAGGGTTGGAGGTCGAATATCAGGACATCAAGAACAAGATTTAAGCAAGGCGCCCCGGAAATTCGGATCCCGTTCGCCGCGTTTTTTCCCGCCTGCGGACGCAGAGGCCCGAAGCGGAGGAATCCGGTCGAACCGGACAGTCCCGCGCCCGGCAAAAGAGCGACAGCGTAAAAAGCTGCCGCTCTTTTTCGTTTCCGGCCATCGCTCCGACACGACGCAGAGCGACCGCTCTCGAAACAGGCCGCTCGCCTGTCGGGCTCCGCGGCACCGCCGGCTCCGATCGCACACGGGCCGAGCTTCCGACCGTCATGCCATACGGGAAAGCCACGCCCTATTATGTCCCGGCTACGACGCCCCATCCCGTCCGGCCGCAAGATACGAGGCAGGCAAACGTACCATGACGGCCTCGGCTTTCGCTCGCCTTCGTGCAAAACACAGATAACCCGACATGGATACCGCCCTATCCGCCCTGCGGAAACGCCGTCCGAAGCAGACCGGAACCGTCGCAAGGAAGCGGGAACGGCTTCGCGCAGCGGCTCGGAACAAGGCAAGCATCCCGATCCGAACACACGTCCCGGACAAAAGCTCCGCCCCCGGACAGAACGAAACGAAGTTTCGGACAGCAAAGTTTTTCGCATACGCACAGACAACCTCGCTTCGGCCGGTTCCGGAAATACGACAACGGATTTCGATCGGACGGTCCATTCCGCAACATGCGGACACCTTAGTATAGTATATTATGATACGCGCCCCCGTCGGGACCGGCACCCGGTTTCCGCTTTAGGACCCGAAAACGAAAGGAACACACTCCGCGGAAGCGGAAAAAGAAAAAGTCCGGAAAAACCTACGGCCGCCGGGCATCGCCCCGGACCGCCACTCCGTCGCCCCGAACGCGTCCGATACAGGCTCCAACTCCGTTCGTCCGGACCGCGAACGCCGGCTATGCCCTTGCAAGCACCCGGCCTCACTTGCCCGAACCGTCATCGCAAGAAACATCCCTCGACACACCGTCCCGCTCGTCACGGCACGGAAAGCGTCCCCCCGGCTACGCCTCTGCGGGAGGCGTCGGTCCGAACGTCACCTCGATCTTGTCGATCCGGCGACCCGCGACGGCTTCGACCTTGAGTTTCAGGTCGCGATACGAAAGCCGTTCGCCCTGCCGGAGAAAATCTTTCCGGATTTCGAGCATCAGACCCGCGATGGTTTCGGCTTCGCCCTTGACTTCGTCCAGATAATCGTCGTCGAGGCCCAACACCTTCAGGAAATCGTTCAGATGGGTCTTGCCGTCGAACAGATAGACGTTCGGAGCGAGTTTCGAATAGAAAGACTGCTCGACATCGGATTCGTCGGATATTTCACCCACGATCTCTTCGAGGATGTCTTCGAGCGAAACCAATCCCAACGTCGATCCGTACTCGTCCACGACGATGGCCACATGAATCTTATGCGTCTGGAACTCTTCGAGCAACTCGTTGATTTTCTTATGTTCCGGCACGAAGTAGGGCTTGCGGATCAGGTTCCGCCACTCGAACGCATCGTCATGAGAGACATAGGGCAACAGGTCCTTGACGTAGAGGACGCCCTTGACGTTGTCCAGACTCTCCTCGTAGACCGGAATCCGCGAAAAGCCCGATGCGATGATGACCTCCCGCACGCGGTCGAACCCGTCGCGCAGATCGAGCGCCACGACGTCGATACGGGGCTTCATGATCTCGACCACCTCCGTATGGACGAAATCGACGATGCCCGAAAGCATCTGCTTCTCCTCGGCCGACTGGTCCGAGGTCATTTCGATGGCATTGGACAGCTCGTCGATCGAAATGTTCACTTTCTTTTTGGCCACGCTCTCGTTGATGTAACTGCCCGAACGGATCAACAGCCACGACAGCGGACGGAACAGGCGACCGAGCGCACTGAGCGGCACGGCCGTGATTCTCGCCATGCGCAGCGGATTGTACGACGCGAAAATCTTGGGCATGATCTCCCCGAAGAGCAGCAGCAGGAATGTGACGATCACCATCTTGACCAGAAACTCCACACCCCTCGCCCCTCCGAAGTCGATGAGCGAGTCGATCAACCCGTTCGAGAGGATCACGATGCAGATATTGACCAGATTGTTGGCGATGAGAATCGAGGCGAGCAAATAGTCGGGCATGCCCAGCAGGCGGAGAATGGCGCGTCCGCTGCGGTCCGGCACGCTCTTCAGATGGGCGATATTCCGCGGCGAGAGCGAAAAGAAAGCCGCTTCCGAGCCCGACACCAAAGCCGAGCAGAGCAACAGGAGGACAATGGCGGCGAGCGTCAGGCCTTCGTGCCATCCGAAGGCATGGAAAACGACGGCGTAAGATAAACAGGCGATCAAGACGTAAGGCTGCTGAAAAACGGAACAGGGAGAAAAATCCGCCGGAATCTTTCTCCCCGCACCGATATTGGGTTAGACTGAACGGTTCCCGTCCGGCGACGGACCGGTCGTTTCCGAACAACGCCGGAAACGCATTCCGATCAATCGAACAGCGAATGGTTCGATTGCGGCTTGTCGGACGCAGCGTTGTCGTCCTTGAGCACGACACGCGAGCTGCGCCCGCCCTCGTTGGCGTTGTCCTTGACGAACTTGATATTCCGACGGACGAAGGCCGGACGGTTTTCCAGCGCATCGATGTCGATGCCGGGCTCCTGATCGCGCTTGGACTCGATGGCGGGCTGCATCGCCGGCGCGGCGAAAGGCGAAGCCTGCGGCGAGGCGATGGGTCGGGCCGCCGGACGTTCGAAAGGCTTCGGAGCCTCGCGCACGGGTTCCGGCACGGGGCGTTTCATCCGCGTGCGGAACGGTCCGGCCGGTTCGGGTTCGGCCTCCGGCTCCGCTTCGTATGGCCGCTCTTCGGGCAGCTCCTCGCGCGGAGCGGGTTCCGCCGCCTTGCGCAGGGCGTCTTTGTAGCCTTGCAGGGGCGAATAGGAGACCATGTTCATCTGTGCGTAATCGAATCCCGTGGCGATGATCGTCACCTCGATGTCGGAACCCAACGAAGCATCCTTGCCGGCCCCCCAGATGATGTCGGCATTGTTGCCGGCGCGTTCCTGAATGTACTCGGTAATCATGTACGTCTCTTCGAGCGTGATTTCCTCCTCGCCCGAAGTGATGTTGATGAGGATGTTCTTGGCACCGGCGATGTCGTTGTGGTTGAGCAGGGGCGATTCGAGCGCCATGTTGGCCACCGTCATGGCCCGGTCCTCGCCCGAAGCGCGGCCCGATCCCATCAACGCCACGCCGCTGTTGGTCATGACGGTCTGCACGTCGGCGAAATCGACGTTCACCGTGTTTTCACGCGTAATCACCTCGGCGATACCCCGCGCCGCCGTGGCCAGAATGTCGTCGGCCTTGCCGAAGGCTTCGGTCAGCGTCAGTTTGCCGAAAATTTCCTGAATGTTCTCGTTGTTGATAAGCAGCAGCGAATCGACGCATTCCCTCAGCTCGTCGATCCCCTGATAGGCCTGCTTCATGCGCTTGGGTCCCTCCGTCTTGAAAGGAATCGTCACGATGGCCACCGTCAGGATGCCCAACTCGCGGGCGGCCTTGGCGATCACCGGAGCGGCCCCGGTTCCCGTGCCGCCGCCCATACCGGCCGTGATGAACACCATCTTGGTGCCCTCGCGCTTATAGATTTCGACGATCTCGTCCAAACTCTCCAAAGCGGCCTGCCGCCCCTTTTCGGGGTTGTTGCCGGCGCCCAGCCCGTTCTGTCCCAAGCGAACCTTGACCGGCACGGGACTGTTGCGCAAGGCCTGAGGGTCGGTGTTGCACACCATGAACGACACGTCCGCAATCTCCAAATCAAACATATGGTTGACGGCATTGCTGCCGCCGCCTCCCACTCCCGTCACCATGATGATGGACGGCGAGAGCTTGGGAATCTCGAAATCGATGATCTTATCTACCTCAGGCATCTTATCCTCCTAATTACTGTTTTGTCTCTTTATTTTATCTTATAAACGATACCCGCAGGAACACCTACGGGTACGACCGGCCGACGCGTCAGATCTCGTTGTCGTCGATCACTTCGTCGAACATGTTGCTCACCTTTTCCTTCAGCTTCGAGAAGAATCCCGGCTTGCGGCGGCGTACCGGTTCTTCGGGCGTGTCGGCGTAATCGTCTGCCGCAGCGTCCCGCTCGCTCTCGCCCCGCACGGCTCCCGTCGCGGCTCCCCGGCGGTACAGGTCGTTGATCTTGGCCGGTCCGCCGGCAGGACGTCCTCCGCCGTAGGTTCCGGTCCCGGACGAATCGGCGCCCGCCCCGGCCGCAGAGGAGACCGGCCGCGCCCTCTGCACCTTCGAGGACTTCCCTTCGGCGACGGCTTTGGCCAGAATGCCCGCTGCGGTCGCCATGTCGGGCGTGCCGGCCAGCTCCAGACTCTCTTCGGTGAACGGGACCTCCGGGCCCGCGATGCGGACGTCGATCCCCGTATAGCTTTTGAACAGGGCGTCCAGATCGCGCAACTGCGCCCCCCCGCCGGTCAGCACCACACCGGCGCCCAGCTTGTCGCCGTAGCCCGACTTCTTGATCTCCTCCATCACGAAGTCGATGATGTCCAGCATCCGGGCCTCGATGATGGCGGCCAGATTCTGGCACGAAATCTCCTTGGGCGCCTTGGCGCTCAGGCCCGGCGTCGTGATGTATTTGTCGGGCTGCGCCTTGTCGCGCATGGCTCCGCCGTAACGGGTCTTGAGGCTCTCGACGTGCTTTTCGAGAATCCCGTAGGAACGGATGTCCTTGTTGATGACGTTCCCGCCCATGGGCACGATGCCCACGTGGCGGACGATCTTCTTCTGATACACGACGACGTCCGTCGTGCCGCCGCCGATGTCGACCACGGCCACGCCCTCCTCCTTCTCGTCCTCGGAAAGCACGGCTTCGGCCGACGCCACGGCATTGAGGTAAAGGCCCAGCGGAGCGATCCCCACGCGTTTGAGGGCCATCTCGACGCGGCTGATGGCCGTCGAGTCGCCCAACACGATGTTGAACGTCGAGGCGAGTTTGGTCCCGAACGTGCCCACGGGGCTGTCGGTCTCCTCCTCGTCGTCCACCACGTAGCTCTGCGGAATGATCTGCAAGATTTTCTCGCCTTCGGGAGCGGGAACGTTGCGCATGCTGTCGTGCAGGCGCTGCACGTCTTCCTGCCGGATTTCGCCCCCGCGGCTGGCGAAGACGTGATACGGATGCTTCACGCTGCGGACATGCTGCCCCGACACGCCGGCATACGCCTCGGTGATACGGATATTCTGTCGCTGCTCGATGGCTTCCACCGTCGCCTTGATGCTGCGCGAGACCAGTTCGATGTTTTTGATTTCGCCCCGGATCATGCCCATGCCCTGCACGGCGGAGACTTCGCGGTCCAGAATCTTGATTTTTCCGTCCTCGCCTTTCGTACCGACGACCGTCACCACGGTATTGGTTCCCAAGTCTATCGCAACAATGTAATCTCCGTTTTCCACTTTACTCTCCATGTTATTTGATGCAGACAATCTGATCTTTATAATCCAAATCGATGTACCGGTAGCGATCCCACCCCTCGTAGGCGGCTCCGTTGCGGTAAAAGCTCAGCAGTTTGTCGAGCTTTTCGCGGTAGCCGTCGAGGCTTCCGAGCCGGACGATCTGGTTGCCGGCCCGCGGAACGATCTCTACGGAAGGACCTTCGGCGCTATCCGAACCGCCGTCGTCCACATTGATCTGCACGACGAAGGCCTTCCAGAAAGCGTCATTATCCACGAATTTCACAAAATTAATGAGTTTAACCAAAAACGAATAATTTTTATCGACTTTTTTTTCCTCGTTTCCGGCCAGCGAATCCAGCGGTCCGACATAGCCCCGGCGGAAAGGCGGCCGGAAACGGCCGGTCACCACGGGCACGTAGGCCACGCACTGCCGCTGCAACGGAAGGATGCAGTCGTCTTCGGTCACGTAAAAATCATACCCCTCGACGCTGCTCATCCGCATCACGGGCTTGCGTTGGGTCAGTTCGACATGGAGCCGCCCGTCCAACGACGTGTAGACGCGGGCCGTCTTGACGAAGCCGCGCCGGCGGACGAGCGCTTCGAGTTCGAGCGTATTGATCGACGAGAGCTCCTGCCCCACGAGCGGAATCCGCTCGGTCTCGAACCACGCCCGTACCATCGCCGGCGAAATGAAATTCCGCTCGGCGCTGTCGAGCACCCGGACCTCGACGCTGCGGCAGGTTCTTTCGCTGCGGCACCGGCCGGAATAGCGCGAAACGACGATCATGTAAACGAAGATCGCCGTCCACGTCAATACGTTCAGGGTGATGACCAACGGTTTCTTCACGGCACGGGGATTACGGCAGCCGGGACAGCCGCTCGGCGATGGGCTCGCAGAAACGGTCGATGTCCCCGGCACCGAAAGTTACTAACAATTCCGGATTTTTCCGCGTCAATTCCTCCAGCAACCGCTCCTTCTCCACAATCTGTGCCGGAACGGAAATCAGCGGCAGCAGCATCTCCGAACAGACGCCTTCGATGGGCTCCTCTCTGGCCGGATAGATCGGCAGCAGCAGCACCTCGTCGCTCGCCGAGAGGGCCGAGGCGAACTCCCGGTAAAAGTCGCGCGTGCGGGTATAGAGATGGGGCTGGAACACGACGGTGAGCCGGCGGCCGGGAAACATCCCGCGCACCGAGCCGATCGCCGCGCGCAGCTCGTCGGGGTGATGGGCATAGTCGTCCATGTAGATCCGCCGGGGCGTGTTGATGTAAAAGTCGAAACGGCGCCGCACGCCGGCGAACGAAGCCATCGCGCCGCGGAGCTTCTCTTCGTCGAAACCGGCCACCCACAGCATGGCCGCCGCCGCGATGCAGTTCTCGACATTGATGCGCCCCGGAATGCCGAGCGTACAGTCGCGTATCACCCGGTCCGGACAAACCAGATCGAACGTGTGCCGCCCGTCGTCGAGCACCCGCACCCGCTCGGCATGGAAATCGGCCGGCGCGTCGAACGCGTAACGGTATACACGCAGGTCCTCGTTGCGGATGGCGAGGTCCACGCCCCGCCGGATAATCAACGCTCCGCCCGGCACGATGCGGGCGATGAAATCGGCGAACGCCTCGCGCACGGCCTCGTGCGTGCCGTATATGTCCAGATGGTCGGCATCGGCCGCCGTGACGACGGCCACGTCGGGCCGCAGTTGCAGGAACGAACGGTCGAACTCGTCGGCCTCCACGGCGAGCCGGTCGCCCGGACCGAGCACGAGGTTGCTGTCGAAATTCTTCGAAATGCCGCCTAAAAAGGCACTGCCCCTGCTGCCGGCCTCGTGATCGAACCATGCGGTCATCGTCGTGGTCGTCGTTTTGCCGTGCGTACCGGCCACGGCCATCACGTACTTGCCGCGGGAGACGACGCCCAGCATCCGCGACCGTTTGACGACCTCGAACCCGCCCGAACGGAAAAAATTCAACTGCCTGTGGTCGGACGGCAGAGCCGGCGTGTAGACGACCATCGTATCGGAGGGGTCCCTGAATCCGTCGGGGATCGTATCGACCGAATCCTCGTAGGTCACCCCGACACCCTCGCGCTCCAACGCCGAGGTCAGCGCCGAGGGCGTGCGGTCGTATCCGGCCACTTTCTTGCCCTCGTGGAGGAAGTAACGCGCCAGCGCGCTCATGCCGATTCCACCGACACCGAGGAAATATACTTTACTAAACTCCATTTTTATCTTTTTACGACATCCAATATCTCATCCACGATCCGATCGGCCGAATCCTCGACACCCAACTTCATCATATTGAGCCGCATACGCTCCATCCGCTGCGGGTCGGCAAGCAGCTTTTCGACCGCCGGGAATACCCCGTGCACGGCCTCGTCGTCGCGCACCATCGCGGCCGCGTCCTTTTCGACGAGCGCCATCGCGTTCTTGGTCTGATGATCTTCGGCGACGTTGGGCGAAGGGACGAAAACGGCGGGCTTGCCGACCAGACAGAGCTCCGAAATCGTCCCGGCGCCGGCCCGACCCACCACCACGTCGGCGGCGGCATAGGCCAGATCCATCCGCTCGATGAACGCTCCCCGCCAGATCGAGGGGGCGGTACGGCCGGCCATGAACCGGGCCATCTCCGGCTCGTAATACTTTCCGGTCTGCCAGATGACCTGCAACCGGTCCTCGGCGATGAGGCGGTCCGCCTCGGCCTTCATCGTCTCGTTCAGCGTGCGGGTACCGAGGCTGCCGCCGACCACCAGTACGACCGGTTTGTCGGGCCGGAATCCGAAATATTCGAGCGCCTCGGCCCGCAGGTCGCCGCTGCGGCTGAAACGGCCGCGCAGCGGATTGCCCGTCATCACGATCCTGTCCTTCGGGAAAAAGCGCTCCATGCCCTCGTAGGCGACGCATATCCGCCGGGCGCCGGAAGCCAGTATCTTGTTGGTCATGCCGGCGTAGGAATTCTGCTCCTGTATGATCGTCGGCACGCCCATCCGCTGGGCGCACCACAGCACGGGCGCGCTGGCGTAACCGCCGAATCCGACCGCCGCATCGGCCCCGAAACGGCGGAGGATGCGCCGGGCCCGGTTCACCGACGAGAGCACCTTGAATGGCAGCAGCAGATTGGCCGGTGCGAGCTTGCGCTGCAACCCCGCCACGGGCAGGCCCTCGATGCGGTAGCCCAGCGCGGGGATCTTCTCCATTTCCATCTTGCCTTCCGCCCCAACGAAAAGCAGTTCCACGCCGTCACCCAACCGGCGCTGCAACGCTTCGGCCACGGCCACGGCCGGGTAGATGTGACCGCCCGTTCCGCCGCCGCTCAATATGATTTTCAGTTTCCGTTCCATGTCTCGTTCGTATATTTCGCGAGCCGTGCCGCCGCACAGCCCGCCTGTCGTATCAATCCAGCATCGTCTGTCCCTTGGGCCGGTCGAGCGACTGTTCCTTGACCTGACGGCTGATGCCGAGAATCAGTCCCAGCGCCACGCAGGTGAACACGATGGACGATCCGCCGAGGCTGATCAGGGGCAGCGTCTGCCCCGTCACCGGGAAAATGCAGACGGAAACCATCATGTTGCAGATCGCCTGAAAGGTAATCATCAGGCACAGTCCCAGCACCAGAAGACTGGGGAAAGCCGTTCCGCAACGTCGGAACGTGACGATCCCCCGAAAAAAAATGCAAAGGTAGAGAAACAGGATGCCGACGGCCCCCACCAGACCGTACTCCTCGACGATGAATGCATAGGCGAAGTCGGAATAGGAGTGCGGCAGGTTGGACCGCTGCGTGCTGTTGCCCGGTCCTTTGCCCAAAAGGCCGCCCGAAGCGATGGCGATGCGGGCCTGATCCTGTTGCAGGTTGTCGTCGTCGCTCTGCCGCTCGGCCTGTTCGTCGGGATTCAGCACGGCCCCGATGCCCAGACGGTTGACCCACGTATGGGAACGGCCGATGTCGAACACGTACATGAACGATATGGCCAGCGCCATGGCCGCGACGATCAGGGCGACGAGCCGCCAGAGCTCGCGCACCCGCACCCGTCCCATGTAGAGCATGATCCAGCAGGTGACGAACGTAATGGCCGAAGTGGAAAAGTTCGAAATGAAGATCGCCCCGCAGGCCACGACGATGGGTCCGAGAATCGGGATCGTCGTCTGGGTGAGAATATCGAAATTCTTGCGGCTGTTCTTCTGCCAGCCGCTCACGGTAAGGGCGGGCAGCAGCGGTATCTTGTGGATGATCGTCTGCCGCTTGGCCAACTGCTGGGCCAGAATGGCGATCAGCGCGATGCGCAGGAAGTCCGACGGCTGGAATGTCACGCCAATGATCGGGATGCGTATCCAGCGCGAAGCACTGTTGAGATTGACGCCGATGAAGAACGTCAGCAGCATGAAAAACAGCGCTGCACAGAAGACCAGCGCCAGAAACCGGGGCCGGGCGTACCGCTGGTAGTTCACCCGGTGGACGACGATCATCGCCGCGAAGCCCAACACGATGAACTTGAGCTGCGAGAAGAAATAATGCGTCGTATCGCCCCCGGCCTTGCGGTAGGCCATCGAGGCGGTCGACGAATAGATTACCAGCAGCGACGCGACCGCCAGAATCGCGATGATGACCCACAGCACCCTGTCGCCGCCGAAAAGGCGGTCGAAAAAAGCGGGGCGTTCCGATCGGGTAGTTTCCAGTTCTGCCATATCCGTCTTTATCGAGCGTACCGTATTCTCAGACCGAGCGGGCGAGCGTCAGCACCCACTCCTTGAATTCCCGTCCCCGCTCCTCGTAGTTCTTGAACAAGTCGAAGCTCGCGCAGGCGGGCGACAGCAACACCGCGTCCCCCGGCCGTGCACTGCGGCGCGCCGCGGCCATCGCCTCCTCGATCGAGTGCGTATCGACGATCTCCGGGACACGGCCGGCGAAAGCGTCGAGCAGCTTGGCGTTGTCCACGCCCATGCAGACCAATGTGCGGACCTTCTTTTCGGCCAGCGGGTAGAGCCGCGCGTAGTCGTTTCCCTTGTCGGTCCCTCCGGCAATCCACACCACCGGCCGCGTCATGCTTTCGAGCGCATACCAGACCGAATCGACATTGGTCGCCTTCGAATCGTTGATGTACTCCACGCCGTCCACCGTGCCGCAGCGTTCGAGGCGGTGTTCCACGCCGGAAAACGCACGCAGCGCCTCCCGAACCGTTTCGGGCTCCACGCCGGCGCACAAGGCGGCCAGCGATGCGGCCATCGCGTTGCAGGCATTGTGCATACCCTTGATCTTCAGCTCGTCGAGTCCTATTTCGACACGGCGTCCGTCCGTTTCGGCCCGCAGCGTTCCCCCTTCGAGCGAGGCGGCGCAGCCCGCAGCCCCCGCGACGGTAAAGGGCAGCGTCCGCATCCCCAGCGTGCGGGAAGCGAGATTTTCCGCGGTCAGCGGGTCGTCGGCGCAGTAGATGAAGCGATCCTCCGGCCTCTGGTTGCGGACGATGCGGAACTTGCTGTCCGCATAGTTCTGCAACTTGTACTCGTAGCGGTCGAGGTGGTCGGGCGTGATGTTCATCAGCACGGCGACATCGGCCCTGAAATCGAAGCAACCGTCCAACTGGAAACTGCTCATCTCGACGACATACCAGTCGTAACCGCCCTCGGCGACGGCCAGCGCGAAACTGAGGCCGATATTGCCCGTCAGCGCGACTTTCTGGCCCGCCCGGCGAAGAATTTCGTAGATGAGCGTCGTCGTCGTCGTCTTGCCGTTGCTGCCGGTGATGCAGATCGTCCGGCCCGAAGCGTAGGGTGCGGCGAACTCGATTTCCGAAACCACGGGCACGCCCTTTTCGCGCAGGGCCCGCACCATCGGAGCCTTGTCGGGAATGCCGGGGCTCTTGACGACCCTATCGGCATTCAGTATCTTTTCGGGTGTATGCAGCCCCTCTTCATAGGGAATATCCCATTGCCGGAGCATCTTCTTGTATTTGGCGGCGATCACGCCCATGTCCGACAAAAAGACGTCGAAACCTTTCTTCCGCGCCAACACGGCCGCGCCGCATCCGCTCTCGCCTCCTCCCAGTACGACGATTCTCTGCATGACTATCTGATTTTAAGCGTTACGAGGGTAACGGCCGCCAGAAGCAACTGCACGATCCAGAACCGCACGACGATCTTGGATTCGAAATACCCCTTTTTCTGATAATGATGATGCAACGGCGACATGAGGAAAATCCTCCGTCCCTCGCCGAAGCGTTTTTTCGTATATTTGAAATAGGCCACCTGAAGGATGACCGACAGGCTCTCGACGAAAAAGATGCCGCAGAGAATGGGCAGCAGCAGCTCCTTGCGGATGAGCAGGGCGAATACGGCGATGATGCCGCCGATGGCCAGAGAGCCCGTGTCGCCCATGAACACCTGCGCCGGGTAGCAGTTGTACCACATGAACCCGAACAGCGCCCCGGCGAAAGCCGCCGCGAAGACGACCAGCTCGCCGCTGGAGGGAATGTACATGATGTTGAGGTAGTCGGCATAGATCACGTTGCCCGACAGATAGGCCAGAATGCCGAGTGTGACGACGATCGTCGCCGACACGCCGGAGGCCAGCCCGTCCAGCCCGTCGGTCAGGTTCGCTCCGTTCGAGACGGCCGTGATGACGAGAATGGCGATGGCCACATAGACGACCCAGCTCCAGAAGTCCGCACGGCCGCCGCTTCCCGGAATGAGCCAATGGTAGTCGAACTCGTTGTCCTTGATGAAGGGGATCGTGGTCTTGATGCTTTTCTCGGCCGGCGCGACGTACACGGCGCTCTGCTCGCCGTTGTCGGTCACATATTCCACCTGCGCACGGGGCGAAGCGGCGTCGAGCTTCTCCTTGACGACGATCTGCGGACTGAGCCACATGACGCACCCCACGATGAGACCGAGGCCGACCTGCCCCACGACCTTGTAACGGCCGTTGAGCCCCTCCTTGTTCTTGCGGAACACCTTGATGAAGTCGTCCAGAAACCCGATCGCCCCCAGCCACAGCGTCGAGACGATCATCAGCTGCGTATAGACATTGGTCAGATCGCCCAGCAGCAGGGTCGGCACCAGAATCGAGAGCAGGATGATGACGCCGCCCATCGTCGGCGTGCCCCGCTTCTGCAACTGCCCTTCGAGTCCGAGGTTGCGGACCTCCTCGCCGATCTGCTTGCGTTGCAGCAAACGGATGATGCGGCGACCGAAAATCATGCCGATCACGAGCGCCAGAATGATGGCCGCCGCCGCCCGGAACGACAACGAAAGGAACATGCCCGCTCCGGGAATATCGACATGCTGCGAAAGATATTTGACCAAATGGTATAACATAGCGTCACACGGTTTTCACTGTTAACAATCTGTCCTCGCGCACGGAAAGGTCCCGCGCACCGGCGCCTCATCCCATGCGCATGGCCTCGCGGACCTGCTCCCGGTCGTCGAAATGGTGCTTGACGCCGCCGACGTCCTGATAGGTCTCGTGTCCCTTGCCGGCCACCAGCACGATGTCGCCCGGACGGGCCAGCGCCACGGCCGTCCGGATCGCTTCGCGACGGTCGACGATGCACAGGTAGCGCGCATCGGGGTCGAGCCCGGCCTTCATCTCGGCGAGAATCGCTTCGGGGTCCTCCGTGCGGGGATTGTCCGAGGTGAGAATCGCCGTATGGCTTCCCTCCACGGCGATACGCGCCATTTCGGGCCGTTTGGTCCGGTCCCTGTCGCCGCCGCAGCCCACGACCACATAGAGTCGCTGTCCTTCCTTGCGGACCTCGTCGATCGTGCGGATGACGTTCTGCAGGGCATCGGGCGTATGGGCGTAATCGACGACGGCCGTGATGCCGTCCGAGGAACGGATCGTTTCGAAACGTCCGCTGACGGGCGACAGGCCGCTCAGTTCGCGGAGCACCTCGTCGCGTCCGGCGCCCAGCAGCCGCGCCGCGGCATAGACGGCCGTCAGGTTGTAGGCGTTGAAGCGTCCGAGGAACCGGACCCACACTTCGGTACCGTCCAGTTCGAGCAGCATGCCGTCGAACAGCGTCTCGACGATCCGGCAGCGGAAATCGGCGAACGTCCGCAGCGCGTAGGTCTCCACGGAGGCTTTCGTATTCTGCACCATGACCGCGCCGTTGCGGTCGTCGGCGTTCGTCAGGGCGAACGCCCCGGCCGGCAGAGCGTCGAAGAGCAGCTTTTTGGCCCGGATGTATTCGGCGAAGGTGCGGTGATAATCCAGATGATCGTGCGTGAGGTTGCTGAACACGGCTCCCGCGAAAACGAGTCCTTCGGTGCGGTGCTGCACCAAACTGTGCGAGCTGACCTCCATGAAGCAGAATTCGCAGCCGCGGTCCGCCATTTCGGCCATCATGGCGTTGAGGCGGATGCCGTCGGGCGTGGTATGGGTCGATTCGCGCCGCTCGTCGTCGATGCAGTAGGTCACCGTCGAAATCAGCCCCGCCTTATAGCCCAGCTTGCGGAACAGGTCGTAGAGCAGCGTGGCCGTCGTCGTCTTGCCGTTGGTTCCGGTGACGCCGACCAGTCGCAGCCGCCGGCTCGGATGGCCGTAGAAGGCCGAGGCGATGCGGCCGAGCGCCACCGACGAATCCGCCACCCGCACATAGGTCACCGCCGGATCGAGCCGTTCGGGCAGCTCCTCGCAAACGACCGCCGACGCTCCCTGCGCCACGGCGGAGTCGATGAAACGGTGTCCGTCCGTGCGCGTTCCGCGCGTGGCGAAAAAAAGCGTTCCGCGACCCGCTTCCCGCGAGTCGAACGTCAGCGAGTCGATTCCGACGGAAGGGTCGCCCTCTATCGCAATCACTTCGGTATCTTTCAAAAGATCTTCCAGCATGCCGCACATTTTTATCCAATGTACAAAAGTACGCTTTTAGGATGCAGAAATAAAAAATATACCTGCATTTAATCGACATCTTATCGACAAAACGGCCCGCCTTCCGCGCCGCGGCCGCCCTCGCATCCGGACATCTACCTGCGGGACAGTCCTCTGCGCCCGGCAGCGCACCCGCCCTCCCCGCCGGGCTCTTTCGTACCGACGAGAATGCGGCCGATGGTCTCCCTGTCGCCGGCGACCCACACCATATCGTAGGGCATGAAGCGCACCAGACCCAACGGCTCGACATAGGTCCCGTCGCTGCGTTCGATGCCGATAATGAGACACTCCTCGCGGCACATCATGCCGAACTGCGAGACCGTCATGCCGACGAGCACAGACCGCTCGCCCACCGAGAACTGGTACATCACCGCCTCCTCCCGGTCCTCCGGCGCGGGAACCGTCTCGGCGACGCCGGCGAAACGCCGCAACGGCTCGTCGGTACCCACGACCGAAATGCGGTCCCCCGGCATGAAGACCGTTTCGGCCTTCGGGGCATTGATCCGATGGCTGCCGCGGAGCAGGGAGACGACCGTCACGCCGTAATGGACCCTCAGGTCGAGCTCGCGGAAACTCTTGCCCACGAGCGGACTGTCTCCCGAAACGGTCATGCGGGCCTGATGGAGGAATTTGGCCGTCGAACGGGCCGTGCGGACGACCGTACTGAGTTCCTGTTCGTTCAGGTTGGCGAAAAACCGGCCTTCGAACCGCAGGAATCCCCGCTTGATGCGCTTCCAGAACAGCGCCATGAACAGCACGAAGCACACGAAAACGATCGCCGTGCCCCAGCGGAACGCGCCCAGATGGGCGACCACCGTCATCACGAACATCCATGCCACGAGAAAGCGCAGCACGACCAGCGACACGATCAGACCGTGATTGAACCGCGGATCGTTCCACAGCGGCACGAACAGGCGTCGGTTGAGATGGCGCACGGCCAGCGCCCACAAAAGCGGCGACATGAAGATGATCGTCGTGGTCGTGGCGATCAGCCGGCCCGCGAACCCCTCGAAGCGCCGTTCGACGAAAGGGGTGTAATAGCTCGACGAGACCCAGACGATCCCGCCCAGCAACACCGAATAAAGCGCGATATTGAGCAGCGATTTCTTGAGCAGCGACATCCACTCCCGCTCGTTATTGACGGTCTGCGAGCCCGCTCCGTAACGTGACAGCAGCCTTTTGATACGACAGGGAATCCATCGGTCGAGCCGCCGGTAGGCCGGATCGGCCAGTCCTATGATGAACGGCGTGGTGAACGTCGTGACGACCGACACGGCCACGGCCACCGGGTAGAGGAACGAGCTGGTCACCCCCATCGTCAGACCCAGCGAAGCGATGATGAAGGCGAACTCCCCGATCTGGGCCAGCGAGAACGACGACTGCAACGCGATCTTGAGGTTCTGTCCCGCCACCAGAAAGCCGAGCGTGGCGTAGAAAATCTGTCCCAGAACCACCACCAGTGTCAGAAAGACGATCGGTACGATGTACTCCACGAGCATGGCCGGCTCGACGAGCATCCCCACGGAGACGAAAAACACCGCCCCGAAGAGGTCCTTGACCGGAGCGGTGATCCTGGCGATGCGCTCGGCCTGCGTCGTGCCGGCCAGAATCGACCCCATGATGAACGCACCGAGCGCCGCCGAGAATCCGGCATAGGTGGCCACGACGACCATGCCCAGACACAGCCCCAGCGAAACGACCAGCAGCGTCTCCTCGTTGAGGAACCTCCGGACCTTTTTCAGGAAGGTGGGAATGAGGTAAATGCCCACGACGAACCACAGCACGAGGAAAAACACGAACTTGAACAACTGGGTCCCGATGGCCAGATTCTCGACGGCCCGCTGCATGAACAGCGTGGAGAAGAGCACCATGAGCACGACGGCGAACAGGTCTTCGACGACGAGTACGCCGAAGACCAGCGAGGTGAATTTCCGGTTCCTCAGCCCCAGATCGTCGAACGCCTTGATGATGATCGTCGTCGAGGACATGGAGAGCATGCCGCCCAGAAAAATGCTGTCCGTCGAGGTCCAGCCCAGCATGCGGCCGGCCATGAACCCCGTGCACATCATCCCGACGAGAATGACCAGCGCCGTTACGAGCGAGGGGCCGCCCACATTGACCAGCTTTTTGAAGCTGAACTCCAGCCCCAGCGAAAAAAGCAGGAATATAATACCTATTTCGGCCCACAGGTCCACATTGGCCATGTCGGAGACCCCCTCCAAGAGAAAGTTCCCGCTGCACAGAAAACCGGCCACGATGTAGCCCAGCACGACGGGTTGTTTGAGCCATTTGAAAATCAGCGTCGTGATTCCCGCCACGGCGAGAATCAGCGCAAGATCGGAGATCACAGGATCGAGATGGGACATAGGGCAATCAGAACTGGTGTCGCAGCACCGCGGCCGGCACCCGTCCCGGATACGGACGGAAGCCTCGCAGGCCGCAAAGCGCGAGCAGCAACCGTCCCAGTCCGGCCGTCAGCGCCAGCCACAGCGAGTGGGACAATATCGTAAGCGGATAATCGACATCGGGAACGAAGACATTCTCCGGGCGGATTCCGTCGGGCGTCCGGACGAACGGATTGAAATAGAGCGTCACGCCGTCGGCGAACTCGGCCACGACCCGCACATAGGCATCGTTTTCGGCGAAACGGTAACGGCCCGTATCGGAATCTGCCGTCCGGCTCAACAGCCGTCCCTGCTGCCCGACGAACCGGACCGACCGGGCCGGACGGTCCAGCCGCAGGACAATCGTGTCGCCGCACAGGCCGAGTCGCTCCATACGCGGCAGACCGGCGTGCGGACGCTCCCGCAGATTGACCTCGGCCGGCACATAGACTCCGTAGGCGCAGCCCTTTTTCAGCGCGGCGAACAGGTCCCCGCGTTCGAGAGTCGGCGTATTGAGCATCGTGAAGCAGCGCTGGAACCACGACTCCCGCTCGGTGATGCTGTGGGCGTCGTCGTTGGCCACGAGCGTCGAATAAATGCCCGCCGAGAGGGCCGCATCCCAATGGACGTCGGAGCGTTCTGGCCCCGTTTCGGGATTGATTTCCAACAGGTCGTACCCCCGCAGCCGGTCGTAGACCCGATGGTCGATCCACCGCGCCTGCCCCGGATGGTTCAGCGCGACGAGCTCGGCCTGCGGTCTCAGACAGGCCAGCTTGAACTGCATCTGCGAGAAAGAGAGCATCACCGGATAGTCGCGCCACGACACCTTGCGGGCGCCCAGCAGCAGAAAGTGCACGCGGTTGAGCCCGTAGCCGTGCTCGTAAGTCGGGACGAATCCCGGCCGGTCGGCCCCGCCGAGGTTGATTTTCTGATGGTCCGCGATGCCGACGACGTCGTACCCGTTGAGGCGATAGGCCTCCACCATCCGATCGACGGAATAGTCGCACTTGGGTTTCTCGCTCTGGTGGGCATGGAAATTGGCCTTGCGCCACTGCCCCGGCACGACGTCCGCATAGGGATCGTAGATGCGGTCCCCGCGGAAAGCGCGACCGCGGTCGAAACGGTATACGGGAACGCCGATGTAGCTCACCGTACAGAGCAACAACATGACGACCAGCACGATCAGAATATATTTCACCGCGACGACCATTCCCCCCGCAACATTGGTTCCGATACAACGGACAAAAGTAGCTTTTTTATCTTTCATTCGGAACGGAAAACACGACGCGCGACGCGGAAAAATCGCCCCGCAAAGGCATTCCCGCCCCCCGGAGACGGGCCGCCGGCTCCATATCCGGAGGCGCTTCCGATACGCCCCGCCCGAAAACACGGGAGGCCGCCCGTCGAAGAGCAGCCTCCCGTTACCGTTCCTCCGGGCGTCGTCGTCAGATCACCGCCGCCACGGCCCGGCCCTGTTCTGCGTCGAACCGGACCGCATCGGTCACCGGTTCGAAGGCGTGGGGAATGTATTCGGCGACCTGCGCCATGGCGAAAGTGCCGCTGCCGGTCGCATAGACCGTCATCAGGACGGCACCCGAAGTTCCCGTACGTGGAATACGGGAGAGGGCTCCGGCATCGGCCGCACGGACGGCGGCACAGAGGGCCGGTTTGTCGGCCGCGTCGTAGAAAAGTTCGATGCGCCGGATCCGCTCGCCGGTCGGGCCGAACACCGGCTCCGACGAAGCGATGTTCATCGCGGCCTTAACGAGGCCGGCCAGCGCAGCGATTCCGCCCAAGAGCATCAGCATGGACGAGAGGTCGGGCCGCTCGGCCAGCGAGGAGGCGTGGAGGCTCCATACGGCCAGTGCGCCGCCCGCTATTCCTACGAGCAGAGGCAAAAGAGGATTTTTTCTGCGGCGCACGACTTCGCCGTCCGCCGAACGATACAGCATATCGTCTATGGATTCGAATGGATTCATAATTCGGATGGATTTAGGGTTCGTTCGAAATAATTACGGTGTACGGGCACACGCCCGCCTTTCCCCGACCGGCGGGGAGAGCCGCGAACGCACGGGGCGCACGGCACGAAGTCTCCGCATCCGCCTTACGGACAGGAAACCTCGAAGAACGAACCGCTAAACGACGATCTTACGCAGCGCCAGCACATAATGGCCCGACCGGGCAAGCCCCGCACGCATACGGTCCCTGTCGCGGCGCTGGACATCAAGCCGGACGGCCGGATGTTCCGTAAGAAAAAGACGGGGCGAAACCGCCTGAACGACATCCCGTCCCCGGCAGAGCAGACGGGGCACGGCCGCCGCCGCGAAAGAAGCGTGCACGCCGGCCGCGAGGGGAGGCACATCGCTCTGCCACGACTCGGCGACCAGACGGTACCATTCGTGCAGACCGCACGCCTCGCAGAGGCTTTCGCAACGGACATCGTCCCCGTCCGAACGACTTTCGGACAGAGCGGAGGCCGCCCCCGAATGCCACAGCGCGGCAAAGAGGAGGCAAGACCCTACGAGATATGCGAACAAACGCTTCATTTTCGATTCGGCAGATCGGTTTCTGTACGATGCAAATATAATGCCTTTTGCGAAACGATCCGCATCCCGTCGGACCGCATGCGAAAAAACATAAAATCTTCGGCCCTTTGGCCCTGTCGTTCTCCGTCCTCGGCACCGCAAACGCTCCGGCATGCCGGAACCGTTTCGCAAGGGAGCAGGTCCGGACCCGACACGCCGGAGCCGAAGAACGGGACCGGCCGATTCTTCCGCAAGGCGGCCGGAGCCATTCCCCGCAAAAACCCGAACCGGGACGCCCGTCACGCATATCGCCGCAACGAACGGCATCTTCCGTCCCGTCACCGCGAAACGATATTCCCGGCCGCGACAAAACAGCCTGCCCAACGAGTCGTGCGCCGCACGCTCCCGGCGACACGCTCTCCGGAAATTCCACCCTTCCGCATGCGGGCGGCCGCCACGAACCGCACCGGGACACCGATCCGGTGACGGCCGGACACCGGCACGATGCAGCGGAACGACGGGGAAACCCTTCCTCTCAATCGCACGTCCGGACATACGACTGGCCCCACATGTTTCCGAAACCGGAGAAACGACCGTTCGCAACGGCACGCCCCCACCGCATCGGACACGCAGACTCTCGGCCGGCATGTCGCAGGCCCCTCCATCCTTCCCCGTTCGGAGCCTCCGGCGGAGCATTCGGCGAACCCTCCCGCCGAAGGCAGCGCACGAGAATCCGGGATCGTTCTGCGGGCCGCACGGCGTATCGTCCTGTAGGGACGGCGACTGCTGCGCGACCGAACGACAAAACGCAGCGAAACGGCAGCGGGAACTGCGCGGTTCCGATAAAAAACATTATTTTTGTTCGGAAATCACCCCGAAACGATGTACGAACCCGAAAACCCTTTCGAAACGACCGAGCACTCGGAAACGGACCCGTTTCCGGAAAGTCCCGCTGCCCCGTTTTCCTCCGGGGAGGAAGAAGCGGACGGCCCCGCCGCTCCGGCCGCGGCCGACGGCGACGATCCGCCCTTCGAGGCAGAGCCCCTGCAGGGCCCGTCCCGACTGGAACGCTACGTCGGACAGATTCTCTCCGGAAGCATCCTTACCCGCGCCGAGGTGCGCAGGCAGTATCCTTACGTCCTTTTCACGGCCGTGCTGATGTTCCTCTACATCGCCAACGGGTTCCACATCCAAAAGCTGCACCGCCGCCACGAAAAACTCACCGCACAGGTCAAGGAACTTCGGGCCCGGTCGCTCACCGTCTCTTCGCTGCGGATGATCTCCACCCGCCGGAGCGAAATCCTCCGCCGGCTCGAAGAACGGGGCATCCCGCTCGACGAGTCCGTCGCCCCGCCCAAAATAATCGACAAATAGGCCATGAAGGACGGCAGGACCGACATAAAAAAAGGCATTTTCCACCGGGTGCGGGTGCTCTACATCCTGTTCTTCGGGGCGGGGCTGCTCATCGCCGGCAAGATTCTCTATCTGCAATACGGTCCCCAAGGCGACGCGCTGCGCAGCAGAGGCACGACGATCACCTACGCACGGGAGCGCATCGAAGCCGACCGGGGCGACATACTGGCCTGCGACGGCCGTATTCTGGCCACTTCGGTACCCGAATACGAACTCCGCATGGACTTCGCCGCACACGGGCTGGTCGATTCGGTCTTCGACCGCCACGTCGATTCGCTGGCGCTGTGCCTGTCCGGCTTTTTCGGCGACAGAAGCAAGGCCGCCTACAAGCAGATGCTCGTCGAGGCGCACCGCAACAAAGCCAAGAACCGGTACAAGCGGATCGCCCCCCGCAAGGTGAATCATCTGGAAATAAAAGAAATCGAACGCTTCCCGCTTTTCCGTTTAGGACGCAACCGGAGCGGCATGATCGCCGAACCGGGCAACAGACGGCTCAAACCGCACGGCGCGATGGCCTCGCGAACGATCGGCAGCGTCAACCAGACCGGGACGAAAGTGGGCATCGAAGGCGCTTTCGACAGCATCCTGCGGGGCGTGGACGGGCAGGTGATGATGCAGCGCATATCGGGCAGCTTCCGCATTCCCGTGCCCGACGAGATGAACGTCGATCCGGTGGACGGCATCGACGTGGTGACGACGCTCGACGTCGACATTCAGGACGTGGCCGAAAAAGCCCTGAGGGAACACCTCGAAGAGATGCAGGCCGACTGGGGGACGGCCATCCTGATGGAAGTCGCCACGGGAGAGATCCGCGCCATGACGAACCTCACGCGCCGCGGACCGGGGCGGATCGTGGAGGATTTCAACTACGCCATCGGCATGAACCTCGAACCGGGATCGACCCAGAAGCTCGCCTCGCTCATCACGCTGCTCGACGACGCGGGCGCCTCGCTGGACGAAGAGTTCGACACGGGCAACGGCAAGGCCGTCATCGGCCGGGCCAAAGTGAACGACACGCACGGCTACGGCAAACTGACCCTCAAGGGCGTGTTCGAGAAATCGTCCAACATCGGGTTCGCGCTGGCCGTCAACAAATACTACCGCGACAAGCCGGAAAAGTTCGTCGGCCATCTCTGCAAGATGGGACTGGACCGGCCGCTCGATCTGCAGATCGCGGGCGAGCAGCGCCCCGTCATCCACCGCACGGACAGCAAGTGGTGGAACGGCACGACGCTGACGATGATGTCCTACGGCTATGCGCTGCGCCTCACTCCGCTCAAGACGCTGACGTTCTACAACGCCGTAGCCAACGACGGGAAGATGGTCAGCCCGCTGCTGGTCAAGGAACTGCGCCAGTACGGCCAGACGTTGCGCACCTATCGTTCGCACGTGATGGTCCCCTCGATCGCATCGCAAGAGACGCTCGAAGCGGTGCGGGCCGCGATGCGGGGCGTCGTGGAGGAAGGCACGGGCCGCGTGCTCAAAAGCCCCTACTACAAAATCGGCGGCAAAACGGGAACCGCCCAGATTCCGTTCGACCGCGGAGGCTACATGGACCGCAACGGCGGCCGGCAATATCTGGCTACGATGGTGGGATATTTTCCCGAAGACGATCCGAAATACAGTTGTCTGGTCGCCGTAAAGACCTACAACGGTCCCGGACACCGCCGGACCTACTACGGCGCCTCGCTGGCCGGTCCGGTGCTCAAGGCCATCGCCGACCGGGTCTATGCCAAAAACACGGAATGGCAGTCGCCCGTATCGAAAAACAAGACGGGGAAAATCGCCCAGCGGCCGCAGATCAAGGCCGGAAAGGTCGACGAAATCCGCGAAATCGCCTACCGCTTCGACGTCCCCTACGACGGACATCGCCGGGAAAAGGATTGGAAAGAGATCGAAGCCGTCGATTCGGCGGGCATCGTCCGTTACCACGAATACGACGAGACGTCGGGTCTCGTGCCCTCGGTCGTGGGCATGGGGCTCAAAGAGGCCGTGTATCTGTTGGAGCGCAACGGCCTGCTCGTCTCCGTCAGCGGCGTGGGGCGGGTCGAATGGCAATCCGTCCGGCCGGGCACGCCGGCGCGGCGGGGCATGCCCGTGTCGATCCGTCTGGGCTGCTCGCCCATGAAGGAAACGCCGAAACCGGAAAAAGAACCAGCACCGAAAGCCGCACAGGAGGCATCCGAACACCCTTCGGACGCAAAAGAAACTTCGGAACGCGCTCCCGGCGGAAACGCCCCCGCCACGGAATCGCGCCGGCCGTAACGCCCCGACTCCATCCAAGGTTCGCATCGCAGGCGGTCGTCTTTCGGCCTTTCTCCGGTTTTCCGCCGGCCCTTTCCGCGATCCTGCCCCGCCTTTTCTTTTCGAACGGGACGCGCGTTCCGCCTTTCGCCCCCGCACTCGTCCCTTACCGGGCACGCAATGCCGCAGAACCGCGATGCCGGTGCGGCTCCGAGGAGTTCCGGCACGTCCTTTCCTCGCCGGTTTTCCATGACAACGATACGAAACGGAGCCCGGCCCTGCGCCGCAGAAAAGAAACGCCCGGCGACCGACGCATCTTTCGTCCGACAACCGGGCCGAAACGACATCCCGCACGCTTCGCCGCATCGTCGTTCTTCCCTCCCGAACAATCGGAAAGGACCTCGCCATCGAACGGGAACCGCCTGTTCCGGAACGGATTCGCCCGCGAGCGCTCCTGGAGGCAGCCCCATCCCTCCGGCTTCGGCCGCATGCGGACCGCTACGCCATGAGTCCCCGCCGCCGAACTTCCGGAAACGCATATACAGCGGAATACCCCGTGTGCCGGCGACCGAAAGAACATCGAAGTGCGATACGGCGGACGCGGCCGGTTCGGCGAAGGAACGGTCGGCACACCGATAAATTTTCACATTGCATAGAGGATAAAACCGGTCCCGGAACCGAACCCACGCTTACGAACCGGGCTACTGGCGACGGCAGCCCTCCCCAAACCGTCGCCTTCTCCGCAGGCGGCCGCTCCGAACAAGCCCTTTCCGCCGAGCGGCGTCTCAACGTCCGTCCGACAGCGCCTCCATGCCCAAACAGAGGGTCCCCCACCCGTTCATCGCATTGAACAGCGCGATGCGGCGGTAAGCATGCAGCTCGTCGGCAGGGATCGTACCCGGCCGCAGTACGCCGCTTTCGAGCAACCGGTCCCGCATCGTACCCGCCAGCAGCGGCCTCTCCGGCGTGATCCACCGGCCGTCCTCCCTCAGCAGGGCGATATTGCAGAACGAGCTGTCGGTGAGCAGCCCCCGCCGCACGATCAATACGTCGTCGGCCTCCGGCACCGAAGCCCGCAGCGCGTCGAGCCGGCTGCGGTCGCAGAATTTATATCCGTAGTCGATCGTATCGTCGCAGACCAGCGCCAGCGAACGGATATCAGGACGCCGATAAGGCAGAAGCTCCACGCCGCGCAACTGCCGGTCGTATTCCACCCGCACCTTGACGACTCCCGGCGGGCATCCGCCGCCCACGGCTTCGGTCAGGACCCGTCGTAGGGACAACGGCTCCGTCGCACCGAACAGTTCCCGGCGCGTGCGGTCCATCCGCCGATCATGGGGCGAAAGGTCGTCCCACCGTCCGTCGCACAGACGGATCGTCTCAACGCAGCGGCACATAGATTTTCTCGATCATTTCCCGATACTCGGCGGCGCAGTCGCTCTTGGCGGTGATGCCGCCGCCGCTTTTGAAGCGAAGACCGTCCGGCGTCCGCTCCAGACAGCGGATGAGCACGCCGCTGTCGAACCTCTCGCCGTCGAACCACCCGGCCACGCCCGTATAATAGCCCCGATCGTAGTCTTCGGCCCCGGCGATGATCTCCAGCGTGCGCCGCTTCGGCGCCCCGGTCACCGACCCGGCGGGCAACTGCTCGAAAAGGATCGTGCCCAAATGCGAGCGCCAGTCGTCCGGCAGCCGGCCGCGGATTTCGGAGCTGACCTGAAGCAAAGCACCCCGATGGGTCTCCACCCGGTCGACATAACGGTAACGCTCGACGCTCACGTCGCGGGCCACGCGGCTCAGGTCGTTGCGGATGAGGTCCGTGATCGTCGCATGCTCGGCAGCCTCTTTCCCGTCGGAGAGAATCCACCGCTCCGCCTGCGGCCGCGCCGCATCGACGGTCCCCTTCATCGGGCAAGACGAAATCGTCCCGTCCGGGGCGATCCGCACGAACGTTTCGGGCGAAAGGGCGAGAAAACGGTCGTCCAGCAACAACTTGTATTTGGCCTCCGAACGCTCGTACAGTTCACCGAGCGAGAGGTTGCAGCGCACCGGCGTGGAGCAGGTCAGATTGACCAAATAGGAATCGCCCCGGCGCAGATGGGCCGTCACCCGGCCGAAAGCCTCCGCATAGCGCTCGTACGAACAGGGAGAAGCCTCCCATTCCAACGGCTCGCCGCTTCCCGGCACCGGCCCTGCCGCATCGTTCGTCGCCTCCGGAAACCGGAACCGCACCTGCCGGACATCGATCTCCGGACCGGGAAACACCCGGCATCGCCGCAGCGCATAGTCCGCCACGAACAGAAAAGGCCGCCGCGACCGCCCTAACCGATTCATCCGCTCACAGGCCTCCGGGGCCGCATATTCCCTGTCTTCCATTCCGCCGCCAAAATTACACAACGGCCGCGACTTTGCAACCCGTCCCGGAAAATTCCGCCTGCCCCGCCCGCCCAACCGCATGCACAGTCCGCACGCACCGGCATGCGGCGCCCGAAAAATCGCCAGTCAGGACTCCGCTCCGCCCCCGAACGACCGCACGCACGAAAGCCGCCTCCCCGAGGGGAGACGGCCTTCGATTCGAACGGACGGGAAAGCCTTCCCGCCTCCGGGCTCCGAGCGACGTTAAGGCACGCCCGCCTCGACCTCGTTGGGCACGATCGACCCGATGTATTTGATCGAATAGGGCCCCGTTCTCAGATCGAGCACCGTTTCGCCGGTAGCCGTATAGACGTTGAAGTTGAACGTATAGACGTTCCCCTTGCCGTCCTCGGCGCTGAACGAGGTTTCCCAGCCGAACTTGGTCTGCGAGGTCTGGAAATCGAACACGCGGTCGGTATCGAAATTCGCGATAACGGGGTATTCGACGACTTTCCCCCGCATGACAGGAATATGCACCTGCAGATCGGACTTGAAAATCCCGATGTAATAATAGTAATTATTAATCATCTGCAGACTGCCGTCGGGCTCCTGTTCCATGCTGATGGGCAGGAATTGGAACTCGCCCGACGAGGCCAGCGAGTCGAGCCGCATTTCGAACCGGCGCTGCCGCTCTTCCCGTTCGAGGGCACGGCGCTGCCGGCGCTCGGCGAGGGGTTTCCCGTCGGGAAGCGCCCCCCCGTCGGGAGTGGCGGCGGATGCGGGCACCGCCAGACCCGCACCCCAAAGCCACATCGCCAGAATCATCGTCAGTTTCATCTTCATCGTCGCACGCTTTTACGGCAGGTCTTCTAATAGATGGCCTGTACCGATCCGTAATAGGTCACCGTCGGGAAAGCGTCCGACGCGATGTTGAGCACTCCTTCGCGGGTGATCGAATAGATCTTCAGCGTAAAGGTATATTTATTGCCGGTGTAGAGGTTGGACGAGAAAGATACGGTCCAGCCGTCTTCGTCCTGCACGGCCGCGTAGTTCTGCATGTCGAACGTAATGTAGTTGATGATCTTCAACCGGTAGGGAGGAACGCTGCCGGCGATGTACGGCATATCGATGTCCATATAGTTATCACGGATGGCGAGCATGTACTGAATGCCGTAGATCGAGTGCATCATGCCGGCGGGTTCCTGCTGGAAGCGGTCGGGATTGAACTGAAAGTTACGGCTCAGCACGACGGAATCCATGAATTTCAGATCGTTCTGGTGACGGATATCGCGTTGTTGAACACGTTCCTCGTGGCGGCTTTCCATTTCGTTTCGAGGACTTTGGGCAGAGGCGGACACGGCGATCAGCGTGGCGGCCAGCATCAGATAAATGTACTTCATAATTTTAAACCGTTAAAAAATTGACTGTTTCGATTCGATAAATTTCTGCGACGGACGATCCGAGGCTTTCGGAGCCTTCGCGCCGCCCGTCACATGTATCCCTTCCAAATTTCCTGCCTAAATCGTGGGAAGCGAGCAAATTAATCCTTCCGGCGATAAAAATCCGGAGCGGAGAGCGATTCTTCCGTCGCGAATGCCTATATTTGTTTATCCGGGCCGCGTTTCGCGGTCCGATCCTAACCCGACCCGACCGCCATGAAAAACCTCCTACTCCTGCCTTTACTGCTCTTCGCCGGTCTGCTGAGCACCCCGCTCCGCGCATCGCTGCCGTTGCAAACGCCTGACGAACGCCAGCTGAAAGGGACGTGGCAAGCCCGATGGATCTGCGACGGAGCCTCTTCGCCGTTCGACTACGGCGTCTACCGTTTCCGCAAAACGTTCACGCTGAAAGACAAGCCCGATCGGTTCGTCGTCAACATTTCGGCCGACAACCGCTACCGGCTCTACGTCAACGGCGTCGAGGCCTGCTGGGGTCCCGCACGGGGCGACCTGAACCGGTGGTATTACGAGACGGTGGACATCGCCCCGCTGCTCGAAGCGGGCGAGAACGTGCTGGCCGTCACGGTGTGGAATATGGGCGCGCTGAGCCCCGGAGCCCAGATCGGCCTGCAAAGCGGCCTCATCGTACAGGGCGACACGCCCTCCGAAGACATCGTCAACAGCGACGGGAGCTGGCGCGTTCTCCGGGACGAAGCCTTTGCCCCGCTGTTCGATTTTCCCGAAGCGGGCTACGTCGGCGCTCAGGACCGCATCGACGGGAGACGCTATCCGTGGGGATGGGAACGGCCCGGATTCGACGACGGCGCATGGAGTGCCGCATCGGGCTTCTCGCAAGGGAAAACCTACGGAGCGTGGGGCTACGGCGAAACCGACCGGATATTGACCCCGCGCGACATCCCGATGATGGAGGAGACCCCGCAACGCCTGCGCTCGGTCCGGCGGTACGAGGGGCTTTCCGAAATGACCGACTTCCTTTCGGGCACGGCCCCGCTGCGCATTCCCGCTGGGACGCGCTGTTCGATCCTGCTCGATCAGGGGCACCTCACGACGGCCTATCCCCGGCTGACCGTCTCCGGAGGCGAAGGCAGCCGCATCCGCGTCACCTATGCCGAAGCGCTGTTCGACGAACGGGGCAAGGGCGACCGCAACAAAACGGAGGGCCGCACCGTCCGCGGATTGGCGGACGAGTTCATCCCCGACGGCCAAGCGGACCGGACGTTCGCCCCGCTGTGGTTCAAGACCTACCGCTACGTCCAGCTCGACATCGAAACGGCCGGGGAACCGCTGACCGTCGAGGACTTCTACGGCATCTACACCGGCTATCCGTTCGAAGTGCGCGGCTCGTTCGCGAGCGACGATCCCTCGCTGGACGGAATATGGCGGACAGGCTGGCACACGGCCCGGCTCTGCGCCCATGAAACCTATTTCGACTGTCCCTATTACGAACAGCTCCAGTATGCCGGCGACACCCGCATACAGGCCCTCATCTCGCTGTACGTTTCGGGCGACGACAGACTCGTCCGCAAGGCGATCCGGATGTTCGACCTCTCGCGCTCGTTCGAAGGCATCACCGCCAGCCGCTATCCGAGCCACAAGCCGCAATACATCCCGCCCTTCTCGCTCTACTGGATCGCCATGGTCCACGACTACTGGATGCACCGCGACGACGACGCCTTCGTGGCCGAGTTTCTGCCCGGCATCCGCTCGGTCGTCGAATGGTTCGAACGCCATATCGACCCGCAGACCGGCATGCTGCGCAGCGGCATGCCCCACTGGAATTTCACGGACTGGGCCGAGGGCTGGGAGCGGGGCGTAGCGCCCGAAAGTTCGTCGTCGGGACCGGCCGTGACGACGCTCCACTTCGCCTCGGCACTGTGCGACGCGGCGGAGCTGATGGAACGATTCGGCAAAAAGAACGAAGCGAAGGACTACGCATCGCTGAGTCGCCGGCTCACCGCCAGCGTCTACGAAAACTGCTGGGACCCGCAACGGGGCCTGCTTAGAGACTGCATCGGCGGCGAGACATATAGCCAGCACGCCAACATCATGGGTATTCTGACGGACGCGATCCCACCCAAAGACCAGCACAGGGTGTTCGAAACGATCACCGGCGATCCGTCCGTCACTCAGACGACATTCTACTATAAGTTCTACCTGATCCGGGCACTGAAAAAGACGGGCTTGGCCGACCGCTACGTCGATATGCTCGGCCCGTGGCAACGGATGATCGACATCGGTCTATCGACGTTCGCCGAAACGCCGGAACCGACACGCTCCGACTGCCACGCATGGAGCTCCAGCCCCAACTACGACCTGCTGGCCACGGTGTGCGGCATCGAACCCTCTGCTCCCGGTTTCGCCTCCGTCCGCATCGCGCCGCACCCCGGCCGCCTGAAGCGACTGCGGGGCACCGTTCCGCACCCGCAGGGCCTCATCGCCGTCGAACTCGAACGGGACGGTAAACGCATCCGGGGCCGCGTCGAACTGCCCGGCCACCTCGGCGGGACGTTCGTCTGGAACGGCAGGAGCGTCCGCTTAAGACCGGGCTCCAACACCGTCGACATGTAAGTGTAAAAAGAGGCCTGCGGGGAATCCGGACAGGCATCGGATTCGGATTTCCCGTAACCGTTCCCCTTAAGAAACAGCAAGGACGGCAGCGGCAGGGTGCAAACCTCCTTTCCAGCATAAAACGCCACCCCGATTTCGATGTCCCGACGGAAAACCCGCACGAACCCGATTTCCGGATGAAAGACGGTAGCCCTGCCGAAACAGGGAAGCGGAGCAGCCGATCGGCATGCGCGACCGCCCGCCGCGAGAAAAGAAAGCCGCTCCGACCGATACCGCCCGAAACGGCGGTACGGCAAGCCTGTCATTGCCTTATCGGCATCCATTCTCTTTCGCAAAGAGGCAGCCGAACGGAAAGCCGCAACGGCAGGCAACGTTCGGCAGGAATCGAGTCGCCGTGACGCAACCTGTCGGACAACGGGCGACCGTCGAGACGAACCGCCCTCCCCCCAAGTCCGTTACTTTTTCGAAAGAGCCGGTGCGCCGGACCGCATGAAAAGAGACGATCCGGAAAAAGTGCGCCCGCAGCCGCCTGCCGGCCGGACGAAACCCGGTTGCCTGCCACAGAGAGGAGAGTTCGTGTCCGCACGGCGACGAACGCCCGGTGCCGGACACCGTCGGACGATCTCCGTCCCGGAGGCGGCATGTTTTCTGCCCCGAACGAAGCGTCCATTCCACGCGACAGTCCGGACAATCGCATTACCGGCCCTCCGACCGGTCCGGACCGGGACTCGCCGGATCGTCTTTCCGGCACGAACCGCTTTCGGACGACTCCCGACCGCCCTCGCCGAAAACCTCATCGCACGCAGCAGGCTCTCCATTTCCGGACAGCGAAGAAGGGAGCGCCGCCCCTCCGCTCGTTTCGTACACCGGAGAGCGATCCGGCAGCAACCGGACCGCCCGCCACGCATCGGAAACGCCGGGCCGTTCGACGAACGTGCCGTCCGGGAGCGGACGCAGCGCATGGACATGGGCCGACACGATGATCGGCCCCGCGACGGTCCGGTCGCCGAATTCCTTTTCCGCGCCGTCGCAAAAGGCTTTCTGTTCTTCGAGCAGCTTGCGGAATCCTCTTTTCCCGCGTGCGATGTCGACATCGCGTTGCAGAAGACGGATTTCCGATCCGACCTTCTGCCGGGCCTTCCGGATCAATACATACAGTTCCATGCCATCGACAAGATAAGATTCGGATAAAGATACGAAAACGCCGGCCGAATCGGAAATCCCGCATCCGATTTCGGCGAACCGCACCGAACGAAACAGGACGAAAATATTTTCATACGAGAGAACATCGGCATCCCGTCGCAGTCGTTCTTTTGCTTCGAGGGAGGAAAATCCGGACGCAGAAAACGGCGTTCGAACGCGCCGTCTTTCGCTCCGGCGCCTCGCGAAAAGACGAACGAGACGAAAAACGCCGAAAACAAACGAACGCCCCGGCCGAAATTCCGGACCGCCCGCACGTTCCCGGCCATACGTTCGGCAAGCGCCCGCTTTTGTCGCCATACCGATGCAATATGCAGTCCCCTCCCGGTCGTCGGAACCCGACCGGCAGCACGGCCCCGTCCCGGCACCTTTCGCCCGCGATCCTCCGCAACGAAACACCGGCGGCCCGGCCATCCCTTTTCAGCATTCCGACTCCGAGCGCCCGCCGCGCATTCGGGCCCGAATGCGCGGCGGGCGCCCACGGACGACTCAAGAAAATACACCTGAAAAACGCCGCCCTCCCGCAAGCCCCGGCAGCCCGTCCGCACCGGTACGAAAAACGGAGGCCGTTCTCCCTACATGGGAAACGGCCTCCGTTTCGTTTTTTCATCGGCGCGACAAGGCGCGGCACCGGCCTTAGTCTACGGGCTCGAACACTTCCTTGCCTTCCTGACACAACGGGCAAACCCAATCTTCGGGCAGGTCTTCGAAAGCCGTTCCGGGTTCGATGCCGTTATCCGGGTCGCCTTTTTCCGGGTCGTAGATATACCCGCACACTTCGCATTTGTACTTTTTCATCGCTTTCTTATTTGAAGGTTTGATAACCACAGCCGTACAAATTCCGGGCCTAATATTTCCAGACGCCGGTATACGTCTGCGGAGAAAGGGCGCGAAGCTCCTCCTTGACGTTCTCGGCCACGTCGAGGCTTTCGATGAAATTCTTGATGTCCTCGCGGCCGATGCTCTTGTTGGTCCGCGTGAGCGCCTTGAGCGCTTCGTAGGGATTGGGGTACTCCTCCCGGCGCAGAATCGTCTGGATGCCCTCGGCCACGACGGCCCAGTTGTTCTCCAAATCCTCGTTGATGGCGTCGAGGTTGACGATCAGCTTGTCGAGCCCCTTGAGAATCGACTTGAAGGCGACCACCGTATGGGCCACCGGCACGCCGACGTTGCGCAACACCGTCGAGTCGGTCAGGTCGCGCTGCATGCGCGAGACGGGCAGCTTCGACGACAAGTGTTCGAAGACGGCGTTGGCCACGCCGAGGTTGCCTTCGGCATTCTCGAAGTCGATGGGATTGACCTTGTGCGGCATGGCCGAGGAACCCACCTCGCCGGCCTTGATCCGCTGCTTGAAATACTCCATCGAGACGTAAGTCCAGATGTCGCGGCAGAAGTCGATGAGAATCGTATTGATGCGTTTGAAGCTGTCGAAAATGGCCGCGATATTGTCGTAATGCTCGATCTGTGTGGTGACCTGCGAACGGTCCAGATGCAGCACGTCGTTGACGAAATGGTTGGCGAAAGCCACCCAGTCGATGTCGGGATAAGCCGCCACGTGCGCATTGAAGTTGCCGGTCGCTCCGCCGAACTTGGCCGGCGAGGGGATGGCGCGCACCAGAGCGATCTGCTTGCCAAGCCGTTCGACGAACACCTCGATCTCCTTGCCCAGCTTGGTCGGCGAGGCCGGCTGTCCGTGCGTATGGGCCAGCAGCGGAATCTCCGCCCACTCTTTCGAAAGCGAGACGAGCTTGGCGACCAATTGTTCGAGCAGCGGATAATAGACGTCGTTGGCCGCATCGCGCAGGCTGGCCGGCACGGCCGTATTGTTGATGTCCTGCGAGGTCAGCCCGAAGTGGACGAACTCCTTGTGCCGTTCCAGCCCCAGCTCGTCCATCTTGCCCTTGATGAGGTACTCGACGGCCTTGACGTCGTGGTTGGTCGTTTTCTCGATTTCTTTCACCCGCAGGGCGTCTTTTTCCGAAAAATCGCGGTACAGGTCGCGCAGCTTTTCGAACGTGCTCCGGTCGACATCGGCCAACTGCGGCAGAGGCAGTTCGCACAAGGCGATGAAATACTCGACCTCCACCATCACGCGGTAGCGGATGAGGGCGAATTCGGAAAAATAGTCGGCCAGCACGTCGCACTTGCTGCGATAGCGGCCGTCGACGGGCGATATGGCTGTCAGTTCGGTCAGTTCCATAGACGAAATTCGGTTTAATGATGGATAAACGATCGGGGTCCGCGAACCGGTCCGGGGCCCCGATCCTGCAAATATAGCCAAAGAAACGGATTATCCGCACACGATCCGCCCCGAACCGTTCCCCGAAACGGACGACGAACGTCCCGCCCTCCGGTCGCAGCCTCCCGCAGAGAGCCGCGGCACGCAGCGGAGCGAACGGCCGTTCGGGTCGCCGCCGTTCGCGATTCCTGAAATTAAATGTTATCTTTGCATGATTCCGGGAACGTTCTTTGCAAAGGACATTTTCGGGCAAGCAATTCGGAACCGTATGATACTGACCGTTTTATTTTTCATCATAGCCGGATTTTATCTGGCCGGCCTCCTCGGCAGGCTGCTGCTGGGGTACTGGATACGCAAGAAGCAGCGCGAATTCGGCGAGGGCGGCTTCTCGCGCACCTACACTTGGGGCACGCGGCGCAACGCCCCCGAACGCAAACCGGAAGGCGACGTCACGGTCAGCCGGACGCAGGCTTCGCCGGAGAAAAAAATCAACACGAACGTAGGCGACTACGTCGATTACGAAGAGATCAAAGAGCCATGAAAAATCTGTTCGAACTCATAGGCCGGTACTTCATCCTGATGGGGAAGGTTTTCTCGAAACCCGAAAAAACCGCCATCTACCGCAAGCGCATTCTCGCCGAAACGGAGAGTCTGGGTCTCAACTCCATAGGAATAGTGGCCATCATTTCGGTCTTCATGGGGGCCGTCATCACGATCCAGATGGCCCTCAACCTCGAATCGCCCTTCATCCCCAAATACCTCATCGGCTACGCCGCCCGCGAGTCGATGCTGCTGGAGTTCTCGTCCACCGTCGTCGCGTTGATTCTGGCCGGCAAGGTGGGCTCGAACATCGCCTCCGAGATCGGCACGATGCGCATCACCGAACAGATCGACGCGCTGGAAATCATGGGCGTCAATTCGGCCAGCTACCTCATTCTGCCCAAGATCGTCAGCACGGTGGTGTTCTTCCCGTTCCTGACCATCCTGAGCATGATCATCGGCGTGGCGGGCGGATACGTGGTGAGCATCCTCACCGGGGCGGTCAACCCCGAAGCCTACATCACGGGCATCCAGTACGACTTCAAGCCGTTCTACATCACCTACTCGCTCATCAAATCGTCGACCTTCGCCTTCATCATCACGTCCATATCGGGCTTCTACGGCTATTTCGCGCAGGGCAACTCGCTGGAAGTGGGCCGGGCCAGCACCAAGGCCGTCGTGGTGAGCAGCATCGTCATCCTGATATTCAACCTGATCCTCACACAAGTTCTTCTCACCTGATATGATCCGAGCCGAACACATCGTAAAATCCTTCGACGGGCGCGTCGTACTGGACGACATCACGGCCGAATTTTCGCCGGGCATCACCAACCTGATCATCGGCCGCAGCGGGTCGGGCAAAACCGTCCTGCTCAAATCGCTGGTCGGCCTCCACAAGATCGACAGCGGGGCGATCTACTACGACGACACCTGCTTCAGCGAACTGCCCTTCAAGGAGAAAAAGGCCATCCGCAAGGAGGTGGGCATGATCTTCCAAGGGGGCGCCCTGCTCGACTCGTCGAACGTCGAGGAGAACGTGCGGCTGCCGCTCGACCTGTTCACGACGATGCCCGAAGACGAAAAGCGGGACCGCGTGGCCTTCTGCCTGCGGAGGGTCAACCTCGAAAACGTCGAACACCTCTACCCTGCCGAGCTGAGCGGCGGTATGATCAAGCGCGTGGCCATCGCACGCGCCATCGTGCTCAACCCCAAATACCTGTTCTGCGACGAGCCCAATTCGGGCCTCGACCCGATCACCTCGGTGCTCATCGACAACCTCATTCAGGAAATCACGCAGGAATACAACATCACCACGATCATCAACACCCACGACATGAACTCGGTGATGGAAATCGGCCAGCACATCGTCTTCATCCACAAGGGGCGCAAGTGGTGGGAAGGCACCCACCGCGACATCCTGCACGCCGACGATCCGGAACTCAACGAGTTCGTCTTCGCCTCGGCGATGGCCAAACGCGCCAAAAAATCGGGTCTGTAACGCATTCGGACCGCACGAATCGCCCCGGACGGGCAGCCCGGAGGAAAGACGGATGCTAACTCGCATGTTTGCAGAACGATAAACCGGCCCTCCGAAAACCGCGACCGGAAGCGTTTTTTAATAAAAATTTTTAAGATAATTTGGCGGGCTCCCCGATTTTGTCTACTTTTGCGACGACGGAAAAAAGGAGTCTATCAACCTCTAAAACAATAAAAAACTATGTCAAAGATTAAAATTGGTATCAACGGTTTCGGCCGTATCGGACGTCTGGTGTTCCGTGCCGCAATGACGAAAAACGACGTGGAAATCGTCGGAATCAACGACCTGATCTCGGTAGACTACATGGCCTACATGCTTCGTTACGACACGATGCACGGTCAGTTCCAGGGCTCTATCGAAGTGAAAGACGGTGCGCTGGTAGTCAACGGCCACTCGATCCGCGTAACGGCCGAAAAGGATCCCGCCAACCTGAAATGGAACGAAGTGGGCGCCGAATACGTCGTCGAATCGACCGGTCTGTTCCTGACCAAGGAAAAAGCCGAAGCGCACATCAAAGCCGGCGCCAAACGCGTCGTGATGTCCGCTCCCTCGAAAGACGACACCCCGATGTTCGTGATGGGCGTAAACAACAACACCTACGCCGGTCAGGCCATCGTTTCGAACGCTTCCTGTACGACGAACTGCTTGGCTCCCATTGCCAAAGTGCTCAACGACAAGTTCGGCATGGTAGAAGGTCTGATGACGACCGTTCACGCTACCACCGCCACGCAGAAGACCGTAGACGGTCCCTCGATGAAAGACTGGAGAGGCGGTCGCGCCGCTGCCGGCAACATCATCCCCTCGTCGACCGGTGCCGCCAAAGCCGTAGGCAAAGTGATCCCCGCCCTGAACGGCAAACTGACCGGTATGTCGCTGCGCGTTCCCACGCTGGACGTTTCGGTCGTCGACCTGACCTGTACGCTGGCCAAGGACGTTACCTATGACGAAATCTGCGCTGCCATGAAAGAAGCTTCGGAAGGCGAACTCAAAGGCATCCTCGGTTACACCGAAGACGCTGTCGTTTCGTCCGACTTCCTCGGCGACGCCCGCACGTCGATCTTCGATGCCAAAGCCGGCATCCAGCTGACGCCCCGCTTCGTGAAAGTCGTTTCCTGGTACGACAACGAATGGGGTTACTCCAACAAGGTGATCGAACTCATCCAGTACATGAACACGGTAAAATAATTCCGGTTTCACGTTTTCCCCAAAAGGGCGCCTGCGGCTTGCAGGCGCCCTTTTTCCGTCTATCGACCGACGTATGCGGCGGAGGTTATTCTCTATTGTCTTTTTCTCAAAACATGCCCTCCTCGACAAAATTCAGGTACAAATTCCCATTTACCAAAATGAAACCTTGAAGATAAGATCACATAAACGGCCATATCTTTACTGCAACGAATTCGACCTCCACGATCACCTCGTATGATGATTCCGATGTTGGAATAAACAAAATATTGGAAATTCCGACGGGATATTAAACTGGCAGGCAGCCCTATATTTTTCAGAAACGTAACAAAAGAATAATAAACACTAAGCAAACACCCTCCGAAATCCGGAAAGCATTCTTGCATTACATGGTTCGTATCAAAGTGTGGAAATAATTTTTCTTATCTCCCCGGCAAGCAACCGAAGCAATTCATCCGACGTGGCAGTGCTGCCACTTAATTGCTGTACGTTGATGACGAGTTTTTGTGCGCATCGGGGTTTTGCAAAATGAGTCCAAAACGATTGCGGCGAACGAGTTCTCTCGGTGGAGTACCGGGCATGGTATTCGACGCCGAATATATCGTCTATTTCCCGTACTTTATCGTTGTTTCTGATGTAGTCGAATCCGCAAGCCAAAACCACCACAGGAAATTGTTGAATGAACCGTGTTCTGAAAAAGGTGTCTTTACGCGCCTGCAAACCATTTCTCGATGCAAGAGCAGATCGCGATGCACGATTCGTATTCATTTCGGTAAGGAAAAAATCCTTAAAAAAATCGACTCTATTCGGAGTCCGCTTATTGTCCATTCCGAAAATGAAATCATGCAATTTTTGATATTTAGAGTAGGTATGACCTTCGGGAAGAGGCGGATTGCGCTCCTCGTAAAGTAAAGGCATCGTGTTTCGAGCAATCGTTTCACGCCATTTTGCAACGGTGCTAACCTCGTTCTCCGGTATGTCTTTTACCGATCCCTCTTTACCTACAAGAAGAATCTTCGCATTCGGATTACCCAACCCGATATAATAATCGTCGGGAAATGTTTCGATGAGCGAACGAAAGCTCTCTTTGTAAATGATATCGTTATTCATGATTCAAGAATTTAAATAAGATCGGCCATAGCTTTCTTTAGTCTTGTCCTATCTATGCCTGCGATATACTAAATTTTACTATACCAACCGTATCCCCGGCAACCGTAAATGGAAATCATATCCTTCGATGTCCCAGATGCTTCGGACTGTCCTTTTCGAATCCGCCCGCAGCCGCCGGCCTCCACGAAGCACGCATTCAGATTGCTCCGAGGAGCTCAGCCCAACAACACGATCCCTTCCGAACGCACGGAACGGTCGCTGTCTTCCAGCCCCGCCCATTTCGAGCGACAAAACGTCTCGGCCACGAAAACGGCGTCCTGCCGGCAGAGAGCGGCAACTGTCTTGTCTCACCGGTCCGAGTTTCCCCCTTCTATCGTCCCGCGCTTCCGGAATGGGAAAAAGAAATATCTATTTTCCGGCCCCGCAGGCGCTCCACCGGCGTCGCCGATCCTCAAAGGATGCCCTCCAAAACAATAGGCCGAAAGACACAAAAACCGGGTCCCTCCTGAGAAGAAATCGCAAAGCGAAAAACCGCAACGAGCATCGGCACGCCCGCATTGGAAATGGTCGAATTACAGCAAAGTCCCCTGTGACGAATCCGTCGTCGTCCCTTTCACCGCCCGCACGGACCGATCCGACCGGAATCCGTATACCATCTCACAAGAATCCCTCGGACACACCGCACCATCCTCCGCAGCCGCTTTCGGGAAACATTCCGAGGACCGGCCCCGCATCCGACCGGTCCCGTCCGCAGACACTATACCACCCGCCTGCCCCTTCCCGCTATCCGAAAAGGAGAAATACAAAAGGGCATCCGAAAATTCGGATGCCCTTTCGCGGAAAGTGGGGGATTCGAACCCCCGGTACCGGTAACCCGGTACGGCAGTTTAGCAAACTGCTGGTTTCAGCCACTCACCCAACTTTCCTTCCATAAGGGAGCTCGGCTCGACCGAGGCACAAAATTAATTCATTTTTATGAAATTCCAAATTCGCGGTGCATCTTTTCTCGCTTCCCGCGCACCGATCCGCTCCGACGGATCAAAAGATGAATTTCGAACTGATCTCCTTGTAGTCGTGCACACGTTCGATGACGTCGGCGAACAGATCGGCTACGGACAGCACGGTGAACTTCGAGAGGTCTTCGCCCTGCTTGAGCGGAATGGAGTCCGTCACGATCACTTCCGAGAGCGCGCTGTTGTTGATGCGGTCGTAGGCGGGACCCGACAGCACGGGATGCGTAACGGCTGCACGTACGCTGCGTGCGCCCTTTTCCATGAACATGTCGGCGGCCTTGGTGATCGTTCCGGCCGTGTCGATCATGTCGTCCATGATGATGATGTTGCGGTCCTTGACCTCGCCGATGGCCGTGATGGACCCCACCACGTTGGCCTTTTCCCGCTGCTTGTGGCTGATGATCATCGGCGCGTTCAGATACTGCGAATAGGCATGGGCGCGTTTGGCTCCGCCCATGTCGGGTGCGGCGATGGAAAGATTCTCCATCTGCAGGTTTTTCATATAGGGAACGAAGATGCCGCTGGCGTAGAGGTGGTCGACCGGAATGTCGAAGAAGCCCTGAATCTGGTCGGCATGCAGGTCCATCGTCATGATACGGTCCACGCCGGCGGCACGCAGCAGGTTGGCCACCAGCTTGGCGCCGATGGAGACGCGGGGACGGTCCTTGCGGTCCTGACGGGCCCAACCGAAATAGGGCATCACGGCGATCACGCGGTGGGCGGAGGCCCGATGGGCCGCGTCGATCATCAACAGCAGTTCCATCAGGTTGTCCGCGGGCGGGAACGTGGACTGCACGATGAAGACGGTACAGCCCCGGATACTTTCGTCGTATGCGGGCTGGAATTCTCCGTCGCTGAAATCCAACACCTGAGAGTTGCCGAGCTCGATTCCGAAATTGGCCGCTATCTTTTCGGCCAAATAGCGCGAGCCGCGGCAGGAGAAGATTTTGAGTTTGTGAATCGCCATGATCTGAAGAGTTGGTCTTTTGGACGCAAATGTAAGCCATTTTAGCGAAAATCGAGTCCCCGGCGCCGTTTTTTATCGACAAATTACGCCGGAATCCGAGCCGGGCGCTCAGGCCCGCTCCGCTACCGCCGGTCGACCGTTTCGAGGCACTCGCCGATGAAATCAAGAATCTCCCCGCGGCCCGACTTTTTCTCCGACGAGGTGACGAACATCGGCGGCAGCTCCTCCCAACTCCGGAGCAGCGTCCGCCGGTAGAGGGCCACGTGCGAGGCTAACCTATCGGACGACAGCTTGTCGCCCTTGGTGAAGACGATGGCGAAAGGTACGCCGTGCTCGCCGAGCATGTCGATGAAAGAGAGGTCGATCCGCTGGGGTTCGAGGCGCGAATCGACGAGCACGAACAGCAGGACCATGCTCTCCCTGCGCAGCACATAGTCGGTAATCAGTTTGGAGAACGCCCCCCGCTCGCTTTTCGACACGCGGGCGTAACCGTAGCCCGGCAGGTCGACCAGATACCAGCGGTCGTCCATCCGGAAATGATTGATAAGGCGGGTCTTCCCCGGCGTCGAGGAGACCTTGGCCAGTCCCGGCCGGTCGGCGAGCATGTTGATGAGCGACGATTTCCCGACGTTCGACCGACCGATGAAAGCAAATTCGGGCAGCCCGTCCGAGGGGCACTGCGAGAGTTTCTGGCTGCTGACGGTAAAGACGGCGGATCGGATATTCATGGTCTGGAAGGGAATCAGTCGTGCAAAGAAAGGAAAAATCCGCGAAAACACGGTCTTTTTCCTCCGGCATTCTGGGAGAATCGTCCATAGCGGCAGGGCCCTTTCCCGCCGAATGCGCCCGACGGACGACGCGGACCGGCCGTTTTCCGTATAAATTTTCGTACATTTGCCCAAAGCCCTGCCGCCGGGACGAACCGTTCCGCGACAGGACGGCACGAATCATCGAAACGCAAGAAAAAGATATGGCAACCGTAGAAACCGTTTATTTGGGCGGACTCCGCACCGAAGCGACCCACGTGCAGTCGGGCCGCAAGATTCTGACCGACGCGCCGGTCGACAACCACGGCAAGGGCGAGGCGTTTTCGCCGACCGATCTGGTCGCCGCCGCATTAGGCAGTTGCATGATGACGCTGATGGGCATCGCCGCACAGACGCAGGGCGTCGACATCGACGGCACACGCCTGAGCATCACCAAAATCATGTGCGCCGACCCGCGCCGGATCGGCGAAATCGTCGTCGAAATCCGCTTCCCGTCCGACTACGCTCCGAAAATCCGCACCGTGCTGGAACGCGCCGCCGCGACATGCCCTGTGGCCAAGACGCTCCATCCGGACTGCATCCAGACCGTCCGCTTCCACTACGGCGAATAAGCCGTCCGCGCGGCCGGAGTCACCGGCGTACCGACACCGGACGAATGCGTTCGGGATCGCTCCCGCTTCCGCCCTGCGGAGCGGAGACGACACCGAAAGAAGACACGTACCGTCCGTTCCGTACGCAGCGGACAGGCACGAAACGAACGGCGTCCCGATGCGGTACTTTAAAACATACGCCCGGACGCAGGACGATTTTCCCCGGAGGGCGCCCGTCGCCGTCCGGATAACCGATTCGAACCATGATTACGTTCAGCATCGCCCTCGCCGCATTGATCGGGGGCTATTTCCTTTACGGCAAATTCGTCGAACGGGTTTTCGGCGCCGATTCCTCGCGCCGGACCCCGGCCTACACGAAGCAGGACGGGGTGGACTACCTGCCGCTGCCGCCGTGGAAGATTTTCATGATCCAGTTCCTCAACATCGCGGGACTGGGACCGATTTTCGGCGCCGTCATGGGTGCTAAGTTCGGCACGGCCTCCTACCTGTGGATCGTACTGGGCAGCATTTTCGCGGGGGCCGTCCACGACTTTCTCGCCGGCATGATCTCGCTGCGGCACGGAGGGGAAAGCCTTCCGGAGACGATCGGGCGTTATTTAGGTAATAACTTCAAACAGTTCATGCGCGGATTCACCGTGCTGCTCATGGTGCTCGTCGGCGCGGTATTCGTGGCCGGACCGGCCGGTCTGCTGGCCAAGCTGACGCCCGAACACCTCAACCTGCCGTTCTGGGCCACGGTCGTCTTCGCCTACTACGTGCTGGCCACGCTGCTGCCCATCGACAAGATCATCGGCAAAATTTATCCGATTTTCGCCATCGCGCTCATCTTCATGGCCGCCGGCATTCTCGTCATGATCTTCTGGTACCATCCCCCGCTGCCCGAACTGACCGACGGGTTGCGGAACACGCATCCGGAGGGCCTGCCCCTCTTCCCGATGATGTTCGTGTCGATCGCCTGCGGAGCCATCAGCGGCTTCCACGCCACGCAGTCGCCCATGATGGCCCGCTGCATGACCAACGAAAAATACGGACGTCCCGTCTTCTACGGCGCGATGATCACCGAGGGTATCGTCGCGCTGATCTGGGCTGCCGCCGCGACCTATTTCTTCCATACCGAGCAGGGGACCGCGCTTTTCGCCGCCGCATCGGGCAACGACAACGCCTCGGTCATCGTCGATTCCATCACGCGCGAATGGCTCGGCCCCATCGGCGGGCTGCTCGCCGTGTTGGGCGTCATCGCCGCCCCCATCACGTCGGGCGACACGGCCTTTCGCTCGGCCCGGCTGATCGTGGCCGACTTCCTGCACGTGGACCAACGGCCGATCCTCAAAAGGCTGGCGATCTCCCTGCCGCTTTTCGCCTCGGGCTTCCTGATCCTGCACGCCGACTTCTCGGTGGTGTGGCGCTATTTCGCATGGTGCAACCAGACGCTGGCCGTCTTCACGCTCTGGGCCCTGTCCGTCTACCTCGTGCGGGAGCGCAAACCCGTGCTCGTCACGCTCGTCCCGGCGCTGTTCATGACAGCCGTCTGCTCGACCTACCTGTTCATCGCCGGCGAGGGCCTGCACCTTCCCCCAACGCTCTCTTACGTGCTGGGCGGATGTACGACGCTGCTCGTCTTCGTCCTCTTCCTGTTCTGGCGGAAACGGTTCGAGGCCGGACGATCCGGCGAAATTCGTTAGCGCGAGGAACGCGCAACGACGACGCACAGCAATGCGCAAACCCCGAACGCAGGCGCGGGCATCCGGTTTCGGATGCCAGCGCCTGCCGCCCCGCGCCTGCGTTTTCTCAGCGTTCTTCCCCGCCCCTGTCGGCGATGAAGCGGCACAACTGTTCCCGCGCCCGGTGGATTCCGGTTTTGACCGTGCCCATCGGCAGCGACAGTTTGGCGGCGATCTCCTCGTAGGAATACTCCTTGAAAAAGCGCAGCTCGATCAACTGCCGGTAGCGGGGCGACATCCGTTCGAGGAAAGCCTCCAATCTCGCCCGGTTCTGGTCGGTAATCATGCGTTCCTCCGGCGTGGGGCCGCCCAGCGAAGAGGACATGCGTTCGCCCAGCCGGTCGATGGGGACCGTATCGTCGCGCCGCCGGCGCGTATAGTCGATGAACGTGTTCCGGGCGATCGTATAGACCCACTGCCCGAACGTGTAACGGCTGTCGTAGCGTTGCAGATTCAGATAGACCTTGACGAAAGTTTCCTGCAACAGGTCGCTCGCATCGTCGGCATTGCCGCCCGTGCGCTGGACATAGAGCTGGTATATGGAGTCGCGATAGCGGTTGAACAGGTGTTCGAACGCCACCGGATCGCCCGAAAGCACGCACGCGACGAGCTGCTGGTCGGTCGAAACGATATAGTTTTCTATCTCCATACGTTCTTGCTGGGCCTCAGACGACGGCTCGCCGCCAACAGCATTTCGCCCGCGGGCGACCAAAAGTCGTGCAGCACATACGCCCATGCGATGCCGCGCTCGCCGAGCCGCCGGCCGATGCGACAGATCTTGAGCGAGACGACCGTCGACCGGAGCACGACGAAAAACAGCGGCACGGCCCACCACACGGGAGGCGTCAGCGCCATGACGGCCGCCGAGCAGGCGAAGAACAGCAGCCGGCTGGCCAGCTCCGTGCGCACCGACCGGCGGACCCGTCCCGGATAGTAACGGAACGTGTACCCCAGATACTTGCGCAGGGCCCACCACCATCCCGCTCCGCCGTACTGCATCTGGCGGACCGTGGCATTCGGGTTCATCACGACGCTCACGTTGTCGCCTCGGGCGATCTTGCGGATGAACAGGTCGTCTTCGCCGATGTTCATGTTCAGGTGGTTGAACCCTTTGTTCCCGAAATAGACGCTCTTCGTATAGCCGAGGTTATGCGCGATGCCCCGGTAGGCATGTCCCCGCGTGGCGGCGGAGAGGTAACGCACCGAACGGATCAGCCGGCTGCACCGCATCAGTTTGTTGAGCAACCCCTTGCGCGGCTCGATACCGCAGTAGCCGATCACGATGTCACCGCAGATGAATCCTTTGGCCATCAGCGAGAGCCATTTGTCGGAGACCGGATAGCTGTCGGGCGTCGTAAAGACGATATGCTCGTGACGGCAGGCTTTGATGCCGACCGTCAGCGCCAACTTGATGCTGTGCTCGTAATGGGGCTGCTGCTTGATGCAGGTGATATGGAGCCGGGGCTCGGCCATGCTCCTGTCGCGGAGCATTTCGCCGATCTCCTCGCTGTAACTGCAATCGACGACGACGACTTCGAAATCGTCGTACTGCTGGGCGAGCAGCAGCGGCAGCCCTTGTTCGATGAAATACCATGTGTTTTCGCGAACCACCACGACCACCGAAACCGGAGGCGAGGGCACGTCCGCACGGATTCCGCGATTGTTGCGAAACCGGGGCAGTCCGCCGTAAACGCCCAGATAGTAATACATTTGCACGGCGAACGCCGCCAACGCTCCGGCCAGCAGTCCGAGAACCACGAACGGCTCATTTATCCCGTTAGCGATCAAATCGTTACGCAACAGATCGAGATACTCCACCACATTCTTCGATTTCTCACAAAGTTACGCTATTTCGGACGAATCCCCAAACGGTTTCCCGATTGGGCGAAAAATATTACCTTTGCCCGCAATGAGATTCGACCTGCAACATACCGACACCCGAAGCTCGGCCAGAGCGGGCGTCATCACGACCGACCACGGAACGATCGAGACCCCGATCTTCATGCCCGTGGGCACCGTCGGGAGCGTCAAGGGCGTCTTCCACCGCGATCTGGAGCAGCAGATCGGCGCACAGATCATTCTGGGCAACACCTACCACCTCTACCTGCGTCCCGGAACGGACATCCTCGAACGGGCGGGCGGGCTGCACCGATTCTGCGCATGGGACCGCCCGATTCTGACCGACAGCGGCGGGTTTCAGGTCTTCTCGCTGGCGGGCTGCCGGAAACTGACGGCCGAAGGCTGCCGCTTCAGCTCCCACATCGACGGGTCGAAGCACCTGTTCACGCCGGAAAACGTGATGGACATCCAGCGGAGCATCGGCGCCGACATCATGATGGCCTTCGACGAATGTCCGCCGGGCGACGCGCCCTACGACTACGCCGCCCGGTCGCTGGACCTGACGTGCCGCTGGCTCGAACGCTGTTTCGAACGTTTCGCGCAGACGGCACCGCTGTACGGACACGCCCAGTCGCTGTTCCCCATCGTACAAGGATGCACCTATCCCGACCTCCGGACCCGCTCGGCCGAATTCGTCCAACAATTCGACGCCGACGGATATGCCATCGGCGGACTGGCCGTGGGAGAACCCGCCCCGGTGATGTACGAAATGATCGAGTTGGTGAACGGCATCCTGCCCCGGCACAAGCCGCGCTACCTGATGGGCGTGGGTACGCCGGTCAATCTGCTCGAAGCCATCGAGCGGGGCGTGGACATGTTCGACTGCGTGATGCCGACGCGCAACGGCCGCAACGGCATGCTCTTCACCAGCGAAGGCATCGTCAACATCCGCAACCTGAAATGGCGGGACGACTTCTCGCCCATCGATCCGGCGGGCTGCTGCTTCGTCGATACGACCTACACGAAAGCCTACCTGCGCCACCTGACCATCGCCGGCGAAATGCTCGCCGCCCAGATCGCCAGCATGCACAATCTGGCTTTCTACCTCTGGCTCGTGGGCGAGGCCCGGCGCCGCATCCTCGACGGCAGTTTCGCCGACTGGAAGCCGGGCATGGTCGAAAAACTCTCCCGCAGACTGTGATCCTTCCCCGCAAAGCGACGGACGGCGGCCGGAATGAAAGATTTTTACTACCTTTGACAACGGCGACGCGGCCGCCATCCGGCGAGGCCGATCCGCAGACGAACGCTAATTTCCGAACGCAATGAAGTTTCCCGGCGTCAGAATCATAGACCGCTACATCATCCGCAAGTTCCTCGGAACGTACTTTTTCGCCATCTCGCTCATCATCGTCGTGGTGGTCATCTTCGACGCGGCCGAAAAAATCGACGACTTCATCGAGCTCAAGGCGCCGCTGTCGAAAATCGTCTTCCAGTATTACGGCAACTTCATTCCCTTCTTCATCAACCAGTTCAGCGGGCTGTTCACGTTCATCTCCGTGATTTTCTTCACCTCGAAGATGGCCTACCAGACCGAAATCATCGCCATCCTGTCGGCCGGGGTCAGCTTCAAGCGGCTCATGTGGCCCTACTTCCTGAGCGCGGCGGCCATCACGCTGCTGAGTCTGATGCTGAACCTGTTCATCATCCCCGGAGCCAATGCCAACCGGCTCAAATTCGAGATGAACTACATCAAGAGCGTCCGGGGCATGAAGTACGACGCACACATTTACCGGCAGATCGTCCCCGGCACGTTCATCTACCTGCGCGACTATACGAACAACAACCACTCGGCCTCGTACTTCGTGCTGGAAACCTACGAGAACGGTTCCATCGTCTCGTCGCTCGAAGCCTCCGCCGTCAGGTTCGATCCCGAAACCCGTCGCTGGAGCGCTCCGCAGAGCATCCTGCGCACCTTCGACGGCGAGCAGGAGACCTTCGACAATTCGCGTCCGCTCGACACGCTCGTCAACCTCGACCCCATCGAGCTGGGACGGCTCGACGAGCTGGTCAAGACGATGAACATCGTGCGGCTGGACCGTTTCATCGACGAACAGAAACTCAAGGGGTCGGACATGATTTCGCGTTTCGAGGTGGAAAGGCACAACCGTTTCGCATTCCCCGTCTCGACGTTCATCCTGACGATCATCGGTGTGTCGCTCTCGTCGCGCAAAGTGCGGGGAGGCACCGGGCTGCACATCGGCGTGGGCATCGTGCTGGCCTTCTCGTTCATTCTGGTCAGCAAGTTCGGCGAGGAGTTCGCCAAAGGAGGCCTGCTGCCGCCCGCCATCGCGGTATGGATTCCGAACATCGTCTACACGTTCATCGCCTACTACCTCTACAAGAAAGCGCCGAAATAGCCGCCCGCGGAAACGGCCGGGCCCCCTAACCGTCGCAACGACGATTTCCCGCCTTCTCCGTACAGAAGCGATGCAACCCGGAAAAGGGAAGCGGCACGGACGACTCCTCCCGCGGCGAGGCCGCCGTGTTCCGGCTCCGGTTTTCTTATCCGCCCGTTTCCGTCCTCGACCCGCCGGTCCGTCTTCCTGCCCGGCGCACTCCCGTACAAGGACGGATTCGTTTCCTTTTCCGAGGAATCCGGATCGGCCTCCGGCCGCACGCCGGAGCATCGACAGCGGTACGACCAACTCATCCCCCCCCAAAGCCCCTCTCCGAATGCGCCGCGCCCGCCCGTGCCGTATTCCGACGTATTGCAACGTATTGCGATCCGCCCCTGCCCAAAGACCGAAAGGGCGCTTTCCGTGCACGGGGCAGCATACAGGCGTCTCGCAGCATGTTTTCCCGTTCCGGAGCGCGGGGAAAGACGATGCGACCTCCGGCTAACATCCGTTATCCGATGGGGCCAAACCCTCCGAACGACCGGCACCGTCCGGCGCAGAGCCGGACACCAACCGGGTCAAAGGTTCGCTCCCATGCCCAAAACCCCACTTTATGAGGCGTGACGACGGTATAACTTACGCTGTGTCAGCCGACTCACTGATGATTTCTGCTAACCGTGAGTCGAATTACTCACAAACGTGAGTACTCACGAATGACTCACTCACCACCTCTGTATTCTGCGCTATTCTGAAATTTTGATAAAAAAATAAAAATTACTGAAAGTCAAGTGATTTAAGCACTTTACAGCGTTTTGTCATTTCGCTTTGTGCCCCCGGAGAGAACCGAATGACAGCGACAGCACGCGAGCGTCGGCTATTCCGCCCTTTCGTCGCCCGACCGTCATGCGGCAGAGCTCGGCGAAAGACAACGGATCGCGGCATCACCGGCACGGCCCGTTCACAGACGGACACCCGGTCGGGAACCCGACGTCGCAGGCAGGCACCGTACCCGCGACGACGATCCGGTCCCGCACGGAACCGCCGAACACGAAAAAACAGGGCGTCCGCTGCCTCGCAGACACCCTGTCACCGTCACGAACGGCCTGTTGCCGTCGAAACCTTCGACCGTTTCGGAGAGCCGGACAAACGGTTTTCCCTTTCCGGCCTACCGCCTCCCCTCGGTCTTACTCGTGTTCCGAGAAATATTTCATGAATTGCGTCCGTTCGTAAAGCTCCGGATCGGCGATTCGCCGGGCGTTCATCCGCCCCGCGAAACGGGCGACCGCATCGAATCCGCGGCGCTCCATCCACCGGCTCAGGAAAGCGTTCATCTCCGTCACGGCTCCCGGTCCCTTTTCGTACAGCACGCTGGCCACCTGCACGGCGGAAGCGCCCGCCAGCAATGCCTTGACGACATCCTCACCCGTGTGCACGCCCGTCGACGCGGCCACGTCGATCTGCGGGACATGCGCATCGACCAAGGCCGTCCAGCGCAACACGTTGGACAGCTCGGCCGAACGGCTGAAAATATCGCCCGCACGGAACGTCATGCGCTCGATGTCGATGTCGACCGGATAGAACCGGTTGAAGAGCACCACGCCCTGCACTTTGCGGTATGCGATTTCGCGCACGAGTCCCAACGGATCGGTCAGGCCCTGTCCGAGCTTGATGGACAGCGGCAGCGACACCGCATCCCGAACCCGCTCCACGATATCCAGATAGCGACGCTCGACCGCTGCCGAAGACGTTTCTCCGTCGGCCGGCAACAAAAAGACGTTCAGTTCGATGGCATCGGCTCCCGCCTTTTCGATCCGGCGGGCGAAATCGGCCCACGGTCCCGCCTGCCGGCAGCAGATGCTGGCGATGACGGGCAGGGCGCACTCCCGCCGCGCGGCGCGGATCATATCCAGATAGACCTCCAGATCGTGCTCCGCCACATAACGGTTCAAGTAGTCGGCCGCTTCGGGATAGTCGTTGTACCCATTCAGGCACTCGACGCGGCCGAGGATCTGCTCCTCGAAAATCGACTTGAGCACGACGGCTCCGGCCCCGGCCCGTTCGGCTTCGCGGATATGGGCCGCCGTAGCGGTGAAGCCCGAACTTCCGAAAACGACGGGGCTGTCGAGTTCGAGCCCCAGATATTGGCATGCGATACGGTTCATAGCTGCAAAATGTGTGTCCGTTCCTCCTTTCATTCCTCCGCGCCGGGCTTTCTCACCTCGAAAGCGTAGACGCAGGTATGGGTGTACTCCTCGCCCGGACGCAGCACCGCCGACGGGAAATCGGCGTGGTTGGGCGCATCCGGGTAGTTCTGGGTTTCCAGTGCGATCCCCGTGCGATAATCGTGCCGGTCGCCCCGTTTGCCCGTTCCGGTGCCGTCCATGAAGTTCCCGCTGTAAAATTGCAGCGCAGGCTGGTCGGTGAGCACCTTCATCACGATACCCGTCGCGGGCTCGTACACCTCGGCGGCGAGGCTCATTTCGTTTCCGTCCTTGTTCAGCACCCAGTTGTGGTCGTACCCTCGCGCCGGAATCATCGGCGCGAAATCGGACTCGATGCGCTCGCCGATGGCCACGGGCGACGTGAAATCGAGCGGCGTACCCGCCACCGGAGCCAGTTCGCCCGTCGGAATCAACCCTTCGTCGGTCGGCGTAAAGCGGTCCGCATGGATCGTCAGCACGTGGCTGTTCGTACTGCCCGACGTGCTGCCGTGCAGGTTGAAATAGTTGTGGCTCGTCGGGTTGACGACGGTAGGCGCATCGGTACGGGCCCGGTATTCGATCTTGAGCGCATTGTCGCGCGTCAGCGTATAGACCGCCTCGATGGAGAGCGTACCGGGATACCCCTCCTCGCCGTCGGGCGACACATAGCTCAGGGCGACGGCCTGCTCGCCGTCGGGCGTCTCGAACGGCCGGGCGTCCCACACCTTGTTCCAGAAGCCGTCGCTGCCGCCGTGCAGATGGTTCTCTCCGTCGTTGATCGTCAGCGTATATTCCTTCCCGTCCAACTCGAAACGGCCCTTGCCGATGCGGTTGCCGTAGCGGCCGACCACCGGCCCCGAAAACTTGTCGTCCGCCGCCAGATAATCGGCGATCGACTCGTAGCCCCACACCACATCGCGGAAACCGCCCTCGGCATCGGGCACCCACAGGGCGACGACACGGGCGCCGAAACCGGTAATCTGGGCCGTCATGCCGTTTTCGTTGCGAAGCGTATGGAGCGACACGGCCTTTCCGTCGAGCACCGTATCGAATGCGGACGCGGGCAACAGGCTCACCGCACCCTCGCACGGCTGCGATTTCGGGCCGGAGCACGCCGCACCGAGCAGCGATGCGGCCATAGCGATCAGGATTTTTTTCATCGTATTCGAAGTTCTTTCGTTTCGTTCGACGTCGCCCCCTCCTCGGACGGGTTCCGCCCGACGGAGCGACGAACAAAAATACGAAACATCCCGTAAAAACGGCCATGCGACCCGCAAAAAACACGCCGGGAAGAAGAAAATACGGTACGTTTTCCGCCCGGAACGGTTATCTTTGCCGCACGAATCCTCCAAACGAACCGGAACGATGTGGCTGACGCTCGCCCTGCTCTCTGCGCTTTTTCTCGGACTCAACGAAGCGGCCAAGAAAAGCGCGCTCAACGATAACGCCGTGATTCCGGTGCTGGCCGCGAGCATCTGGATCGGCGCGCTGTTTTTCGTTCCGCTCCAACTTCTGAGTCTCCTGTTTCCCGAAACGATACGCGGCACGATCCTCTACGTTCCCACCGTGTCGGCAGCGGCCCACCGGGCGATTCTGCTCAAGGCGGTCATCGTGCTCGGATCGTGGGTCTTCGGATTCTTCGCCACGAAACACCTGCCGCTGACCATCTCGGCCTCGGTCAAAGCCACCCGCCCGGTTTTCGTCGTATTGGGTGCCGTACTGCTCTTCGGCGAGCGGCTCTCCGCGGTGCAATGGCTCGGCGTGGCCGCCGTACTGGGCGCGCTCCTCGTGCTGTCGAACCTCGACAAACGGGACGGCAAAAACGACCGCGAAACCCCGAAACGCAAAAGGCTCTGGCTCTATTTCCTGATCGTCTCCACGCTGCTCGGAGCCACCAGCGCGCTGTGGGACAAATTCCTCATCGCGCGGTACGACAGACTGGCCGTACAGGCCTACACCGGCTACTACCAGTCGGCGATGATGGCCGTCCTGCTGCTGACGATGTGGTATCCCCGCCGCCGGCAGACCACGCCGTTCCGCTGGCGGGGGTCGATTTTCCTGACGGCCCTGCTGCTCACCGTCGCCGACTTCCTCTATTTCTTCGCGCTGAGCGACCCCGACGCGCTGCTGTCGGTCGTATCGACGATCCGGCGTTCGGGCGTCGTCGTCACGTTCGTCGCCGGTATTCTGCTGTTCAAGGAGCGGCAGATCGGCGTCAAGGCGGCGATCCTCGCCGTCGTACTGGCCGGTGTCGTCGCGCTCTATTTCGGATAGGCGGGCGTCCTCCTTTCCCCGATCCGCCGGATGCCTCCGATCCGGAAAGCAACGGACCGCCCCGGCCCGGAACCGTTTGCCGGAGGAGCGCATAGAATACAAAAGGAGGCCCGCCTCCGCCACGACGCACAGCCGACGCTACGCCCGCCGATACGACACGTGCTCCGAAGCTCCCCCCGCACGGAAAACAAAAAACGGACGGGAGGAACCGGCTCATCGTTCCTTCCCTCCGTCCGTCTGTCTCGCACGAATACCGCCGAAGCTCCTGTCCGACCCGTTCGGTCAAAACAAGACTTCAGAAACACGCCCCAGCGAAATGCCGAATCGTCCCCCGGCGAATACGTCGGTCCGCAAGACTCGCCGCAGCGCCCTCCCGTCCGAACGCTGAAAAATCGTTCCTTCTTCGGGGTAACGTAACTCTTTCCGAACTATGCCTTTTCATGCGGTATAACCGCTCTCTTTCCTCCTCTGCAATACTCATAAAGCGTATCCCCGTGCGGTTTATACTTTATTGCATCACTCCGTTTTTTGAAGATACTCCACGATTGAAGTCCGGGAGGAGCAGAGCGGACGAATCCCGCCTCCGGACGACGCCTTTCGCCGCGGTCTTCCCGCGCCGATACTTCCCGCCGAAAAAGACACGCGGCTACACGTTCGACGGACCGGCAGAAAATCCGCACGTCTCCGCCTCGGCGAACGACAACCGCAAGTCCGCCGCCGCTGTCGGAACCGATCCGAATACGAAGCCCGGAGCCCTTCTCGGCTACGGGCCGATACGATCACGGCAACCCGAAGCATCGGCGCCCCGAAGGATATGACTTTCAAAGGATAACAGCTTGTCCGACAGGCGACAGCCCTATCGCCGCCGTTTTTCGGAGTAAAAAACTCCGCCGAAAGACATTCGTTTCCCCGGATTCGCCCGGCACGGTGCACGGACCGACATCCCGTCCGGTCCCGATCCTTTCCCTCGGAAAAACCGGGCGGCGACCGTGTCCCGGCAGGCAGAAAGCCCTGCGGCCGTCGCAGCAGGCACCGGCTACCGGTACCCCACGGCGTCGCACACGCCCCGCAGATAGCCGATCGACTCGGCCACGCCGGGCAGCGGGTCCTGTCCGTCCTTTTCGAACTCCAGACTGCACACGCCCCGGTACCCGATCTTGCGCAGCGTCCGGACGATGGCGGGAATATCCATCACGCCGCGTCCCATCTCGCAGGTCTGTCCCTCTTTCGAGGCCTTCGTTTCGTCCTTGATATGGATGTCGAAAATGCGTTTCCGGTATTTTTTCAGGTCCTTCACGCAACTGGCGCCGAAACGGGCCGTGTGGCCCAGATCGAGGCAGATGCCGATCCGGGGATCGAGCTCGGCCACATGCGCCATCACGTCCGCCGCATCGGGAAAATGGGCGATGTCCGGGCCGTGCGTATGGATCGCCATGCGGATGTCGTACTCCCGGACCTTCTCCTCCACGTAAGGCAGCAGCTCGTAGGTCGGCACGCCGATGAACATATCGGCGCCGTAGTGCTTCACGTAATCGAACGCCCGGTCCACATCGGCCTTCGAGTTCATGTAAATGGGTCCGAGCGTATAGCCGTCCACGCCCGCAGCGGCCAACTTGGCCCTGAAAGCGGCCATCTGTTCGGGCGTGCTGTTCAGCGGAAGATGGAAGTCTTTCACGCTCACATATTTGACGCCCATTCGCTTCAACATTTCGAGCGTCCGGTCCGCATCGAACGCCCGGAACGTGAATCCGGCCACGCCGATCTTCAGGTTGTCCGAGCCCCGTTCTCCGACGAACTGCGCGGACGCCGTGCACGTTCCCAGCAGCAAAGCTACCGAAAGCGCCCACGTCACGATACGATTCTTTTTCATCTTTTCGAAATCGATTATTTAAAATTCAGATTGCCTGCGAAAACCGGCGCCCTCCGCATCCGGCCCGACGACTCACAGCGTCCGCAGACGAATGTGGCGGAACTCGACTTTCATCGGCGGCCCGACATGCACCTGCATGCCGATCCGTCCGCCGCGAGCGGGTTCCGGCGAATCGACATCCGCCACGACGCTCATCACCCGGCCGTTGATCGAATGGATCAACGTATTTCCGCGGGCGACGACACGGTATTCGTTCCATCCGTCGCGGTCGACGGCCTCCAACAGCGCGTCTTTCTCTCCGAGCGAGCCCGTCGCATAGGGTTTGCCGTCCTCGCCCACGCGGACGGCCTGTCCGCGCAAAGCCAGAAACTCCCGGCCGCGCTCCTCGTAATTCTGTCCGGTCCACACGCCCGCGCCGTCGATGTCCAACTGATAGCCCCGCAACGCATGGGGCACGTCCGGCACCCCGGTGCTGCGGTAATTGATGCCGCTGTTGCCCTCGGCCGAAATGCGGCATTCCATCTTCAGTTCGAAATCTCCGGGCGCCTCGCCCTGCCAAACGATGAACGTATTGCGGTCGAGCAGCGTTTCGGGCGTCACCTCTCCGACCATGACGCCGTCCTCGACGCGCCAGTAGACCGAATCGAAACTCCATCCGTCGAGCGTCCGTCCGTCGAAAAGGGAACGGAACCCTTCTTCGCCCGCCCGTTCGGGAAACTGCGCCCACACCGTCGTCGGCCCCAGCAGGCCGCACGCGAGAACGAGCGCCGCCGCACAGCGGCGCACACGGCTCCGATCCGCCGTCGTCGTTTTCCGTATCGCCTCGAAACGTTTCATATTTTTCTCTGTTTTTCCGAACTCTCCGGCTCCCGTTAAATGTCTTAAATGTCGTCCGTATCGAACGCGTACCCCAACCGTTTGCCCGTTTGGAGCTTCGAGTTCTCGATCTTGGTATTGAGCTGGTCCACCGTGACGAGCTTGACCGCATCGTAGGGCGGAACGAGCAGATCGAAGTCGATCGTATAGTCGATCGCCGTGCCGACGATGTCGAGGATCGCTCCCCGGTCGATCGTGCGCGATCCGAAATCGCCGTGCCGCATGGCCGTCTGCCGCTTGCCCTCGACGAAATAGCGCATTTCGCGATTGACGAAAATCCGTCCGATAAGATAGCCCTCGTCTCCGCTCCGGTTGTAGCGGAACGAATCGGAAAGGAAGTTATAGATGTTGATGATGCCGCAGTACGAATTCCGCCGGTCGCCGCTCACGTAGGGATTCTGCCAGATGACGTGGTCGCGATGGAATTCGAAAACATTGCTGTGCATGCTGAAAATCAGGATGTCATCGGCAATCTGGATCTGGGCCTCGAACTTTCCGCGGTCGCGGTATTCGATCTTGGCCTCCCTGTCCTGCTCTTCGAGCGCGTCGTCGATTTCCGAGGCCAGTTCGTGCAGCACCTCCTTGAGGCGGCCGAAGACCGAAAACGTGTTGTCGAAAACTTTTTGGTTCAAAGCGGCCTTCTCGCTGAGTTTGGCGATCAGACCTTCGCGTATACCGCCGGGATCATCCATGGTCGTAATGCTTCTTATGTTTTATGTTTGGTTTTTATCGTTTCGTTTCCGAAAAAGCGGCCTCGTCCGGAGAGAGAACGCACCGCACGCCCCTTACATGAGGCGAATCTGCTGCCCGGCCGTCACTTCCGAATCCTTGGAGCGACGGTTGATGCCGCACAGGTTGCCGAGCCGGATGCCGTACATCTGCGAAATGCCGTGCATCGTCTCGCCCTCCTTGGCCACGTGGATGAGCTTTCCGTTCTGGCTCCGTTTGTTCTTGGCCCGGATATAGACCATGTCGCCGGGAGCGGGACGCGTCTTGGCGTCGAAATCGTTGAATTTCTCGATCTTCTTGACACTGAGACCGAACTCGCGGGCCACGGCGTCGAGCGTCTCGCCCTCGCGAAGCACGACGAACTGGCTGCCGTTGTTGCGGTACACGGTATGTCCGCCGTTGCGTCCCTGCACCGAAACGGAATAGTTGTCCACGTCGACGATTTCGGCCGGAGAGGCGGGCGCGATCACCGCGATGGGTTCGGTCCTCTCCTCCGAAGGCGTGCCCATGATGGGCGGAACGAGCTCCTTGCCCTCGTCGAGCAGGTAGAGTTTGTTATCGTCGATGATCTTGATGAGCAGTTCGGCGTAGCGGGGATTGGTGGCGTAACCGGCTTTCTTGAGTCCGTGCGCCCATCCCTTGTAGTCGAGCGGGTCGAGCTTGAAAAGCTCCTGATAGCGGTCGGACTTGTCGAGAAATTCGGAATGGTCGCGGAAAGACTCTTCGGGCGAAGCGTATTTGCGGAAACACTCGCCCGCCGCATCGTCGTCGTGCGAAATCGTCTCGCCGCGCCACGTGCTCTTGCACTTGATGCCGAAGTGGTTGTTGGCCTCGCGCGCCAGCCGGCCGTTGCCGTTGTCCGATTCGAGCATCGCCTGAGCGAGCTTGATGCTGGCCGGGATGCCGTAGATGTCCATCTGTTCCAGGGCGAGGTCCTTGTATTTGTCGATATATTGTTCGCGGGTCAGTTTGGGCTGGGCCGCCGCCGTGCAGACGGACAGGGCCGCGAGGGTCAGGGCAAGAACGATACGGTTCGGAATCATAGATCGTGCAATCGCTTAAAAAAGTGGCTTATGGGTTCTCGTGCAAAACTTCCGGCGCCCGGCATCCGCCTCCCCGCCGCAACGGGAAAACGGCTCCCGCTTCCCGACAAAAATAACATTTTCTTGCAATCTGCGCAAAATTCTTTAGCTTTGTACTATACTACTTAAAAAACTTTCGAGCTATGTTCACAGCCAAAAGCAACGGAATTTTCACCCGTGCGATCGCAGACTATCACCTCAAGGACCACGTAGACACGCCCATCGAAAATCCCTACCCCGACGGGTCGATCGAATACCTGCTGTACCTGAAAAACTGGATCGACACGGTGCAGTGGCATCTCGAAGACATCATCCGCGATCCGAACATAGACCCCGTCGAAGCCCTGCGCATCAAGCGCCGCATCGACAGTTCGAACCAGGAGCGGACCGACATGGTGGAATACATCGACAGCTATTTCCTGAACGAATACAAGGACGTGCGGACCGCCCCCGACGCCACGATCAACACCGAGAGCCCGGCATGGGCCATCGACCGCCTGTCGATCCTCGCGCTCAAGATCTACCACATGGAACAGGAGACCAAGCGCAGCGACGTGTCGGCCGACCACCTCGAAGCCTGCGGCCGCAAGCTCGACGTGCTCCGCCAGCAGCAGACCGACCTTTCGGCGGCCATCGACACGTTGCTCGAAGACATCGCCGCGGGCCGGAAATACATGAAAGTCTACAAGCAGATGAAAATGTACAACGACCCTGCGCTCAACCCGGTTCTCTACGCGTCAAAATAAGCGGTATGAAAACACACGGCCGCGGAATCCCGTCGCGCATTCTGGTCATCCGCCTGTCGGCGATGGGAGATGTGGCGATGACCGTACCCGTTCTCAAAGCCCTCAGGGCCCGATACCCCGATCTGGACATCACCGTCCTGACGCCTAAATTCCTGCAACCCTTTTTCCGGGACGTGCGGGGCATCCGTTTCCATGTCCCCGACCTGCGGGGACGCCACAAGGGCGTGCGGGGCGTGCTCCGGCTCGGTTTCGAGATGGGGCGTTTCGACATGGTGGCCGATCTGCACGACGTGCTCCGGGGCAAGCTCCTACGCAAGATATTCCGTCTCAGGGGCGCCCGCGTGGCCTACATCGACAAGGGGCAGAAAGAGAAAAAGGCCCTGACCGCCCCCCGGAACAAAACGAAAATCCAGCTCGAAACCACCGTCGAACGGTACCGCAAGGTCTTCGTGAGACTGGGATTCGACCTGCCGGAGATTCCGCTGCCCGAACGCATCCGCTACCCGATGGATGCCGTCACGGCGGAGCTGGCGGGACCGGACGGAGGCCTGCGCATCGGCGTATCACCTTTCGCCCAGCACCGGGGGAAGATCTATCCGCCCGAAAAGATGGAGAACGTCATCGTCCGTTTGGCCTCGATTCGGGGGGCGCGCATCTTCATTTTCGGAGGGGGGGCGCAGGAGAAGGCCTTCGCCGACCGCGTGGCCGGACTGCACGAACGCATCGTGCCGGTCATCGGACGCATCCGGTTGGACCAAGAAATGGACCTGATTTCGAATTTAGACGCGATGGTCAGCATGGATTCGTCGGCCCTGCACATGTCGTCGCTGGTCGGCCTGCCCGTCGTCTCGGTATGGGGCGCCACGCACCCCTACGCCGGATTCTACGGTTTCGGACAGGACCCCGCACTGGCCGTGCAACTCGACATGCCCTGCCGCCCCTGCTCGGTCTACGGCAACAAGCCGTGCCTCTACGGCGACTACCGCTGCATGGCCCGCCTCCCCGAAGAGGCCGTCGTCGAAAAGGTATGCCGCCTTCTGAATGTGGAACTTCCAAAAAACAGACCGGATGAACGGTAAAAAAATACGCAAAGCGTTCGCGGCCACGGCTGGAGCGGCAGCAGGAGCCCTGCTGCTTTTTTTCGCCGTATCGTGGATCGCCGAGTTCCGTCCCGCCGCCGTGGAAACGACGGTTTTCGACACGGCGGCTCCCGACCCGCTGCCCGACACGATCACGCTGCTGAGTTGGAACATCGGCTACGCGGGGTTAGGCGACGACATGGATTTCTTCTACGACGGGGGCCGGAAGGTCCGCGGCGAGAGACGCAGGACCGAACAGAACCTCATGGAGATCATCGCCGCGCTGCAAGGCGCCGGGGCCGACATCATCCTGTTGCAGGAGGTGGACCGCGGCTCCCGCCGCAGCTACGGCCTCGACGAGGCGGCCTGCATCGAGGCGGGGCTTCCGGGCTACACGGCCTCTTTCGCCGCCAATTTCAAAACGTGGTGGGTACCCATTCCGCTCCGCAGCCCGATGGGCAGAGTACACAGCGGTCTGCTCACGCTCTCGCGCCGGAGCCCGTTGCAGAGCAGCCGGATAAGCTATCCGTCGGCCCTTCCCTTTCCTCAGCGCATGTTCGATCTGAAACGCTGCCTGCTCGCCTCGCAGTTCCCGACCCTGTCGGGCGACACGCTGCTGGTCGTCAACACGCATAACACGGCCTACGACACGGGCGGCATGCGGACCGAGGAGACGCGTTTTCTGTCCGCCTACCTCGAAGAGCGTCTCCGCGAGGGCATCGTCTCCGTGACAGGGGGCGACTGGAACCAGTATCCGCCGGATTACCGTCCTTCGACACCGGAACTGTCGAACCCGAACTTCGTTCCCGAAGCCCTCGATTCGACGTTCTTCGGAAGCGGCTTCCGCTTCGTATGGGACCCCTCGGAACCGACGCTGCGTTACCTCGACGCCCCGTTCGACGTCGGGAAGGTCATCGGCCCGAAAGCCCAAGCGAAAGGACTGGGCTACTCGGCGCTTCCGGAATGGAAGAAGGCGCAGTTGCCCCGGACCACGCTGACGGACTTTTTCGTCGTCTCGGACGGCGTGGAAGTGCTGTCGGTCGAAACCCTCCCGATGGATTTCCGCCTGAGCGACCACAACCCGGTGCGGCTGAAAATCGTGCTGCACGGACCCCGCGGCCGGGCGGAAACGCAAGCGGCCGATTCGCTGTGAAATATTTCACAGTTTCGTTCGGCAATCCGCAAAAAAAAGCTACCTTTGAAAGTCGAAAAACTAACAAAATATCACTCGTCTTATGAATGTACCCGATAATCTGAAGTATTCCAAAGACCACGAATGGATCCGAGTCGAAGGCGACGAAGCCTACGTGGGAATCACCGATTTCGCGCAGAGCCAGCTCGGCGACATCGTATTCGTCGATGTGACTTCCGTAGGGGAAACGCTCGCTCAGGGCGACGTTTTCGGCACGATCGAAGCCGTTAAAACCGTTTCCGACGCCTTCCTGCCCGTAGGCGGGGAAGTGCTCGAATTCAACGAAGCGCTCAACGACTCGCCCGACAAGGTCAACAGCGATCCCTACGGCGAAGGCTGGATGGTGCGCATCAAGATCGCCGACCCGGCCGAACTGGACGTGCTGCTCGGCAAGGAAGACTACGCCAAGCTGATCGGGTAAGCGTCCCGCCGCGCGGAATCCGGCCGGAACGATCACCGGGAAACAATCGTATCACTCCAATAAAACTACCAAACACTATGAGCAAAGTTACAGTTGTCGGTGCAGGAAACGTGGGTGCGACCTGCGCCAATGTACTGGCTACACGGGAGATCGCCGACGAGGTGGTTCTCCTCGACATCAAGGAAGGCGTATCGGAAGGCAAGATGCTGGATATTTTCCAGACCGCCACGCTGATGGATTTCGATACCAAGCTCACGGGCGTAACCAACGACTATGCCGCCACCGCCGGCTCGGACGTCGTCGTCGTCACTTCGGGCATGCCGCGCAAGCCGGGCATGACGCGCGAAGAACTCATCGGCGTCAACGCCGGTATCGTGGACTCCGTGGTGAGCAGCATTCTCAAACACTCGCCCAAGGCCATCATCGTGATGATCAGCAACCCGATGGACACGATGACCTATCTGGCCCTCAAGAAAACGGGCCTGCCCAAAAACCAGCTCTTCGGCATGGGCGGGGCGCTCGACTCGGCCCGCTTCAAATGCTACCTGAGCAAAGCGCTGAAGGCCAACTCGAACGAAATCGAAGGCATGGTCATCGGCGGCCACGGCGACACGACGATGATTCCGCTCTACGCCAAAGCCACCTATAAAGGCATTCCGGTGTCCGAACTGCTCGGCAAGGAAGAGCTCGAAAAAGTCGTGGCCGACACGATGGTCGGAGGCGCTACGCTGACCAAGCTGCTCGGCACCTCGGCATGGTACGCTCCGGGCGCAGCGGCAGCCTACATCGTCGAATCCATCGTCCGCGACCAGAAGAAAGTGGTTCCGACCTGCACGTATCTCGAAGGCGAATACGGAGAGAACGACATCTGCATCGGCGTTCCGGCCGTCATCGGCAAGAACGGGGTCGAAAAAATCCTGACGCTGAACCTCAACGAAGAAGAAAAAGCGCTCTTCGCCAAAAGCGCGGAAGCCGTTCGCAAGACGAACAACATCCTGCACGAAATCAAAGCGCTCTAAACCGCTGCGCGTCGCGGGAGAGGACGCGGTCGTCCGCTTCTCCGAATTTTCCGCACGCGAGCGACCGAACAAAAAAGGCTGTCCGAAAACATCGGGCAGCCTTTTCCGATTCCGTTCGAGGCGGGTTTGTCCGCCGCTCTCCTCCAATCACCCGCGCTACACTCGCCCGGACAAAAATCGTCATAAACTTTCCCCATCCCTATCGGCCGACTCTCCGCTCCTGAGCCGCCTCCGCTCCTTCTAGTCCGTGGTTCCCGCCACGATCTATGGCGCAACCGGAACGATCCCTCCACCGTTTCGCCGACACCGCCCGCACCCCATCCCCGAAACCGACCGGGTACCTCCGCCGCTTCCCTTCGAACGCCTCATCCGAATGTCGAGACGGTTCGCCAAACAGCACGGAATCGTCCGCCAGAACACCCTGCCGCCCGTCCTACGGAACACGGCATTTCGCCGGAGGTACGGTATTTCCCCGCCGTCCTCCCCAGAGCGATCCGGTATAATGCAAGGCCCCATACCGTCCGGAGCGTTTCGCATGCTCGGCCACCCATCCATACGCATCCCGAAAAATCCGCCACAAGGATGGCCCCGCTCCTCGCCATTTCGCACTTGAACGGACGCTGTTTCGGACAAGCATTTCCCAGTTCGGCCGACACCCTCCGCGGCACAGGCCATGCACTCGGACAGCCCTGCCCCAGTTTAGGAAAAGATCGCAGCCCGAAAAACACGACAGCCCCATGCCGGTCACGAAAGGATAGGGTACGCCGACACCGCCCCTTGCCTCACCGGCAAAAGCCCTGCAAGAGACCGGACGCTTCGCCTGCGCCCGAAATCCGTCCTCGTCCCGGCCGGAGATCGCCGACGACGTTTGGGCTCGCGACCTTCTCCGCACCGACTCGCTCCGAGAAAAAGCGACGGTCCGCCCCTCCGCAGCGTCGTAATCGCTCCATACAAAAGACGCCGGCCGGCCGAACCGAAAAAGGCTCCGCCGCCCTTCGTTTGCAAAAACGCACGGACGCCCCTACCGCCGAACGGCACCCTTCGACCGTCGGCCCGTCCGCACACCGCTGTCGAAAAAGGAAATGCGACGATACATTCCCGGTCCGGCATCACCCGGCTGTCTCCGCCCGGAAACGACGACGGAATCGTCCCGGAACGATCCGAAAAGAAAAAATCACCCCCGACGGAACCTTTTCCGTCAGGGGTGAAAACCGCAGGAACCGGCCTTCGGGCCCGTCCCGTATGCGAACCGGAGAACGGGCGATCCGCTCGCACCGTCCTTTCCGTAGCAGCCCGCCGGAGCGTCCGGCATTGCCGCCCGGACCGTTACTGTACCTTGGTCGTCGCCTTGATATAATGGTGGTGCTCGCCGTAGCGTTCGAAAGCCGCACGGTCGAGCGCTTCGCGGTGGTCGGGATGCGCCACGCTGATGATGAGGCGGGCGCGTTCCTGCAACGACTTGCCGTACAGGTTCACGGCGCCGTATTCGGTCACGAACCAATGGACGTGCGAACGCGTCGTCACCACGCCTGCTCCGAGCGTCAGTTCGGGCGCGATCTTGCTGATGCCCTTGTTCGTCACCGACGGCATGGCCAGAATGGCCTTTCCTCCTTCCGACCGCGACGCCCCGTAGATGAAGTCGATCTGACCGCCCACGCCCGAATAGAATTTCGTACCGAGCGAATCGGCGCAGATCTGTCCTGTCAGATCGACCTGAAGGGCCGAGTTGATGGCCGTCACCTTCGGGTTCTTCGCGATGATGAACGGATCGTTCGTATAACCGACGTCCATCATGGCCACGCCGGGGTTGTTGTCGATGAAATCGTATACTTTCTGCGAACCCATCAGGAACGTCGATACCATCTTGCCCTTGTCGATGGCCTTGTTGCGGCCGTTGATGACGCCGCTTTCGACGAGCGGCAACACGCCGTCGGCGAACATTTCGGTATGGATGCCGAGGTCCTTATGGCCGCCGAGCTGCGCCAGCACGGCGTTCGGAATGGCACCGATACCCATCTGGAGGCAGGCACCGTCTTCGATCAGCGCGGCGCAATGTTTCCCGATGGCCGTCTCCACCTCGTTAGGCGTCGAGAAGTGGGCCTCTTCGAGCGGCTGGTCGTCCTCGACGAACAGGTCGATGTCGTCCGCGTGGATGAACGCGTCGCCGAAAGAGCGCGGCACGTACTTGTTGATGACGGCGATCACGGTGCGGGCGCACTCGACGGCCGCCAGCGTCGCATCGACCGACGTACCCAGCGACACATAGCCGTGCGCGTCCGGAAGCGACACCTGAATCATCGCCACGTCGCAGGGCAGCGTACCGCTCCGGTAGAGCTTCTGCGTCTCGCTCAGGAAGACGGGGATGTAATCGGCGTAACCGGACTGCGTCACTTTCCGCACGTTGCCGCCCACGAAGAACGAATCGAGCTGGAAGATGCCCTCGAATTCGGGAGCCGCATAGGGCGCGGGGCCTTCGGTGTGCAGGTGGTGGACATGCACGTCGCTGAATTCCTTGTTGCGTCCTCTTTCGCACATGGCGTTGATGAGGCATTGGGGTGCGCTGGCGACGCTGCTCAGATGGACGTGGTCGCCGCTTTTAATCACCTTCACCGCTTCGGCGGCGGAGATGAACCGGATCTGTTTGGTCATATATGTAAGTAGTTAGTCTTCGTTCGAAATCGAACCGAATGCAAATTTAAACATTATTCGGAATTAAAAAAAAGGTGTTTTCGACCGATATTGACTACCTTTGCCGGGCGCCGGCACCTTTCCGGCACCGTCGTCCATGCAACCCTTTCTCCGAGACATACGCACCGGGCACATCGTACTGGCCGGATGCCTGCTGACACTGCTCTACGCCCTGTTCAGCCGGGGCGTCTATCATCCCGACGAACATTTCCAGATTCTGGAATACGCCCGGATGCGGCTTTTCGGCACCTCGCCCGAAGAGCTGCCGTGGGAGTACGGTCTGATGATGCGGCCCGGCTTCCAACCTTTCATCGCCTACCTCGCCGGATGGTCGCTCCGGGCGGTCGGGCTCTACTCGTCGTGGACGCTCGCGGCGCTGCTGCGGCTGCTTTCGGGCGTACTGTCCGTGACGGCCGTTCTCTTCCTCTACCGGGAAATCCGGCGCGAACCGCACCGAGAGGCGGAAGCCGGACGGGTGCTCGCACTGAGCCTGCTGCTCTGGTTCATGGCCTACACGCACGTCCGTTTCAGCTCCGAAACGCTTTCGGGCAACCTGCTGCTGCTGACGGTCGTCTGCTGCATGCGTTTCCGGCGGACGGGAAACGACTCGTTTGGTGCGGGGCTGCTCGTGGGACTGCTCGCCGGAGCGGCTTTCGTCGTCCGCTACCAGACGGGCTTCGCGCTGCTCGGACTGGGCCTGTGGCTGATGGTCTTCGACCGCCGCATCCGGCATATCGCTGGCATCCTCGCGGGCGGAACGGTCATGTTGGGCGTGGGAACGCTCTGCGACCGGTGGCTCTACGGCCGGTGGACCTGCGCACCGGTCAACTACTTCCGGGAAAACATCGTCCATGCCCACGCCGCCGGATTCGGCGTCGATCCGTGGTCGTACTACCTGACGGCCGTACCGCTCGAAGGCATCGTGCTGTTCGGCCTGCCCGTGCTGCTGGCGGCGGGATGGTTCGTGTATAAAAATCCTCGCCACATCGTCGTATGGACCATCGTCCCGTTCCTCGTCGCGCATCAGGCCGTCGGGCACAAGGAGGTGCGGTTCCTGTTCCCGCTGCTGCCGTTCGTGCCGCTGTTTCTGGCGCAGGCTTTCGGGAGCCTGCCTCTGCGATGGCGCCGGAGCCGCAGCGCGGCGGTCCTGCTGGGTACGGCCGTCCTGCTAAACGTCGGCATCGTGCTCTACAACCTGACGGTCAGCAATACGGACATCTATTTCCAGAGGATGGCCGACCGCTTCTGCCGCCACCGCGAGCGGGTCGTCGTCCTGAGCCTCCGCAGCGAAAAAACCTATTACGCCTATCCCGAAGACGTCATCGGCCCCCGCACCGTCACGGCCCGCTTCCACATGCCGGACGCCTTCGACTACCGCTCCTTCGATTCGGAAGAGGAGCTCGGCAGAGAGGCCGAACGGCTGTGCCGCGAATGTACCGACGTCTTTCTGCTCACGGAGCGGCCGCAGCCGGCGCTTCCGGAGACGGTACGGCCCGACCGCATCGCATGGAGCCCCTACCCGAGGTGGGTCACGACGCACTTCAACTTCAACGACTGGGCGGGCCTGAGCATCCGTTCCAAGAACATCTTCCGGCTCTCCCCGGCCGGCACGCTCGCGGAACACGAGGAATAGACGCACGCCGAAAAGACGAATCCGGCAATAAATTTCAATCGAAATATTACCGATTGGTTTAAATTTGTTATTTTTGAAACGCGTTAATCACAATCTACATTCCTCATGGAAGAAAAAGATCATTCGAGAGAACGGGACGATGTCGTCATTCGCTTTTCCGGCGATTCGGGCGACGGCATGCAGATGACCGGATCGCTGTTCACCGACACGTCCGCCTATCTGGGAAACGGCATTTCGACCTTTCCGGACTATCCCGCCGAGATACGGGCTCCGCAGGGAACCGTTTCGGGCGTTTCGGGCTTTCAGGTCCACTTCGGGAGCAAGCAGATCGACACGCCGGGCGACTTCTGCGACGTGCTCGTAGCGATGAACCCGGCGGCGCTGCGCGCCAACGCACGCTGGATCAAACACGGCGCCACGATCATCTGCGACGGCGACACGTTCACCGACAAAAGCGTGGAAAGGGCCGGATTCAAGACCCTCGACCCGATACGCGAGCTGAACCTCGACGACTATAACGTGGTCTTCCCGCGCATGACGAGCATGACGCGCGAGGCGGTGAAGGAATTGAACCTCGACCCCAAAACCGCCTCCAAGTGCAAAAACATGTTCGCGCTGGGCATCTGCTTTTTCATCTACAACCGCCCGCTCGACCACACGATCCACTTCATCAACACCAAATTCGCGAAAAAGCCGGCCGTGGCCGAGGCCAACATCCTCGCCCTCAAGGGCGGCTACAACTACGCGGCCAACACCCACGCGTTCGCCGACACCTACGAGGTGAAGCCCGCCTCGCTGCCCAAAGGCAAGTACCGCAGCATCAGCGGCAACCAAGCCACGGCATGGGGCCTGATGGCCGCCGCGGAAAAGAGCGGACGCCCGCTCTTCTGCGGCTCGTACCCCATCACCCCCGCCACCGCCATCCTCGAAGAGTTGGCCAAACGCAAGGACCTGAACGTCAAAACCCTTCAGGCCGAAGACGAAATCGCAGGCATCTGTACGGCCATCGGCGCGGCCTTCGCCGGCAACTTCGCCGTCACCTCCACCTCCGGCCCCGGCCTTTCGCTCAAGTCCGAAGCCATCGGGCTGGCGGTGATGACCGAACTGCCATTGGTCATCGTCAACGTGCAGCGCGGGGGCCCTTCGACCGGCCTGCCGACCAAAACCGAGCAGAGCGACCTGAATCAGGCGCTGTGGGGACGCAACGGCGAATGTCCGCTGGTCGTCATCGCGCCGAGCCGCCCGTCGAACTGTTTCCACTATGCGTTCTGGTGCGGCAAGATCGCCATGGAACACATGACGCCCGTGTTGATGCTCTCCGACGGGTTCATCGCCAACGGCTCGGAGCCGTGGCGGATTCCCTCGATGAGCGACTATCCGAAAATCACGCCGCCCATCGTCACGCGGGCACCCGAAGGAGGCTTCCAGCCCTATGCCCGCGACGAGAAACGACTGGCCCGCATGTGGGCGCTGCCCGGCACCAAAGGCGTCGAGCACCGCGTGGGCGGTCTGGAGAAGAACGCGCTCACGGGCGCCGTCTCGCACGACCCGGACAACCACCAGCGGATGGTCGAGGCGCGTGCGGCCAAAGTGGCCCGCGTGCAGGACTTCATCCCCAAGCAGGAAGTGGTGGGCGACAGGAAAGGTGACCTGCTGGTCGTCGGCTGGGGCGGTACCTACGGCCACCTGCTGACGGCCGTCACGGAGATGCAGCACGAAGGGCACAAAGTATCGCTCTGCCACTTCAACTTCATCAACCCGCTGCCGCGCAACGTGCGGGACATCTTCTCCCGTTTCAGGAAGATCGTCGTCTGCGAGCTGAACACGGGACAGTTCGCCAACTACCTGCGCATGAACTTTCAGGAATTCGAATACCTGCAATACAACAAGGTACAGGGGCTTCCGTTCACCGTTACGGAACTCAGGCAGGAGTTCGAACGCATCTTAAACCTCCGATAAAGCCATGAACTGCGAAAAATACAAATACACGCCGGCCGATTTCAAGAGCGACCAAGAGGTGAAATGGTGCCCCGGCTGCGGCAATCACGCCATCCTCAACTCGGTCGTCAAGGCGCTCCCTCAGGTGGCCGAAGCGCTCAAATACAAGCACGAGCGGTTTACGTTCGTTTCGGGCATCGGCTGTTCGTCGCGCTTTCCGTACTACATGAACACGTTCGGATTCCACGGAATACACGGACGGGCGTCGGCCATCGCCACCGGCGTCAAGGTGGCCAACCCCAAGCTGTCGGTATGGCAGGTGACCGGCGACGGCGACGCGCTGGCCATCGGCGGCAACCACTTCATCCACGCCGTGCGCCGCAACATCGACATCAACATCATGCTGTTCAACAACGAGATCTACGGGCTTACCAAAGGGCAGTATTCCCCGACCTCGAAACTGGGCAAGATCACGAAGACCTCGCCGTTCGGCACCATCGAGCACCCGTTCAATCCGGGCGAACTCGTCCTCGGCGCCCGCGGCACGTTCTTCGCCCGCAGCATCGACGTCGAACTGAAACTGACGCAGGAATGCCTCGTGGCCGCGGCCAAGCACGACGGGACGTCGGTCGTCGAGATCCTGCAGAACTGCGTCATCTTCAACGACAAGACACACGCCGGATTCGCGCTCAACAAGGAAGTCCGCGAGGAGAACACCATCGTGCTCCGGCACGGCGAACGGATGATCTTCGGGAAGAACCGCGACAAGGGCCTCGTGCAGATCGGCATGAAGCTCATGGTCGTGCGCATCGGCGAGGGCGGCGTGACCGAAGAGGACATTCTGATCCACAACGCCCACGAACCGAATCCGGGCGTACACATGATGCTCGTCAACATGAGTTACCCGAAATACCCGGTCGCGCTGGGCGTTATCCGCGACGTACCCGATCACACCTACGACGACAACATCGTGGACCAGTTGCAGTCGATCCGCGAAAAATCGAACATCCGCTGCGTGGACGATCTGCTCAACAGCGGCGAGACGTGGGAAATCGAGTAACCCTCCCGACACGACACGAAAAAGAGCGGCCTTTCGGGCCGCTCTTTTTCGTAAGGTGCGGAAAACCGGTCCATAAGGAGGCAACCGGCCCGTGCCGTGCGGGCATCATTTTCGGATACGGATACCGATGCGCGACAGCGCACGGTCGACGATCCCGTTGAGCTCCGGCGACAGGTTCGACGCATAGACCGCCCCGCCGAACAGCACCGACACGGCCGCAGTGCGCAGTGCAGCATCGACGACGAGACCGCCCGTCCGAGGCCACAGCGAGAAAAGCGCGATCAAAGCGACGCTCAGGCCCACGACGCCCAGATCGCGCCATGCGAAAGGCTGGATGCCGAAGAAGCGCCGAACCGAGACGACGCGGACGAGGTTGTAGACGACGACGGTCGTCATCGTGGCCAGCGCGGCCCCGTTCATGCCGTAGCGGGGAATCAGCAGCGCGTTGGTCGCCACGGTGAGCCCCACGAGCAGCAGCGAGAACAGGAAATCGTACCGGTACTTCTTCGACGTGACGAGCACGGTGCCGTTGAGCCCCGAATACATATCGACGATGCGCCCCAAGCCGAGAAAAAGGAATACCCAGCGACCGGAGGCATACGCGGCCGGCATCAACGAAAAAACGTTGTCGAGATTGACCCAGATGACCAGAAACAGATAGCAGCCCACGACGAGCCCCGCCAGCGAGGCCTGACGCGAAATGCGCCGCAGGCCCTCCGTATCGCGCTCTTTCCACAGGTTCGTCACCACCGGCGTGGCCACCTTGACGATGGAGCGGTAGGGCGTGAGCATCGCCGCCACCATGTAGGCCATCGTCGTGTAGACGGCACCCTCGGCCAGCCCCTGCATGCCGGCCAGCATCGACTGGTCGATCACCGGTACGATGTACATCGACGTACCGCCCAGATACTGCCACAGGCCGTACACGCCCGCCACCGAAACCAGCCGCCGTACCCGCGGCGAGAAGACCGGACGCAGACGCACCTCCCCGGTGCCCAGCGTATAGAGCAGCAGGATGAGCGTCGGCACGAAATAGATCAACACGTACCCGGCCACGAACTGCCGGAAATCGATCGTCCCCAGCGCATAGAGCGAAATCTCGGCCGTAATGAGCAGCCGCAGCAGCACCTCGTAGACGAAGGACGAGACGACCGTCCTGTTCAGCGCCTGAAGCCACGAAGTGAAGAAGTTGAAAAACAGCGTCGTCAGCCCCAGCGGAATCAGCAGCAGGCAGTATTCCGACAGCAGCGGCGACTTGCGGGCGTAATAGTCCGTCACGGGCTCGCGCAGGAGCAGAAACAGGATCGTGAAGAGCACGAACCCCGCGCTCACGCCGAGCGCCGACCAGAAGAACAGTCCGTTGTGCCGACGGTCGGGCGTCCGGAAATAGGGAAAGAATTTGACGACGGCCGAATTGACGCCGAGCGCGGAGAACTGGGCATACATCGTAGCCAGCGCGACAAGGATATTGGCCAAGCCCACCTGCTCCTCGCTCAGAAAATTGGGGAACAGCAGGATCTTGTTCACGTAGCCCACGACGATGCCCAGATAGGAGAGCACCGTGATGGCGATGCTGTTGCGTTTGACGATACCCACGGTCGGACGAATTTGGCGCAAGATACGAAAAATGCGCATGCGATCGCATACATTCGGGACCGCCCCCCGCCGGCCGAGGGCTCACGGTCGCCGTCTCCGGCACATCCCTGCGCACGAATCCATCGGCATCGCCCTGTACGACGCGCCCGCCGGGAACGGTCTTCTGCCTCTGCCGAGGCGCGGGAAAGCCCCCGGCATGCACGGCCGAGCTGCGAACGGTCAAGTCGGATCGGGAAATTCCGGTTCCGAAACACCGGCACGGCAGAGGGCCGACGAAAAACGGGGTGCGGAGCGTCGTTGCGCTCCGCACCCCATGCAGAAATCTTCTTGTCGACGGAACTACATCCGCTCCGGCACCTCGATGCCGAGCAGCTCCGTGGCCGAGGCGAGGATGCGGGCCACCGTGGCCGAAAGCGTGAGCCGCATGGCCTGTTTGGCGGCATCTTCCTCGCGCAGGATCGGGAAATCGTGGTAATAGCCGTTATAGGCCTTGGCCAGTTCGTAGGCATAGGCGGCGATGACGGCCGGAGAGAACGTCGCCGCGGCCTGCGCGACGACCGCAGGATAGTCGGCCAGCATCTTGACCAGAGCGATCTCCTCGCCCGCGAGCGACGCACCGCCGACTTCGCCGGAAAGAGCGATGCCCTTGTCGGATGCCTTGCGCAGCACGGACTTGATCCGCGCATACGTATACTGAATGAACGGTCCCGTATTGCCGTTGAAGTCGATCGACTCGCGCGGATCGAAAAGCATCGTCTTGCGCGGATCGACTTTCAGGATGAAATATTTCAGCGCACCGAGGCCCACCTTGCGGCTGATCTCGGCGGCTTCGGCTTCGGTCATATCGTCGAACTTGCCCAGCTCCTGCGACATTTCGCGGGCCGTATCGACCATCCCGGCGATCAGGTCGTCGGCATCCACGACCGTCCCTTCGCGCGATTTCATCTTGCCTTCGGGCAGCTCCACCATACCGTAGGAGAGGTGGGTGATGTGATCGGCCCATGCGTAGCCCAGCTTGCCGAGAATGAGTTTGAGCACCTGAAAATGATAGTTCTGCTCGTTGCCCACCACGTAGATCATATCGTCGAGCTTCTCCTCCTCGAAACGCGTCAGAGCCGTACCGAGGTCTTGGGTCATGTAGACCGACGTGCCGTCGCCGCGCAACAGCAACTTCTGGTCCAGTCCGTCGGCCGTCAGGTCGCACCACACCGACCCGTCCTCCTTGCGGAAGAATACGCCGCGGGCCAATCCGTCCTCGACGAGCGACTTGCCCAGCAGATAGGTCTGCGACTCGTAATAGACCTTGTCGAAGCTCACGCCCATGTCGCAATACGTCTTGTCGAACCCTTCGTAGACCCATCCGTTCATCGTTTCCCACAGCGCATAGACCTCCGCGTCGCGGGCTTCCCACTGGCGGAGCATCGCCTGCGCCTCCTTGATGACGGGAGCCTCTTTCTTGGCCGTCTCCTCGTCCATGCCGCCGGCCATGAGCTCCTTGATCTCGGCCTTGTAGGCTTTATCGAACGCCACGTAGTAGTCGCCCACCAGATGGTCGCCCTTCTTGCCCGACGAAGCGGGCGTCTCGCCGCCTCCGAACTTCTGCCAAGCCAGCATCGACTTGCAGATATGGATGCCCCGGTCGTTGACCAGATTGACCTTGATGACCTTGTTGCCGGCGGCCTCCAGAATCTTCGATACCGAATAGCCGAGCAGGTTGTTGCGCACGTGGCCCAGATGGAGCGGTTTGTTCGTATTGGGCGACGAATACTCGACCATGACCGTCCGTCCCGTCGGAGCCCCCAGACCGTAGCCGTCGGCCGCGACGATCTCGCCCAAACGCTCGCGCCAGAAAGCCTCGCTCAGCGAAATGTTCAAAAATCCCTTGATGACGTTGAACGCCTCGACCTCCGGCACGGCCGCACGGAGCGCTTCGCCGATCTCGCGGGCCGTGGCTTCGGGATTCTTGCGGCTGAGTTTCAGCAGGGGGAACACAACGAGCGTCGCGTCGCCCTCGAATTCCTTGCGGGTTTTCTGGAGCTGGATCTGTTCGGGAGCCGCCTCGCCGTAGAGCGACGCTACGACGGGGAGCAGCCTTTGGTGCAAAAACTGTTCGATATTCATAATTATGCCGATCGTAATTTCAAAATGATGACAAAGATAGCTATTTTTGCCGATCAAAACGCAAAAACATGCGCATAGCCGGTATCGATCTGGGAGACAAGCCGCTTTTTCTGGCACCGATGGAGGACGTGACCGATCCTTCGTTCCGCTGGATATGCAAGAAGTTCGGGGCCGACATGGTCTATACCGAATTCGTTTCGTGCGACGGGCTCATCCGCGACGCGGCCAAAACGGTGGCCAAACTCCGCATCTACGACTACGAACGGCCGGTGGGCATCCAGCTCTACGGCAACGAAATCGAACCGATGGTCGAGGCGGCCCGCGTGGCCGAGGCGGCGGGACCGGACCTGATCGACATCAATTTCGGATGCCCGGTCCGCAAGATCGCCGGACGGGGTGCCGGCAGCGGCATGATGCGCGACATACCGAAGATGGTCGAAATGACGCGCCGCATCGTCGGGGCGGTCTCGCTGCCGGTGACGGTCAAAACCCGGCTGGGCTGGGACGAAGAGAGCAAGCCCATCGTCGAAATCGCCGAGCGGCTTCAGGACGTGGGGATCGCGGCGCTGACGGTCCACGGACGTACACGGGCCCAGATGTACCGGGGCGAAGCCGACTGGACGCTCATCGGTGCGATCAAGGAGAATCCCCGCATGCGGATTCCCGTCATCGGCAACGGCGACATCCACTCGGCGGAAGGCGCTGCGGAAGCCTTCGCGCGTTACGGCGTGGACGGGATCATGATCGGCCGGGCCACCTACGGCCGCCCTTGGATCTTCCGCGAGATACGGCATTACCTCGCCACCGGCGAGCGGCTCCCTCAACCGTCGGTGCGGGAACGGGTCGAACTGGCCAAACTCCACTTCGCCAAATCGATCGAAGTCAAGGGCGAGAAGGTCGGCGTGCTGGAAATGCGGCGGCACTTCTCCTGCTATTTCAAAGGGCTGCCCGACTTCAAGGCCACGCGGCTGAAGCTCGTCACGCTGACCGATCCGGCCGCTATTCACGCCACGCTCGACGACATCGCCCGAATATGGGGCGATTTCGACACGTCGGAAATGATTCCCCGTCCGCTTTCCCACGACGTATAAGGACGAGAGTCGGCCTTCCCGGTCCGACCGCAGGCCGGCGGACACGAGCGGCCTCGTATCCGGACCGGACCCTACCCGCTTTTTTCAAACAAACAAGTTCTCTTCCGTCGCGGGAGCTTTCGCGACCGGCCGCATGGCACCGACGATCCGCATCGTTTCCCTCCGGGTCGGGAGACGAAAAGGCCGCCCGATACCCGACCACCCGACACGCCGCGATCCGATTCCCTGTTCTGCCCGAACGCTCCGGATGCAGCGGGCGGTCCCCCCCCGTTCTTTCATACCATACCGGACAGCCCCCCCCCGCGCGAACGGCGAGCTGAAGCGCCCCCCCTTTCCGCACGACGTTCATCGCGGCGGCTCCGCACCGTGTTCTGCGGGCGAAAAACAAATATCCGGAGGATCGTCCCCGCCCCGCCACCGGTGCATCCCTGCGCGTCCACCCTCCCCGGATCGCAAGGAAATCGACACGCCGTCCGTCCCCATCCGCGACCGGAACGGATGCGGAGCGAGCGGACGGACGGCGACAAAAAAGAGGACGGCCGTCGTTCCGGCCGCCCTCCGGGCTTTGTCCGTTTCCGCAGAAAATCCCTGCGAAAGCACGTTTACGATTTCGACTGCCGTTTGCGTTCGGTCTCGTCGAGGATGATCTTGCGCAGGCGGATGGACTTGGGCGTCACTTCGACGTATTCGTCCTCCTTGATGTATTCGAGCGCCTCTTCGAGCGAGAAGATGACCGGCGGCGCGATGGAGACCTTGTCGTCCGAACCGCTCGCACGCATATTGGTGAGTTTCTTGGATTTGGTCAGGTTGATGACGATGTCGTCCGAACGGGTGCTCTCGCCCACGACCTGCCCGGCATAGATTTCGTCCTGCGGCGATACGAAGAACGTGCCGCGATCCTGCAACTTGTTGATCGCATAGGCATAGGCCGTACCGGTCTCCATGGCGATCAGCGAACCGTTCTGCCGCATCTCCATATCGCCCTTGTAGGGTTCGAACCCTTTGAGCCGGTGCGACATCACCGCTTCGCCGGCCGTAGCCGTCAGCAGGTTGCTGCGCAGGCCGATGATGCCGCGCGAAGGTATCTCGAACACGATCCGCTGGCGGTCGTGCACCGTCGCCATATCCATCATCGTCCCTTTGCGTTTGGTCACGAGTTCGATGGCGCGTCCCGAATACTCTTCGGGGATGTCGATGGTCAGCTCCTCGACCGGCTCGCATTTCTGCCCGTCGATCTGCTTGATGATGACCTGCGGCTGTCCGACCTGCAATTCGTAGCCCTCGCGGCGCATCGTTTCGATCAGCACCGAGAGGTGCAGCACGCCGCGGCCGTAGACGACGAAGCTGTCGGACGAGGCGCCCGGTTCCACGCGCAGCGCGAGGTTTTTCTCCAACTCGCGGTCGAGCCGCTCCTTGATGTGGCGCGAAGTGACGTACTTGCCTTCGCGGCCGAAGAACGGCGAATCGTTGATCGTGAAGAGCATGCTCATCGTCGGTTCGTCGATGGCGATGGGTTCGAGCGGTTCGGGATTCTCGAAATCGCAGACCGTGTCGCCGATCTCGAAGCCCTCGATGCCGACCAGCGCGCAAATCTCGCCGCACTCGACGCTCTCCACCTTGGCCTTGGCCAGTCCGTCGAAGACCATCAGGTCCTTGATCCGCGTTTTGACCATCGTCTTGCCGTCGCGCTTGGCCAGCGTGACGGGCATGCCGGCGCGAAGCGTTCCGCGGGTGAGCTTTCCCACGGCGATCCGACCCACGTAGGGCGAATATTCGAGCGAGGTGATGAGCAGCTGGGGCGTCCCCTCCTTCACTTCGGGCGCCGGGATGTTGTCGATGATGGCATCCAGCAGCGGCGTGATGTCGCGCGTGCGCTCTTTCCATACATAGGACATCCAACCCTGCTTGGCACTGCCGTAGACCGTCACGAAATCGAGCTGTTCCTCGGTGGCCTCCAACGTGAACATCAGATCGAAGACTTGTTCGTACACTTCGTCGGGACGGCAGTTCGGCTTGTCGACCTTGTTGACGACGACGATCGGCTTCTTCCCCAACGCGAGGGCCTTTTGGAGCACGAACCGCGTCTGCGGCATCGTCCCCTCGAACGCATCGACGAGCAGCAGCACGCCGTCGGCCATGTTGAGCACGCGCTCTACCTCGCCGCCGAAATCGGAGTGGCCCGGCGTGTCGATGATATTGATTTTGTACCCGCGATAATTGACCGATACGTTCTTGGAGAGAATGGTGATGCCCCGTTCGCGTTCGAGGTCGTTGTTGTCCAGAATCAACTCGCCGGTTTTTTCGTTGTCTCGGAAAAGGTTGCCCTGAAGAATCATCTTATCGACCAGCGTCGTCTTGCCGTGATCGACATGGGCGATAATCGCAATATTGCGTATTTTTTGCATGGAATGATATTTAACGGCGGCAAAGGTACGAAATAAAATTTATCTTTGTGCCCGCACCGCACATATTAACAGCAAGGGAAACCATGAAGCAAGTGATTGAGGTTAAACGCGCAGGAGGCGACGCCTCGCGGGTAGTCATCGGCGGAACGCTCCGCTCGCTGGACGACTACCTGCCCCGCGGAGCCAAAGCGATCGTCATTACCGACGCCAATGTCCATCGCCGCTATAAGGAACTCATCGACCGGTACGACTACTGCCTCATCGGCATGGGCGAAACGATCAAGACGCTCGCCACGGCCGACAAACTTTACGGCGAACTGCTCGACCGGGGCGCCGACCGCTCGACGTTTCTGGTGGGCATAGGAGGCGGCATCGTCACCGACATCACCGGCTTCGTGGCCTCGACTTACATGCGGGGCCTGCGCTTCGGTTTCGTGGCCACCACGCTGCTCGCGCAGGTGGATGCCAGCGTGGGCGGCAAGAACGGCGTCAATTACGAAGGGTACAAGAACATCGTGGGCACGTTCAACCAGCCCGACTTCGTGCTCTGCGACCTGTCGATGCTCGACACGCTGCCCGAACGCGAGTTCCGGGCCGGGCTGGCCGAAATCGTCAAGGCCGGACTCATCGCCGACAGGACGCTGTTCGAACTCTTCGAGCGGCACTCGTTCGAGGATTTCCGCACCGACCGCGCGCTGCTGACCGACGCCCTCACGCGGGCCGTCCGCGTCAAGACGGACATCGTCGAACGCGACGAGCGGGAAAGCGGCGAGCGGCGCAAGCTGAATCTGGGCCACACGTTCGCCCACGCCATCGAAAAATGCGGACACGACTTCCTGCACGGCGAGGCGGTGGCCATCGGCACGGCGATGATCGCCCGGCTGTCGGCCAGAGAGGGCAGGCTTCCGGCCGAAGACGCGGTCCGCATCGAGCAGGCGCTCGTGCGGATGGGCCTGCCCGTCGAATCGGGCATCGACCTCAAGAAACTGACCCGCGCCCTGAAGTTCGACAAGAAAAAAGACGCGGCATCGGTCGGCTTCGTGCTGCTCGACGGCATCGGCGAGTGCGGAATCCGCCGCATGGATTTCGACGAAATCGACCTGCTGCACGAAACCTTGGCCTAAAGCCGCCCCGCACGCAAAGGCACGCCCCGCACGGAAAACGCGGCGAAGCGCGACCTCCGGCCCGCACGACGTCTATGGAAAAACGGATCATCGACCCGGAGCACTGGGAACGCCGGGAATATTTCGAACACTTCGCCGCGCTGGACGATCCCTTCTTCGGCATCACGGTCGAAACGGACGTCACCCGGCTCTACGACAGGGTTCGAGCCGAGAACGACTGGTTCTATGTCCGCTACCTGCACGCCGTCCTGCGTGCCGTCAATGAAATCGAAGAGCTCCGCTACCGGATCGACGAGCAGGGGCGCATCGTCCTGTTCGACCGCATCCACCTTTCGCCCACCGTCGGACGGGCGGACGGCACGTTCGGCTTCGGCCGGTTCGACTACGACCCCGATTACGAAACGTTCCGCCTCGGCGCCCGGCGGGAGACCGACCGCGTACAGGCCGGGACGGGCCTGATGAAACGCTCCGGTCCGATGCGCATCAACACGATCCACTCGACCGCCCTGCCGTGGCTGCGCTTCACCTCCCTCGTCCATCCGGGCGAAAGGGGACACCGGCACGGCATCGTGTCGATGGCCACGGGAAAGGTCGACATCCGGAACGGCCGCCGGACGATGCCGATCCAGTTCAGCATCCACCACGGTTTCGCCGACGGACGCCACGCCGGTCTGCTGTTCGAAAAGATACAGCGCTACTTCGACGAATAGGACCCGTCCCGTCATCCCGCCTGCCTTTACCGCCCGACGGCGTCCGCCCTCCTGCGAACAGTCCCCCTCCGCACGCCCCATCCGGCCCTCCGCCCGGCGATACCGGCATTCGCTCCGGTTCCGGTCGCGGCATGGTGCCTCGGCAAAGAAACCGTCGGCCCTGCGCCGCCTTTTCGGATCGGACATCCGTCCGTTTCCGTCGAATTTCCACCCTACCCCCTATGATTGAAGGGCCCCTCTTCGAAAAAATCGTTTTTCCCCGACCAACCCGCTTTCTTTCCTCGTCCCGAAACGATTTTTCTCCGCACGGCCTTTTCCGCTACCGAATCCGATGCGGAAGCGGCCTTTCGCTTCATTTTCCGAAGCGCATCCGGCGATTCACGTCGAATCGTTAATTTTCAATTAGAATCAAAATACCCCTAATAAAACAGGGGGTCAAAAAATATTTTTCATGTTTTCACAAAACAAACCCCATAAAATTTGGATATTGAATCCAAAATTTACACTTTTGCACCGAAGCCATATAAAACAGATCCGTATGAAACCGATCGAAAAAGAGCTCTATTTCGCGTTGGCGCAAAATCCCCGCCGGGGGAGAGAAAAACGATAGATCCGTCGGCGGTGCGTTTCGGCCGAAGCGCACCGCCCGAAAACAGAACACAAGATCCGCCATTCCGTTCCAACGCAAAAAAAGAAAAAGAGCCATGAAGAAACCGACCATGCCACTCATCGCCATCGCGACGTTCGCCGCGGTCGCTCTGTTTTCCACCTTTCGCGCCGCAGCTCGAAACCCGCAATCGAACAAAATCGAAGTGAATGCCGGCGCCGATCTCGTCAGCGGATATGTCTGGAGAGGCGTCTATCAAGAAGGATCGGGCGCGAGCATACAACCCTCGCTCGGCATCCGATACAAAGGCTTCGGCATCGGAGCATGGGGCTCGACGAGCCTGTCGAGCGGATTTAAAGAATTGGACCTTACCGTCGGTTATGAAATCGAAGGTTTCGCGATCCAAGCGACCGATTACTGGTGGGCCGGGCAGGGCGCTCCGTTCTACAGCCGCTATCTCGACTCGCACCTCATCGAAGGCGCCCTGAGCTACCGCTTCGGCGACAAAGTCCCCCTCTCGCTCGAATGGCACACGTTCTTCGCCGGCAACCTCGACAAGGACGCCGAGGGAAAGCGGCAATATTCGAGTTATATCCAGATCGGATACGATTTCTCAATCAAAGGCATCGAATGCACCGCCGCCGTCGGCGCCGCCCCGTGGAACGCTCCGGCATGGCTCCCGTCGCACGACGGCAAAAAAGGATTCCGGATTTCGAACATCTCGCTCACGGCCGCCCGGAAAATCCGCATCACCGACCGCTATTCGCTGCCCGTATTCGTACAGGCCGTAGCCTCTCCCGCGACGGACGACGCCAACCTGATCTTCGGCATCTCGTTCTGAACCGACAACCATCCGAACGTTCCGCAACCGGACACCGCGACAAACATTCCGCACGGAACGGAAACTCAAAAAAAAGAACACCATGAAAAAAATCGAAGCCATCATACGCAAAACCAAATTCACGGAGGTCAAAGAAGCGCTGCTCGAAGCCGACATCGAATGGTTCTCCTACACGGAAGTGCGCGGCGTGGGTAAAACCCGGCAGGAAAGAATCTACCGAGGTGTCATTTACGGCACCGACATCATCGAACGACTGATGCTTACCATCGTCGTGCGCGACCAAAACGCCCAGCGAACGATCGATGCCATCCTGACAGCGGCTCAAACCGGCGAAGTGGGCGACGGACGGATTTTCGTCTCCGAAGTCGAAGAAACCTACCGCATCCGCACCGGAGAGCGGGGCGACATCACGCTCTACCAACACGCATAAGCATTCCCCGAACCCGATTTTCCATTCCTAAAAAAGCAAAATCATGAACGAAACACTCTTCATATCGGACAGTCTGAAAACAGCAGCGGACTGCGCGGGAATCCTCGCCGACGACACGGCTGCGGAACTCTCGGCCACAATCGGCGAGGTAGCCTGCTCCCTCGACACGGTATGGGTCCTGCTGGCAGCCATGCTCGTATTCATCATGCAGCCGGGCTTCGCACTGGTCGAAGCGGGCTTCGAACGCACGAAAAACGCCGCGAACATCCTGATGAAGAACCTGCTGGACTTCTCCGCCGGCACAATTCTCTTTTGGCTGCTCGGCTTCGGGCTCATGTTCGGACCGAGCGTCGCAGGCCTTTTCGGCATACCCGACCCGATGGGGACGGCCGGCTGGGAAGGGGACATCCCGTCGGCGGCGTTTCTGGTATTTCAGACCATGTTCTGTGCAACGGCGGCTACCATTGTTTCGGGTGCCGTGGCAGGACGCACGAAGTTTCATGCCTACTTGTTCTATTGCGTCCTGATCTCCGCGTTCATCTATCCCGTCTCAGGCCACTGGACATGGGGTGGCGGCTGGTTATCGGAACTCGGATTCCATGACTTCGCCGGTAGCGCCGTTGTACATTCCGTAGGAGGATGGCTGGCCTGCATGGGCGCCCTCTTCGTAGGCCCTCGGCTCGGCAAATACCGCAACGGCAAGGTATATGCCATTCCGGGGCACAACCTCTCGCTCGCCTCGCTGGGCGTTTTCATTCTCTGGTTCGGCTGGTTCGGATTCAATCCCGGCAGCCAACTGGCTGCATCGGGCAATGCGAATGCGACGGCGATCGGCAGCATATTCCTGACCACCAACATCTCGGCTGCGGCAGGTGCGCTGGCCGCCCTGATCGTGGCATGGATACGGTACGGCAAACCGACGCTGAGCCTTTCGCTCAACGGCGCGCTGGCCGGGCTGGTCGGCATCACCGCCGGATGCGATCTAGTGTCTCCTTTCGGAGCGCTGTGCATCGGCACGATCAGCGGCATCGCAATGGTATTCGCCGTATCGTTCTTCGACACCCGGCTCAAAATCGACGACCCGGTCGGCGCGATCTCCGTACACGGCGTCTGCGGCACGCTGGGCACGATCCTCACGGGGCTGTTCGCCCTCGACGGAGGTTTGTTCTACGGCGGCGGCTCGGCTATGCTCGGCATACAGGCGCTCGGCGCCGCGGCCACGGCCGGATGGGCGCTCGCCGCGGGCTTCGTCCTGTTCGGCATCCTCAAGAAGACCGTCGGACTGAGGGTAGACAAACGGGTCGAAGAAGAAGGGCTCGACATTTACGAACACGGCGAAACCGCATACAACGCATAAAGCATTTATTCAACACATCAACCGAAGGTTTAGTTAAGTCAGTTTTCCCTAAACGAGGAAATGCGGCGGCCGGCACGGAATCCGATCGTCGGCCGCCGCATCGGGGCCCGGAGGAATTCCGCCCCGGCGGCCCGAACAGAAAAAACACCACGAAAACGCAAACGTCATGAAACTCCATATTCCGCAAGACTACCGGGCCAAGCTGGCTCCCGAAACGATGGAACAGGCCATCAAAACGATCAAAACGAGCTTCCAGCGCTCGCTGGCCGAAGCGCTCGACCTGCGCCGGGTCACCGCCCCGCTGTTCGTTCTCTCCGGCACGGGCATCAACGACGACCTCAACGGCACGGAACGCCCCGTGAGCTTTCCCGTCCGGGACATGGGCGAACGCCGGGCCGAGGTGGTGCACTCGCTGGCCAAGTGGAAACGCATGAAGCTCGGCGCCTACCGTATCGCACCGGGCTACGGACTCTACACCGATATGAACGCCATCCGCGCCGACGAGGAGCTGGACAACCTCCATTCGCTCTACGTCGACCAGTGGGACTGGGAGCGCACCGTGACGGCAGCGGACCGCAACATAGACTTTCTCGAAGGGATCGTCAAGAAGATATACAGTGTTCTGCGGAGCATGGAGGCGGAAGTGTACGCGCTCTACCCGCACATCACGCCGATCCTGCCCGAAGAGATCGCATTCGTCCACAGCGAAGAGCTGCAACGGCGCTATCCGGAGCTGACGCCCCGCGAGCGGGAAACGAAAGCCGCACGGGAGTACGGAGCCGTCTTCGTGATCGGCATCGGCGGAGCGCTCGCCGACGGAGAGCGACACGACGGCCGCGCCCCCGACTACGACGACTGGACCACCCCGACGCGCGACGGCTGCAAGGGGCTCAACGGCGACATCATCGTCTGGAACCCGGTATTGGAGAGCGCCTTCGAAATTTCGAGCATGGGCATACGCGTCGACGCCGAAGCGCTCGTCCGCCAACTCGAACTGGCCGGATGTCCCGAACGCAGGGAGCTCGACTTCCACAAGGCACTGCTCGAAGGGCGCATTCCGCTGTCGATCGGCGGCGGGATCGGCCAGTCGCGCCTGTGCATGTTCCTGCTGCGCTGCGCCCACATCGGCGAAGTGCAGGCGAGCATCTGGCCCGAAGAAATGATCGAGACCTGCCGGCAGCACAACATCTTCCTGAAATAAAAGCTCCGACCGCAAGGCAGAGTATAAAGAAATAATCGAAAACCCTTAAAAATCATCGAAACCATGTCATCGTTGAGATTCAAAGTCATCGAAGAGGCTATCAAACGCAAAGCGACGGTAGTCCCCGCACCGGCGGGACGGCCTTCTGAATATTTCGGAAGCTACGTGTTCAATCAGGAAAAAATGCGCAAGTACCTCCCCAAGAAGAGTTACGAAGCGCTGCTCGACACGATGCGCAACGGTTCGCCGCTCGACCGCGAAACGGCCGACAGCGTCGCCGCAGGCATGAAACAGTGGGCCATGGACATGGGCGCCACGCACTATTCGCACTGGTTCCAGCCGCTGACCGGCGGAACGGCCGAAAAGCATGACGCCTTCGCCGAGCTCGACCGCACGGGCGGCATGATCGAGGAATTTTCCGGCAAGCTGCTCAGCCAGCAGGAACCCGACGCGTCGAGCTTCCCCAACGGAGGCATCCGCAACACATTCGAAGCGCGGGGCTACTCGGCGTGGGACCCCATGTCGCCAGCCTTCATCGTCGATTCGACGCTCTGCATACCGACCGTATTCATCTCCTACACCGGCGAGGCGCTCGACTACAAGACGCCGCTGCTGCGCTCGCTCTCGGCCGTCGACAAGGCCGCCACGGCCGTGTGCCGCTACTTCGATCCGGAAGTGAAAAAGGTGATCTCCTATTTAGGATGGGAACAGGAATACTTCCTCGTGGACGAAGGCCTGTGGGCCGCCCGTCCCGATCTGATGCTCACCGGCCGGACGCTGATGGGTCACGAGAGCGCCAAGAACCAGCAGCTCGAAGACCACTACTTCGGAACGATCCCCACGCGCGTGGCCGCCTTCATGAAAGACCTCGAATACGAATGCCTGAAACTGGGCATCCCCGTCAAGACCCGCCACAACGAAGTGGCGCCCAACCAGTTCGAGGTGGCGCCCATCTTCGAGGAGACGAATCTGGCCAACGACCACAACCTGCTGCTGATGCTCACGATGCGCAAAGTGGCCCGCAACCACGATTTCCGCGTGCTGCTCCACGAAAAGCCATTCAAAGGCATCAACGGTTCGGGCAAGCACAACAACTGGTCGCTGGGCACCGACACCGGCGTGAACCTGCTCTCGCCGGGCAAGACGCCCGCCGAAAAATTGCAGTTCATGACGTTCCTGCTCAACATCATGATGGCCGTCCACAAGCACAACGGGCTGCTCAAGGCCAGCATATCGAGCGCCACGAACGCCCACCGGCTCGGCGCCAACGAAGCGCCCCCGGCCATCATTTCGATCTTCCTCGGCTCGCAGCTCTCGGCCGTGCTGCGCGAGATCGCCACGAGCAAGAGCGACGACGTGATCCGCATCGACGACAAGGCCGCCATGAAGTTAGGCATCGCCCATATCCCCGAACTGCTGCTCGACAACACCGACCGCAACCGGACCTCCCCGTTCGCCTTCACCGGCAACCGCTTCGAGTTCCGTGCCGTGGGCTCGTCGGACAACTGCGCCGGCGCCATGATCGCCCTCAACACGGCCGTGGCCATGCAGCTCACCGAATTTCACGAAGCCGTGGAAAAGAGAATCGCCGCAGGCGAGACGAAGGAAAAAGCGATCTTCGAGGTGCTCAAAACCTACATCGAAGCGAGCGCGCCGATCCACTTCGACGGCAACGGCTACTGCGACGACTGGAAGGCCGAGGCGGCCCGGCGCGGACTCGACTGCGAAACGTCCGTCCCGTCGATCTTCGACCGCATGCTGTCGAAGCAGACCGTCGAAATGTTCAAGACGACGGGCGTACTCTCCGAAAAGGAACTCCACGCACGGGCCGAGGTCAAATGGGAGACCTACACGAAAAAGATCCAGATCGAAGCGCGCGTACTGGGCGACATGGCCGTCAACCACATTCTTCCCGTGGCCTCCCGCTATCAGGGCATGCTGCTCGACAAGGTGTTCAAGCTCCGCCAGATGCTCCCCGGCGACAAAGCCGAGAAGGATGCCGCGCTGGATATGGACCTCATCGAAAAGATTTCGATGCATCAGGTCGAGATACAGACGCTCGTCCGGCAGATGGTCGAAGCCCGCAAGGTGGCCAACAAGATCGAGAACGAGCGGGAAAAGGCCGCTGCCTACCACGACACCGTGGCCTCGCTCTTCGACGCGATCCGCTACCACATCGACAAGCTGGAACTGATCGTGGACAACGAAATGTGGCCTCTGCCCAAATACCGCGAGCTGCTCTTCATCCGCTAAAGGCGGAAACACCCCGTTTCGCCGCCGCGGGGAGGGCCCTCGAAGCGCCCTCCCCGCCCGCGGCTCCATACAAATACGAAAGGCATGAAAAAAACGATACCGACCCCCAAGAGCGGGTACCCCCGACAGCAGGGGCTCTATACCCCCGAAAACGAGCACGACGCCTGCGGCGTAGGGCTCGTCGTACACATCCGCAACGACAAAACGCACGAAATCGTCGAAAACGGTCTTCAGGTCCTCGAACACATGGCTCACCGCGGAGCCGAAAGCGCGGACGACAAAACGGGCGACGGAGCGGGCATCCTCGTGCAGATTCCGCACGAATTCATCCTGCTGCAAGGCATTCCCGTCCCCGAAAAGGGGAAATACGGCACCGGACTGGTCTTCCTTCCCAAAGAGGAGGCCGCCCGGCAGGCGGCCATGAACATCGTCCGGACGGCCGTCACCGAACAGGGCCTCGAACTGATGCACGTGCGCGACGTGCCGGTCAACAGCGAAATCCTCGGACGGGACGCCTTAGCGACCGAACCGGCCGTCCGGCAGCTCTTCATCAAAGGGTGTTCCGATCCCGCCGAGCTCGAACGCAGGCTCTACATGATCCGCCGCCGCATCGAGCACGACTTCGCGCAGCAGGGAGCCGACGAAAGCTACGTGGTCAGCCTTTCGACACGGACGATCGTCTACAAGGGCATGCTCTCCTCGCTGCAATTGCGGGCCTACTATCCGGACTTGATCAATCCCTACTTCACCAGCGCATTGGCGCTGGTACACTCCCGGTTCAGCACCAACACGTTCCCCACGTGGTCGCTCGCCCAGCCGTTCCGCCTGCTGGGGCACAACGGCGAAATCAACACCATCCGGGGCAACCGCTCGTGGATGGAAGACCGCGAAAGCCTGTTCCGCCCCGCAGGCATGGAGCGCATCGCCGACTACGGGCCGATCGTCCGGCCGGGCATGAGCGACAGCGCCTCGCTGGACAACGTGCTCGAATTTTTAGTCATGAGCGGGCTGAGCCTGCCGCACGCGCTGGCGATGCTCGTGCCCGAAAGCTACAACGATAAGAATCCGATCCCCGACGCACTGAAAGGGTTCTACGAATACCACAGCATTTGGATGGAGCCGTGGGACGGCCCCGCCACGCTGATGTTCTCCGACGGACGCTACGCCGGCGGCATGCTCGACCGCAACGGCCTGCGTCCGGCCCGCTGGCTCATCACGAAGGGCGGCACGATGGTCATCGCTTCCGAAACGGGCGTGCTCGACATCGAGCCCTCCGAGATCGAGGCCAAAGGACGGCTCCGGCCCGGCAAGATCGTCATGGTCGACACCGAACAGGGACGCATCCTCTACGACGAAGAGATCAAGGCGCAGCTCGCCGCCGAACACCCCTACAAGGAATGGCTCGAAAAGAACCGCATCCTGCTGCGCAAAATCACCTCCGGACGCAAAGTAACGCACGGCATCGAAAACTACGAAGCCATGCTGCGCACGTTCGGCTATCACAAGGAGGACATGCAGCGGATCGTGCTGCCCATGGGTCGCGACGGCGCCGAACCGCTCGGTTCGATGGGCAACGACACACCGATCGCCGTGCTGTCGGCCAAGCCGCAGCGGCTGTTCAACTATTTCCGCCAGCAGTTCGCCCAAGTGACCAACCCGCCCATCGACCCGATCCGCGAAGAACTGGTCATGTCGCTGGCCAGCTACATCGGCGCCGTGGACGGCAACATCCTCGAACCCTCGGCCGACCACTGCAAAGTAGTCAAGCTGAGCAGCCCCGTGCTGACGAACTCCGACGTCGACATCCTCACCCACCTCTCCTACAAGGGTTTCCGCACCCGCACGCTCGACATGCTCTTCCCGGCCGAAGAGGGCGAGGCCGGACTGGAACGCACCGTCGAGGCCCTGTGCCGGCAAGCCGAGCAGGCCGTCGACGAAGGCTACAACTACGTCATTCTGAGCGACCGGAAAGTCGACGCCCGGCAGGCCCCCGTCCCGTCGCTGCTGGCGCTCTCGGCCGTCCACACCCACCTCATCCGCGTGCACAAGCGGTCGAAGATCGCCTTGATCGTCGAAACGGGCGAAGCCCGCGAGGTGATGCACACCGCGCTGCTGATCGGCTTCGGCGCCAGCGCCGTGAACCCCTACATGGCCTTCGCCGTGCTCGACGAGGGAGTCCGGAACGGCGACCTGCAACTCGACTACGAGACGGCCGAGCACCACTACATCAAGGCCGTGAACAAAGGTTTCCTGAAAATCATGTCCAAGATGGGCATTTCGACGATCCGCAGCTACCGCGGCGCCCGCATCTTCGAAGCCATCGGCCTCTCCTCCGGCGTACTGGAACGTTACTTCTGCGGCACGACATCGAAAATCGAAGGAGCGTCGCTCGGCGACATCGCCCGCGACACGCTCGCCGCCCACGCCCGCGGCTTCGGCGACGAAGAGATCTTCAGCCCCAGCCAGCGGCTCGAAAACCTCGGCCACTACGCATGGCGGCGGGACGGCGAGAAGCACGCATGGAACCCCGAAACGATCTCCGCCCTGCAACTGGCTACAAGACTGGGCAGCTACAAGAAGTTCAAGGAATACACCCGGCTCGTGGACGACAAGCCCGAACCGATCTACCTGCGCGATCTGATGCGCCTCAAGAAAAACCCCATCGACCTCTCGCTCGTCGAGCCGGCGAGCGAAATCACGCGGCGGTTCGTCACCGGCGCCATGTCGTTCGGGTCGATCAGCAAAGAGGCGCACGAGGCGATGGCGCTGGCCATGAACGCCATCGGAGGAAAGAGCAACACGGGCGAAGGCGGCGAAGACCCCGCGCGGTACCGTCCGAGGGAAGACGGCACGCTCGCCCGCAGCGCCATCAAGCAGGTGGCGTCGGGACGGTTCGGCGTCAATGCCGAATACCTCGTCAACGCCGACGAAATACAGATCAAGGTGGCGCAGGGCGCCAAACCGGGCGAAGGCGGACAGTTGCCGGGCTACAAGGTGGACGAAATGATCGCCCGCACGCGCCACTCGATTCCCGGCATTTCGCTCATTTCGCCGCCGCCCCACCACGACATCTACTCGATCGAAGACCTCGCCCAGTTGATCTTCGACCTGAAGAACGTCAATCCCCGCGCCCGCATCAGCGTGAAGCTGGTTTCGGAAAGCGGCGTGGGCACGATTGCCGCCGGCGTGGCCAAGGCCAAGGCCGACATGATCCTCATCAGCGGCTGCGAGGGAGGAACCGGCGCGAGCCCGATGAGCTCGATCAAGCACGCGGGCCTGCCTTCGGAAATCGGCCTCGCGGAGACGCAGCAGACGCTCGTCGTCAACGACCTGCGCGGACAGGTGACGTTGCAGGTGGACGGCCAGTACAAAACCGGGCGCGACATCGTCATCGGGGCGCTGCTCGGCGCCGAGGAATTCGGGTTCGCCACGAGCGCGCTGATCGTGCTAGGGTGCGTGATGATGCGCAAATGCCACCTCAACACCTGTCCCGTCGGCGTCGCCACGCAGGACGAGGAGCTGCGCCGCCGCTTCGTGGGCCGGTACGAATATCTGGTCAACTTTTTCAACTTTCTGGCCGAAGACGTCCGCGAGCATCTGGCCGAAATGGGCTTCACCCGACTCGACGACATCGTCGGCCGGACCGACCTGATCGAGACGGCCGTCCCGGCGGAGGGCAAAGCCGCCGGCATCGACCTGTCGAAAATCCTCTACCGTCCGCAGGAAGCCGCCACGCACGCCACGCGGAGAGTCGTCGCCCAGCACCACGGGATCGAATCGGTGATCGACCGCTCGCTCATCGGCATCGCGGCACCGGCCCTCGATTCGAAAATGGCCGTACAGCTCGACTTCCCGATCCGCAACACCGACCGCTCGGTCGGGGCGATGCTTTCGGGCGCCGTCACCGCACGATACGGAGGCGAAGGCCTGCCGCGCGACACGATCCGCGTGACGTTCCGCGGATCGGCCGGCCAGAGCTTCGGCGCCTTCCTTTGCAAGGGCATCGCCTTCCGGCTCGAAGGAGACGCCAACGACTACCTCGGCAAAGGGCTTTCGGGCGGCCGCATCACCGTCGTACCGCCCAAGGGTACGCTCTTCGCCCCGGAAGAGAACATCGTCGCCGGCAACACGCTGCTTTACGGGGCCACCGAAGGCGAAGTCTACATCAACGGCCGGGTCGGCGAACGTTTCTGCGTGCGCAACAGCGGCGCCACGGCCGTCGTGGAAGGCGCGGGCGACCATTGCTGCGAATACATGACCGGAGGGCGCACCGTCGTGCTGGGTCCCACGGGCCGCAACTTCGCCGCCGGCATGAGCGGCGGGATCGCTTACGTCTGGAACCGGGAGGGCGACTTCGACTATTTCTGCAACATGGAGATGGTCGAGCTCTCGCTCATCGAGGAGAGCGCCGACGACAAGGAACTGCACAGCCTCGTGAGCGCGCACTACTACCACACCGGCAGCCCGCTGGCCAAGCGCATGCTCGACGACTGGAACCGCTATATCGGGGAGTTCATCAAGGTGACGCCCATCGAATACAAGAAAGTGCTCCACGCCCGGCGCATGGCCGCTCTCGAACGCAAAATCGCCAAGGTGGAACGGGACTACTGATCCCGCCCGCCGATTGTCAAACCGCAACAGACCAACGATCATGGGAAACCCCAAAGGATTTTTACACATACCGCGCAAAGAGGCCGGCTACCGCCCCCTGCACGAACGGATATACGACTTCGCGCCGGTAGAACAGACGCTCAACGCGGAAGACCGCAAGCTGCAGGCTTCGCGCTGCATGGACTGCGGCGTACCGTTCTGCCACTGGGCCTGCCCGCTGGGCAACCGCCAGCCCGAATGGCAGGATCTGGCATGGCGGGGAAAATGGAAAGAGGCCTACGACATCCTCTCGCTGACGGACGACTTCCCCGAATTCACCGGCCGGGTCTGCCCGGCGCTCTGCGAGCAATCGTGCGTGCTCAAGCTCCACGACCAGCCCGTCACGATCCGCGAAAACGAAGCGGCCATCGTCGAACAGGCCTTTCAGGCCGGGCACATCGTCCCCTGCCCGCCCCGCCGCCGGACGGGAAAGAAGGTGGCGGTGATCGGTTCGGGCCCCTCCGGACTGGCCTGCGCCAACCAGCTCAACCGGCGAGGCCACACCGTCGTCGTATTCGAGAAAGACGAAGCGCCCGGCGGCCTGCTCCGGCTCGGCATACCCGATTTCAAGCTGAGCAAACGCATCATAGACCGCCGGCTGGAGCTCCTGCGGGCCGAGGGCATCGAGTTCCGGACGAACAGTCCCGTGGGCAGCAGCTCCGAAATCGCGGAACTGCTCGAAAAGTACGACGCGCTGTGCGTCGCCATCGGATCGGGTGTCCCGCGCGACCTGCCGGTCGAAGGACGCGGGCTGGAGGGCATCCATTTCGCGCTCGACATGCTCCGCCAGCAGAACCGGCAGGTGGCCGGCCACACGGTTCCCGACGAGGAGCGCATCACGGCCCAAGGCAAGCGCGTGCTGGTCATCGGCGGAGGCGACACGGGATCGGACTGCGTGGGCACCTCCGTCCGCCAAGGCGCCTCGCTCGTCACGCAGATCGAAATCATGCCCCAGCCGCCCGAACGCTGCAACCCCGACACGCCGTGGCCGATGTTCCCCCGCGTGCTGAAAACCTCCTCCTCGCACGAGGAAGGCTGCCAGAGACGATGGAACCTCGAAACCAAGCGGTTCGTCGGCCGCGACGGCCGGGTCGTCGGTGTGGAGGTCGAGCGCGTCGAATGGGAAAAGGACGCCGAGGAACGCTGGCAGATGCGCCGCACGGGCGAAACCGAGACGATCGAGGCCGACCTCGTCCTGCTGGCCATGGGCTTCGTCCATCCCGTCCACGAAGGGCTCGTCGCCGAACTGAGCCTGAGCCTCGACGACCGCAAGAACGTGCGGGGCGACGGCACCCAGCGCACCTCGCACGACAAGGTATTCGTCGCGGGCGACGCGCTGACGGGCGCTTCGCTCGTCGTTCGGGCCATCGCCTCCGGCCGCCGGGCCGCCGAACACATCGACCGCTTCCTGCACAACGAATAGGTCCGCCGAACCCGAAACCGCCGCCCGTCCCCGGACAAAACACCGCCGAGAAGCCCGGAGCCGTCCGCGCTCCGTCCGAAAAGGGGAATATCGTTTTGAGAACGAGCACTCCGAAACGGCGTCGCTCCGAGAAGACCGGGACATACGAACCGCGAGGTCGCCCTGCCAAACGACAGGACGGCCTCGCATCCGTTACGGCCGCTTCCCTTGCCTACCCTGCGCTTTCGCACGGGAACTGCGGATTCCGCAGGCATCTGCCATCGGGCGCCGCGAGCCGCCCTCCCACGGCCCCGGAAAAACCTGCACGCGAACGACTCCCGGATCGCGGACGGACGACGGCCGCCGACCGCTCCGAAACCGAAAAAGCGAGCCGTCTCCGGAAACGCAGCTCCGAACGGGCGGCAAAAACATGCGGAGTCAAGAAGTCGAAACGACGAAAAAAGAGGATGCCCCGCGGCGGTACGGGACACCCTCTTTTTTTTCATTCGGCCGGACAGGCCTTCCTCCGGCGCGGAAACGGAGCGCACCGCCCCGTCGCACCGGCGCCGGACTATACGCAGCCCTGTGCGAGCATGGCGTTGGCCACCTTCATGAAGCCGGCGATGTTGGCGCCTTTGACGTAATTCACGTACCCGTCGGGTTCGGTGCCGTATTTCACGCAAGCGGCATGGATGTTCTGCATGATCGAATGCAGCTTCTGGTCCACCTCTTCGGACGTCCACGACAGGCGGATCGAATTCTGCGTCATTTCGAGTCCGGACGTGGCCACGCCGCCGGCGTTCGACGCCTTGCCCGGAGAGTAAAGGATGCGGCTGTCTTGGAACACCTTGATCGCTTCGGGCGTCGAAGGCATGTTGGCCCCTTCGGCGACGCAGATGCAGCCTCCGGCCACCAGCGCACGGGCTTCCTCCTCGTTGAGTTCGTTCTGCGTGGCGCACGGCATGGCGATGTCGCACTTGACGCTCCACGGACGCTGCCCTTCGTAATACGTGGCGCTCGGATATTTGTCGGCGTATTCTTTAATACGGCCGCGGAAGATGTTTTTGAGCTCCATCACGTAGGCCAGTTTTTCGGCATCGATGCCCTCCGGATCGTGGATATAGCCCGACGAATCGGACAGCGTCACGACTTTCGCGCCGAGCTGCGTGGCCTTTTCGCAGGCGTACTGCGCCACGTTGCCCGAACCGGAAATCGTCACCACCTTGCCCGCATAGCTTTCGCCCTTGGTGGCGAGCATTTCCTGTGCGAAGTAGCAGGTGCCGTAGCCGGTGGCTTCGGGACGCAACGGGCTGCCGCCCCAACCGAGTCCCTTACCGGTCAGCGTGCCGGTAAACTCGTTGCGGAGCCGTTTGTACTGTCCGAACAGGAAGCCGATCTCGCGACCGCCCACGCCGATGTCGCCGGCAGGGACGTCGGTGTCCTGTCCCACGTGGCGCTGCAATTCGGTCATGAACGACTGGCAGAATTTCATCACCTCGTTGTCGGACTTGCCCTTGGGGTTGAAGTCCGAACCGCCCTTGCCGCCGCCCATCGGGAGCGTCGTGAGGCTGTTCTTGAACGTCTGTTCGAACGCGAGGAACTTCAGGATGCTCAGATTGACAGAAGGATGGAAACGGAGTCCGCCCTTGTACGGACCGATCGCGCTGTTCATCTGCACGCGGTAGCCCCGGTTGATCTCTACCTCGCCCTTGTCGTTGATCCACGGAACGCGGAAGATCACCACCCGTTCGGGCTCGGCGATGCGTTCCAGAATCTTCATCTTCTGAAGCACGGGGTTTTCGAGGATATAGGCGGCCAGCGACTCCACGACTTCGCGCACGGCCTGATGAAACTCTTTCTCTCCGGGATTCTTGGCTATTACCTTAGCCATGAAGTCATCCACGTACTGCTGAACATGTTTTTCCATTCGAATACTCTTTACGGATTGTTAATTCGGATTTTCGATTTCTTACGGCTGTAAAAATAGAGGATCGGATTCAAAAAAACAAACAAAACGACCGGTAGAAAGCATTTACATCACATTTTGTTAAAAACCGAACATGCAAAATCGTTAACATCCGGACGCCGTCGCGCACGAACGGTTTCAAACAATAACCCCGCATCCGCATTTACACGAAAATCGTCAGCCTCGCGAACTTGCAAAAAAATTTCCGTTTATTTTCACGACGCCCTTCCCCGGCGGCGATTCGCCACCGCGAGGCTCCCTCCGGACGGGCGCAAAGACATTCGGAGACATACCGTCCGGCACCCAAAATCCGCCGACTGCCGCTCGCCGTCCCGGAACGGAAACGCCTCTTTCCGGGAACCGGAGCCGCCCGCCCCGGCTGAAATCTTATACTAAAGTGCAGGCGGCAGAAACCGCGGCGGCGGCCATCCGCATCGCGAAACCCGCGGACACTGCGAGTACGCTCCGGACAGGCTCCGAAGACCGAACGGCCTACCGGCCGTTTTCGGCGAGGTAACGCCGGCGGATGATTTCGGCGACGGGAATCCCCTTGATCTTGCTCTCCAGCCACGACAACACGTCGAGGTAGTAGAACGTCCGGCGTTCGTAGGGGTGGTGTTCCAACGGTTTGAGCCGGTCGTAAAGCTGCCGGAGCTCGTCCCGGAAATTCGACTCGTACATCGAATTGAGCCGTTTGAGGAAAGCCATCATCTCCTTCTGCACCTGCTGCATGTCGTTCATGCGGACCAAAAACTGGTAGACCGACCGCACCTGATAGTCGAGGTTGTAGTCGATGCCCGCCTCGTAGGAGCTGATCAGGTTCAGGATGCGGGCGTAGCATTGCAGGTCGCGGCGGATCTGCGGGTCGCGCGTGGAGACGATCCGGCCGAGGTAGGCCATGCAGCGGCGGTAGTCGTCGTTGCCGAAATAAAGGCAGGCGATCTTGTAGTAGAGCACCATCCGGTGATGGATGTCCAGATGGGCGCGATAGCGGTCGAGGTAACGTTCCACCTCCGGGATCATCTTCACGCCCTCGGCGAAAGTACCTTCCCAGAAGTGCCGGTTGATACGGTTCGAGTAAAGAATCTGCAACGAAATCATCCGCGCGTTGTCGTTGGCGCTGCCGATCGTGTCGAACTCCTCCTCGAAGGCCGTGAGCGTCCGCACGAAACGCCGGTAGCTCCGCAACAGGAACAACCCGTCGAGCAGGCGGGAACAGCCCCGCAGATAGGAATCGTACATGAGCGTCTTCATGTGCGGCGCCCGGTCGAACAGGGCGATCCAGCGGCAGACGTATTTGTAGCAGGTCAGCATGTCGTGCCGGATGTAGTTGTACCACACCTGCGCCTGATAGAAATGCACCCTTTCGAGAAACGAAAGATTCCCTTCGTCGTATTTTTCCAGCACGGGCCCGAAAATATGCACGATCAGATCGAGGTCCTTCTGCGTCCGGGCATACCCCAGACGCAGATAGAGGCTGTAGAGCTGCATGCCCGTATTGGAGAGTTCGCCGATGTTCGCGATCTTGCCGCTCAATTCGCTTACCTGACGGCTATTCGCCTCCGTCCGGGCCCGGACGCCGCGCACAGCGCTGAGCGTGTCGATCTTTTTCTGGAACTCGATGATGTCGATGGCCGCCGTATGCTGTTCGTACTGCAAGGCCTGCTCCTTGGCTTTCTCCAACAGCTTGGTGCTCTGCCGGAAGAGTCCCTTGTCGTAAAGGATGCGGGCGAAGTCGATCTGCTCGCGCAACTGCATCGGGATCGTGCGCTGGACGTCCAGCAGCCGGATGCTGACCAAAATCTGCTTGTAGAGATGGGCCTTCATGTTGGGGAGCTGCTCCTTTTTGACCGGGCAGCGTTGCAGCACCCGCGCCTCGTCGTACTCCTCCATGGAGTCCATGCAGTCGAACAGCGCGATGAACTTGGCCTCCTGATTGCCCGACAGTCGGGTGGCATAGAGCTTGAAATTACGCTTCTCCGCCTTGCTCATGCTCCGCACCAGATCGAATACGGGCTCCTGCTTTCCACTTACGCTGCTCATCTCCGCCTTGCTGTTTGATCCAAGCAAATTTACCGAAAATTATCCGAGTAACGAAATTAATGGCTATCTTTGTATGCAAACAATCCGATAACGCATCATGTCAGTATCCTCCCGTTACGCCGGGCGCGGCGTCTCCTCCTCCAAGGAGGACGTGCACGCGGCCATCAAGAATATCGACAAGGGGCTCTACCCGAAAGCATTCTGCAAAATCATTCCCGACCACCTTTCCGGCGACGGCGACGCATGTCTTATCATGCACGCCGACGGGGCCGGCACCAAATCGTCGCTGGCCTACGCCTATTGGAAGGAAACGGGCGACCTGTCGGTATGGAAAGGCATCGCGCAGGACGCCGTGGTGATGAATACCGACGACCTGCTCTGCGTCGGCGCGACGGACAACATCCTGCTCTCGTCGACCATCGGCCGCAACAAGCGGCTCATCCCCGGCGAAGTGGTTTCGGCCGTCATCAACGGGACCGAAGAGTTCCTCCAGTCGATGCGCGAACAGGGAATCGGCATCTATTCGACGGGCGGAGAAACCGCCGACGTGGGCGATCTGGTCCGCACGATCATCGTCGACAGCACCGTCACGGCCCGTATGAAACGCAGCGAAGTGATCGACAACGCCCGCATCGGAGCCGGATGCTGCATCGTGGGCCTGAGCTCGTTCGGGCAGGCGACCTATGAAACGGAATACAACGGAGGAATGGGCAGCAACGGACTGACCTCGGCCCGGCACGACGTCTTCGGCAAGTCCGTCGCCGAAAAATATCCTGAAACGTTCGATCCGGGCGTCCCCGAAGAACTGGTCTACACGGGCCGGTACGCCCTGACCGACACGATCGAAGGCTGCCCCCTCACGGTAGGCAAGCTCGTGCTCTCCCCCACGCGGACCTATGCGCCCGTCATCCGGGCCATGCTCGAAGAACACCGGGGAGAGATCCGCGGCATGGTCCATTGCAGCGGCGGCGGTCAGACCAAAATCCTGCATTTCATCGACAACCTGCATGTGGTCAAGGACAACCTCTTCGACACGCCGCTGCTGTTCAACCTCATCCAGCAGCAGTCGCAGACCCCTTGGCGCGAAATGTACTGCGTGTTCAACATGGGGCACCGCATGGAACTCTATGTCGAAGAATCCGTCGCCGACGACCTGATTCGCATTTCCCGCAGTTTCGGTATCGACGCCCGCATCGTCGGTCATGTCGAACCGGCGGACAAGGCATCGGTCACCATCCGGCACGAAGGACGCGAATACGTCTACACCAAATAACGGGGAGGCAACGCCTCGCACGACGGGAACGGCGCCGGACAATGTCCGGCGCCGTTCTTTTTTCCATGCGACGACGATACAGGAGCAGGCGGTCGCCCATATCCTCCCTTCCGGGATATATTGCGGATCGGACAGGACCGCGCCCCGCCTCAGACCGGAGCACCGGACCGTCGGTCGGGATGACCTGACACCCGCCGGTGCGTCCCTATCATTTCCCGAAACCTGCGGCCGGATGCCGCGTCCGTCGGCCCCGTCCCGATCGCGCTCGCCGATCGTCCCGACTTTTGTTTACAGGCTCGCATCGGGACACCGCGAACGGCGGAACCGTCCGGGAACCGATCGAAAAGCCGGGTTCCGGTACGCTTCGGTCCTCAGACAAAACCGACCGGACCGCCCGACATTCCCCCTCATCCGCCAAGAACCGCCGCTTTTCGCCCGGAGCCTTCCGCTACCGTCCCCCCCTAAAAACAAAAAGGAGGGTCTTTCCCGCACAGGGGGAGAGATCCTTCTTTTTCCGAGGGCAATAACCCGTCCGGTCGTTACCGGAACCGCATTATTCCGCAGCGGCAGTTTCTTCGGTCGCCATCGAATCGGCAGCCTGAGCGGCAGCAGCAGCGGCGGCGGCAGCTTCGGCTTCGGCCTTGGCGGCAGAATCGGCAGCGGCAGCAGCGGCGATCGAGTCGGCTTTGGCTTTTTCGGCACCGGCGTTACCGCAGCAAGATGCGAAAGAAACACAAGCGGCTGCGACAGCCACCATCACAACGGATTTGGTCATCTTTTTCATAATGCAAAAGATTAAGTGGTTTGACTAATTCGGCCGCAAAGGTATAACGATTTGCGATTAATGCAACCGCCGAAACGAACAATTTTATTCGAACGATCGTTTCTGTCTCTTTTCCGCCCGTTTCCGCGGCCGGAAACGCGTCCGCACACCCTCTAACGCTCTTCCTCGCCCTTCGTTTGAGAGGATTGGGCGAACACAGAAAGCGGAATTTCGACCCGGATGGGAAACGCCAGTTCGAACGAATCCTTGATCTTCCCGCACAGGATGACGGCCTCCTCGTAAGTGACGCAGTTTCCGACCGTCACCTTGAAATAGGGATCGTCGTAATCCATGTAAACCGGGATGGAAGGATAGATCTCCTTGAACCGCGCGGTCGTCTGTTGGGCCTGTGCGCGAGCGCTCTGGCTGTTGTCGAAAAATATCCGCACGCGATAGCCGCGGATCTTCCCGCCGGTCGAGGATGCCTGCATCGAACGCACGGCCGAAGCCGCCGCACCGTGTTCGACGACCTCCACCCGGCTGCCGTATTTGGCATCCGGCGAGCGCAACTTATTGCGAAAAGCCTCCAAACTCTGGGCCCGGCCCGCACAAACGGCCAGACAAAGCCCTGCCACGATCATCGTTTTTTTCATAACTCCTTTTCCGAACGGTTTTTTCCCGTGCATAGCATCCGAATTATCATCCATAATATTTATCTCCCGTTCCGAAAACGGCGCCCCGCGACCGCTCCGTCGTCCGGCGATCATCCTTTTCGTCCCCCGGTCCGTCGGCCCGCAGTCGACATCCGGTCCGAGCCGGCATCCGACGCCCCGTCGTCGGGAGCACCCTTATCGAAAAGAAATCCTACAAACCGATTCCCCGGCTTATGTCGGAGAGGTCGATCCCGAACCGGTGCAGAAAGCGGTCGGTCTCCATCTTCTCGATCCTGTATTTCTTGCGTGCCGCCCCGGCCCGGACGATCACCGTGCCCGACACGACGGTGCCGGACGCCCCGCGCGAGAGCGTTTTCATCACGCCGAGCGCACCGAGCATGCCGCCCTCGAAACGCACCCGGACCGGAATCCGGACCGAGACGTCCTCCGAACGGCGCGGCAATTTCACTTTTTCGTCGACCGAAGCCCGCAACAGCACGCTTTCGTCGCGGCTCAGTTCCAGATCGGCACGCACGAGCGTCACCGTCGTCCCCGAAGCGTTCGACGCACGGACGAAGACGTCGACATCGGTCTGCGCCGTTCCCACGGAACGCAGTTTGACCGACTCGATGCCGTCGTAAGAAAGATCGTCCCGCCGCACGCACGAAGCGGCGACGAGCACGAGCATAAACAAAAATATCCTTTTCATCATCGTTCGTTTTCTTTTTATTCTTCTTCGCAAAACGCGGCAGAGCCATTCTCCCGGAAATCGGTCCATCGCACCTCGCCTCCGGTCCCTTCCGTCCGCTCTCCGGCCGCGAGCAGATCGCCCGTTTCGGCATCGAAATCCGCATACGCGAGGTTTCCCGACGGCGAAATACCGATGACGCTCAGCACGATCGTTCCCCGATCCGAAGCCTCTGCGGACGTCGCACATTCCAACCGGAAGTTGTAGCCCGACACCCATTCGTCCTCGTCGGCGGGATCGCCGCCCCGCAGTCCGAGCCGTGCGGCCCGTTCCGCTGCGCGTGCGGCCGTCAGCTTCACGCGCTCCGTCTCGACCGGAGCGCCGCAGGCATCCCTGTCGGCCCTCTCCACCGCAACGACCGCGCCGTCGCAAAGGATCGCATCCATGCGCGCGCCGCTTTCTCCGGCGAAACGGACGATCCACCACTGCCGCCTGCCGTCCGCACCGGAAGCCGCGCTGCGGACGGAGTCGTTGTCATAACTGTGCACGCGCGTCAACCGCCATGCACCGTCCTGCTCTCCGACCGCTTCCGTTCCCAGAGCGATGGCCTCTTGTAGCGAAATTTCCGTCTTGAGCGCCGCGACCGGCTCCGTTTTCGCACCGTCCCGACAGGCCGTCGCGACGAGCGCCGCCAGCACCAGCGACCGACCGATCCGTCTCATACGCATCCCCCCGCCGTATCGCCGGCACCCGCAGGTCTCGTCGCGCTGTAAATCTGCGCCACGCCGCCGAACAGGTGCTCGATGCGGCACTCCGCGAAACCGCCCTCGGCGAGCATCCGTGCGAACGCCTCGCCGTAAGGGAACTCCTCGACCGATTCCGGCAGGTAGGCGTAAGCCTTCGCATCCCGCGAAATCAACCCGCCCAACCGGGGCAGAACCCGGTGGAAATAAAAACGGTACAGCGCACCGAATATTTTATGCTTCGGCATCCCGAATTCGAGCACATAGAGCCGACCTCCGGGCTTCAGCGCCCGGAACAGTCCGGCAATGCCGCCCGGAATGTCTTCGAAATTCCGCACGCCGAAAGCCACCGTAGCCGCATCGAACCGCCCCGTACCGTAATCGCCCGACTCGGCATCGCCTTCGCGGAGTTCGATACGGTCCGACAGACCGGCCCGCGCCACTTTTTCGCGCCCTACGGCCAGCATCCGCGCCGAGAGGTCCACGCCCGTGATCCGCGCATGGCGGCAGGCGCGCCCCAACATGATCGCCAGATCGGCCGTGCCGGTGGCCATGTCCAGCACTTCGGAGGGATTACCCCGGCGCACCCGGCGCACGACGCGACGGCGCCACCCCCGGTCGATGCCCAGCGAGAGCAGATGATTGAGCAGATCGTACCGGCGGGCGATCCCGTCGAACATGTCCCGCACCTGCTCTTTCTTGCTTTCCGTTTCGTTATAGGGTTTCATCGCATGAGTTTCTTCCGGCTATTCGAACCGGATGGTTCTCTCCGGCAAAATTAATGAAATTATCATGGTCGGCAAGGCGAGCAGCCCGACGACGAGCACGAACGTGACCACATCGAGCGCCGCGAGCCAGCCCGCATGCAGCGCCACGGGAACGGTCGTCAGGAAATACCCCTCCGAATCGAGCGTCGCCCAGCCCGTGTAATGTTGCAGCAGACAGAGCCCCACGCCCACGACGTTGCCCCAGAACATGCCGCGGAGAATCACGAACGAAGAACGGATGACGAACATCTTCTGCAACGCCCGGTTCCCCATGCCCAACGCCTTGAGCACCCCGATCATGGAAGTGCGCTCCAGCAGGATGATCAACAGCGCGGCGATCATGTTGAACAGCGCCACGAGCAACATCACGACGATGATGACGGCGGCATTGACGTCGTGGGCGTCCAGCCAGTCGAAAATCATCGGGAACTGCTTTTTAAGGTTGGTCACCCGCAGCGCATCCTCCTCGTCCGAAGCCTCCGAGACGATGCGGTACGTCTCGTTGGTGTAGCGGTCCAACCGGGCGAAATCGTCCACCGTCACCTCGAATCCGGTCACGGACGTCGAGTCCCAGCCGTTGAGACGCTGTACGTTGCGCATGTCGGTGAAGACCATCGTGCGGTCCATCTCGCCGAAGCCCGTGTCGTAAATGCCGCACACCCGGAACCGGTCCCGGCGGGGCGGATTCTGGATGAAAAGCATTTCGACCGGATCGCCCGCCCCCACCTCCATCTGGTCGGCCAGCGTGCGCGACAGCAGGACGTCCTTGTGCCGCACACCGCCGCCCGTTCTCGGCAGATCGCCCTCGACGAGGTTCTGCCGGAAGAACGACCAGTCGTAGGTCGTATCGACGCCCTTGAGCACGACGCCCGCCATCGCGTCCTCCCCTTTGAGGATTCCTCCCTTTATGGCATAGGGATTGATCCGAACGATTCCGGGCAGCCGCTCCAGTTCGGGCAGAAAAGCCTGCTCGCGCGGGACGGGCACCGTTTCGTAGGAAGCGTTGCCGTCCAGATGCACGATCTGTATCTGTGCCCCGAACCCGCTCAGCTTGGCGGCGATTTCGCGCTTGAATCCGAAGATCACGGCCAGCGAAACGATCATCACGGCCACGCCGACGGCCACGCTCAACGTGGCGATGCGCACCATCACGTTGTTCTTGCGTCCGGCCGTCGCCGCGGCGATGCGGCGGGCCAGAAAAAATTCGAGGTTCAGCTTACCCATAATCCGATTGTCGTGCGCCCGGAGGAAACGCCATGCAAAGTAACACAAAAATTCATATTTTTGCACATACGTTCGGAGGAAGGCCCGCAGGGAAACGACACGGCACCTGCCGCCGGACCGAGACAGACACACAACCCTTCGACCATGAGCAAAACCGCATTGATTACCGGAGCCTCTTCGGGCATAGGCGCCGCGACGGCCCGGACGCTGGCAGCCGCCGGCTACGACCTCGTCATCACGGGCCGCCGGACCGACCGCCTGCAAGCGCTGAACGACACGCTGGAGGAGCGGTACGGCATCCGCGTGCACGTGCTCGGATTCGACATCCGGGACCGTTTCCAGACCGAAAGCGCCATCGACGCGCTGCCCGCCCGCTTCCGCCGCATCGACCTGCTGGTCAACAACGCCGGGCTCGCTGCCGGACTCGAACACATCGACGAAGGCGACCCGCTCGACTGGGACCGGATGATCGACACCAACGTCAAGGGCCTGCTCTACATCACCCGCATCGTCTCGCAGCGGATGATCGCCGACGGCCGGGGAGGCCACATCATCAACATCGGGTCGATCGCCGGCGTACAGACCTACGAGAACGGAGCGGTCTACTGCGCCTCGAAACACGCCGTGCATGCCCTCTCGCAGGGCATGCGGATGGACCTGCTGAGCCACGGCATCAAGGTGACCGAGATCCGGCCGGGCATGGTGGAGACCGAATTTTCGGTCGTGCGCTTCCACGGCGACCGCCGGCGGGCCGACGACGTCTACCAGGGCATCGAGCCGCTGACGGGCGACGACATCGCCTCCGTGGTGGGATGGATCGTCTCGCTGCCGCCGCACGTCAACATCAACGACATCGAAGTCATGCCCTCGGCGCAGGCGAACGCCTACCTCACCTGCCGGAAGGAAGACGAAAGCGAACAATAAAACGGACCGCGGTCCGTTTCATTAGAACGACAAGGTAAAACCCGGTTCCCCCGAAAGCGGGAGCCACAAACACGAAAACCGAATTATGTCAGGATTCATGCAACCGGAGTTTCTGCTGATTATCGTCATCGGAATCGCAGGATTCGTCGTACAGGCCAAGCTCCAGTCCGTATTCAAGAAATACTCGAAAGTGATGTTCCCCGGCGGACTCACCGGCCGCGACGTGGCCGAAAGGATGCTGCGCGACAACGGCATCTACGACGTGAAGGTCGTATCGACGCCCGGTCATCTGACCGACCACTACAACCCGGCCACCAAGACCGTCAACCTGAGCGAACCGGTCTACAACAGCAACAGCGTGGCCGCCGCGGCCGTCGCCGCCCACGAATGCGGCCATGCCGTACAGCACGCCAAGGAATACGCGCCGCTGAAGCTGCGCTCGGCGCTGGTGCCGGTGGTCAGCTTCTCGTCGCAATGGGCCGTGTGGATCGTCATCGCGGGCATCCTGCTGATGAAGTCGTTCCCGGCCCTGTTCTGGATCGGCATCGGCATGATCGCCCTCTCGGCGCTTTTCAGCATCGTCACGCTGCCGGTCGAGTACAACGCCTCGGCACGGGCCATGCAATGGCTCACCTCCAGCTACACGCTGCGGGGCGAACAGGCCGCACAGGCCAAGGAAGCCCTCGCATGGGCCGCACGCACCTATCTGGTCGCCGCGCTGTCGGCCATCGCCACGCTGATCTACTACCTCGGCTTCGCCCGCAGGGATTAGCCCCGCAGCGAACCGACGACACGAACCCCGCGTCCCGCGCTTCTTTCCGAGCGCGGGACGCGTGCGTTTAGACCCTTCCGTTCCGCCCGACCGCTCTGGCCGTCCGCCCCCCCGTCCGAAAACAGCCATCGGGCGCCGGACACGACGATCCGTCGAAGGCACAGCCCCGTCCGACCGCTCCGACGTCCCGAACGACGACCGTCCCGGAAAACGAAAAGAACGGCCCCTCTCGGAATTTTTCGCCCGCATCCGCCCCGAAACACTCCCGACACCAGCAGGTTCGTTCCCAGTTTCCTGTCCCGGCCCCAGCAGGGACGATCCGCATATCGCCGATTCACCCGACCAAAAGCCAGAAGGAAAGCCGACCGAAAAACCGCCCGCATCCCCGCATGCGCGGTCTTCGCATCGCCCTTCTTTCCCCGCCCGTGCCGAACGCTCCGCCGCGTCGATCCGACCGCCGAACATGCAGCATGTCCCGGCAGAATATTCTCCACCGACCGCTCCTGCCGAAAACCGGACGCTATTTGCAAAAACAAAAAGCCGCGCCGCGCAGAGTTTCCGCACGGTCGAATCCGGCGCATCGGAAAAACATACATCGTCCGGGAGAGTCGCGGAAACGGCTCGCTACAGGACCGCCCCATTCCGAAACCGCGGTCCGATTCTTCCGACGAGGCGCACGACAATGATGCCTGCATACGGGAACGCCCGGTCCCGACAAAGAAAAACGGGAACGGCCGCAAGGCCATTCCCGTTTCGAGAAATCCTAATATCCGGAATTACTACAACTTCGGACCGGCGGCGACGAGTGCCTTGCCGGCTTCGTTGCCGGTGAACTTGGCGAAGTTCTTGATGAAGCGTTCGGCCAGATCTTTGGCTTTGGCATCCCACTGTGCGGCATCGGCATAGGTGTCGCGCGGATCGAGGATCGCCGTATCGACGCCCGGCAGAGCGGTCGGCACTTCGAAATCGAAGAACGGGATCTTCTTGGTCGGAGCCTTGTCGATCGAACCGTCGAGGATCGCGTCGATGATGCCGCGGGTATCCTTGATGGAGATACGCTTGCCTGTTCCGTTCCATCCGGTGTTCACCAGATAGGCCTTGGCACCCGACACCTGCATCTTCTTGACGAGTTCTTCGCCGTACTTGGTCGGATGCAGCGACAGGAACGCCGCGCCGAAGCAGGCCGAGAACGTCGGGGTCGGCTCGGTGATACCGCGTTCGGTACCGGCCAGTTTGGCGGTGAAGCCCGACAGGAAGTAATATTTGGTCTGTTCCGGCGTGAGGATCGAAACCGGAGGCAGCACGCCGAACGCGTCGGCCGACAGGAAGATCACCTTCTGGGCGGGAGCGCCTTTCGAAACCGGTTTGACGATGTTCTTGATATGGTAGATCGGGTACGACACGCGGGTGTTTTCGGTCACCGACTTGTCGGCGAAGTCGATCGAGCCGTCCTTGCGCACCGTCACGTTTTCGAGCAGCGCGTCGCGTTTGATGGCGTTCCAGATGTCAGGTTCGCTGTCCTTGTCGAGGTTGATGACCTTGGCGTAGCAGCCGCCCTCGAAGTTGAAGACACCTTCGTCGTCCCATCCGTGCTCGTCGTCGCCGATAAGCAGACGTTTCGGATCGGTCGAGAGCGTCGTCTTGCCGGTACCCGACAGACCGAAGAAGATGGCGGTGTTCTTGCCTTCGAGGTCCGTGTTGGCCGAGCAGTGCATCGAAGCCATGCCCTTGAGCGGAAGCAGGTAGTTCATGTAGGAGAACATGCCCTTCTTCATTTCGCCGCCGTACCACGTGTTGATGATGACCTGCATTTTTTCGGTCAGGTTGAACACGACGGCCGTTTCGGAGTTCAGGCCCAGCTCCTTGTAGTTTTCGACCTTGGCTTTCGAAGCGTTCAGCACGACGAAGTCGGGCTCGCCGTAAGAGGCCAGTTCCTCGGCCGTGGGGCGGATGAACATGTTGGTCACGAAATGGGCCTGCCAAGCCACCTCCATGATAAAGCGGATCTTGAGCCGGCTGTTTTCGTTGGCGCCGCAGAACGTGTCCACGACGAAGAGGCGTTTGCCCGAAAGCTGCTTGTCGGCGATGCCCTTGAGCACCTTCCAGCTCTCCTGCGAAACGGGTTTGTTGTCGTTCTTGTATTCGTCCGAAGTCCACCAGATCGTGTCGCGCGTCACATCGTCCATCACGAAGAACTTGTCTTTGGGCGAACGGCCCGTGTAGACGCCGGTCATGACGTTCACGGCTCCCATGTCGGTCTGCTGACCCTTTTCGAAGCCTTCGAGACCCGGTTTGGTTTCTTCTTCGAACAACTGTTCGTAAGAGGGATTGTGTACGATTTCGGTCACGCCCGTGATGCCGTACTTGCTCAAATCGATCTTTGACATAATTCCTTCTATTTTAGTTGATACATCTCTTCTTTAAAATATTTGTCTTACTCCGTTTCCCGGCGCAATCCGGCGCAAAGATAAAAATTATTTGCGTATTGTTACCCCACTAACAGCTCAAAATATTAAAAAAAATTATTATCGGATCGTTTTTATACCATCCTACATATCAATAAATTAACCTCAGCACCCTCCGCCTTCCGGACCGAAAGACGCTCTCCGGGGCCGCCGGTACCGCTCCGGAACGTCCGAGGATCGCGGCCGGCGGCAGGCAGGTCCGGCCCCCGCACCGCACCGGGCCCGCGCCCGGGACCGCCGCATCCATGCGGCACCCCGAACGGAACGCCGCGGCTCTACGCCCTCTGCCGAAGTTCTCCGGAGGCTCCTTCCGGAAAAAGCCATGGAAAAAGCGTGCCGCATTTCGGATTTATCCATACTTTTGCCCTGTCGGCGCTTCCCGGCCTCCGAACCTCTTCACACACCGCAATCCGCACTCCGATGGCAGGAATCTACATCCACATCCCTTTCTGCAAAAGCAAATGCTACTACTGCGACTTCTATTCCAGCACGGCGCTCGCGAATAAAAAGGCCGTACTGGAAACCGTCGCAGAAGAATTGCGGCGGCGCGCCTCTTTTTTAGGCGGCGAAACGGTCCGGACGGTCTACTTCGGCGGCGGCACGCCCTCGCTGTGTACACCGGCCGAAATAGGCGGCCTGCTGGCGACCGTGCGCGGGAAGTTCGACACCCTGTTCGAGGAAATCACCGTCGAAGCCAACCCCGACGACCTGACGGACGGCTACCTTTCCGCCCTCCGCGACGAGGGCGTCGGACGGCTCAGCATCGGCATCCAGTCCTTCGACGACCGCGATCTGCGGTTCATGCACCGGCGCCACGACGCAGCCACGGCGCTCCGGGCCGTGGAACGGGCCCGCAAGGCGGGATTCGACAACCTGACCATCGACCTGATCTACGGCCTTCCCGGAGCAGACCTCCGGCGATGGGCCGACAACCTCCGGCAGGCCGTCGCGCTGGACGTTCCCCATCTTTCGGCCTACCACCTCACCATCGAGGAGGGAACGGTTTTCGGACGACGGGCGGCCCGCGGGATGCTCGCCGAAATCCCTTCCGAACGAAGCCGGGCGGAATACGCCTTGCTGGAAGAGACGCTCGCTGCCGCCGGGTACGAACATTACGAAATATCGAACTTCGCACGCCCCGGCTTCCGGGCCCTCCACAATTCGAACTACTGGAACGGCACGCCCTATCTGGGTGTCGGACCGGCAGCCCATTCCTACGACGGGGCATGCCTGCGGCAATGGAACACGGCGCACATCGGACGCTATCTGGAACAGGCGCCCGAAAACCGGCATCTCCACAGCGAAACGCTCTCCGCGACGATGCGCTATAACGAATTCGTCATGACCGCCCTGCGGACCGCCGAAGGCGTCGATACCGAACGGCTGCGGGAACGATTCGGGGCACGCAAATTGCAATATTTCACGGCGCAGGCGCAAAAACATCTCGCCCGGAATACGATCCTGCGGAATAATTCCGTATATTACATTCCGAGCGATCGCTTTCTGATTTCGGACGGGATCATCGCCGACCTTTTCTATGTCGGACCGGACCGGGAAACGGACGAATGACGCCGGAAACACATAAAAACCAAATAGACAACAATCGACATGTCGGAAACGAAAAAAAACGCCGGACTCGCTCCGGACTACCTGTTCGAAGTGAGCTGGGAAGTGTGCAACAAAGTGGGGGGCATCCACACCGTCGTCGCCACCAAAGCGCTGACGCTTGAGCGACGGCTGGGCGACCGCTACATTCTCATCGGTCCCGACGTCCACCGCGAGGACGCGAACCTCGAATTCGAGGAGCTGCCCGACCTGCTCAAGGAGTGGAAACAAACCCTGCTGGCCAAGGACAACATACGGGTGAAGACCGGACGCTGGAAAATCGAAGGCAATCCGATCGCCGTACTGGTCGACTTCAGCCAGTTCATATCGAACAAGGACGACATTCTGAAATTTCTGTGGGAAACCTACCGCGTCGACTCCATCAGCGGCCAATGGGACTATGTCGAACCCGTACTGTTCGGCACGGCCGCCGGCAAGGTGATCGAAAGCTACGTGAACTTTTACTGCAAGCCGACCGACCGGATCGTCGCCCAGTTCCACGAATGGATGACGTCGAGCGGGGGACTCTACCTCCAGAAACACTCGCCCTACGTGGCCACCGTATTCACGACGCACGCCACGGTCATGGGCCGCAGCATCGCGGGCAACGGCCTGCCGCTCTACGGCGACATGGCGAAACTCAACGCCGACGAACTGGCCCGACGCTTCGGCGTCGTCGCCAAGCACTCGCTCGAAAAAACGGCGGCGTTCCATTACGACTGCTTCACGACGGTGAGCAACCTGACGGCACGGGAATGCCGCCATCTGCTGGGCAAGAATACGGACATGGTCACCCCGAACGGCTTCGAGGACGACTTCGTGTGGCCGGCCGAAGAGCTCGCCCGCAAGCGGGCCGACTCGCGCGCCCTGATGATCCGCGTGGCCGAAGCCTGCCTCGGCGTGCATTACGACAAGGAACCGCTCATCGTGGGCACCAGCGGGCGGTACGAATTCAAGAACAAGGGGCTCGACGTCTTCGTCAACTCGCTGCTCCGGCTCGCCGAAAGCGACTCGCTCGAACGTCCGGTGCTGGCCTACGTCACCGTGCCGGCCGGCAACGACGGTCCCCGGCAGGACCTCCGGGCCCGGCTCGCCGACCCGGAGGCGCCGCTCGACGGCTCCGCCCCGCGCCACACGACGCACTGGCTCTCGAACCCCGAATGGGACCCCATCGTCCGACGGATACGCGGCTCGAAACTCGAAGAGGCGACCTGTCCCGTGCAGTTGGTCTTCGTTCCCTCGTACCTCGACGGGCACGACGGCATCTTCGAGAAGCACTACTACGAACTGCTCTGCGGCATGGACGTGACGGTCTTCCCGTCGTATTACGAGCCGTGGGGCTATACGCCGCTCGAAAGCATCGCCTTCTCGGTGCCCACCGTCACCACATCACTGACCGGCTTCGGGCAGTGGGTGGCCGAAAAGCTCGACGAGCACAAGGGCGTCGAGGTGATCGCCCGGACCGACACGAACGACGCCGAGGTAGTCGAGAAGATCGCCTCCTCGCTGGCCGAATACAGCTTCATGGACGAGGAAGAATACGAATCGTTCCGGCGGTCGGCGCTCGAAATTTCCCGCATCGCGCTCTGGGAAAACCTCATCGAATTTTACGACCGGGCCTATGCCGCGGCACTCGCGAGAATGGCTTCGCGCAACAGGGAAAGCCTCTACCGGAACAACAGCGCCTACGACGAACAGATCAACTTCGTCCGCCAGCAGCTCGTCAGCGACTCGCCCTCGTGGCGGCGGCTGATGGTCGAACGCAAGCTCCCCGAAAGGCTCCACCCGCTCGAAGTGCTGTCCAAGAACCTGTGGTGGTCGTGGACGATGGCGGCTTACGAGCTGTTCGAATACATCGACAGGCCGCTGTGGGTCAAGTGCGAGAAAAATCCGATCGACTTCCTCGACAAACTCAAATACTCCCGCCTGCTCTCGCTCGAAAAGGACGAGATTTTCCTCGGCAAGATGGACGCCGTCTACGCCCGCTTCCGGGCATACATGGACGAGAAAAAGGAGGCCCGCGAACCGAAGATCGCCTATTTCAGCATGGAATACGGCCTGCACAGCTCGCTGAAGATCTATTCGGGCGGGCTGGGCATTCTGGCAGGCGACTACCTCAAGGAGGCCAGCGACAAGAACGTGCCGATGGTAGCCGTGGGCCTGCTCTACCGCTACGGCTACTTCACGCAGCGGCTCTCGGCTTCGGGCGCGCAGGAGGCCAGCTACGAGGCCCAGAATTTCCAGAAGCTGCCCATCACTCCCGTCCGCGACGAGGCGGGCAACTGGGTCAGCGTCCAGATCGCCTTCCCCGGACGCACCGTCACGGCCCGCCTCTGGCGGTGCGACGTGGGACGGACCGAACTCTATCTGCTCGACACCGACCACGACCTGAATCAGGACGAAGACCGTTCGATCACCTATCACCTCTACGGAGGTGACTGGGAAAACCGGCTCAAACAGGAGATGCTGCTGGGCATCGGCGGCATCCGCGCCCTCAACGCCTTGGGCATCCGGCAGGACGTCTACCACTGCAACGAGGGACACGCCGCCCTCATCGGCATCGAACGCATCCGCGACCTGATCCACGAACAAAGGCTCTCGTTCGGCGAAGCGCTGGAAGTCGTCCGCTCGTCGGCGCTCTTCACGACGCACACGCCGGTTCCGGCCGGGCACGACGCTTTCCCGGAGTCGATGATCCGGCAGTACATGTCGCACTATCCCGACCGGTTAGGCATCACGTGGGAACAGTTCGTCAATTTAGGCAAAACCGACCCGAACGACCCCAACGAAAAATTCTCAATGAGCTTTCTGGCCTGCAACCTCTCGCAGGAGGTCAACGGCGTGAGCTGGCTGCACGGCGAGGTAAGCAAGGACATCCTCGGCGGCATGTGGCCCGGCTACTTCAAGGACGAGCTGCATATCGGCTACGTCACCAACGGCGTGCACTTCCCCACATGGTGCGCCTCGAACTTGCGCAAGCTCTACGCCCGGTACTTCGGCGAAGGGTTCCTCGGCAAGGAATACGACATCCCGGCATGGCAGAAAGTCCGCGAAATCGAGGATTCGGAGCTGTGGGCGGAACGCATGGTCCTGAAAAACAAACTCATCGACCATATCAAAACGCGTGTGAGCGATCCCAAGCAGTTCCGCTTCGACTCGCCGCGCCAAATGATCCGCATTCAGGACTCGCTGAAGCCCGACGTGCTGACGATCGGCTTCGCCCGGCGGTTCGCCACCTACAAGCGGGCCCACCTGCTCTTCACGAACCTCGACCGGCTCGACGGCATCGTCAACAACCCGCAGCGCCCCGTGCAGTTCATCTTCGCCGGCAAGGCCCATCCCAACGACAAGCCGGGACAGGACCTCATCAAGCGCATCGTCGAGGTGGCCGCCATGCCGCAGTTCACGGGCAAGATCATCTTCCTGCAAAACTACGACATGGAGCTGGCCCGGCGCATGGTGCAGGGCGTGGACGTATGGCTCAACACGCCGACCCGTCCGCTCGAAGCCTCCGGCACCAGCGGCGAGAAGGCCGTGATGAACGGCGTGATGCAGTTCAGCGTGCTGGACGGATGGTGGGTCGAAGGCTACAAGCCGGGCGGCGGATGGATGCTGCCCATGGAACGCACGTTCGAGGACCAAGGCTTCCAGAACGAAATGGACGCCGAGATGATCTACAACACGATCGAAGAGGAAATCGCCCCGAAATACTACGACAGGGGCGAAGACGGCATCCCGCACGAATGGGTCGCCGCCGTCAAGACCTGCGTGGCGGACATCGCCTCGAACTTCACCACGAACCGCATGCTCGCCGACTACGAGGAACGCTTCTACCGCAAGCTCTTCGAGCGCAACCGGGCGATGACAGCCGACGACTTCGCCATGGCCCGCGAGATCGCCGCATGGAAACGGCGCGTGAGCGGCGTGTGGGACCGCATCCGTATCCTCAACGTCAAACAGTTCGACATGGGGCGCGAAGCCATCATGACGGGCCATAATTACGACGTGGAGGTAACGGTGGACATCGACGAGCTGCAACCCGAAGAGATCGGCGTCGAAATGATCGTCGCCGACCAGATCACCGACGGACAGGTGCGCGTGACGACCCGCCGGGAACTCCGGTTCGAAAAGCGGGACGGCTCGCGGGTGCTCTACTCGACCGGCTTCACGCCCGAATCGACCGGCTCGTTCGATCTGGCCATCCGCGTCTTCCCCAAGAACGACCGGCTGCCGCACCGGATGGACTTCGCGTTGGTCAAATGGGCCTGACGGGAAGCGCCGCATTCCTTATCGAAAACGGGCGCGCCTCGGCCGAGGCGCGCCCGTTTCGTAAAAACACACGGACGGCACGTCATGAAAGGCCGCTGCGCACCGCACGGACATCCGCCCCGGCAGGCTCCCTCAAAAGCAAAAATACGAGCAGGCGAAACCTATTTTCCGAAAACGGACCGGCGGGGCGGCGCACATACGATATTTCTGAAAAATAGTTTGGCCGTATTCTTGAAAAGGTCTTAAAGTTTTCTTAAATTTACGGGTAAGAACAAAAAACGCATCGAGCTATGGCTGTTCTACATTTTGACAAAAACGAGCTGGGCAATCTGGAATATTCCCTGCGGAGGGAAATGCTCAGCACGAACCGGGCGGGAGGCTACATGAGCACGACGATCGTCTGCTGCAACACGCGCAAATACCACGGACTGATGGTATGCCCCCGCAACGACGAAGACGAGAACAACTACGTGCTGCTGTCGTCGGTGGACGAGACCGTCGTCCAGCACGACCAGTCGTTCAATCTGGCCATCCACCGGTTTCCCGGCGTCTACGAGCCCAGAGGACACAAATACATCACCGATTTCACTTACACGCCCTCGCCGGCCATCACCTACCGCGTGGGCGGCGTGATCCTGAAAAAGGAGCTGCTGTGGATCCATGCCCGGACGCAACTGCTCATCCGTTACACGCTGCTCGACGCCCGCTCGAAGACGCTGCTGCGACTGCGGCCTTTTCTGGCTTTCCGCGACCGGCACACGGTAGGACGGGCCAACCTCTTCGCCGACGGGCACAGCTACCCCGTTCCGGGCGGAGTGAAGAACCGGCTCTACGAAGGTTTCCCGTGGCTGCACATGCAACTCAACGTGCCGCACGAATTCGTCGCCGCGCCGGACTGGTATTACAATTTCGAATACGCCGAGGAGATCGAGCGGGGTTATCCCGGACACGAAGACTTGTTGACGACCGGTTACTTCGAAACCGAGATCGCCAAGGGCCAGAGCATCGTCTTCTCCTGCTCGATCGAAGAGGCCGATCCGCTCGCGCTCGAAAAAACGTTCGAGGAGGAACTCGCCCGGCGCTCGGACAAGAACGACTTCATTTCCTGCCTGCGCCATTCGGCCCGGCAGTTCATCGTCCGGCACGGCGACAAGACCGAGGCCGTGGCCGGCTATCCGTGGTTCGGACGATGGGGCCGCGACACGTTCATCGCGCTGCCGGGCATCACATTAGCGCAGGACGACGCCCGCACGTGCCGCGAAGTGATCGACACGATGGTCGCCCAGATGAAAGACGGCCTGTTCCCAAACATGGGCGACGCCTACAACTCGGTCGACGCTCCGCTGTGGTTTTTCTGGACGCTTCAGGCCTTCGAGCCCTATGCCGGAGGAGCGAAAAAGATATGGGCGGCCTACAAGGAGCCCATCAAAGCCATCCTCGAAGCGTACCGCAACGGCACGAACCCCTATGTCCGCGTGGACGACAACGCGCTGGTGTGGGCCTCCCATCCCCGGTACGCCATGACGTGGATGGACGCCGTGGGAGCCGACGGACCCGTCACGGGCCGGGACGGCTACCAAGTCGAAATCAACGCCCTGTGGTACAACGCCGTCTGCTACGCGCTGGAACTGGCCCGAAAAGGCCGCGACAAGGCCTTCGTCGCCCGGTGGCAGGAGATGCCCGAAAAGATAAAGGCCTCGTTCCTCGACCGGTTCTGGTATCCGAAAGAGGAGTTTCTGGCCGACTACGTGGACGAAAACGGTCAGAACACCTACATCCGGCCCAACCAGATCATCGCCTGCTCGCTGCCCTACGGCATGCTGAACGACAGCATGAAGCTCTGCGTCATCGAGAAAGTCCGCCGCCACCTGCTCACCCCCAAGGGGCTCCGGACGCTGTCGCCCCGCAATCCGCTCTACAAGGGCCACTACGGGGGCGACCAAGCTACGCGCGACAAAGCCTATCATCAGGGCACCGTATGGCCGTGGCTGCTCGAACATTACGTCCGGGCCAATTTCGACATGCAGGGAGCGGCGTTCCTGCCCGAAGCCAAGGACATCCTCCGGAACTTCGAGGAGGACATCAGCGTCAGCGGGATCGCCTCGATCAACGAAATATACGACGGCGACCCGCCCCACCACCCCAGAGGCGCCGTTTCGCAGGCATGGAGCGTGGGAGCGGTTCTTCGCATCGAGCGGATGATCGAAGAATTCGAAACGAAAAAATGACGCCGCGGGACGGCTTTGGAACGAACCGTGCATAGACGGTTCCGAAGTGCCCGCCTCTCTCCGGAGGTATCCCGCCCGCAAGCGGCGAAAGGCCGCCGGCCCGTAAAAAGCCCTCCGACGGGGCGGACCGGCACCGGCCACACGCAGCGTCCTCGCACGGAAAAAGACGACAGACAAGGAGTTGAACGCAATAAAAACAGACAGATGAGAGTATTGATGTTCGGATGGGAATTCCCTCCCCATATAGCGGGAGGTCTGGGAACCGCATCTTACGGACTGACCAGAGGCCTCGCCAAACACGGCACGGAGGTGATCTTCGTCGTGCCCAAGGCCTACGGCGACGAAGACCAGCGGTTCGTGAAGGTGGTCAATGCCAGCGACGTGGAAACCCTCTACGGCGACAGCCGGCACGAGGACATCTGGGACAAGCTGACTTTCATCCATATCGACTCCAACATGATCCCCTACGTCTCGCCCGAAGAGTTCGAGGCGCGCTCGGAGGAATACCGCCGCACGGGACGGATCGCCACCGGCGGCGACCTGTGGAAGGAGCGGTTCGAATTTTCCGGCAAATACGGCGCCAACCTGATGGAAGAGGTGGCCCGCTACGCGATGGTCGCCGCGCAGGTGGCCCGCGATCTGGAAGGGCAGTTCGACCTGATCCACGCACACGACTGGCTGACCTACTACGCCGGCATCGCCGCCAAGCGCGTATCGGGCAAGCCGCTCGTCGTACACATGCACGCCACCGAGTTCGACCGCAGCGGCGAACGCATCAACAAGGAGGTCTACGCCATCGAACGCGCCGGAATGGAAGCGGCCGACCGCGTCGTGGCGGTGAGCAACCTCACGCGCCGCATCGTCATCGACAAATACGGCATTCCGCCCGAAAAGGTCGTCACGGTGCACAACGCGGTACGGTTCGGATCGAAGGAGACCGAAGAGGAGAAGCGCGCCGTGGACGACAAGATCGTCACGTTTCTGGGCCGCATCACCTACCAGAAAGGACCGGACTACTTCGTCGAGGCGGCGGCCAAGGTGCTCAAGCGGATGTCGGGCGTGCGGTTCGTCATGGCCGGCAGCGGCGACATGCTCAACCACATCGTCCGCCGCGTAGCCAAACTGGGCATCGCCGACCGGTTCCACTTCACCGGTTTTCTCAAAGGCGACGAAGTACAGAAAATGTTCGCGCTGAGCGACGTCTACGTCATGCCGTCCGTCTCCGAACCGTTCGGGATCTCGCCGCTCGAAGCCATGCGCTCGAACGTGCCGGTCATCATCTCCAAGCAGTCGGGCGTGGCCGAAGTGCTCGACTACGCCATCAAGGTGGACTACTGGGACGTGGACGCGCTGGCCGATGCGATCTACGGACTGATCCGCTATCCGGTCCTCGCGGCCGTCTCGGCCGAAAAGGGGCTGGAGGAAGTCACCAGCCTGAAATGGGAAAACGCGGCGGCCGAACTGATCGAGGTTTACCGCAGCCTGACAGACACACGCAAAAACTAAAATTCGCAGCGCTATGAAAACAATATGCCTCTACTTTCAGGTCCACCAGCCGCTCCGGTTGAAAAAATACCGTTTTTTCAACATGGGTCGGGACCATAACTACCTCGACGACCACGCCAACAGAGCCATCCTGCAGAAAGTGGCCCGCAAATGCTACCTGCCGATGAACGAGCTGCTGCTGAAACTCATCCGCGAAAACGGGAAGAAGTTCAAGGTCAGTTTCTCGATTTCGGGCCTCGCCATCGAGCAGCTCCGGATGTACGCGCCCGAAGTCCTCGACAGTTTTCAGGCCTTGGCGAAAACCGGCTGCGTGGAATTTCTGGCCGAGACCTATTCCCACTCGCTGGCCTCGCTCGTCGACGAAGAGGAGTTCGTAGCCCAAGTCCGCCGGCACGCCCGGACGATCGAATCCGAATTCGGCGTGAAGCCCAAAGCATTCCGCAACACGGAGCTCATCTATTCGGACCGCATCGGCGAAATCGTCGCCTCGATGGGCTACCGCACGATGCTGACCGAAGGCGCCAAGCACATACTGGGCTGGAAAAGCCCCAACTATATCTATGCCTGCGCCCCGAATCCGAAACTTCACCTGCTGCTGCGCAACTTCAAGCTCAGCGACGACATCGCGTTCCGCTTCTCGGACCGGGGATGGGCCGAATGGCCGCTGACGACGCAGAAATACGTCTCGTGGCTGGCCAACCCCGACCTGCCGGGCGAAGTCGTCAACCTGTTCATGGACTACGAAACTTTCGGTGAACACCAGTGGGCCGAAAGCGGCATCTTCGAATTTATGGCCCATCTGCCCGGAGCCGCGCTGGCGACCGGAAAGCTCTCGTTCGCCACGCCCTCCGAAGTCTCGCGCAAATTCCAGCCGGTGGGCATTCTGCACTGCCCCTACCCGATTTCTTGGGCGGACGAGGAGCGCGACGTCACGGCATGGATCGGCAACGAGCTTCAGAACGAGGCCTTTTCCAAGCTCTACCGGCTCAAAAACCGCATCGACGCGATCGATCATCCCGATTTCGACCACGCGTGGAACTTCCTGCAGGCTTCCGATCACTTCTATTACATGGCCACCAAATGGTTCTCGGACGGCGACGTACACAGCTATTTCAACCCCTACGATTCGCCCTACGAAGCCTTCATCAACTACATGAACGTACTGAGCGACTTCGAGATAGAAGTCGAAAAGAAATACGCCGAAACGAAGCGGGAAGTCACGGCCTGAGTCCCCTTCCGTCTTTGGGCCGGGCGAAGGGGAGCGCCGCCGCGGAGCGGCTCCGACCTCGGCGCGCGGGCCCGCCCCGGTCCCTCCGGACGGCGACCCGCGACAGGACTTTTCCGAAACGGTCCGGTATCCGACGATACCGGACCGTTTTCGCATACGACAAAGGGCTCTCGCCGCGTTTTAATAATACGAAAAATTATTATATTTTTGTTGCTCGAAGCGCCCTCCGGACGAGGAACGATGCCCGGAGGCGTGCAGGCAACCCAAAAGAAACCTATCCGACAAGAATGAAAAAAGTCCTTCTGGTTCTTTCGCTGACCGCATTGCTGGCCTCCTGCGGCCGGGATAAGAAAGCCCGGATTTCGGGCTCGTTCGCGGGTCTGGACCACGACACGGTCCTGCTCGAAATGATCACCACGCTGGAGCGTAAAATCGTCGATTCGGCCGTCACCGGCCGTCGGGGCGACTATTCGTTCCGCGTCAAGCTGCCCTCGGCGGCGCCCACGTTCTTCAATCTGTTGTGCAAGGGCAGCACCATTCCGCTGATCGTCGCGCCGGGCGAACGGGTCGTCGTCAACTCGCTGTGCGATCTTTCGAAAAACTATACCGTCGAAGGTTCCGAAGACTCCGAAAAGCTCCGGGCGTTCAACGCTTTCTACAACGGAGCGATCGCCTCGCTCGATTCGCTCTCGCAGCTCTTCGTCGACACGCCCGCCACGGCGGAAAACGAACCGTTGCGCAAAGAACTGCTGAGTCGCTACACGAAGGAATACTACCGCCTCAAGCGGGAGCACATCGGCTTCATCGTGTCGAATCCCGCCTCGATGGCTGCGCTCTATGCGCTCTACCAGCGTTTCCCGAACGATCCGAACCTGTTCGACGAACGCAACGATCTGGTCTACTACCGCATCGTGGCCGACTCCCTCTCGGCGCTCTATCCCGAATCGCCGCACGTCAAGGCCCTGCAGGGCGAAATCGCACGGAAACAGCAGGCTCTCGATTGGATAGCCCGTCTGAGCGAAAGCCCCGAAAACCCGTACGACTATCCCGAAATCGAACTGCCGGACATGTACGGCAAAACGCAGAAACTCTCCGCGCAGGACGGCAAGGTGATTCTGGTCGACTTCTGGACGCCCGACGACGCCCGCAGCACGATCCTCAACGCCGAGAAGAAAGAACTCTACGAACGCTTTGCGGACAAAGGGCTGGCCGTCTATCAGGTCGGTTTCGGCGCCGAGAAAGCGACATGGATCGACGCCGTGCAACAGCAGAAACTCCCGTGGGTGTGCGTGTTCGATCCGAGGGGCACAGCCGGCGTGGCCGCAATGAGCTACAACGTGCGGACGCTTCCCGCGAACGTACTGATCGACCGACAGGGCCGCATCGCCGGAAAGAACCTCTACGGCGACGAACTCCGCGACAAAATAGAGCAACTGTTCCGTTGATGTACTACTTCGCCTCGGACACCCATCTGGGCCTCGAAGCGGGCGAACGCTCCGCAGCCGAACGCGAGCGGATGTTCGTGCGCTGGCTCGACGACATCACTCCGGACGCCGAGGCCGTCTTCCTCGTGGGCGACATTTTCGATTTCTGGTACGAATACGAGCGGGTCGTGCCCAAAGGTTTCGTCCGCCTGCTGGCCAAACTGGCCGAACTGACCGGACAGGGCATTCCGGTCCATTTCTTTGCCGGCAACCACGACATGTGGGCCTACCGTTACCTGCACGACGAATGCGGCGTCACGCTCCACGCCGGCGCCTACGAAATCATGGAACTCTCCGGCAGGAAAGTGCTCGTCGGACACGGCGACACGCTGGGACCGCGCGGATTCGGTGGCCGGCTCCTGAGCCGGATTTTCCGTTCCCCGGCGCTCAGGACGTGTTTCTCGCGGCTCGTCCACCCCGACACCGCGCTGCGCTTCGGGCAATGGTGGAGCGGATCGAACCGCCGTTCGCGCCCCGTGCGGCACACGTTCCGCGGCGGCGACGAGCCGATCGTGCGGTTCGCCGCCGAAATGCTGCGGAGCCGGCCCGACATCGACCTGTTCGTATGCGGCCACATCCACTGCGCCGAAATCTTCCCCCTCAGCGAAACGAGCCGCATCGCCTTCCTCGGCGAATGGATCGAACACCCGGTCTACGGCACGCTCGACGAACGGGGAGACTTCGCGCTGCACACCTATCCGAAAACCATTTGACCCATGAAACAATACCTCGACCTGCTCCGCCACATCGAAGCCCGCGGAACGGTGAAAAGCGACCGGACCGGCACCGGAACGATCAGTACGTTCGGCTACCAGATGCGGTTCGACCTGAGCGAAGGCTTCCCCGTGCTGACGACCAAAAAGCTCCACCTGCGATCCATCATCCACGAACTGCTGTGGTTCCTGCGGGGCGATACCAACATCGGCTACCTGCACGACAACAACGTCACGATCTGGGACGAATGGGCCGACGCGAACGGCGATCTGGGCCCCGTCTACGGCAGCCAGTGGCGCAGTTGGCCCGCTCCGGACGGACGGAGCATCGACCAGATCGCCGGTGTGGTGGACCAGATCCGCCGCAATCCCGACTCCCGCAGGCTGATCGTCAGCGCATGGAACGTGGCCGACATCGACCGGATGGCCCTGCCGCCCTGCCATGCCCTGTTCCAGTTCTACGTGGCCGACGGCCGGCTCTCCTGCCAGCTCTACCAGCGCAGCGCGGATGTTTTTCTCGGCGTGCCGTTCAACATCGCCTCCTACGCCCTGCTCACGATGATGATCGCACAGGTGACGGGTCTCCGCCCCGGCGAGTTCGTCCATACGCTCGGCGACGCCCATATCTACCTGAACCACCGCGAACAGGTGGCGCTGCAACTGACCCGCACACCGCGGAAGCTGCCGACGATGAAAATCAATCCGGACGTCGAGTCGATCTTCGGTTTCCGGTACGAGGATTTCACGCTCGAAGGCTACGATCCCTATCCGCCCATCAAAGCCCCCGTCGCCGTATGATTTCGATGATCGTCGCCGTCGCCCGCAACGGGGTGATCGGCCATGCCAACGGCCTGATCTGGCATATTTCCGAAGACCTGCGCCGGTTCAAGGCCATCACGACGGGCCATCCGGTCATCATGGGGCGCAAAACGTTCGAATCCATCGGGCGTCCGCTGCCCGGCCGCACCAACGTGGTGATCTCCCGCAACGAGAATTTCCGTCCCGAAGGATGCCTCGTCGCCGATTCGTTCGAAAAGGCGGTCGCAATGTTTCCTCCCAACGAAGAGGCGTTCGTCATCGGCGGCGCGCAGGTCTACGCCCAAGCCCTTCCGATCGCCGACAGGCTGTACCTCACCGAAATAGAGGCCGACTACGAGGGCGACACGCGCTTCCCCGACTGGGACCGTTCGGCATGGACGCTCTCGTCCGAACAACGCTTCCCGCGCGGCGAACGGTTCGAACATCCGTTCGCCTTTCTCGATTTCGTCAGGAAACGCTGAACACACCGTACCGCCGCCGCCTTTCCCGAATCCGTCCGGCAAGCCGCAGGCAGGGACGTATACCGTCGCACGGGCGACTCCGTTCGTTCGCCACCCGGTATCGCCGGCATGCCCCCTATCCGACAGATAAGATTCGAGCCGGACGAGACATCGTCCGGCTTTCATGATTTTCGTCCCCGTTCGACCCGAATGGGACATCGGGCGGGCTATCCTCTCCGGGCTCCGCCGACCGGACACGCCGCCCACGCTCCCCCGGACAGGACCGCGGATGTCCGACACCGACCGAAGGGATTTTTGTCTATGTCCGTCAACACCCGCGACGGCGCAACTTCCGTCCCCGTCGTTCGAAGCCACCTTCTTGAAGCGCGCCCCGGCCGCTCCCTCATCGGAGAAAGACATCGCCGACAGGCCGGCCGCCCCATCGGTTCAAAGCACCGAACGGACAGCCCAGCGCCGGACCGCCCTCGGCCAACGCATCTCCGCAGAAATACCGGGCACGACCCTCCTCCGGAAAAACCCGCCATCCGGCATTTTCCCGGATGCGGGAACCGGTCCGGACCGTCGAGAGACGACATCCCGCGGCAGCAAAACACGACCGCCGGCACCGAATCACCCCGAACACATCCGGATTTCCGCACCCGCAGCCCGTCGTTCCCTGCCACCCCGAAACGAACGCCGCCGCAGCATCAATGCGCCTCGACCCAGTTCGCCCCGACGCCGCATTCGGCGATGAGCGCCACGCGCAGCTTCGCCGCCTCTTCCATGCAGCGCACCACCAATTCCTGCACCTCAGAGGCTTCGCTGCGCAGCATGTCGATCACCAGTTCGTCGTGCACCTGCAAAATGATCTTCGAGAGGAGCCCTCTCTCGTTCAGCTCACTGTGCACGGCAATCATGGCTAACTTCATGATGTCGGCCGCCCCGCCCTGTATCGGCGCATTGATGGCATTGCGCTCGGACAGCCCCCGCACGACGGCATTCCCCGAACGGATATCGGGCAACATGCGTTTGCGACCGAACAGCGTCGAGACGTATCCCCGCTGGCGCGCCTCGCTCACCACGCGTTCCATATAGGCCTTCACGCCGGGATATGTCGCGAAATAGCCGTCGATGATCGCCTTGGCCTCGCTGCGCGGAATCCGGAGCCGCTGCGCCAGACCGAAGGCCGAAATGCCGTAAATGATCCCGAAGTTGGCCGTCTTGGCCCGGCGACGCTGTTCGCGTGTCACCTCCCCGACCGGCACGCCGAACACGCGGGCCGCCGTCTCGGTATGGATGTCCGCCCCGTGCGAAAAGGCCGCGATCATCGTCGGGTCCTCGCTCAGATGGGCCATCAACCGGAGCTCGACCTGCGAATAGTCGGCCGACAGTAACAAATGATCGTCGTCCGAGGGCACGAAGGCCCGGCGGATTTCGCGTCCCCGCTCGTCGCGGATCGGAATGTTCTGCAGGTTGGGATTCGTCGAACTGAGCCGGCCCGTCGCCGTGACAGCCTGATTGAACGACGTATGGATGCGTCCCGTGACCGGATTGACCAACAGCGGCAGCGCCTCCACATACGTGGACAGCAACTTGCGCAATCCCCTGTATTCGAGAATCATCCCGACGACCGGATGCCGGTCCGAAAGCATTTGCAGATACTCCTCGTCGGTGCGGTACTGCTTGGTCTTGGTCATGCGCGGCTTCGGGTCGATCTTGAGCCGTCCGAACAACGCTTCGCCCAACTGCTTGGCCGAATTGACGTTCAGCGACGGATCGCCCGCCGCCTCGCGGATACGCTCTTCTAGTTCCGCCAGTTCCGAGGCGAGCTGCCGGCCCGAAGCGGCCAGCGCATCCGTGTCGATGCGCACGCCCGCCCGTTCGATGTCGGCCAGCACGCGGATGAGCGGTTCTTCGATCGTCCGGTACAGTTCGACTAGCCCCGCCTCTTCGAGCATCGGCCACAGGCGCAGCTTGAGGCGCAGCGTCACGTCGGCATCCTCGGCGGCGTACTCGGCACACCGTTCGACGGGCACGCGGTCCATCGTGATCTGTCGGGCGCCTTTGCCGATCAGCTCCTCGATCGGCACGGGCGAATAGTTCAGGTACGTGCGGGCCAGATGGTCCATGCCGTGCCGCGATTCGGGGTCGAGCAGATAGTGGATAATCATCGTATCGTAGAGCAACCCTTTGACCTCCACGCCGGCGCTGCGCAGCACCATGAGGTCGAACTTGACGTTCTGCCCGATCTTGGCGATCCGTTCGTCCTCGAAAACCGGCCGCAGCGCATCGAGCACGCGAGGCGTATTTTCCGGATCGCAGGGCACGTACCACGCCTCGAAAGGCTCCACGGCGAACGAAAGCCCCACCAAACGGTCGCCGAAAACGTCGAACCCGGTCGTCTCGGTATCGAAACAGAACGCCTCGACGCCCGACAGCCGCGCCGCGAGCTCCGCCAGCGCTTCGGGCGTATCGACCGTACGATAGGTATGGGGCACGGTGGAAACCGTATCGAAAGCGGGCGCATCGAACAGTCCGGCCTCCGCAGGCGCCGCAGCCCCTCCGTCCAACGCCGAAAACAGGTCGGGCACGGCAGAAGCCGCCGTTTTCGCGGAGCGGACACGGCCGGCCGCATCGTCTGCCGGTGTGCCGCCCCCCTTTTCCGCTCCGGCAGCCACTCCGCCCCCCGCAGAGAGCTCCGCCTCCAGAGAGCGGAATCCGAGCTCCCGGTAAAGTTCCCTGAGCGCCTCGGTATCGGGCTCTTCGAGCGCGAGCTTTTCGGGCTCGAACGCGACGGGCACGTCCAGCTCGATGGTCGCCAGCCGTTTGGCCAGCATGATCTGTTCGCGTGCGGCCTCGATGTTCTCCCGCTGTTTGCCCTTCAGCTCGTCCGTCCGGGAGAGCAGCTCCTCGACCGGGCCGAAGCGGCACACCAGCTTGGCGGCGCTCTTTTCGCCGATTCCCGGCACGCCGGGAATGTTGTCCGAGGCATCGCCCCACAGGGCGAGAATATCGACGATGCGGCACGGATCGTCGATGCCGTAGTGTTCGCACAACTCCCCGCAACCGACGATTTCAATGCCGTCGCCTCCCTTTTTCTGCTTGTATATGTGTACCGTGGGACGGATCAACTGTCCGTAGTCCTTATCCGGCGTCACCATGAACACTTCGTAACCGGCCGCCGCGGCCTTCTGCGACAGCGTCCCGATCACGTCGTCGGCCTCGTAGCCCGGCACCTCGATGACCGGAATGCGCATGGCCTCCAGCAGCCGCTTGATATACGGCACCGAGGCAACGATGTCTTCCGGCGTTTCGCTCCGGTTGGCCTTGTAGGCCGGATAAAGCTCATGCCGGAAATTGCCGCCCGGCGGATCGAACGCCACGCCCAGACAATCGGGCTTCTCGCGCCGGATGAGATCGTTCAGATAACGGACGAACCCGAACACGGCCGAGGTGTTCACCCCCGCAGCATTGCGCATGGGCCGGTTGATGAACGCATAGTAAAACCTGAATATCAACGCATAGGCGTCGACTAAAAAAACTCTCTCCATCTTTCTCGCAAATATGAAAATTGCAGGCGCGGCCTGCAATCCTCCGATTCGATATGCTTTTCCCGGCAACCGTCATGTTCCCAGCCGCCGCCTCCGGAACGAACGGGGACTTCCTCCCCTTTCGGAATATACCGCCACCCATCGGGACGGCCTTCCTCCGAGCCCCGGACGACCCCGCCTGCCGGCGGAACCGACACGGACAGTCCCCGTCGCTGCACCGGAACCGGCCTCCATCGCCCCGCTACCGATTGTCTTCGGCGAACCACTCGGCGAACGAGGTCGCCGTCTCGTGCAGCCGGATGCTGTACAATTCGACCCGTTCGGGCAGCCGTTCCGCGATGACCCGCGCGAAATCGGCCACCATGTTCTCACAGGTAGGCTGGTAGGGCGTCGTCACCACGTTGGCAAAACTGCGGCGCAACGCATCGACCCACGAGGCGTTCGCCTCGGTCCGACGCACCACCAGCGCATGATCGTAGCGCTGCACGATCGTCTCGCCCACGATGCGCTTGAGTTCGCCGAAATCCATCGCCATGCCGTACTTGGGATCGGCCTCGTCGGCCGACGGCTCGCCGCGCACCGTCACGAAAAGGCGGTACGAATGGCCGTGGATCTCCCGGCACGGCCCGTCGTACCCGACGAGCGTGTGGGCCGTCTCGAACGAAAACTCTTTGGTCAGTCTGATTACGGCCATGGCGCTACTCCTCCAGCGACGGTATTTCGACCTGCCGGCCGAACGATTCGCTCAGCGAAATGAACGTCTCGGTCTGCGACACCTCGGACATTTGCAGGATATGATCGAAGATCGTGTGCATGAGGTGTTCGTTGTCCGTGCAGTACAACTTGATGAGAATGTTGTACTTGCCGGTAATGAAATGGCACTCGGTGATTTCGGGAATCTTGCGCAGTTTCTCGACCGTCTGCACGTTTTTGGTGGGGTCCGACACGCGGATGCCGATGATCGCGCAGACGTCGTAGCCCAGCGCCTTGGGATCGACCTCCAGACGCGACCCCAGAATTACGCCGGCGTCTTCGAGTTTCTTGACCCGTTGATGGATGGCCGCTCCGGAAATTCCGCACTCCCGCGCGATTTCGAGAAAAGGCATGCGGGCATTTTTGATCAGGTAGCCCAAAATCCTGCGGTCGATCGCATCCAATGAAGTCTTCGCCATATATTTTCCGATGTTTAGTGTATTTGTTCGATTCAAAAAATCCGCTTCTTCCCTGCGCACGGCGGGCCGCGACGTTCCTCACAGGCAAGGCTCCCCTTACCCGATCACGCCCAACTCCCGGCCCACCGCGACGAAAGCGGCGATGCAACGGTCCAACTGCTCGGTCGTGTGTCCCGCCGACACCTGCACGCGGATGCGGGCCTGTCCCTTCGGAACGACCGGATAGTAGAATCCCGTCACATAGATGCCTTCGTCCAGCAACCGTGCCGCGAAATCCTGCGACAGCTTGGCGTCGTAGAGCATCACGGCGCAGATGGCCGATTGCGTGGGCTTGATGTCGAACCCGGCCGCCATCATTCCGGCGCGGAAATGTTCGACATTGGCCGTCAGCCTATCGTGCAGTTCGTCGCTCTCCTTGAGCATACGGAACAGCTCCAGTCCGGCCCCCACCACGGCGGGAGGCAGCGAATTGGAGAACAGATAGGGCCTCGACCGCTGGCGCAGCATTTCGATGATCTCGCGCCGGCCCGTCGTGAAACCGCCCACGGCCCCGCCGAAAGCCTTGCCGAGCGTCCCGGTGATGATGTCCACCTCGCCGCGCACGCCGAACTGCTCGGTCACGCCGCGTCCGGTAGGCCCCACCACGCCGGCCGAATGGCACTCGTCCACCATCACCAGCGCGTCGTACCGCCGGGCCAGCTCGCAGATGCGGTCCATCGGAGCCACGTTGCCGTCCATCGAGAAGACACCGTCGGTCACGACGATCCGGAAACGTTGCGCCTGCGCCAGTTTCAGACAGTTTTCGAGTTCGTCCATGTCGGCGTTGGCATAGCGGTAGCGGACCGCCTTGCACAGCCGCACGCCGTCGATGATCGAAGCATGGTTCAGCGCATCGGATATGATGGCGTCCTGCTCGGTGAACAACGGCTCGAATACGCCCCCGTTGGCATCGAAACAGGCCGCATAGAGAATCGCGTCCTCGGTACCGAAATAATCGGCCACCGCCGCTTCGAGCTCCTTGTGAATATCCTGCGTTCCGCAGATGAACCGCACCGACGACATGCCGTAACCGCGTTGCTTCATCGCTTCGGCGGCCGCCTCGACGAGCCGCGGATGATCGGAAAGCCCCAGATAATTGTTGGCGCAGAAATTGAGCACTTCCTTTCCCTCGCCCACGCGGATACCCGCCCGCTGAGGCGAAACGATGATGCGTTCCCGCTTATAGAGTCCGGCCTCGGCGATGGCGTCGAGCTCGGCGCGAAGATGCTGTTTAATTTTCCCGTACATATCCAGAAGGAGTTAAATTATAAGCAAAGTTACTTTTTTCTCGCAAAAACTTGTAGCGAAATGCGAAAAATATTAATACATTGCGTAACTTTGGGAAGTTCTTAAAGATATTTAATAAGTTTAACCTTCATAAATACTCACCGATTATGCAATCTATCGAGACTTACGATTTCACCGGAAAACGCGCCATCATCCGCGTCGACTTCAACGTGCCTCTGAACGACAAACTCGAAATCACGGACGACACGCGCATCCGCGCCGCCATTCCGACGATCAAGAAAGTGCTGGAAAAAGGCGGTTCGGTCATTCTGATGTCCCACCTCGGACGTCCGAAAAACGGCCCTGAAAACAAATTTTCGCTCAAAAACATCATCCCCGGCATCGAAGCCCGCCTCGGCGTGAAAGTCGATTTCGCTCCCGACTGCATGGGCGAGGAAGCTGCTCAAAAAGCCGCTGCGCTGAAACCCGGAGAGGTTCTGCTTCTGGAAAACCTTCGCTTTTACGCCGAAGAGGAAGGCAAGCCCCGCGGACTGGCCGCCGATGCCACCGACGAGGAGAAAGCCGCTGCGAAAAAAGCCCTCAAGGCCAGCCAGAAGGATTTCGTGAAACGGCTGGCTTCGTACGCCGACTGCTACATCAACGACGCCTTCGGCACGGCTCACCGCGCCCACGCGTCCACGGCTCTGATCGCCGAATACTTCCCCAACGACAAAATGTTCGGCTATGTGATGGAAGGCGAGCTCAAAGCCATCGACAAGGTGCTCGACAATCCGGCCCGTCCGTTCACGGCCATCCTCGGCGGATCGAAAGTCTCCACCAAGATCAGCGTGATCGAAAACCTGATGAAACGCGTCGACAACCTGATTCTGGGCGGCGGCATGACCTATACGTTCAAGGCTGCGCTGGGCGGCAAGGTCGGCACGAGCATCTGCGAGTCCGACCAGTTCGACACGGCCCTCAACGTGCTGAAAAAGGCCAAAGAGATGAACGTTAACATCTATCTGGCCGACGACGCCGTATGCGGCAACGAATTCAAGAACGACACCGCCACGCAGATATGCCCGGCCGGCGACATTCCCGACGGATGGGAAGGTCTCGACATCGGACCCAAAACCCGTGAAGCGTTCGCCAAGGTGATCGCCGAATCGAAAACGATCCTGTGGAACGGCCCCGTAGGCGTGTTCGAAATGGACAACTTCGCCGTAGGTTCGCGCGCCATCGCCGATGCCATCGTCGCTGCGACCGAAAAAGGCGCCTTCTCGCTCATCGGCGGCGGCGACTCCGTGGCCTGCATCAACAAGTTCGGTCTGGCCGACAAGGTAAGCTACGTGTCGACCGGCGGCGGAGCGCTGCTCGAATACATGGAAGGCATCGAACTTCCGGGCGTGGCCGCCATCCGCAAATAACCGACCGCCACTTCCTTATGACAACGGGGTGCCTGCCGATGCAGACACCCCGTTTCCTTTACCCGACACGCCGCGGCAAACGCATGGGCCGACAGGAAAATCGGCAAGGCCCGCACCCGCCGCAAAAACCGAAACCGAACCTTCCGCCGATTTCCGCCGCACAGACGCCCCCCGAAACCCGACGAATCCGCCGCGTCTCTCCGAGATCGGATAACGGAACGGGCTGCCCCATAACCTCTGCCGGACCGTCCTCGACCCGACGCCACCGTATCCCGGCCCCGCACTTCTTCGCCTCCCGGTCCGCCCTCCGACGGACCCGCAGACGATCCGCAGCCCCCGAAGACCCGCCGCACCGTTCCCTCCTACGAATACCCGAACGATCATGCGCCTGCCGGCCCCGCAGACAGGCACGCACCCGAAAATCCGACGCACCCGAAATCACCTCGCCCCGCTCGATCTTCTGTCCCGCCACGGCAGCCCCATCGCTCCGCACGCAGGCCGTCGTACACTCTCCGTCCCGTTTTTCGGAAGCGAACGCCGGCCCTCGTATGCTTCCGGAGAACGAAGATGCCCCTCTTTCGCAACAAAAGAAAAACCTTTTTTACCAAGCAGCGAAATAATTATTTCTTTAACACTTTTTATAATTATGAATTTATTTGCTATATTTATCCGCAGTTCACCCGCCAGCATTCGATCGTCGCCTCAAAGACTCTCCCCTTACACGCGAATAGAATGAAAAACGAACAAAATCTATTTTAAATATTTCCACGAAATATCCGACTCGAATATAAACCGTGCGACTCACCTCCAACCCCATAAAATTTTACACCATGAAAAACTTTTTACGCAAAAAGAACGTGGCCGCGTTGGCCGTTCTCGCCATGTCGGCGGTCTGCATGATCGTACAAAGCTGTCGGTCGGACGACGGGTCCGACCTGCCCGAAGCCCGGCATCAAAAGAGCATGACCAAGAGCGCCGGCACAGCATTCGCCTCATGGGAAGCCGAATTGAATCAGGGCATCCGATTCGGCATGGAGCGGCTTCGGCAGCAAGGGCTGTCCCTGACCGGTTTCGAACTTCGCAGCGGCACGATCGCCGTAGCCGCCCTGGCCACCGACCGGATCGAAACGAGCACGAAAATTCCCGTCTACGACGCCCCCGACGACATCAACGCTTTCACGTTACAGCCTTTCGGCGACCTGAACGAAGAACTGCGCGAAAGCTATACGAAGAGCAAAGCTCTCCGCTTCGAAAACTGTTCGGAGGAAAATGTGAAAGTCGTCGTCATGACATGGCTTTACAAGGGGGAAAAATTCGAAACGGAATGTTACGTGACGGACGAGCGGATCGTTTACGACCCTATCGTCAGCCACATCCGATTCATATCCTACGACACCCCGGTCATCGCTCCGCGACCCACGATCAAACCCAAAAGCGAACCGGGCGACACCTATAAACTGAACAAGAGCTACAACAACAACGTCAACTATCAAGGTTTTTCGGGAAGCATCGTAGCATCGGCATCGGTATACGTCACGCTGCAAGGCAACACGAACTCCGAAGGACAGAAATGCGTAGAGAATTTCACCGCCGAGGCACCCTATTTCGCCGATCCGTTTTACGGAGCGAACAGCCAAATCCAAGTGAAATCGTTCCAGCCCGGCCCGAACGGTTATATCGAATTCGACTACGCCATCGGTGTCAGCGGATGGGGAGGATCGATCTCGTTCCAATACACGCCCTCAACGGGCTTCATACTCCCCACGGGCGTAAACGGCCGGACGGGCACGATAAGAATCAGCGCCAACGAGCTCCAGTAAGGGCGTAAGAGGGATGAGGGGTTTTTCTCGTCGAAAAAGCCGCTTTTTCGGCAGAAAATGATTTATTCGATAAAAAAACGAGGAACTTCCGATTTATATGTTATATTTGCTCGTATCGGATATCAACCCCAACCTTTAAAAATTTACTCTTATGAAAAAATTATTTTTAACGCTCGTCCCGTTGCTGTTGCTCGGCACGGGTGTGTTCGCACAACCGTCTCTCGACGGGAAGACGACGCTGTTCGAAATCGGTACGCCGGTCACGACCGATGCGGCCAATTTCGACAACCTGTTCCGGAATTTCTCCAAATACATCGAAAACGGCAACGAGATCGAATTCCTCTCCTACAAAAAGGTCGGAACGATCAAAAACCGGGGACAGATCGAAAAATACCTGAAGCACAACCTCTCTCCCGCCACCGGTTTCTTTTTCGAAACGATGGGCAGCACGAAGATGAGCGGCGACGAAGATTACAGCTCGACGATAAGAATCGCAGTGGTACCCTCCCGCCGTATGGACATCGAAGCCGAATGGAAAAACTGGATGGACACCCTCAAGCAATCCGTCCATACGGGAGCGGATGTCTATGAAATCGAATTCAACTATGCGCAACAACCGCACTGTTATTACATCTTCGTCGATCCGACGACCCACCGAGTCGTAGAAGAAGGCAATATATTCGCCTTAAAGATCCCGGAGAGACACGTGGCCTATATCGACGCGAAAGAATAATCGGATTCCGATCCGATCGTATACGGGGCAGTCCGGCACGCGTGCCGGACTGCCCTTTTTCCATTCCGCCCGAACCGCCCCCCTCGAAAGAACCGAGGCCGGTCCGACCGGCCTCCCGCTCTCGCACAAGCTCCCCGATGCCGCACCGGCATGCCCCGGATCCGTTTTCTGCACCCGCAATTTCCGGGTCTCCGGTACGGGCGGCACCCGTACCGCCACTCGCCCGGACCCATTCGTCGCAGAACGAATCCGGCCCCGAACGACCGATATACGAAGCGGATCGGTTCAATCGTCCCTCACTTGCCCGACATTCCGAAAAGATTTCCGAGGACCGAAAGGCGGCGAAGCCCAAAGAGCGAGACCGGAGGAAAAGAAAACACCGTTCCGTATCCAACAGACAGCATACGGCTTTTCCACACCGTTCTCAGAGGAACCGCAAGGAAACGGGTACAAAACGAATAAACCGGGGAAACGAAAACGGGAGAAGCCCCCCTGCCATCGACGGCAGCACGCAGTTTCCGGAGCACTCTACGGCACGCCCTGCGGACAGCGTCTTACGACGCACGACATTCCGCCCCGTCCACTCCAAGGACGACTGTCCCGACGAGCGGCCAGCCTTACGCCATCGGACCCGCTCCGGCACCGAATCCTCCGCCCGAATTTCCGAACGGCGAAAAAAACACGAACCGGCATATCCTTACGACCGGATCGGCGACCGGCAGCGGCGTATCGAAAAAACATACGGGGAAACCGTCCTGTCTCGCAGTACGCGGACATCCTCGTCGTCCGGCCCCCCAGCCCGGTCCGTGCATTTTCCGGCACCGCGCTTTCCGAATCGGAGGGAATCAGGCCTTCGCTTCCTTGCGGCCGAGGCGGTGGGCCAGCAGATCGATACACCCGATCAGCACCACGCCCAACACGATATTGAGCGCGAACAGCACGTTGATGTTCAGATTTTTGAGCAGGACATTCAGCGCGATGAAACCGGCCTGCAACAGGATGATGACCATCGTGCCCTGAAAATGCGACAGCCCCAGCTCCAGCATTTTGTGATGGATGTGCCGGCGGTCGGGATAGAACGGAGAAAGTCCCTTGGCGATCCGCACGCAGAATACCCGGCACGTATCGAAAGCCGGAATGAACACGATACCCAGCAGCACGGCGGGTGCCGACTGGATGTTGAACATGTCCGTATTGATGTTCAGATTGTAGAATTTCAGCCCCAGATAGGCGATCAGGAACCCCAGCATCAACGAACCGGTGTCGCCCATGAAAATCTTCATGCGCCGGCCCAGCACGTTGTAGAAAAAGAAGACGCTCACGACGCCCGCCATACCCATGGCGATCATGCCGTAAACGTACAGATGGCTCCAGCAGAACCATCCGCCCAGCGTGCCGAGCGCCAGCAGCGTCAGCCCCGAACAGAGCCCGTCGATGCCGTCGATGAGGTTATAGGCGTTGACGAGCAGCACGACGACCATCAACGTCAGTAAGTTGCCCCATATCACGGGAATGTGGTAAAGGCCGAAGAGCCCGCCGAGGTTCTCGATCCCCACGCCGCAGAAAATGAGCAGCACGGCCACCACGATCTGTGCCGCGAACTTCATCTTGTAGGAGAGGCCGGTCAGGTCGTCGGTCATGCCCACGAAAAACAGCAGCGTACCGCCCGATATGAGGAAGAAAAACTCTTTGAAAGCGTCGATCTGAAGCGGAACGGCCGAAATCTCGTAGCCGTAATAGTACCTCAGGCCCAGCATCAGCGACACGGAGAACAGGAACGAAGGGAAAAAGGCCACGCCGCCCAGCCGCGGCACGTTGCCCTTGTGCGACTTGCGCGACGAGAGTTCGTCGAAGAGTTTCTTTTTCTTCGAAATCAGAATGATATTGGGGATAGCCAGCCAGCCGGCAAACGCCGAAATGACGAAAGTCGCTATGACAAATAATTTCAGTTCCATCTCCTTATCCGTGAACGAACGCGATACAAAAGTACAAAAATAACTTTAATTCAAAAGGCAAAGAAACAATTGATTTTCGGAAAACACTATAAAAACAGTTGATTTTCCATCTCCCTGTAAATCAATACGAAAAACTCAGCAAGAGCCTCACAGAGCCGAATCCGGGCAAAAATTCCGATTCTGAACCGTCTTAGATACAGCGTCTCGGTCCAAACAGGGCCGTTCGTTTTCCGTTCCCGGCCCATTCGTATCTTCGACTTCGTCTTAGCGAAGGCAAAAAGCGGTCCGCTTGCTTTTTGCCCCCGCTTATTCGTATCTTTGTCGGGATACCCCGGCTCCGCATGCGGAACACCGGAAGGGATAACCTCAAATTTCGAACCGAATAAATTTCGCAACGCCATGAAAATAGCGGTAGTCGGCAGCGGATACGTCGGGCTCGTGTCGGGAGCCTGCTTTTCAGAAATGGGCGTCGAGGTGGTCTGCATCGACACGGACCCGGAAAAAATCGACAAACTGCGCCGGGGCGTCATACCGATCTACGAACCGGGCCTCGAAGCCATCGTCCGCAAGAACACGGCGGCGGGCCGGCTCTCTTTCGGGACCGATCTGGCCGCCTGCGCGGACGAAACGGACATCGTCTTCATCGCCGTGGGCACGCCTCCGGGACCGGACGGAGAAGCCGATCTGCAATACGTGGAACAAGTAGCCCGCACGTTCGGTTCGGTCATCACGCACTACACGCTGCTGGTGACCAAAAGCACCGTTCCGGTGGGTACTTCGCGCCGCATCCGCGACATCGTGGACGAGGAGCTCGCCCGCCGGGGCGTCGAGGTGCCCTTCGACGTGGCATCGAACCCCGAATTTCTCAAGGAGGGGAGCGCCATCAAGGACTTCATGAGTCCCGACCGCGTGGTCGTGGGCGCCGACAGCGAGCGGGCCAGAGAGGCGATGCGCCGGCTCTACCGTCCGTTCCTGCTCAACAATTTCCGCGTCATCTTCATGGACATCGCATCGGCCGAAATGACCAAATACGCCGCCAACTGCATGCTCGCCACGCGCATCAGTTTCATGAACGACATCGCCAACCTGTGCGAAATCGTCGGAGCCGACGTGAACATGGTCCGCAAGGGCATCGGGAGCGACGCGCGCATCGGCAACAAGTTTCTCTATCCGGGCTGCGGTTACGGAGGCTCGTGTTTTCCGAAAGACGTCAAGGCCCTGATCCGCACGGCGGCGGCGCACGGCTATCCGATGCGGGTGCTCGAAGCCGTCGAAGCGGTGAACGACCGGCAGAAAAGGGTGCTGTTCGACAAGCTGACGGCCTACTTCGGCCCCGACCTGAGCGGCCGCAGGATCGCGCTGTGGGGCCTCTCCTTCAAGCCCGAAACGGACGACATGCGCGAGGCCGCCTCGCTGGTGCTCATCGACCTGATTACGGCGGCCGGCGGAACCGTCACGGTCTACGACCCCGTGGCCGCCGACGAGTGCCGCCGACTCATCGGCGATAAGGTGCGTTACGCCGCCGACATGTACGAGGCGGCCGTGGATGCCGACGCGCTGCTGCTGGTGACCGAGTGGAAGGAGTTCCGCATCCCGTCGTGGCCGGTACTCGAAAAAATCATGCGCACGCCGGTCGTCTTCGACGGACGCAACATCTACGACAAACGCGAATTCGAGGGAACTTCCGTCGTCTACCGCTGCATCGGAGGATAAGCCTGCCTTCCCCGGAAAAACGCGATGCCGCAGCCCTGCCGACGCAGACCGAATCGCCGGGGGAAAAGGCAATACACCTTCTTGACCGCCGCCACGAAAATCGGCGGTTATGACGTACCATCCCGGCCGCAAGCGCCGCCATGTTCCGCACAGCCGTCCCGCAAGCCTCTCCTCGGAGGAAAGTCGGAGACGGCCCGATTCGAAAACGCTCGCCGCCGTCCGGAAGCGGGAAATCGTCGGTTCGGTTTCCGGACGACGGCATTCGGCAAATATCGCCATCGACCGGCCGAAAACAGCTTTCCGCTCCCGCCCGCCTGCCACGAGCCGTCCTTTCGGGAACGGCTGCAAGGGACCGTCCGCGCCCCGTTTCGCTGCGTATTTCGGCTGCTTTCCGGGATTTCGATCCGCTCGTCCGCAGCATCTTCCGGTCGACTCGCGGCCGATTCCTGACCGTCGCCTTGCGGAGACGTCGGCCGTGGGCCGTCCGAAGCAGCCTGGCCCACGGCCCGGACACGCCGCATGTTCCCGTCATCCCATCGTCCCGGACCGGAGGACCGTCGGAACGCCTGCGAAGAGACCGGCCGCAGCCCGACCTGCCGGAAGACCGCACGTGCCCTGCTCGCCCCGACGGCAAACGAACGGAGGGTACCCGCCGTGAAGCAGGCACCCTCCTTGGGTTCGGTCGGACGCGACGGGATTAGAACGAGATACCGATGCGGAATCCGAAGTTGTTAAGGCCGTCGATGTGGTAATGGAGCACCGATCCTTTGTTGGTGGCGTAACTGTAATAGAGCGCCGCATGGAAACCGATCCGGCTCCCTTCGAACGGGAACGCGTTCAGACCCACTTCGGGCGACATGTAGAATCCCCACGTCTTTTCATAGGCCTGCAACACGTAGAAATCGGATGAAATCCGGGCGTAATTGGCCCCTAACTTCATACCCACGTAAGGCTCCAGCAGGCCGCCGCTCATGAAGCGGTAGCGTCCCGACGCACCGAACGGCAACTGGAACACCGAGTGCTGCTGGTCGGTGGTCAGCGACGACGTGCCGCCCACGGGGAACGTGCTGCGCGGAATGTACTCGTTGTTGGTGTGATAGGCGAGGAACGCTCCCAGACCGAAATTGTTCGGGAAGTAATACCCGCCTTCGAAATTCATCCCCCAGCCGCTCGCCTTGCTGGCGAAATCGTTGCTCAGCGGCGCGTTGAACTGCCAGTCCACATTGACGTATCCGTTCTGGATGATCTGGGCGTGTCCCGTCGAGGGCAGGGCCAGCGATACGGCGGCGATGGCCGCCAGTCCGAGGATTTTGGTTTTTATGTTTTTCATAGTCTTTCTTTGTTAACGGTTAAAAATCGGTTCGTTGGATGCGGTTAGTTTCCGGTGTACTGGTTGTCCAGATAGGGCGACTGCTCGAAGGACTGGTCGATGGCCTCCACGGTCAGTTGCATGTTGAAACTGCTCGATGCCGTGAGCAATCCGCTCAGGAACGAGGTCCAGACCACGGGCAACTTCCTGTCTCCGCCCTGAGGACTTCTCAGGTCGACCATTTCGGTAAGCAGCGAACCCACGCTGTAACTGTAAACGACCGGATAGGGGTAATACCATCCGCCCCAATCGCCCCAGTAGCCGTACTCCCAGTAGCCGGGGTAGCCGTACCACCAGTAGGGATCGTGATAATTCGTGAAATAGCTGATGCTTTCCACGTAGCTGCTCTGGAGTCCGAACTGCGCCAGACTCTTGTCGGTCACGCGCGTGAACCCGCAGGCGGTCATGTTGGCTTCGTAGGCCCGCAGAATGGGCGCGGCGGTTTCGCCCGTCCAGTATTCCGGCGTTTCGCGGTCGCCGATGACCATGACGCTGTCGGGCATGAAATAGGTTTTCTCACCCTGAAAATCGGCCTCCTTGTCGTAACTGGTGAACACCAGATAATCGTTGCTCAGATCCGACAGATCCGGATTCTCGCGGCAGGCGGAGAAAGCCAAAACGGCAATCGCAGCGTAAAATAATTTTTTCATACTCATTTCGATTAAAAGTTCTTGAATAGGTACTTTTCACACGTTGCCGGATGTCTCAAAATCCGTTCCATAATTCCGCATGCCGTCCCGTCGCGAAGCGCCTCTGCGAACCTCCGTCCGTTCCCGAAGCGTTTCCGGAGAACCGGGAGCCGCTCCGGGCGGGAAAAGACGAGCGGGGCGTTTTGCAGGCGAAGATGCACTTTCCGGGGTCCCTTTCGCCGAACATTCCCGCGCATCGGGAATTCCGCCGCGGAAGGTCCGGCTGCCGCAGGCGGCTCCCGCCGCGAGAACAGCGAGGCCGGCGTCCGCCGTGCACGACGTGCGGACCGGGAGCATGTTCCGTTTTTCGCACCGGGTATTCCGTTCCGTCTTTTTTACGGAGCGAAGTTGCGGACGACGGCAAAAATCCCTATTTTTGAAAGCTGTCGAAGCCGTCGGCGATGCGATCCGGCGGCGACGTTCGACCTTTTAAAACCGGGATAAAGAGTATGGTGTTGAATGCAGGCAATATCCTGTTGGTGGGAGCGATTCTGTTGTTCGTGAGCATTATGGCTGCGAAGGCGGGGTACAAATTCGGCGTTCCCATGTTGCTGCTGTTTCTGGGCGTGGGCATGCTCTTCGGCAGCGACGGGCTCGGCATTCAGTTCAACAGCCCCACCGTCGCCCAGTTCATCGGCATGATCGCCCTGAGCGTCATCCTCTTTTCGGGCGGGATGGACACCAAGTTCCGCGACATCCGGCCCGTATTGGGCCCCGGTATCATTCTGGCCACGTTGGGCGTGATGCTGACCACCGCCCTGACAGGCACGATCATCTATTTCGTCACCAAGTGGTTCTTCGACACCATCACGCTGACGATCTACGAGTCGATGCTGCTGGCGGCCGTCATGTCGTCGACGGACTCGGCCTCGGTCTTCTCGATCCTGCGTTCGCGCGGCCTCAAGCTCCGCGAAAACATGCGCCCGCTGCTGGAGTTCGAGAGTGGAAGCAACGACCCGATGGCCAACATCCTCACCATCCTGCTCATCCAGATCATTCAGGCGGGCGACATGAGCCTCGGCCAGTCGGCCGGCATCCTGCTCATGCAGATCGGCATCGGCGCCGTGGCCGGCTACGTCCTCGGCCGGATCGCGCTGCTGGCGGCCAACCGGCTCAACATGGACAACGCGTCGCTCTACCCGATCCTGTTGCTCGCGCTCGTGTTTTTCATCTTCTCGTTCACCGACCTGATCGGCGGAAACGGTTATCTGGCCGTCTACATCGCGGGCCTCGTCATCGGGAACGGCAAGATGCCGCACCACCGCAGCGTCTCCACCTTCTTCGACGGCATCGCATGGCTCTCCCAGTTGGTGATGTTCCTCGCGCTCGGTCTGCTGGTCAATCCCAAGGAGCTGATTCCGGTGGCCGGGATCGGCCTGCTCATCGCCGTCGTCATGATCTTCCTCACCCGTCCGGCCACCGTCTGCCTGTGTCTTCTGCCGTTCCGCAAGATGACCAAGAAGGCCAAGGCCTACGTCTCGTGGGTCGGACTGCGCGGAGCCGTGCCGATCATCTTCGCCACCTATCCGCTGATCGCCGGCATCGACAACGCCCCGCTGATCTTCAACATCGTCTTCTTCATCACGATCGTCTCGCTGCTGTTGCAGGGGACGACCGTCAACTTCATGGCCCGCAAGCTGGGGCTGGTCGACGACTCGGCTCCCGCGCCGCGCGATTTCAGCTTCGAGGAACTGCCCGAAGAGATCAAATCGACGCTGTCGGAGACCGACGTGACGGCCGACATGCTCGCTTCCGGCGACCGGTTGATGGACCTGCCGCTGCCCGACGACGAGCTCGTCGTCGCCGTCCGGCGCAACGACGTCTTTTTCATCCCCAACGGTAGCAGCAAGCTCCTCTTGGGCGACAAACTGATGATTATTTCGCACGGCGAACACGCGCTCGTACCGTAGCGCCGCACGGTCCTCCCGCCGCCGGCGGTTTGCGTCAGCGGATTCCGCCGGCGCGGACCGACCGCACACCGAGACCCCGAAAAAAGAAAGGACGTCTCTCGAAAGACGTCCTCCAATCGGTTCGCCGGCAGACTCGCTGCGCGGGTCTTCTTTCGGGTTATTTCACCAGACGGTTCGTTTCGGTGTCGGGAAACACCACCCACGGCGTGAAGCTCTTGGCCTCCTCGAAATCCATCTGCGCATACGAAATGACGATGACCACATCGCCCACTACGCACTTCCGGGCCGCGGGACCGTTCAGGCAGACCGCACCGCTGCCCCGTTCGCCCTTGATGATATAGGTTTCGAGCCGTTCGCCGTTATTGACATTGACGATCTGGACTTTCTCGCCGGCGATCATATTGGCCGCATCGAGCAGATCCTCGTCGATGGTGATGCTGCCCACGTAGCTCAGGTTGGCTTGGGTGATGGTCACCCGGTGTATCTTGGACTTGAGTACCTCCACTTGCATTTTCATGGGTTCCGTTTTTATCCGAGTTCCGGCCCCGAAGGCTTTCCCTCCTTAGAACAACACTTGCACAGGGATGCAAAATTAACAATTATAATTAAAACCCCAATTTTTATTCACAGCGCCCCTCACGGGGCCGAAAAGAGCGTCTCAAGCGATGGCGATGTTGTCGATGAGCCGGACCGCCCCCGCCTGTACGGCGATGCACCCCCGCATCGGAACGGTGTCGCTCCATGCGTCGATCTCTTCGAGCGTCAGAGCATCGACCACCGAGAAATATTCCACTTTCAGCACGCCGGTAGCCTCGATGCGCTCCGTCACCCGGCGTTTCATTTCGGCCACGCTCATCGTGCGGGCCCGGCCGGCCTCCGTACTCATCGCTTCGTAGATCGCCGGGGCGGCGGCCCGATGCTCCGGGGTGAGCAGCCGGTTGCGGGAGCTGGCCGCCAGACCGTCGGCTTCGCGGACGATCGGACACGGCACGATCTCCACCGGATAGCCGTACCGCTCCGTCATGGCCCGGATCACGGCGATCTGCTGGAAATCCTTTTCGCCGAAATAGGCCCTGTCGCACCGCACGATGTCGAACAGCCGGCTCACCACCTGTCCCACGCCGTTGAAATGTCCGGGACGGCGAGCGCCCTCCATCACCTTGTCCACCGTGCCGAAGTCGAACACGCGGGTATCTTTTTCGGGATAGATCTCCTCGACGGAAGGCGTCAGCACGAAATCGACGTCCGCCGACAGCAGCAGCGCCAGATCGGCCTCGACGGTACGGGGATAGTTCTTCAGGTCGTTCGGGTCGTTGAACTGGGTGGGATTGACGAAAATGCTGACGACGACCGTGTCGCACTCCTTGCGGCATCGCTCGACCAGCGAGATATGTCCTTCGTGCAGAGCGCCCATCGTAGGGACGAAACCGACCGTTCCGTCCCGGCGCGACGACAGCGCGCGCTCAAGCGCGGACTTTTGCGTAAAAACTTCCATTTCGTCTTATTTTTGCCGTTTCCGGCCTGTTTTTTGACAGCGCAAAGGTAGAAATTAGATTATAATATTCGAACGATTTAGAGAAAAGCTTTTTAACTTTGTACGGAATATAAATTAACTCCGTATGAAGAAAATCGTTACACTCTCTCTTATGACAGCACTCGCTACGGGCATGTTCTCGTGCCGGTCCGGAGCCGACGCGACGGACGGATTCGACTGGGTCACCGACCGGTTCGACGACATCAAGGTCCTCAAATACAAGGTACCCGGATTCGACACCCTTTCGCTGGACGAAAAGCAGCTCATCTACTACCTGAGTCAGGCGGCGCTCTGCGGCCGCGACATCATCTTCGACCAGAACGGCCCGTACAACCTGCGCATCCGCCGCACGCTCGAAGCACTCTACAAGGGCTACACCGGCGACCGGACGGACGAGCGGTTCGCCAAGTTCGAAAAATACCTCAAGAAAGTGTGGTTCGCCAACGGCATCCACCACCACTACTCGAACGACAAGTTCCGCCCCGAATTTGACGAGGCCTACTTCGATGCGCTCCTCGCGGGTACGCCCGCCGAAGCCTTTCCGGCCGATTTCGGTTCGGTGGAGGAAGTCGTGGAGCAGATCAAACCGGTGATCTTCGATCCGACGGTCATGCCCAAGCGCGTCAATCTGGCCGAGGGCGAAGACCTGATCGCCACATCGGCCAACAACTACTACGCGGGAGGTCTCACGCAGAAAGAGGTCGAGCGGTACTATGCCGACAAGATGGACCCGGCCGACAGCACGCCCGTTTCGTGGGGGCTCAACAGCCAGCTCGTCAAGGAGGCCGACGGCACGATCCGCGAACGGGTCTGGAAGGTGGGCGGCATGTACTCGCCGGCCATCGAGAAAATCGTCTTCTGGCTCGAAAAGGCGGCCGAAGTGGCTCACGGACAGCAGAAAGCCACCATCGAAGCGCTGATCGCCTACTATAAGAGCGGCGACCTGAAACAGTTCGACGCCTTCAACGTGCTCTGGGTACAGGACACGGCCTCGAAAGTGGACTTCGTCAACGGCTTCACCGAAAACTACGGCGACCCGCTGGGCTACCGAGGCTCGTGGGAAGGACTGGTCAATTTCCGCGACGAGGCCGCCACGCTCCGCACCAAGACGATCAGCGGGGAGGCACAATGGTTCGAAGACCACTCTCCGATCGACGACCGGTTCCGGAAAAAGGAGGTCAAGGGCGTCTCGGCCAAAGTCATCACGGCGGCCATGCTGGGCGGCGACAGCTACCCTTCGACGGCCATCGGCATCAACCTGCCTAACGCCGACTGGATCCGCCGCGACCACGGGTCCAAGTCGGTGACGATCCAGAACATCACCTCCGCGTACAGCGAAGCGGCCAAAGGCAACGGCTTCGCCGAAGAATTCGTTCTGGACCCGGCCGTCATCGAGCTGCGACAGAAATACGGCACATTGGGCGACGACCTGCACACCGACCTGCACGAATGCCTCGGCCACGGTTCGGGCCAGCTCGCTCCCGGCGTCAAGGGCGACGAGCTGAAGAACTACTCCTCGACGCTCGAAGAAGCCCGTGCCGACCTGTTCGCCCTCTACTATCTGGGCGACGAAAAGATGGTCGAACTGGGACTGGTGCCCTCTTTCGACGTGGCCAAGGCCGAATACGCCAACTACATCATGAACGGCATGATGACGCAGCTCGTGCGCATCGAACCGGGCAAGAACGTCGAAGAAGCCCACATGCGCAACCGCAAGCTGATCGCCGAATGGTGCTATGAGAAAGGACAGGCCGACAACGTAATCGAAAAGGTGCGCAAAGACGGCAAAACCTATATCGTCGTCAACGACTACGAAAAACTGCGGACGCTGTTCGGCGATCTGTTGCGGGAAATCCAGCGCATCAAGAGCACCGGCGATTTCGAGGCGGGCAAGGCGCTGGTCGAAAACTACGGCGTGCGGGTCGATCCCGAATTGCATGCGGAAGTGCTGGAACGCTACGCCAAACTGAACCTCGAACCCTACAGCGGCTTCGTCAACCCGATCTACAAGCCCGTGATGGAAAACGGCCGGATCGTGGACGTAATGATCGAATACACGGACGACTATCCGGCCCAGATGATGGAATATTCCACGGAATACTCGTTCCTGCCGTCGGTCAATTGATCCCGCGTCGGTCCCGCACCGACCGCGCGGACGAGAGCGCCGGAAGGTTTTCCCTGTCGGGGAATCTTCTCCGGGCGACCGCCGGGCACATAAACCGAAGGGCGACCTGCAGAAGCGGGTCGCCCTTCGGCCGTTTTCGCCCCCCTTGGACCGGCATCCGTCCGAGCGAAGCGAACCGGGAAACGGGGCGAAGCACAAACGTTCCGCGACGGGAACGCCCCACGACGGCCGGCCGGACCGTCCGTTTATCCCGCAAAAAGGGTTCCCCGTCGACGGACGAAGCGGCCGAACGACGGCCGGCCTTTTCCCCGCCACCGCAGAGAGCAAGTCCGCTGCGCATGCCGCAGGGTCTTTTCCCGGCCCCGCACGCTCCGGTCCCGAAAGAGCCGGTTCCCGACCGACCTCCCGTCCTTGCATACGAGCCCCACTCCGAACAGATGCGGCGGCATGCTCCGACACCGCTCCGGTACCCGCAGCTTCCGGACCACCCGTGCCGGGAACATTCGTGCCGGCATCCGCCCGGAATCGCTTGTCCCGGAAAACACGGGACGCCAACAGCGAAACCGAAAGAAGCCATCCGAACGAAACGGCACGTTTCCGAACGCAGTCTTTCCCTGCGGACCGCCTCCACCTCCGGACGAACGGCAGCGGCCCGTCCGCTCCGAAGACATTTCCGCCCCTCTCGCCCTGTCTTTCTTCGAGGCGGAATCAGGTGCAGGGGTTGTCGCACCGGCATCCCTCCTTCTCGAATTCGAGCGTGACGTGCCGGATGCCGTATTCGGCCAGCCGTTCGCGCAACCGGCGTCCGACCGCGTCCATGCCGTCGAGCGTACGGACGACGACGTGCGCCGTCAGAGCGTTTTCGGTCGTGCTGATCGGCCAGACATGAAGATGATGGATGTCGCACACCTCCGGCATGTCGCCGAGTAGCTCGGAGCGGATGCCCTCGATGTCGATTCCCGCCGGCACGCCGTCCAGCGAAAGCCTCAGGCTGGCGAGAAGCAGCTTCGACGTCGAAAACAATATGACCAGCGCGACGACGATGCCCACAATGGGGTCGATCGCGTACCAGCCCGTCCGCCCCATCGCAAGACCCGAAACGACCACGCCCGCCGAGACCAGCGTATCGGCAGCCATGTGCAGGTAAGCTCCCTTGACATTCAGGTCCTTTTCCTTGTCGCGGACGAACAACCACGCCGTGAAGGCATTGACGACGATGCCGATGCCCGCCACCCATGCGATGCTGTCGCCGGGTACGGGCTGCGGATCGGAGAGTTTGCGGATGCTCTCCACGAGAATGGCCCCTACGGCGACCAACAGGATGCAGGCATTGAGCAGCGACACGAGCACCGTGCTTTTCTTATAGCCGTAAGTATAACGGGCCGTCGGACGGATGCGGGCGAGCCTGAACGCGAGCCATGCCAGCACCAGACCGACCACATCGCTGAGGTTGTGACCCGCATCCGAAATCAGCGCGACGGAGTCGAACCGCAGGCCCGCCGCAAATTCGACGACTACGAACAGGAGATTCAGCGCGATACCGACCGAGAAAGCCCGGCCGACCCGCGCCGATTCGTAAAGGGAAGTATGAGAATGAGTGTGTGCCATAACGTATGCAATGTATCGACCGCGGAAGGCTTTCGGAAGCCCTCCCCCGATCCCGATGCAAGATAATCAAAAAATCACGAAGGCAGGACCGGACCGACAGCCGCCCCCCTCGCCGGACTCCGCTGCAAAAACCTTGCGAAGCGGCCTGCCGCCCGGCGCCGTCCGTGCAGCGGACATCCTCCCGAAGAGAAGATTTTATGCAAAAAATCCGTCGCGGAGTATCAAATATCCGAGAAGTTATTATCTTTGTCCCCGGAAAGTTGCCGGAGTGGTCGAACGGGACAGACTCGAAATCTGTTGAACTGCGTATGTGGTTCCTAGGGTTCGAATCCCTAACTTTCCGCCACGAAAACAGGCTCGCCGTGTCGCGGGCCTGTTTTTTATCGTCCTTCCGCAGAGGATGCCGGGGTAACGGGCCGACGCCGTCCGCCGGTCCGGAAGAAGAACCGGACGGCCATACGGAGAAGCGACGGAGGGAAGACTCCCGGCCCGCCGCCCGAAAATCTCCGCACGGAGAACCGGAATCGAAAACCCGCCCCCACGAAACGGACTTTTCCGGCCGACGAGAGGATCCGGTCGGAAAAGTTCGTCCGGGGAAGCGTCATCCGGCCTTGCAGAAAGACCCGACACACAAAAGCCGTGCGGCTGCCGCCGCAACGGTTCCCGCATTCGAACGAACGGGACGGGCACGTCGGGCAGGACCGGTAAAAGCACGGGCCGCGGCAGTCCCCCGTTCCGTCCCGGCGTATCGTTTTCGGCCCCCGGATCGTCCGACGAGGAGAAAGGCAGCACCCACGCACGGCCGGAGACGATGCCGGCGTTCGCATGCCCCTCTCCGGAACGCACAGCCCATCTGCACGGTCCGGCGTGTTCCGATCCCACATGCCCGGCAGGACGGCCGGCGGAGCGAACGGCCGTACCGGACGGAAAACGGACACTACGATCCGACGCCCGTTCGGAAGATCGTTTTTTCAGCATTTACGTTACCTTGTCATAACACACGAACGAAAGATGGAAAAGATTCGGAAACTGGCGCGGGAAAACCAACGAAAAGCGCGGGAAATCATCGCAGAACTCGATATAGAGGGCGCGTGGAAAACGATCGGAGCCGAGGCCCGTCTGGTGGGGTCGCTCCGGATGGGACTGCTGACGAAGCATCGCGACATAGACTTCCACATCTATTCCGAACCGGTCGACCTCGCGGAGAGCTTTCGGGCAGTCGCACGGCTGGCGGCGCATCCGGCGGTCGAGAAGATCGAATGCACCAACCTGTTGCACACCGAGGAAGCCTGCGTCGAATGGCATGCCCGCTACCGGGACGCCGACGGCGAATGCTGGCAGATCGACATGATCCACATCCGAAAGGGCTCCCGCTACGACGGCTACTTCGAGCGCATGGCCGACCGCATATCCGCCGTGCTGACCGAGTCCCAACGCGACACGATTCTGCGCCTCAAATACGAGACGCCGGACGACGAACACATCATGGGCGTGGAATACTACCGGGCCGTCATCCAAGACGGGGTGGACACCTACGCCCGGTTCGCGGAGTGGCGGAAACGGAATCCGGTAACGGGCATCGTCCACTGGATGCCCTGAATCGGCCCGACCGCCGTACAGCGCACGGCACTTGCAGGCGAAAGAAAGGCGGGCCGGACCCAACCAAACGACGGGCGTGGAAAATCGTCCCGCACTCCCGCCACCGCAGCGAGCACTCCGCTCCCCCCTTTGTGCCGCATGTCGTTCAAACAAAGAGACGGCCGGGGATTTCGTTTTTCTCAGGAGGTGAAAACCCGGCCGAACCGACGACGACGCTCCGAACGACAATCTTCCGCCCGGTTTCGAACGACGTTTTCCGGCCGCATTTTACGTCTCGTCCGGAAAAAACAGACCAAACGCCGGAAAGATCCGTCGACCGTATTCTTTTTTCTGGGGAATGGAACCGTCTTCTTGCGGGAAGGATCGGGAAGACCCCGCATCACGTATAATGAAAGTACCCCGCCCGGATTCCCTGTCCGGATGCCGTAGGGACGAAAGCGATCAGCTCTTTTTATGATTCGCGCCGTTCGTATGGAAGAGGCCCTGCATCATAAACCCGACAAGCCCGATAACGGAAATCGTCGTGCCCCCGATCAAGGTGCACAGCACGGAAGTGTCGATACGAAAAACTTTTTCCGGGCACAGGGCGTTCGCAAGCAGAACCGCAAACACGAAAGCACACCATACACACATGAACACGAAGACCCGGTCCGCATACTTTTTCCGCAAATCCCGGTAGTGCAGAATGTCTTTGAGCTCCTCTTTCAGCACCTCCGTCTGCTGGCAGATGTAGTCCTTCTGCTCTGCGACGAACAACGAACGGGCGGCATCCTCTTCCCTCCGGGGGGTCGCCGAACGAGCGTCCGCCGCAATGATCTTCCTTATATCGTCTATCGGCGGGTTACTCATTCTGTTGCCTTTGTCGCGTGATTTTATCCGAATAATACCGCCGGATCAGATCGTTGGGAATGACGGCATGCCTTTCGCAATTACCGTTTCTCCATATCTGATCCCAAGGCGTGCCTTTCTGATGGATGATGTCGGACATGGCGAATCCGTCCATATTTTTATAATTATCCCATACCGCATCGATGATATACCGTTCATCGTCCGTGAGGCTGTCGGTCGGAATGATTTCGTCTTCCGGAATGTTCCGATAGTTTCCGATCAACAGATCGAGATAATAATCGCCCGTATGCTTGATAATCGGAAACTCGATGGGATTCGCTCCGTATATTTTGAGCGACTGATAAAGCGACGGAATCACCGTCCCGAACTTCCATGCCTCGACGGGTTCGTCGATCAACGGCCTCTGGAAAAAACCCAGATTCCACGCATGGGCAAAATACACGAGTTTAATGGCCTGCATCGGAGTCAGAGGAATCCCTTCCGAATGTGCTTTGTTATAAAAACGGTTGAAAACCGCCTTAGACTTATACGTATTGTCGCAGTCCATAAACGAGTGACTGTATAGATGTCTTACAAACATAGACATTATAAGCGATAAAACAAACAACGAAATCAACAGGATCGTCATACGGGCTTTTCTATCAATTTCCACACCGCACCGAAAGCGATCGGACGACACCCGCCCTCCCGCACGATTCCGTCACCGAAAACGCGACACGAGATTCCGGCACCCGTTTCGGACATCTGTCACCAGACGAATGACATACAGACAGATAGATCGGCTCCGCCGAGCCGGCGAACGCGTTGTCCCCCGCGGCAGGAAACGGCTCGATTCGTCCGGGACACAGACTTCCGACCGCCTTCCGGCGGACGGTACGTGCCGATGCCGATTTTTTCCCGTGCGATAATTTTTCCGAGGGCGGTCCGTGCAATAACGGGTTGCGGAAACGAAAAAGAAAAGACGCCCGTAAATCGTCGACGATACGGGCGTCCGTGATCCTTGCGGACATTTTGCGGAAAGAGAGGGATTCGAACCCCCGGAGCCTCGCAGCTCAACGGTTTTCAAGACCGCCGCAATCGACCACTCTGCCATCTTTCCGGGGGCAAAAATATAACGGATATTTCATTTTTCCAATTCCCGACCCGGCTTTTCGTTTCGGACCGGTGCGATAAACCCGTTTAAATCGGCACGTTAAGGAAGGCAGAAGCTCCCCGCAAGGCGAACGAAGAACGGTCGCGTGCCATCTGCGGAAGGCATCTATCCGGACATCGCACCGAAAGACGGTCCGCGGCGATACGTCCGGGGAAAGGGCGGGGAGACGAAAACGGGACGGAAATGCGGACCGTTCCGGTGGAGTCCCCATACAGACCGCTCCCTCTTCCACACGACACCGAGGGTCACGAGAGGGCGGAAACGAGAACGACGAAAGCGGGACTGACCTGAGCGCTCTCGCCGCCCCGAAGAGAGACGCACACGAGAGGAGGGTGCCGGGTACGGAAGCGGCCGGTGCGAAGAAAAGAGGCGGCAGGAATGTGCCGAAGGCTTAATAATTTGCCTGTTTGCGAAAAATAGGCAATCTTTGTAACATCAAACTTCCGGGAACCGACATGAAAAAGAAGATCGTCCTGCTGGTCGTCGCATTGCTCGCCATCGACCAGATCGTTAAAATATGGATCAAGACACACTTCATGCTCGACGAGAGCGTGACGGTGTTTCCGAACTGGTTTTTCATCCGTTTCATCGAAAATCCCGGCGCCGCTTTCGGGTTCCAGTTGGGCGGAAGCTACGGCAAGCTGATTCTGAGCGTGTTCCGTCTGGTCGCGATTGCTGCGGTCGGATATTATATCCACCATCTGCTGCGTAAAAAAGCCCCGACGGGCGTGCTGGTCGGCTTCTCGCTGATTTTTGCCGGTGCGCTCGGCAACGTGCTCGACAGCGCGTTCTACGGCCTGCTTTTTTCCGAATCGACCTATACGAGCGTGGCCACGTTCCTACCCGAAGGAGGCGGGTACGCCGGGTTCCTGCACGGCAAGGTCGTGGACATGCTGTTTTTCCCGCTGATCGAAGGTACGTTCCCTTCGTGGTTGCCGTGGGTGGGCGGAGAACCGTTTCTGTTCTTCAGCCCCATTTTCAACCTGGCCGACAGCTACATCTCCGTCGGCGTCATCTAC
>CAJTYA010000006.1 GCA_910583985.1 uncultured Alistipes sp.
ACGGAAGACGATGATCCTGTGTTGCTTTTCTATACGCTCCGGGAACCCAATCATTAACGAATGCCAATATATCGATTGCCTATGAAAGAGAGGATGTCGCTTGTGATAGCGGGAATAGTGATTGCATTTTTGTTGGTCGTGGATTTTTTGCAAGTACGGCAGGTGCAAAAATGCAGAGAGGAGATTGCCTTGAAAGACTCTGTGATCCAGAAGGAGCTCGTTTCGTCTTTCCGTCTGGATTACATGTCGTCTTGTGTAGCGACCCTGATCCGTAACGACCGTTTCCGTCTTGAGAATGTCGAAATGACCGATACGACCAAACAGCCAAGAAGACTCCGGGACATCGTCAAGCAGGGGCCTGTTTTGGTCTGTCGTTACAAGGAAACTCATTGCCCGCAGTGTGTCGATTTCGCGATGCTCAAAATTCAAAAGATGGCGGATAGTTTTCCCCGTGACCGGATTGTTATTTTAGCCGAATACGAAGAAAATCGTTTGTTCCGGCACTTCAACGAACAGTACAATGCCAAGCAGTTACCCGCGTTCAATGTCAGTACGCTGAATACTCCTCTGGAAGACCTGGCTGCGCCTTACTATTGCGTCCTGTATGAAGACCTCAGTATGGGAGACGTCTTTGTTCCGGAAAAAGCGCTGCCCGATCTCACGACCCGATATCTCAAGGCCGTGAGTGAAAAGTTTGAACTGCAAGATGGAGAACTATTCATGTAAAAGAGAGCCTGCATGCAGAATCTGGAGACGATAAAAAAGTCTTTGCCGATCGTCATCATCAAAATATCGTTGGGAATAACGTGTGCGATCGCCGTATATTTTCTTGCGCGAATATTCGTCTGCGATGTTTTTCCCGTACCGACGGCGTCGATGTACCCGACGATCGAACCCGGAAAGCGCATCGTGGTGAATAAACTGGTCTTCGGAGCGAGAATCTATAAAAATCTGAAATTCATGCACGGGGATTCGCTGGAAGTGTGGCGCATGCCGGGATTCCGCGACATTCGAAACGATGATATCGTCGTTTTCAACTATCCGTTCGGGAACGATACGGTTCACGGTATCGGATTTAAGATCGATATCGTTTATGTGAAACGATGCGTCGGATTGCCGGGAGACAGTTTGATGATCCGCAACGGGATATACCGCTTATTACCTGCGGGAGATACCGTAGGGTATGTTCCCAACCAATTGGCGTATGCAGCCGTGCCCGACAGCACGATCGGTCCCGAAGTTTTGAATTCGACCGTTTTCGACGAAGGGACGATGCATTGGACGACCAAAAATCTGGGACCGATTTACATCCCCCGCAAGGGTGTCGGCATACCGTTGGATACTCTGAATTATAAGCCGTATCGGTTTATTATAGAATATGAAACCGGACAAAAACTGATGAAAAAACACGATGGAATCTATCTTGGGAACAATCCTTTGAACCGATACACCTTCAAAGAAAACTATTATTTCATGGCGGGAGACAATGTAGCCGACTCGCATGATTCAAGGTATTTCGGATATGTCCCCGAAACCTTTATCACAGGGGTGGTTTCCAATGTATTTTCTGCGGATTAGCAGGGACTGCAGGACTTGTTTGGTGAAACATGGATGAAGATGAAAACGATGAAAAAGATTACTCTCTATTTTTTTATCGTCCTTGCGTTTTGGGGCTGCAAGGGCGAACGTAAAGCTCAGGAAGCATTATTGAAGGGAACCTTTCTGCAGGCAGGAAAAAACAGCACGGAACTGCTGGCTGTGTTAAAGCATTTTCAAGATGATCCGCAAAAATTCGAGGCAGCCAAATTTCTGATTGCAAATATGTTCGACAAGATCAGCCTCGATTCGGCGTCTGTTCTTGAGTCCCAGCCGTTCTACGATCTGCTCGCGGGGTATATCCGTCAGAATGGAAAATACGAGGATACCGAGATTTATTATTATTTGTGCGACAGTCTTAAAAATCAATACCCGGACTCCACAGTCCGCGTGGCTGGCCAATACAGGCTCGACAATACGTTCCTGTCCGCACGGTTTCTGATCGATCACATCGATCGTGCATTCGAAGCGTGGCACAATGCGCCATGGAAGGATCAAGTCGATTTCGAGGACTTTTGCAATTATATTTTACCCTACAAGAGCGGCAATGACTATTGGGGCGACAGCCGCCGGTATTTCAGAACGAAATACGCAGACACCGTAAGCCGTTTTGCAAACGAGTCTTATATTTCGGCCGGGAAATGTATCGACGATACGATCAAGAACAATTTCCAGCAAGACGGTCGTTTTTTCGATAAGTTTCCGTTCATGAGGCCGACGACTCTGCGTAATTATGCTTCGGCGCAATTGGGAACCTGTATCGAGGCAAACACAACGGTTATTTCCGCGATGCGTAGTTTCGGTATACCTGCCGTTTTGAATTTCATCCCTTACTGGGGGAACTCGAATGCCGGACATCATTGGACCGAAATTATAGGAGAGCCCTCCAAAGGACGGTACGACAACGAGCAACTTCCGAGTCCTAAGAACCGGGAAGATATTGTGAACGATATGTTCTGGTTCAAATTCGATTGCGAAACGCTGGAAGGAATTCCCGAAAATGTGCAGATCAGAACATGCAGAACCGTCCCGAAAGTGTTCCGGTGCAATTACGCGATCCGGTTGGACGGCCTGGCCTCGATCGCTCCGACCGGCGACATCCCGCATTTGTTCAAGAATAGGGGATTGGAAGATATTACCGACCGTTTCGTCGATTGTGCCGACATCGATGTTCCGTTGGACGAAGAGAGCCTGCCCGATGAATTTGCCTATTTGTGTTGTTATGATCCGGACAATATTTCATGGACTCCGGTTGCATGGGGGAAGGTACGCAATAAAAAAGCACGATTCGAAAAAATGGGGAAAAATATCGTCTACTTGCCTGCCTATTACAGAGGCGGACGGATCATACCTTCGGGCTCTCCGTTTTTGCTGACACGTAATGGGAAAATAGAATTCCTGAACGGTTGCGACAGGATTCATCCGGAGGTAACGGTATACAGTAAAGTCCCGTTCAGAAATCATTGTCTTTATTATGCTTACGTCTTGCTCGGGACCCGTTTTCTGGCAGCCAACAGACAGGATTTGTCAGATACCGTTCTGTTGCATTCTATCGACAAGATTCCTTATTACGGACAGAATGTGACCGTCGAAAAAGCTCCGCCTTCGCGTTACGGGATTTTTTATTTCGGGGCGGAGAACGAATACGGATTTATTGCCGAACTCGAATTCTGGGGGCTCGATGAAAACGGCAACGAGGTAGCGTTGAAGGGTAAACCGTTCGGCAATCCTGGGAGATACGGCAATACTGCACAGGAATTGATGGACGCCAACCGTGAAAGTTTCTTTTACGGAAAGATGGACGATGTGGGCTATGTCGGATTGGACTTCGGAAAGCCTTATCGAATTACCCGCATCAAATACCATCCTCGCAGCGATGATAACAATATTGTGCCGGGCGAATTATATGAGTTGTATTATTGGACAACAAACGGTTGGGAATCGTTGGGTCGGCAAATAGGCCGCGATGACAAGACGCTCCGATATTCGAACGTGCCTCAAAATACGTTATTGCGCGTTCACAATCATACGCGGGGTAAGGAAAACCGCATCTTTTTATATGACAACGACAAACAGATCTTTTATTGATCAAGGCATTGGGGGGCATCCGATCGATGTATTGATTGAATATCGGGGCGGTTCGGGAGGACCGCTCCGATATTTTTTATTCGGCCGGAAGGAGTAGCGTTCCTTTTCCGTTTTTCCGTCCTTTTCGTTTTTTCCGTTTTTTCAACGCCATGGGGACGAACAGGGGAAGGAAGAATATCAGAGCGATGATCGAACAGGCCATGCCGCCCATCGTGCAGATGGCGAAAGCGAACCAGAACACCTCCGACTCGCCCTCCAGCAGGAACGGGATCAGTCCGAGCACCGAGGAGAGGATGGTGAGCATGATCGGGATGATTTTGTGGTTATAGGATTTGAGGTAGTTTTTCAGCGAGGGGCCTTTCTCTTCCCTGCATGTGATGTTGTATTGGTTGACGATATAGATTCCGGCGTTGACGACGGTCCCGCACAACAGGACGAACCCGGCGAAGCCCCCCTGGTCGAACGTGTATCCGGTCAGGGCGAATATCAGGAAGGCTCCGATGAATGAGACAGGAATCAGCGAGAGTATGATCAGCGGTTCCCTAAGCGATTCGAACAGGATCGCGCAGAAGAAGTAGATAATGGCTACGATCAGCAGGATCAGCAGGTAGCTTTTGTTTGCGGCGCTTCCCCACGACCAGTAATTCTGACTGACTTTAGCCTTGAATCCGACGGGCAACACTTCGCTGTTGAGCCGTTTCTCCTCGTCCCAGATCGTCTTTACGGCGAGTTCTCCGGGACCGACGAAGTCGTACGCTACGATCAGCGTGTACTGCTGGGCCGTTTTGTAAATATCGTTCCCCGTGCGGCGTTTGGCGACTTCTCCCAGCTCGGAGAAACGGATCTCCGTGCCGTTGACCGGCAGGTAGTCGTGGTTCAGGTGCCACACGTCGAAGCGTTCCCGATCGGAAGACACCAGCGACACGGGCAGGGAGGCGGTTCCATCGAAGTAGGTTGTGATCCGCCTGTCGTGCAGTTGTTGCTGAAGGGCCCCGTACAGGCTGTACAGGCTGGTTCTGTTGACCGCGATCTTGTCGGGGAGGAAGTCGATGTAGTATTCGTTGCGGGATAGTGCATTGCCCCAGGAGACCCGTCCGTAGATTCCGGGGTCTTCGATGCGCTTGTTTTTGCGGAGCTGCTTGACCGACTCTTCCGCATAACGATACAACTGCTCGTAATTGTAACCGGAGAGGACGATCCGCTGCGATTTGTATCCTGTCGCGACCGAATTGTTGAACCCGTTCTGGTCGATTCCGGACACGTTCCATGTCGCGCCGCCGTACTGGGCGGCCTTGCCGATGACGATCTGTTTGAGGTAGAGGGGAAATCCGCTCTTTTCCGCCTCTTTTTTGAAAGTCACGTTGATGTTTCCGTTGTTGTATGCGTAGATGCTGGTCCGGAACATGTCTATTTCGTCGAACTGGCTCAACGTGTTTTCCATCATCTTCATCACGTCGTTGAGCTGCTGCACGGTGCATCCTTCGGGCATGGCCGCGAAGATCGTGAGTGTCGGCCGCTCCGGCTGGCGGTAGTAGTTCGTTCCGGAAGTGCCGGTCATGAACAGCCGCAGGGCTCCGCCCAACGACTTTTCGACCGCCGATTTCAGGTGTTCCTGATACCAGTCGCTCCCGATTGTCTTGTTGTACAGTTTGGCTTTCCAGGTCTCTTCCTCCCCCCGTTTCGTTTCCATCTTCATGGGCAGCATGTGGACCGGCAATCCGAATCCCAACACAATCAGGAGGATAAATACCCATTTATGCCGTTTCCCGAACAGGATATACCGGCCGTAGATTCTGTTGAATTTCAGCAACCGTCTCGATTTGCGGCGGGAGAGGTACCGTTTTTTCTGACGGATGGGCAGTTTGTCCATCAGCGCCGGGACGAAAATGAGCGCGATGAAGATCGAAATGGCAAGGTTGACGATGATAACCGCGGAGAACTCGGCCAGATTCGCCTTCTGCTGTTCGGGAAGAAAGAACACAATCGTCAGCGATCCGATGGTCGTCAGCACGGCCGCCAGAATCGCGAGAAAGGCTTTCCGGTTCCGATAGTAGCCGTAGTGATCGACCATGATGATCGACGTGTCGATGATAATTCCCAGCGATACGGTGATTCCGGCGAGCGAATAGAGGTGTATTTCGAGGTTCAGCAGATAATAGAAGATGCAGGCAATGAATATGTTCGCCGCGAGGGTGACCGCGATGATGAACAGGTAGCGGAGCCTGCGGCTGACCAGGTAGACGAACAGCAGCAGAATCACGACCGAGAGCACCGTCCTCAGAACGATCTTATGGAGTTCCGCCCTGACATACTCCGACGAATCGTAGGCCAGTGTGGCGGAAAATTTCGGGGGAAACGTTTTCTCCAGTTCGGACATGCGGGTCTTGACCCGGTCGGCGAGCTGGATCGTATTGACATACTTTTCGGGAGTTACGGTCAGGTTGATCGTGTTCAGCCCGTTGATTCTGAAATAGTAGGCGGGCAACTGTTCCTTGTAGGCGACCGAGGCGAGGTCGCGCAGCAGGACGATCCTCCCGTTGACGTTCTTTACCGGGATCGTTTCGAAATCGACCTCTTCACCGCCGTTTCCCAGCAGGACGGCGATCTGCCGGGGAATGCTGTCCCCGTTCCGTTCCGTCGCATTCCCCACGACGTTGTGCCCCGCCGCTCCGGTCTGGATCGCGGTTGTCAGTTCGGAGAGGGATATGTCGTAATGCGTGAGTTTGTCCGGGTCGAACCGGATTTCGATATAGTAGGGCGTCGCTCCGGAAAGTTCCACCTTGCTGACTCCCGGAATCAGGGCCAGCCGCTTGACGATGTGTTCCTCCGCATATCGCTGTATCTGCTGGGTCGGAACCCCCGCATGGAGCGTATAGGTCAGGATCGGGTTGACCTGCTCGCCGGACGACGCGGCCGAGAGGGTAGGGTAGGAGACCCCGGCGGGCAGTTTCGGATAGAGCTGTCTCATCAGAGAGGCGATCTCGAACCGCACGGCATCGGTGTTCACATGCTTTTTGAAGGATACGTCGACCCGTCCGCCGCCCTGGTAAGTGACCGAATTGACATGCTCCACTCCCTGCACCGACATGATCATTCCTTCGATTTTGGATGTAACGTCCGCCTCTATGATCCGGGCCGAGGCGTTGTTCCAACTGTAATTCACGCTCACGCCCCGCTGTTCCCCCGAAGGCGTGTACTGTATGTTCAGCAGCGGCATGATCCCGGCCCCGATCACGACCAGAACGAGCACGATCAGTATGACCGAAAAGGAGGAGATCCGCGAAAAGACGGTATGTGCTTCGTCCCTGCTCATCGTTTATCGTTTTTCCTGTACAGCGCATAATAGAACACGGGGACGTAGAACACGCTCACGAAGGTTCCTATGACCATCCCGCCGATCAAGGCCACGGAGAGCGGATACTGAAGGTCGGAACCCATATCCCCCCGGTAGAGGAACGGCGCTACGGCCAGAATCGTCGTAAGGCTCGTCATCAGAATGGGTTTGATACGCCGCGACCCGCCCTCCATGATGGACCGGAGCAGCGAATGACCGCTCTTCCGCAGTTTGTTGATCGTATCGACCTTCAGAATGGAATCGTTGATGACGATGCCGCACATGACGACGATTCCGATCATCGACATCAGGTTGATGCTGCTGTCCAGCAACCACAGCACGAGGATCGCTCCGAAGATATCCACGACGATTTCGGAGAGGATGATAAAGGGTTGCACCAGCGATTCGAACTGCGCGGCCAGAATAAAATAGAGCAGCAGCAGGGCTACGGTCAATACGACGATCAGTTCCCCGATCATCGTCCGGTTCGAAAAGTAGGCTCCGGAGTAGCTCACATCGAAATCGCTGTTTTCCTGCACCACGCGGTCGATTGTCTCCATCAACCGGGGAACCTCCCTGTTGTCCGCGGATATGCGGACCGGATAATAGTCGCCCTCCGGACCCGACACGATGTTTTTCAGGTCCCGGCTGCGAGTCTCTCCGACCAGCAGCGAGAGGGGGATGTCGGTGCCCTGCGCATTGGTCACTTTGGCGGAGAGAATGTCGGCGGTCCGCTGGATGCGGTCCCCGCTGACCACGGGTATCGAGTAGGTTCCCGCATTGATCGCGAAGAGCCTCGACTGGTTCATCGCTTTCTTCAGGGCGGAAAACACGGCGTTGTAATCCACCCCGTAGAGAGCCATCATCTGCGGTTTGACTACATACAGCAGGTGTTCCTGCCACAGAGCCGGTTCGATATAGGTATCGGGCAGCGCGCCGTTGATTTCGCTCAGCACCCGGTTCAGCTTGTCCGGTTCGGGAGCCCGTCCGTTTGTGGGCTTGAGATGGGCGACCAGCGTCGGTTCTTTCTGCGAGAAGATCATGTCGAATATGTTTCCCGATACTTCGAACCGGAACATGGCGTCCGGATAGCGTTCGCGCAGCCTCTCCGCCAGACGGCGTTTGACGGCCGGCAGCGAATCGGCCGATTCGGCCCGGATATACACCGTAGCTTCGGAAACGCTCTGTTCGTCCGTGTGGGAGAGAACGAATTGCTGGATGCCCGTCATGGCGGTCCGCTGTGTCGCGAGGCCGGCTACCCCGGCGAGCAGTTCGTCCGTCCGACGGTCGTTCTCTTCGGGCGATATGCGGCTGTTCCAGTCGATGACGAGCATCGTGTCGTCCTGCGTGATCGGCGGAAGTTTCTCCTTGTCGATGGCCGAATAGACGAACCAGATGGCGGGCAGAGTCGCCAGGAAAGAGATCCATACGACACGCTGATGCCGGAAAAACCATTTGAGGATCCGCTCGTATCCGCTCTGGAAGTCGATTACGTTGAGTTTGGCCAGATAGCGGTTCTTCGGACGAAACGTATTCCTGCGGTAGAACAGATAGTAGTATACCGGAATGACGAGTACCGCGACGAGCAAGGAAGAGAACAAACCGATCGTAACGGCCATGGCCTGATCGAAAAACAGCGCTCCGGCGATACCGCTGAGGAAAATCAGGGGCAGGAATACCGAACAGGTCGTAAGCACCGAACTGAGCATCGGTGCGAACACCTCGTTCGTCGCGGCCGGAACGGCCGCCTTCAGCGGCTCACCCCGGTCCCAATGCTGGGATATATTGTCGATGACGACAATCGAATTGTCCACCATCATTCCGATTCCGAGCACCAGCCCGGAGAGCGAAATGATATTGATCGTGATGCCCAACAGGTGGAATCCCAGCAGCGATACGACCAGAGCCAGCGGAATCGTGATGGTCACCAACAGCGGCGTCCGCAAATCCTGCATGAACAGAAACAGGATCAGGCACGCCAGCAGGGCGCCGACGATGATGTTGCTACGCAGGTTGTCGATCGAGTAGGCCAGCAGTTGGGTCTGGTCCCTGGTAACGGTGAACCGGATGTCGGGGTACTCGGCTCCGAAATGTCCCATCAGATTGTCGATGGCGGTTTGCAGATCGCTCATCCGTGCGTCCGACTGTTTGATGACCGCCAGCGAAACGGCCTCCCTGGAATCGGAACGCACCATTCCCTGCCGGCGCTGCGGATGTTCGATCACCTGGGCCAGGTCCTTGAAACGGTACAGACGGCCGTGCAGGTTCAGGTAGATCTCCTCGATGTCCCGTTTGCTCATGATGTCCGACTCGAAACGGATGTTGTACTGGTACTCTCCGTCCCGGATCGTCAGGTTCCCCAGCTTGATGTTGTTGTTCGTGATGGCCTGCGTCAGAGTATGTTCCCCGATGCCGAGCGATTCGAGCTTCTCCCGGTCGGGAATAATCAGCAGCTCCGGATAGGCCACGCCGCTGATGTCCACCATCGCCACCTGCGGTATCTGCTCGATCCGTCTGGCGATCACCTGCTCCGCGAACCGGCACATTTCCATGAACTTGGGCGACACAGGGTAGAGCTCTTTCGATTCCGCTGCGATGGCATCCGCTTTTTGCTGTTCTTCGTCCGACAGGGTCATGTTGATGAAAAATGCGGGTATGTCCGTCGCACTGGCCTTGATCACTTTGGGACGGTCCAGCTCTTTGGGCAGGCCCCCCATGGCCCGGTCGATTTTCTCGTTGGTTTCGATGAACAGATAGTCGATGTCGGCTCCGTGGTTGAACTCCATGAAGATCGTCCCCGTGCCGTTCCGGGCTTCCGTGCGTATGTTTTTCAGGTTGGACACCTGCATCAGTTGGTTTTTCAGCGGCTTGATGACCGATGCGTCCAGCTCCCTGGCCGACGCGTCGTCGTCGGACACCTGGACGGTGATCTGCGGAATTTCGATGTCGGGCATCAGCGATACGGGAAGCAGGCCGGTGGCCACGGCACCGAGCGTCAGCACGGCGATCAGGCTCATCGTTACGGCTACGGGGCGTTCTATCAGGCGTCGGATCATGGAGGGACGGTTCAAAGGGGATTATACTTCGGAAACTATTTTTTCACTTCGACTTCGGAGTTGTCCGCCAGATTCAGGTTTCCCGACGTGATGATCGCATCCCCCACATTCAGCTCGGCCCCCTTCTCCGTATTGGCCGACACGACGTGCGAATCGCTGTTCGACATCAGAACGTTCACATAGGTCCACATGGTGCGTCCCTCCGGACTCAGCCGGAAGAGCACCTCCTGATTGTCCCGGATCACGACGGCACTCTTGGGTACGACCAGTTGCCGGGGAATCCTGTTTTCTACCAGCACCGAGACATTCATCCCCTCCAGCAGCCTGCCGCCCGGATTGTCGACCTGAGCCCGGACGTTGATCTGTCCCTTGTCGTCTACCATCGGATTGATCTGCGTGACCTTGCCGCCGAAATACCGGTCCGGTTCATTGAATGCCGCCACTTTGACGCTCTGTCCCACCTTGACGAACCCGATTTCGGCTTCCAGCAGGTTGAAGTCCACGTCGAAAGTCCGGTCGTCGATCAATGTGCAGAATTCACCCTGAGGCTGCTCGTACACCTTCGACTGGAGGTTGGCGATCTTGCCGCCGAACGGTGCGGTCAGCGTCGTATTGGCCAGTGCGATTTCGGCCTGTTTCAGCGCGTTGACGGCCGACGCATAGCCCGATCGGATGTCGGCAACCTTCCGATGTTCGGCAGAAATGTCGGTCGTGTCGGAATATCCGAAACCGATCAGTGCGTCGATCCGGTCCATTCGGCTTTTGTCGAGATTCAGACGGGCCTGTTCGAGGTTCAACCGGGCGGTCTGGGGATCGAGCCGGGCAATCACGTCTCCCTTCCGCACGCTCTCTCCGTTCCTGACGCAGATCTCCGCAAGCTCCCCGCCGACGGCGAAGCGCAAGGTGCTCTTGCTTACCGCACGCAGCTTTCCGTTGCCCACGATCTGTTTGTTGAAGGGCTGTTCCCGCAATACGATGGTATCCACGAGCGTCTTTTCCGCCACATAGTCCGCTTTGGCGGCATTCGAGTCCTCCTGTTCGGTTTCTTTCGGTCCGCAGCCTGCCAGCAGGACGGCCAGCGAGAGCGGCAGGTAATAGAGTTTTATCATCGTTTCAGGTCTTTAGTCGTTTCCGGTATGAGGGAGAGAGCTCGTTATTTACCCACGATCTTGTCGAATTCGGTCGAAATGTTCGTGCGGCTGATGAAGTCGTAGAGCGTCAGCTTTCTCAGCGTATAGTAGTAATTCCAGTACTTGCTCAATTCGTTGATATGACGGCGGGCCGCCTCGTCCTTTTCGCTTTGGGCCGTATTGATGTCCGTCACACTGGCCGTGCCGTTGATAAAGCGTTCGCGCACCGCTTCGTACCGCTGTTCCGCCACGCTGTCGGCCTTGGACGAAATCTGGCACTGGCGGGTCTGGTTGTTGAACTGCACCACTTTGATCATCAAGTCCTGACGATGCTCCGTGTCGTTCAGGTCCACTTGGGTCCGGATCACGTTTTCCCTGGATTTCGCAGTCTGTACCCGGCCCTTGCCCAATCCCCAGTCCAGAATCGGGACGCTCAGTCCGAGGCTGACAATCTCCTGATCCATGGGATTCCGGTAGGCATATCCGAAGCTCTCATTCTCCTGCGTAAGACCGAATTGGGCGTGCAGTGTGGCGGCCACTCCCCGGTTGGCCTTGGCCCGTGCCACCTCCTGTTCGGCCGACAGCAGGGAGAGTCCTTGCGTCAGCCCGAACGATGAGTTGGCATAGGAAAGTTCCACGACCTCCGGAACCTGCAACGTCAGCGACGGAACCGAATCGGGCAGGACCAGTTCCAGCTCCACCGCATCGTTGAAGCCGAGGTACGATTTCAGTTGCAATTTGTTCATGTCCAGTTGCAACTGGTATTCATTGATCGCCATACCGTCGTTCAGCATCCGCAGTTCCAGTTGCAACAGCTCCCCCTGCGAGACTTTCCCGATCTCGAAACGCTCCTTCGCAATCCGGTACAGGGACTCCGTATTCCGGTAGTTTTTATTGGCCAGATCGAGCTGCTGTTGGGCGAGCGCCGTACTGAAAAAGAGCGAGGTGGCCATTACCGTAATGCTCTCCATCGTTTCGAGGTAAACCCGTTTGGCCTTTTCGTACTCTTTCGGTGCGGTCTTCCGCTGCCATTTCAGCGAGTTGAACGCCCGCAAAGGCTGGATGTAGGTGATATTGATGGGTTGCGAATTGTAGGTGATGCTGCGCTGGGGTGCATACTGGTCCAGACGATACAGTTGCGTGTAGACGGAGAGGGTACCTCCGGTCATGGCGATGTTCTGATTCACCGACAGACTGAGGTTGTTCCGCATGTTGTTGTTTTGCACATATTTGATATTCCCCGTTTCGGAGTTCTGAAGCGCGACGAGCGACCGGTTGAACTGTCCGAGCGTCGCATTCAGGTTCAGCGAGGGAAGATACTGCGCCTTGTAGGAACGGTATTCCCAGTAACTTGCCAGAAAATTGTGTTTGGCCATCAGCGAACTGGGAGACTGTTCGTGCGCCGTGTATATCGTTTCGGTCAGCGTCAGCCGACGGGAGAGGCTTTGGGCGTCGAGAGCGTATGCCGATGCGATTCCGACCATCGTCAAAAGCAGGATGAGGTCTTTTTTCATGCGGTTTCTTGCTGTTGGGGATTGTTTAATATCATAAAGATATATAATTTATTCCGAGAAAACCAAACAACGGATGCCGAATTCGACAAAACGATTCGACGACAATGAAAAATCGCGTCAGAAAATCGTTGTCGAAAGCATCGCGCCGGACGGATTGGCATGCGGAATACGGTGGAATACGCAACGGTTCGGGTGAATTTGAAATGTAGGACGACACGATTCGGCACACTGCGGAAAAACGGTTATGTCCGTACGAAATATAAACCTTCATACTGCCTGCAGCTTCGGTTCCGCAGCCGATGCGCCCACGGGCGGAACAAACGATACGAAACCGTGGAACGAGCGATGAATGCCGTCGGAAGGCCAAAATCCTTCTAATGTTAAGGTATGACCGGCGGTTTGAGCACCTTCGACAATGCGACGATTTCCGGTCTGCCTGCACGATCCCGGCCAACTTCATATGTCGGCCAACGACCTGCAAAGAGAAAACGTGCAGGGATAGAGCAGGGGAGAGACGGATAACGAATGAGCTGAAATCGGATATTCCGTATCTTTTCTGTGTCCGGAAACAAACGACATCGGAGTCGTGAAGAAAATAAAAAAGACAGTTGCAACTCAAAAAAACGACAGTATCAAAAGCAATACATAACCAGATCGAAAATATCTTGCCGGATGCCGCCGTAAAAAAGCATGGGCCGAAATGTATTACATAAACTTAGGCAGAATTTATGCATTGACTATACGTAGATAACGCGATGCGACTATGAACAAGCTGGGTTTTGCAATTTGTCTTACGATCGGTTCGATCGGATGTTCCAAGGAAGATTTCCAGCCTCAAGTTCAGGAGCGTGTCGTAATTCAGGCACAGATGTCTCAGGACGATACCGGCACCTTGACCCGGACGTCGATGAGCGGTGCTACGGCTTCGTTCGTCGCCGGGGATAAGATCGGGGTGTCGGAAACGCTGACGCAGCGCAGCAACGTGCCCTACACGGCCTCCGGCAGCGGTTCTTCGATGACATGGACCACCCCTGCCGCCACGACCATGTACTGGCTCAACTCCACGGCCACGCATACCTTTTATGCCTATTATCCGTACCATGCCGCCAATAACGACAATGTAGTCTCGATCCCGGTACTGGCCAACCAGACGTTCGGACCTACACCCGACGTGAATGCGGACATGCTCGTCGCCGGCCCAAAAACGCAGATGCGCGGCACGGGCGGCACCGCCGTGGCGTTTACCGGTACCACGGCGTTCTCCCACGCTTTCAGCCTGCTTAAGTTCACGATCTCCACCTCCCTGCTTTCCACGTACACCCTTAAGTCGATGACACTCAGGGGAGGCAACACGACCGTGGGACCCAATAAACCGTACGGGATGTTCAACACGGTCAATGCCGTTTCTCTGGTAGGTTACGACCTTGTCGCACGCTCGCTTTCGGTTACGGCGGCCAATAATACGGCGGCCAATTTTTCCCAATCAGTCACCAGACCGATCGCTTCGACCGGGCTGCTCGGCAGCATTCCGATCACCGTCTATGCGCTCGTACTGCCCGGCCTATATACCGGGACGGGGCTGCTGAACCCGTCGGTTCAGGTGCAGATTTCCTCGCTGCTGGGAGGTAACCAACAGACCGAGGTGATACCGCTCAATGTAACCAATTTCCGTCCGGGGTACATGTATTCTTTCAGCGTGCAGATCGGCAACGGTCTGATCGATATACTATAAAATAATTCAATAAACCAATTCTTTAAATTCCAACTATTATGAAAAAGATGATTTTACTCGCTTGTGTGGCCCTCGGATGGGCAGCCTGCGACAAAGACGACGCTTGCCCTCGGAACTCGGAACCTGCCGATAACGCGATACGTTTCTCCCCCTCGATCGTTTCTGCGACCGTAGACACACGGACTACCTATTCAGGGAGCACCGCTTCCTGGACCTCAGGTGATGCCATCGGTGTCTATGCCGATCGCCCCACGGGCAATCCTCCTGCCAATGTGCAGTATTCCTACAACGGTACGGCATGGACGACCTCCACCAACCTGTACTGGACCGACGGCACCACTACCCATAAATTCCTCGGTTATGCGCCTTATGCCGCCGCAAATACGACTTACACGGCCGTCAAACTGCCTTCGCTGGCCGGACAGACCGGTGCGATCGATCCGACGAAGGATTTCCTGATCTCGAACAACGCATGGACAACCGGCGTCACACGTCCCGCATCGGCCCCCTACTCGGTCTCGCTCGTCTTTACCCATGCCCTGACCCTGATCGAGTTCGATATTTCCGTCACCGGTTTTGCCGCCAACACGACGCTGACCAACTTTATCACCTCGGTATCGTCGGGGGGCACGCTGATTACGAGCGACGCCACGACTTCGACCATCAACCTGGCCACGGGCGCGATCACCGCAGGAACCACGGCCAACACCGTCACGGCGACGCCCGGCACACCTCCGACCCTGTCTGCCACCCCTACCAAGCTCTACCTGCTGATCCTGCCGGGTACCTATACATCGCCCACGCTCGCCGTCAACCTGAGTGAAGCCGGAACGACGGTCAGCGTGCCCGCCTCGGCGATCGGAACCACGACTTTCGCACCGGCGACCAAATACACCTACGCCGTCAACGTGACCCGTACGGCGATCACCATTTCGAATCCGAGTATCACCGACTGGATTTCAGGGACTGGCAGCAACGTCAATGTTCCGCTCTAAAGGATGGCTGTATGTCGGTTTCCGAAATTAAAACTATTTGCATCTTAGGTATAAAAGATAAAATCCGATAGAAAACCAGATGAAAAAATGACGGAAAACGACAAAACCCACTCCGCACCCACTGAAACACCTTAACGGGGAATAGAATAAATTCCCGTTAAAAACGAGGGATACAACACATAAATACCTCCAAACAATGTAACAGTCCATTTCTTGGACTGTTACATTGTTTGGATAAAATTTGAAGTTACATAGAAATTCCATGTTCCGCTCAATCCTCATCCGAAAGACCAGCTTTCCGAAGATGAATTTCGAACGATTGCCCGCGAGGACATGGAGAAGATGGGATACGGCGATCAGCCCTGCATCGTTTTTCGGCATGACGACATCCGACGAAGCCACATTCATATCGTGTCGGTGAGAGTGGATAGGGACGGGAAGAAAACCGGCTCTGCTTTCGAAGCGCGGCGCTCGATGAAAATTTTGCGTGAGATCGAGCGGAAATACCGTTTGCATCCATCGGGATGCGCCGCGTTAAAACTACTCCTTCTTTTCGTAAAGAAAACGAGTTAATGAGAAAAATCGAAATTCTCAAAGACAGGATTAGAAAACTCGACGCATCCGATTGATATTTGAATATGCAACGACCGAGTCCGCCGCTTCCGAATAGAAGTGGCGGACTTCTTTATTGGATCGACTGTTTTCTTAAACCCGTGCTAAGGGAACTTTTCCGTCATACCCTGAAATCGACAAAGAGAACTTGATACATTCGGTTTGAAGTACGAATACCTGTGTCGTCAAACGAAAAATGTCGCGGTATGACAAGGATTAGAAAAGGGGATAAACGAAATACGAATAGACTAAAAATCAAAAAGTTCGTATCTTTATTACAAACAAACGATATCAAATAGGTTATGGGGCAAATAAAAAGAGACAGTCTCAACATTTGCTGCAACTGTCTCTTTTTCAAGTGGTGCCACGTAGAATCGAACTACGGACACAAGGATTTTCAGTCCTTTGCTCTACCAACTGAGCTATGGCACCTCTTGTTCGTTTTGACGGTGCAAAGATAGGCAGAAAAATCAATAAAACAATAGCCGGGACGAATTTTTGTTCTGAGCGAAAAATTATATCTTTGCGGGAGGTTATCAATTAAAGCCCGGAGACGATGAAAATAGCTCTTGCCCAACAAAATTATACGATCGGCGACTTCAAGGGAAATACGAAAAAAATAATCCGCTGCATCGACCGGGCGAAATCGGCGGGAGCCCGTCTGGTCGTATTTTCCGAACAGGCCATCAGCGGAGCTCCGGCCTACGACCTGCTCAACAAAGTAACTTTTCTGGATCTGTGCGAGGAGTCGCTTGAAGAGATCGCCCTCCATTGCGACGGCATTTCGGCCCTCGTGGGCATGCCTACGCAAAGCATCAACAAGACGATCAGCGTCGCCGCACTGATCGAAAACAGAAAGATCGTCCGCTACATCGGCAAAAAGAACATCGAGTCGAGAGACGAGATGTGGCACATACGGCCTTCGAAAGGCTGCGAGTACCTCAAGATAGGGGATACGAAAATCGCGGTCGTCGTGGGCGAAGACATCCATACCGAACACGAATACGGCGAATACGCCGACCTGATCGTCAACCTGACCAACAGCCCCTATTCGCGGGGGATCGTCGAAAAACGATACGATTTCTACCGGCAGCTCTCCTTTATGACGGGCAAGACCGTTCTTTACGTCAACAGCGTCGGCGGGCAGACCGACATCGTCTATGACGGCTCGTCGGCCGTGTTCAACAGCCGGGGCGAGGCCATCGCGCTGCTCAAAAACTTCGAGGAAGATTTCCAGATCGTCGATCCGGACGCCGATATGCCCGCGCTGGAGATTCCCTATCAGAACAAGACCGTCAACGTCTACCGGGCCATTCGGCTGGGGTTGAGGGACTATTTCGAAAAAAACGGATTCCGCACGGCCTGCCTCGGCCTTTCGGGCGGCATCGACTCGGCCGTCGTGGTTTCGCTGGCCGCCGAGGTGCTGGGACCCGAAAACGTCAGGGTGCTGCTCATGCCCTCGCAGTTCTCGTCCGACCATTCGGTCGAGGACGCCCGGACGCTGGCCGAAAATCTGGGCATACAGTACCAGATCGTTCCCATCAACGAAACGTTCGCGGCGCTCACCACGACGCTCGGACCGGTCTTCGGCGAACTTCCGTTCGACACGACGGAAGAGAACATGCAGGCCCGCATACGGGGCATGATGATGCTGGCCATTTCCAACAAGTTCGGCAACATGCTGCTGGCCACATCCAATAAAAGCGAAATCGCGGTGGGGTACGGCACGCTGTACGGCGACACGGTGGGTGCCTTGGGCATCATCGGCGACCTGTACAAGTGCGAGGTCTACGATCTGGCGCGCTATATCAACCGCAACGAGGAAATCATCCCGCTCAATACGATCATGAAGGCCCCCTCGGCCGAATTGCGGCTCGAACAGAAGGATTCCGATTCGCTCCCTCCCTACGACATACTGGACGCCATTCTCTACCGGATGATCGAGGAAGGACAGAGCCGCGAAGAGATCATCAACGCGGGATTCGACGAAGAGGTGGTCTACAAGGTGTACGGTCTGGTCGTCAAAAGCGAATTCAAGCGTTATCAGGCATGCCCGACGCTGAGGCTTTCCTCGCGCCCCCTGCTCACGGGCAGGCGTATGCCTCTGACCAACAAATACGGTTATTAAAACGTCGCACTCCGTGAGCGAAACGATCACACACCGGGCGGAAGTCACGCGGGTTTTTCCACAGGCCGTGGAAATCGTCGTCGTATCGCACAGCGCCTGCGACGCCTGCCGGGCGAAGCGGCAGTGTGGGATGGGGGAGAGCCGCGAGAAGAGAATGATCGTCGGCACGCCGGAAGCCTCTTTTTTCGAACCGGGAGAAATCGTCGAGGTCCAGACCGAACGAAGCATGGGAATAAAGGCCGTTTTTTTCGCCTACATATTCCCTTTTTTATTTATTTTCAGCCTCTTGCTCGTGTTGCTGCACAACGGGGCGAGCGAACCCGCGGCAGGACTCTGCGCACTGGGGGCGGGCGGATGCTACTATTTCGTGCTGTATCTGCTGCGGCACAAAATCGAAAGGGAGATTACTTTTAAAGTCAGAAAACTGCAATGAGTGGAGTTTTGGGATTTACCGTCTTGACGCTGTGCGTGATCGGCGTACTGGCAGCCGTCGTGCTGTATGTCGTCGCACAGAAATTCAAAGTCTATGAAGATCCGCGCATCGACGACGTGGAGCGCATGTTGCCGGGAGCCAATTGCGGCGGCTGCGGTTATCCCGGATGCCGGGGACTGGCCGACGCACTGGTGAAGAACGACGACATCTCGACCCTCTATTGCTCGGCCGGAGGGGCGGAAACCATGCAGAAGATCGCCGCCTATTTAGGAAAGACGGCCGCGGAACAGGAACCCCAAGTAGCCGTCGTGCGATGCAGCGGCAGTTGCGACAAACGCCCCCGAACCAACATCTACGACGGAGCGTCGTCCTGTGCCGTCGAAGCCGCCCTGTACGGCGGTGAGACGGGCTGCTCCTACGGATGTCTGGGCAAGGGCGACTGCGTCGCGGCTTGTCAGTTCGGAGCCCTTTCGATCGACCCGGCGACCGGTCTTCCCGTGGTGGACGAAGCGCTGTGCACCGCCTGCGGCGCCTGCGTAGCCGCCTGCCCCAAGCGCATCATCGAACTCCGAAAAAAAGGCATCAAAGGCCGCAGGGTCTACGTGGGCTGCGTCAACCGGGACAAGGGGGCCGTCGCCCGGAAAGCGTGCGCCGTGTCCTGCATAGGTTGCGGCAAATGCGTCAGGACATGTCCGTTCGAAGCCATTACCTTGAGTGAAAATTTAGCTTATATCGACGCCGACAAATGCAAACTGTGCCGCAAATGCGTCGCGGAATGTCCGCAGGGCAGCATTCTGGCGGTCAACTTCCCGCAGCCCCGACCGGAGAAGAAAACGCAGGAAGCCGCCTGCGACGCTCCTTCGGCCTGACGCTCGGCGAGGTCCGTCCCGTCCATTCGATTCGAAAAAGATAAAACTTCATACATGAAAGGATTCAGCAAAGGCGGCATCCATGCGCCGGAATATAAAATCAGCAGCCGCAAAGCCGTCGTATCACTTCCTCTCCCCGAAATCGCCGTCGTGCCGCTCTCGCAGCACATCGGGGCGCCGGCCGTGCCGTGCGTCTCCAAAGGGGACACGGTCCGGACGGGACAGGTCATCGCGACGGCCGCAGGTTTCGTTTCGAGCAACATCCACGCTCCGGTTTCCGGGACGGTCATCGCCGTCGACGCGACGCCCGACGCCGGGGGCATGCGCAAACCGTCCGTGTCCATACGCACCGACGGAGACGTCTGGATGGACGGAATCGACCGGAGCGATACGTTGGTCGAGGAGTGCCGGCTCTCCAAACAGGAGATCGTCGACAAAATAAAAGAGGCGGGCATCGTCGGCATGGGCGGAGCGACGTTTCCCACGCATGTCAAGCTGTCGGTTCCGGCGGGCAAGAAGGCCGAGTGCCTGATTATAAACGGCGTGGAGTGCGAACCGTTCCTGACCGCCGACCACAGGATCATGCTGGAAAAGGGCGAGCAGATCGTCGCGGGCATCGAAATCCTGATCCGGGCGCTGGAGGTTCCGCGAGCCTATATCGGCATCGAAAACAACAAACCCGACGCTATCGAACACATGGAGCGCCTCTGCGCATCGCGTCCGCACATCGAGGTCGTGCCGCTGAGAGTCCGCTACCCGCAGGGCGGGGAGAAACAGTTGATCGAAGCCGTGACGGGAAGAGAGGTTCCTTCGGGCGGCCTGCCCATCGACACGGGCGCCGTCGTCCAGAACGTGGGGACCGCGCTGGCCGTCTACGAAGCCGTGCAGAAAAACAAGCCGCTCATCGAGCGGGTCGTCACCGTAACGGGCAAAGCCTTGGCCGAACCGGCCAACCTCAAAGTCAGGATCGGAACGCCTATCCGCTCGTTGATCGAGTTTTGCGGGGGATTGCCTCAAGATGCGGGCAAGGTCATCAACGGAGGACCGATGATGGGGCGGGCCGTCGCCAATTTAGACGCCCCCGTCACGAAGGGCACGTCCGGTATTCTGATCATCCGCCAGAAGGGAGCCGTCCGCAAGCCGGCCCTTTCGTGCATCAAGTGCGCCAAATGCGTCGGCGTGTGTCCGATGGGGCTCGAACCCTATCTGCTGTCCAAACTCTCACAGCGGGCGCGATACGACGAACTCGAAGCGCTCAAGATCACGGACTGCATCGAGTGCGGGTCCTGCTCCTACACCTGTCCGTCCTATCTGCCTCTGCTCGACTACATCCGTCTGGGCAAGGCCGAGACGCTGCGCCGAATCCGCAGCCGGAAAAATCCGGAGAAATAACCGAACCGAAGAACAAAGCACGTCGCATACATGGAGAAGAAACCAATCGTATCCCCCTCGCCGCACATCCACGGACCGCAAAACACGGCCCGCCTGATGCGCGACGTCCTCATCGCGCTGGCTCCGGCGCTGGTCGTCTCGACGATCGTCTACGGAGCGAATGCCCTGCTCGTGACGGGCGTGTCCGTCGCCGCCTGCGTGGCGTTCGAATACCTCATCCAACGCTATCTGCTCAAGGGCGAAAGCACGTTGGGCAACTGGTCGGCCGTCGTCACCGGCGTGCTGCTCGGCTTCAACCTGCCCAGCACGCTGCCGGTGTGGATGATCGTACTGGGCGCGCTGGTCGCCATCGGCGTCGGCAAGATGTCGTTCGGCGGACTGGGACGCAACCCGTTCAACCCCGCGCTGGTAGGACGCGTATTCCTGCTCATTTCGTTCCCGGTCCAGATGACCGGTTTCGCCACGCCCTCAAACGTCGACTCGCTCTCCGGAGCCACAGGGGCGGACGCCGTTTCGGGCCCCACGCTGCTCGGATACGTCAAGGAGGCGCTCGCCACAGGAGGAACGACCTCCGAGGTAGCCGGCCGGCTGACCTCGTACAGCGACATGCTGCTGGGATTCAAGGCCGGCTCGCTGGGCGAAATCGCCGCGCTCGCGCTGTTGCTCGGCTTCGCCTACATGCTGTGCCGCAAGGTCATTACATGGCACATCCCGGTGGCTGTACTCGGCTCGATGGCCGCTTTCGGCGCTCTGTTGTGGGCGATCGACCCGATGCACTACATGAACCCCGCATTCCACCTGCTGACGGGCGGAGCGTTGCTCGGAGCGATTTTCATGGCGACCGACTACGTCACCTCGCCGATGACGCACAAGGGCATGCTGATCTACGGGGCGGGGATCGGCCTCATCACGATGCTCATCCGCGTATGGGGCTCCTATCCCGAAGGCATGTCGTTCGCCATCCTGATTATGAACGCCGTGGTTCCGTTGATCGACAAATACGTCAAACCCGAACGGTTCGGACGGGCCGTCAAAACCAAGTAACGCATTATGGAAAGTTCACTGAAAAATATGACCGTCACGCTGTTCTCCATCGCGCTCGTCTCTTCGCTCGCCGTAGGGTTCGTCTATCGGGTGACCGAGGAGCCCATCGCCGCGTCCAAAAGCAAGAAAATCGGCGCGGCTATCGCCCAAGTGCTGCCGTCGTTCGACAACGATCCGAGCGCAGACACGACGGTCGTTCCGTACAAAGACGGCGAGAAGATCAAGAAAATCGTCGTCTATACGGCCCGACAGGGCGAAAACACGGTCGGGTATGCCATCGAAACGTTCTCCAAGAACGGCTTCGGCGGAGAAATATGGCTCATGGCGGGCTTTCTGCCCGACGGTACGATCAACAAGGTCGAAACCCTCTCGCACAACGAAACGCCGGGGCTGGGCAACAAGATAGAGAGCGGCAAGTCCGGCTTCTCGGTCCAGTTCGAAGGCAAGAATCCCGAAACGTTCCGGCTGTCGGTCAAGAAGGACGGCGGAGACGTGGATGCCATCACGGCGTCCACCATCTCGTCCCGCGCGTTCGCGGACGCGCTGGCACGGGCCTACGAAGTATTCGAATCCATTCAAAAACCGAAATAGCCCCATGAACAAACTGCAGATACTTACCAAAGGACTGGTTCGGGAAAACCCGACCTTCGTGCTGTTGCTGGGCATGTGTCCCACGCTGGGCACGACGACCTCGGCGCTGAACGGGTTAGGCATGGGCGCGGCGACGCTGTTCGTCCTCACGCTGTCGAACATCGCCGTGTCGCTGATCAAAAATCTTATCCCGGACAAGGTGCGCATCCCGTCCTTCATCGTCGTCATCGCTTCGTTCGTCACCGTCGTACAGCTCTGCATGGAGGCTTTCATGCCCGATCTGTACGCGACGCTCGGCGTGTTCATCCCTCTGATCGTCGTCAACTGCATCATTCTGGGGCGTGCCGAGGCTTTCGCCTCGAAGAACGGCGTGCTGGACTCGGCGCTCGACGGCATCGGCATCGGTTTAGGCTTCACGCTGTCGCTCACGGCACTGGGACTCGTACGCGAACTGCTGGGCGACGGTTCGGCCTTCGGATTCAAATTCATCGACGGCGACGGCATCCTGCTCTTCGTGCTGGCACCGGGCGCCTTCATCGCACTGGCCTACCTGATGGTCATTTTCAAGAAACTAACGGCTAAAGTGAAATAGACATGGAATACTTCGTGATCGTAATCGGCGCCATCTTCGTCAACAACGTCGTCCTGTCGCAATTTCTGGGACTGTGTCCTTTTCTGGGCGTATCCAACAAGGTGAGCACGTCCTTAGGCATGGGGGCGGCCGTGACGTTCGTCATGACCGTGTCGTCCATCGTGGCCTACCTGATCCAATACTACATTCTGGTTCCCCTCGGCATCGAATACATGCAGACGATCGTCTTCATTCTGGTCATCGCATCACTCGTGCAGATGGTCGAAATCATGCTCAAGAAGCTGAGTCCGGCTCTCTATCAGGCATTGGGAATCTTTCTGCCGCTCATCACGACGAACTGCGCGGTGCTCGGAATAGCGATCCTGCTCGTCCAGAAGGAGTTCTCTCTGGGCGAGTCGGTCGTGTTCGCCGCCTCGACGGCCGTAGGCTTCTCGCTGGCGCTGGTGCTGTTCGCCGGCCTGCGCGAACGCCTCGAACTCGAAGACGTGCCCGCCGCCATGAAGGGCATGCCGATCGCCATACTCACGGCCGGTATTCTGGCCATGGCCTTTATGGGATTCTCCGGGCTGGTCCGATAGCGGCCCCGGTCCATTCCGGCACGTATCATGCGGGAATACGATGTTTTCGAATCGTATTCCCGCATAATTTTCGGGATATTTACGTTACTTTAGTACCGAAGATACGCCTTTGCATGAGAATCCGGATCGTCCCGTTGATCGCATTCGCCGCCCTGCTGTTCGTTTGCCTCCCGTTCTGGGGGCAGGCGTCCCAAGATGTATTGCAGGCCGGCCATCCGGCGTCCGAAGACTCGACAAAGCGGAAAAAACCGCGTCGGGGCAGGCTTTCCCGGCTCATCATCAATTCGATTTCCACAAACCCGATCGACAGAAAAGCGCTCGAAGAAGCCGCCCGGCGGGACAACGACTATTTCGGCCGGTTCGCCGGCCGCACCATCGGCAGCGTGTCCGTCGAGAGAGGCAACGTGTTCGACAACGACACACGCACATGGATCGAGCGCCGGGTGAACGCCGTGCACCGCATCACCCGCGAACAGCAGATCCGCAGGGACCTACTGTTCGGTCCGGGCGACAAGCTCGATCCGCAATTGATGATCAACAACCGGCAACTGCTCCGCTCGCGCGATTACATTTCCGATGCGGCCATCACGGTCGTCCCCTCCGCAGAGGACTCGACCGTCGTCGACGTGATCGTCGCCACGCGCGACAAGTGGACCATCAGCGCCGACGTCGGCTTCGAGGGCGACGGGGACATGTTCCTCCAGCTATACGACGACAACCTGCTGGGGTGGGGGAACCGCTTAGGCATAAGTACCTATTTCAACTGGAAAAACGGACACTACGGCGGCAACGTATTCGAGTACAAGACACCGAACATTTTCGGATCGTTTTTCGAAGGCCGTCTCATCGCGGGCAAAGGGTTCGACCGAAGCGATTTCGGAGCCGAGGCGCTGAAAAAATTCATCCGCCGGACCGACTACGCCGCCGGCGCCTCGTTCTATTACCGCAAGGAACCCATCGACATCTATCCGCTGGACAGCACGTTCCAGACCGCCTCCCGAAACTGGGACTTCTGGGCGGGAAAATCGCGGTTCATACCGAGCCTCGGTAGCAGCCTGTTCTTCACCGGGCGCTTCCATGCGGTCCGTTACACGGCGCGACCGGAGGTGAGCGACACGCTGAACCCCTATTTCCACAACGAACGGTTCGTCCTGTTCGGCCTCGGTCTCTATCGCGAGAAGTTCCGGACCTCCAACCTCATTTACGGGTACGGCGTCAACGAGGACATCGCCTACGGGTACCGTTTTTCGATGACAGGGGGATATTCCCGCGGAGAATTCGGCGACCGGTGGTACATGGGCGGCGATTTCAGCGCCGGATATTTCACCGGTTTCGGCTACCTGCGATGGAGCGTGGCGCTGGGCAGCTACCTGAACCGGGGCGACAGGCGTTTCTACCGCACCGTGCTGGAATCCAACGTCAATTATTTCTCCAACCTGCTGGGGAACGGCCGCTACAAGGTGCGGCAGTTCGTCGATCTGAACGTCACGCGCGGATGGAACCGTCTCGACGGATTCCGCGAAAGCATCGGATTCTTCGAACACGCCGAACTGCGCGGGCTCGACGAGAGCGTGTACGGAACGAACCGTGCCGTGTTACGCTCGGAGACCGTCGTGTTCACGCCGTGGGACATCTACCGGTTCAAAATGGCGATGTACGGCTTTGCCGACGTGGGGACGATCGGGTACAGGGGCAATCTGTTCCGCAACCGTTTCTACTCGACGCTCGGCGTGGGCGTGCGCATCAAAAACGAAAACCTGATCTTCGGGACGATCAACATCCGACTGGGCATCGCCCTCGGCAAAACGGGGTTCATGCGAGCCGAATATTTCGACATTTCCAGCGAAAATCGCCGGGAACCGTTGCGTTACATTCCTCAGGAACCCTCTGTCGTCGCTTACGAGTAATTCCGCATCCGGAGCTCATTTTACTTGTCTTTACATTCGATCGTCAATCCAATACAACAAAATGATCTTATTGAAATTTATTTATTTAAAACCCATCATATCATTCGAAGATAGACAAAGAAATTCTCCCTGCATATCGTTTCGACACTCCTTTCGATCCCATCGAAATATAACGATGAAATAAAAGCAGCTTACCTTCTTTAATCGAAGGATTTGTGCCGAAACGATGTGCCATGCAGGAATCGTGAATCCGTCAGACGAAGGGAAAGCTCTCCGCCGAATCCGTTATCCGACAGAATCGTGCGGCCGGCGCGAAAAGACACGCACGTCGCCTTCTCCGGAGCGAGGTCCGACTCCATAAGGACAGGGGAACAAGCGGAGCCGGCGAGCGGCACCACCGGAGTTCCGTCCTCGGAAGAACTTTCGCCGTGTTTCTTTTCGGCACGGCCGAACCGAGTCGGGGCCGGAACCTCTCGATCCGAAAGCGCAACCGCAGCCTGCGGACAAGGACGGGCGGATGCGACGGCAGTGAAAGTTCTAACCGGAGCGACGCAAAACGGCAGGAACACAAAAAAAGGATGCCCGCGACCGGAGCATCCTTTCCTATATCGAACGGCAAATTCGGTCCGGCGGATCAGTTCGTCTTGAACGGACGTTTGATCCCGGCGAGCTCGCGGTTGGCCTTTTCGATCTTTCCGGCCAGTTCGGCCTTGAAAGCGATCATCTTGCGCAGCAGCGCCTCGTCGCCCGATGCCAGAATCTGCACGGCCAGAATGGCCGCGTTCCGGGCCCCGTCCAAGGCCACGGTCGCCACGGGAATGCCCGAAGGCATTTGTAGAATCGACAGCACGCTGTCCCAGCCGTCGATCGAATTGGACGACTTGATGGGCACGCCGATGACGGGCACGGGCGTGAAAGCCGCCACGACGCCGGGCAAATGGGCCGCGCCGCCCGCTCCGGCGATGATGACCTTGATGCCGCGTTCATGGGCGCCTTTCGCGAAATCGGCGACCATTTCGGGCACGCGATGAGCCGACAGGGCGTTGATTTCGTAAGGGATTTCCATTTCGTCGAGCAGGGCGGCGGCCCCCTCCATGATCTTCATATCGGACGTGCTGCCCATGATAATACTGACTTTCGGTGTCATCTGTTTCTCGTTTTTTATTTAAATATTACTTTTGCAAAGTAAAAAAGAAACGTCCGGATTTCATAATGCCGGAGCGAAGATTCATCCGCTCGAAACGAAAATTCAGCCCATGGAAGACAAGACGATCCGTCTCGACGACAAAACATTCAGGCTCTCGATTCCCTATGCCCGCATCGAAGCGGCCGTCGGGGAAACGGCCGGGCGCATCGACAGGGACTATGCCGGCAAGGAGCGGCCGCTGTTTGTCGGCGTGCTCAACGGCTCGTTCATGTACATGGCCGAATTGATGAAACATGTTTCGATGCCGTGCGAAATATCGTTCGTCCGCGTTTCGTCTTACGAAGGAACCGCTTCGACGGGCCGGGTCCGGGAGCTGCTCGGCCTCTCGGACGACATCGCCGGCCGGCACGTGATCGTCGTGGAAGACATCGTCGAGACCGGCGCCAGCATCGAACACATCAAAGCCATGCTGCGCGAACGCGGTGCGGCCAGCGTGGCCGTGACGGCCCTGCTGTTCAAGCCCGACTGCCTGAAAACGGGGACGCCGCCCGAATACTGCGCCCTGACGATTCCCGACCGGTTCATTGTCGGATTCGGGTTGGATTACAACCAACTGGGGCGAAACCTCAAAGATATTTACGAAATCGTCCATGAATAACGATCCGTTCAAAGGCGGCCGCAAGCTGCCGCTCGTAGAAGATTTCTACACGATACAGGGAGAGGGATTCCATACGGGAAAGCCCGCCTATTTCATCCGTCTGGGCGGCTGCGACGTGGGCTGCCGCTGGTGCGACGCCAAAATCACATGGAACCCGAAGGCGTACCCTCCGACGGACGTGGACCGGATCGTGGAGCGCGCCTGCTCCTTTCCGGCACAGGCCATCGTCATCACCGGAGGCGAACCGTCGCTTTATCCGCTCGACTACCTGACCGGGGCGCTCAAGGAGCGGGGGCTGGAAATCTTCCTCGAAACTTCCGGCGCCCATCCGCTCAGCGGACGGTTCGACTGGATATGCCTGTCGCCCAAGAAGCAACATCCCCCGCGCGAAGAAATTCTCGCGCAGGCCGGCGAGCTCAAAGTCATCGTCGAAACCGAAGACGATTTCGAATGGGCCGAGCGCAACGCCGCCCGGACGAACGGTGCGTGTCGGCTCTATCTGCAACCCGAATGGAGCCGCTTCGACAGCGTGATCGCGCCGACGGTCGAATACGTCAAAGCGCACCCGAAGTGGAACATCTCGATCCAGACACACAAATACATGCGCATTCCGTAAGGCAGCTCGCACTCGCTCCGGGAAGGAAATCGTTCGTGCAGTCCGCTTCCCCTCAGGCAGCATTCCTCCCTCGCAAGGCTGCTAAAACACCCCCGGTCGGGTGCAGGCGCTCCGCACCCGGAGAGTGCGGACAGGGGCAGGGCTTTCCGGACGAAGCAAAAGTGCGCACGAATGTTCTGCCAACGACCGGCCGCATGCAGGGGCCCCGCCGCAATGCCGGAGAGTATCCGGCCGGTCGTCTCCGTTTCTCACACGAAGAAAAACGTGCGGCGCGACGGAAAGAAAGCACAGGCGAAGGAAAAGGCACAGAAAATTACGTCCGGGAATTTCCGGACATCCGTCTTCTTCGGAACAAAAAATCCGAGAGTTTTTCCATCGGGTCAACGCCACCGGACCGACAATCCGGAAAAGTCGTATAAAAGTCTCTCGGTTACGCGGTTAACGGAAGATATATTCCTGTGTTTCGGAACAAGGCCGGACCGGTCGAGGCCGAAAGAGAGTACGCGTTTCGCATTTCCACGGCGGCCCGTTCGTCGGGCGAACCGGAACACGGCACGCATATCTCCGGCTTCGACAATCGGGGGGGGGACGACCGCCTCCGAAAGATGCGGTATTCGGAAAACGCCGCATCTCTCGGAGGATCGGGAAATAGGGAAGCGCACATGAAAATCCGATAACGAGCCACAAAATACGGACCGGGCCGCAGAGAATGATTCTCTGCGGCCCGATTCGTATACGATCGCTTTCCCGACAAGTTTACGACCGGCTGCGACCCGTCGGATCGAGGTCTGCTCATTTTCCTCTGCCGACGACACGGAAAAGATTTCCTGCCTTTTCACGAACGTCGACGAACGAAAAAACGACGCCCCGAACCGCCCGCCGGAACGGTCTACCGGATGCTCATGGCCTTGTGTTCGAGGTTCAGCACATTGCCGATTTCGAGGAACGAAGCGCCCTTGGACGCGCCGAAGCTGCCGCCTACCACGACGATCAGGTCTTCCTTCGAGAGCCATTTCCGGTCTTCGAGGTAGTACAGGATGTTGAGCAGGAAACTCTCGTGGTTGATGGCCGGCTCGCAGTATATGGCATGGATGCCGTACGAGAGAGCCAGTTGGCGCATGACGCTCCGCCGGTAACATACGGCATAGACCGGCTTCTGGCCCCGGAAAGCGGCCAGATAACGCCCGGTCCGCCCCGACAGCGTGTCGATGACGATGGCCTTGACCGGCAGATTGATGCAGGCCCGGACGGCCGAACGCGAAAGCTGGGCCGTTATTTCGTTGTTGATGCGCACCAAATTCAGATCGAGGTTGGGTCCGTTGTTCACCTCGTCGTTTTCGATTTCGCGCGCCACACGCGCCATCGTGGCCACCGCTTCCACCGGGTACTGACCGTTGGCGGTCTCGCCGCTGAGCATCACCGCATCGACCCGTTGGTAGATGGCGTTGGCCACATCGCTGATTTCGGCCCTCGTGGGGCGCGGATGGTCGATCATCGTGTGGAGCATCTGCGTGGCGATGATGACGGGCTTCTTGCTCTCGATGCACTTGTTGACCAGCAGGCGTTGGGTGACGGGAATCCGCTCGGCGGGAATTTCCACGCCCAGATCGCCCCGCGCCACCATGATGCCGTAGGTCACGTCGAGAATTTCGTCGATGTTGTCGATGCCCTCGCGGTTCTCGATCTTGGAAATGACCTTGATCGGGCTGTTCCGCTCTTCGAGAATGCGCTTGACGGCCAGCACGTCGTTTTTCGTGCGGACGAAAGAGTGGGCGATGAAGTCGATGTCCATGTCGATCGCCCAGCGGATGAACGTGTGGTCCCGCTCCGTGATCGACGGCAGATCGATGGGGACGCCGGGGATATTGACGCTCTTGCGGGCCTTGATGACGCCGCCGTTCTGCGCCTCGCACAGCAGCGTACCGTCGCGCTTGCCCACAACCCGGAGCTCCAGCTCGCCGTCGTCGATGAGGATGGCCGCCCCTTCGGGAACGGCGTCGTAGACGGAGGCGTCGTTCAGGTAGACCGTCCCGTCGTCCGAAGGCAGGTCGTCGGCCGTTCCCCTCATGCGGACCGTATCGCCGGCCGCCACGGGGATGCCGTTTTCGAAAGAGGGCTTCATGCCCGTCACCCGGATTTCGGGGCCCTTCGTGTCGATGATGATGGCGATATTTTCGGAAACTTTCCGCACGTTGTCCACGATCTTCGTGGCCCCTTCGGGCGTGAGGTGGGCCGAATTGATGCGCACGGCGTTCATGCCGGCCTCGTAGAGAGCCCGGATGAATTCGACCTCGCAGTGACGGTCCGAAACGGTGGCGATGATCTTCGTCTTCTTATCCATAAGCTATTCGTTTTTTGCCGTACAGGTTTCTTCGCCGGAGGGTCGTCCGAGCAGAGCGAGGACACCCAGCCGGTAGGAGTCGAGACCGAATCCCATGATCGATCCCTTGCACTTGGGAGCGATGAGCGACACGTGGCGGTAGGACTCACGGGCCAGTATGCAAGAAATGTGCACCTCGACGACCGGAACGGAAATTCCGCCGATGGCGTCGGCTATGGCGATCGACGTATGGGTATAGGCTCCGGCATTGAGCACGACGCCGTCCGCATCGTACCGGGCGGCGTGCAGGCGGTCGACGATCTCGCCCTCGATGTTGGACTGGAAATATTCTATCGTCGCTTGGGGAAACGCTCCGCGCAACTCTTCGAGGTAGGACTCGAAAGTCCGCTCGCCGTAAATGCCTTTTTCCCGCTGCCCCAGCAGGTTCAGGTTGGGCCCGTTGAGAATCAAGATTTTCATCGGAAACTTCTGTTTTTCTGTTTTTCGAACATTTTTCACTTCCGATGCAAAAATACATCAGCGAATCGAATATTTCGCATATTTTTGCGATAATTTAACAAACACTACCACACGGGCATGCAGCTTTCACAATTGGGCGAATTCGGCCTGATCGACCTCATCCGCAAGCGCTTTTCGGACATTCCCTCCGGCCCTATGTTCGGCATAGGCGACGACTGCGCCGTCATCCCCTGCGACGGGAAGCACTCGCTGGTCGTAACGACCGACATGATGGTCGAGGACATCCATTTTCTGCGCACGGCGATCACGCCCCGGCTTCTGGGGCGCAAATCCCTTGCCACGAATCTGAGCGACGTGGCGGCCATGGGCGCCTCGCCCGTAGCCACGTTCCTTTCGGTGGCCCTGCCCCGCGACGTTTCGGCAGCATGGGCCGAAGCGTTCGTCGAAGGCTACCGCAGCCTCTCGGCCGAATTCGGCGTGCCGCTGCTCGGCGGCGACACGACCTCCTCGGCCGGAGCGGTCGTCGTCAGCGTAACGGCCGTGGGCCGGGCGGACAACGACTCGATCAAATACAGGAGCTCGGCCCGGCCCGGAGACCGTATCTTCGTAACCGGTACGCTGGGCGACTCGGCACGCGGCCTGCTCGACATCAAGGCGGGAAAAACGGACACGGAATTCGCCGCGATCCATCACGACCCCTCGCCCCGCGTCCGGGAAGGGGAGTGGTTGGGCACACGGCCCGAAGTGCACGCCATGATGGACCTCTCGGACGGGTTGGCCTCGGACCTCGTGCATATCCTCGCGGCTTCGGGCGTCGCGGCCGAAATCGAACTGGAATCCCTTCCCACCCGCACCTCGGTCGAACTGGCCGTCACGGGAGGAGAGGATTACGAGCTGCTGCTGACGGTCGAAGAGGGAGCGGCCGAACGGCTGAACCGGGCCTACGAGCAGCGGTTCGGCATCCGGCTCCGCGAAATAGGACGCATTGCGGACGGAACGCCCGCGATCCGCTGGAAACGGCAGGGCGAAGCGATCGCTCCGGACTGGCACGGGTTCCGCCACTTCTGATCCAACTCCGAAACCCGGTCCCGGTCGGGGTGCGAGAAGATCGCCGCGGTCCGGGACCGGCCGGCTTGTCGGCATCGTTTCCGTATCGGTTTTTCCGACGGAAAATTCCGGACGCATTTTCCGAACCCTTCCCGTTTCTGTCCTGAACGAAAGCGGACCGGCGGGCGGAAGCAGCCGGATCGGCGGAGTGCCGACCCTCGAAAGCATCGGCCGGCGACGAACATTTGTGCCGGCGGACTCCGCAATGCGATAAAGTTTCGTTATCTTCGCGACATGGAAGCATTCAAGAAGGTCCTTTCGATAGCGGGCTCCGACAGCGGAGGCGGAGCGGGCATACAGGCCGATCTGAAAACCGTCTCGGCCTGCGGCTGTTATGCGATGACGGCCATTACGGCCGTCACGGTCCAGAACACGAAAGGCGTTTCGGACGTACACGTCGTGCCTGCCCCGGTCGTCGGAGCGCAGATCGAAGCCGTGCTCGACGACATCGGAGCCGACGCCGTCAAGTTAGGCATGCTGCCCACCGAAGCCTGCGTCGGGGAGGTCGCGCGGCTGCTCGGCCAATACCGCATCGGGCAGGTCGTTGCCGACCCCGTGATGGTGGCCACGTCCGGCGACCAGCTCATCGACGAAAGGGCGGCGGACGCCATTCTGCGCCATATCTTCCCGCTGGCTGCGGTGGTGACGCCCAACGTGCCCGAAGCCGAATTCATCACCGGAATGAAAATCGCCTCCGAGGCCGACTTTCCCGAAGCCGCCGCCCGGATTCGGAAACTGGGCGCGAAAGCCGTACTGCTGAAGGCCGGTCACTTCGCCGACCGCTTTCTCTGCGAATACCTGTTCACCGAGGAAGGGTGCACGACCTACTGCTACGAACGGATCGACACGCCCAACACGCACGGAACGGGATGTACGCTCTCGTCGGCCGTCGCCTCTTTCCTTGCCTTGGGGCACCCGTTGCCCGAAGCCGTGCGACGGGCCGAAGAGTACGTGCACGGGGCCATCGCCGCCGGACGGGACTATCGCCTCGGAGGGGGGCACGGTCCGGTCCATCATTTTTACCGCTTCGAAAAGGCATTCGGCTAAACGGACACGAAGATGAACGCGATAGGGAAATTTTTCAACGACAGGCGCCTGTGGGTCATCACCATAGCCGTGTTCGTGCTGGTCGTCGCCGTGTTCGACAAGAACAACCTGATCGAGGCTTGGAGGCTCCGGCAGAAAATCAACGAGCTCGAAGCCCAGAAAGAGTATTACCAGCAGAAAATCACCGAAGACAGCACGATCCTCGAAAACCTGCGCGACGACGACTTTCTGGAGCGATACGCCCGCGAGCACTATCTGATGAAACGCAAGGACGAAACGATCTATCTGCTGCGATGACGCGGCGGCGGGAAGCGGACTTTCCGGCACACCCGGCAGAAAGAATCCGCAGGCCCCCGCATCGAAAGTCTCCGTACCGACCCTTCGGGGAAACGTTCCCGCACTCTTCCGGAAGCGGGAGCTGCCGTTTTGCATTCGCGCGTTCGCAGCCCGCGTAACCGGCCTCCCGCTTCGACGACGTTCGTTCCTCGGCGAGTCATATTCGACTCTTCGGCAAGGGGTACGGTCGCGGCGTTCGTGCGTGCGGATCGTTTTATTCATACAGGATATATCGGGGTGTTCCTCTGTCGGTCTTCCGACGGATCGTGCGCCTCGTAAAGCCGTTCGAACGGAAAACGACCGGTCTCTTTTCGAAATTCAGGGTCGGACGGCAGCTTTCGACCGTTACGCCGACAACCGGTATTCGCCGTGTCCGCAATGCCAGAGGCCGACTCGTTTCATAAGCATCGGACGCAAAAGGGGCTCGGACAGACCGTCCTTTTATTCGTACAAAGCCGACTCGAAAAACGATAATTTTTCCGTTCGAAAATCCACGCGACACCGAAGCGATGCCCATCGGGATTCGAGCCGGAATACCGACGACATTCCGTAAACGACCTGTCGTCGGCATACAGACTCGCGCTCCGTCCCTATCCATATTTCGTTTCGCCGCGGATTCCGACGGGGGGAGAGGAGGCCGACGGACATGACGGACCGTTTCCCCGAAAAACGACGGGGATCTAACCCGGACGGCCACCGCATCAAGATTTCCGGGGAAAGGATTCGGACAGAACCGAACCTTTCCCCGGAAACATATCCTCGCATCGCACGTCACCCGGCCCGTTTTCCGAGCCGCGCCGCCACGCGTCAGACGTATATCCGCGGCGTCTGTTCGCCCCGCAACACCCGCAGGGCGTTTTCGGCGAGGGCGCGCATTTCGTCCTCGCCCGGAATGACCTCGACCGGAGCGATGAAACCCGTCCTGCGGCGGATGCCCTCGCACACGACCGGACTGTATGCGATGCCGCCGGTGACCAGAATCGCATCGACACGCCCTTCCAGCACGGCCGCCATCGCGCCGATGGCTTTGGCGACCTGATAGACCATCGCTTCGACCGCCGTGCGTGCGCGCGTATCGCCCTGAGCCCCCTGTTCGAGCAGGCTTTTGACATCGTTCGAACCGGTCAGCGCCACCAATCCGCCGGCGCCGCAGATCATCCTGCGCACCTCGGCCTCGGAATAGCGTCCGCTGAAACACAGATCGGCCAACTGTCCGGCCGGAAGCGTACCGGAGCGTTCCGGTGAAAGCGGCCCGTCTCCGTCCAGCGCATTGTTCACGTCCACCACGCGGCCGGCACGATGGGCCCCGACCGAAATGCCGCCGCCCAGATGGGCCACGATAAGGTTCAGCTCGGCGTAGGCCTTTCCCGAACGGGCGGCATAGGTCCGCGCCACGGCTTTCTGGTTGAGAGCGTGGAACACCGACGTGCGTCGGAACAGCGGATGGCCGGCCACGCGCGCCACGTCGTCCAGCTCGTCCACGACGACAGGATCGGCGATATAGGCCTTGGCCCCCGCCGTGCGCGAAGCGATGTCGGCGGCTATGAGTCCGCCCAGATTCGAAGCGTGTTCGCCCTGCGGGGCATGGAGCAGATCGCGCCGCAACGCGTCGTTCACCTCGTAGACGCCGGATTCGATGGGTTTGACTAACCCGCCGCGGCCGATGACGGCCGAGAGCGAACCGAGCCCGATGCCCGCCTCGTCGAGCGCTCCGAGCACGAGGTCCCGGCGAAAAGGAAACTGTTCGGCCACCGACGAAAACGCCCGGAGCTCGTCGGCGCTGTGGCGGATCGTGCGGGAAAGAATCTCCGAGGCGTCGTCGAAAACAGACACCTTCGTCGATGTGGAGCCGGGATTGACGGCCAATATTCTGAAAACGTTCATTTTTTCGAAATTCTAACGGGCCGAAAGAGCGGCCATCGCAATGGAATAAAGTTTCGATTCGGGCGTATCGCCGCGCGAAGTCAGCACGCAGGGACACTTCGTGCCGACCACCATGCCGGCCAGCGAGGCCCCGCACAGTTTGGTCGCCGCCTTGAAGAACGCATTGGCCGAATCCAGATTGGGAAACAGCAGGCAGTCGGCATCGCCGGCCACGGGGCTGTGCAGTTTTTTCGTTTCGGCTACCTCCCGGACCAGCGCCACGTCGACCGCCAGCGGACCGTCGACGAGCACATCGCCCAACTGTCCGCGGTCGCCCATCTTGGCCAGCAGGGCGGCATCGACCGACGACTGTACGGCCGGCAGCAGTTGTTCGCTGGGCGCCACGACGGCCAGCTTGGGTCTTTCGATCCCCAACGCACGTGCCGTATGGGCCAGATAGCCGGCGATTTTGACCTTCTGCGAAAAATCGGGGCAGGGAATGACCGCCACGTCCGAAACCAGCAGCAGCTTGTGGTACGCAGGCAACTCCAGCACGGCCACGTGGCTCAGCACGCCCTTGGGCGGCAACAGGCCGAATTCCTTGTTCAGAATGCCCCGCATGTATTTGTCGGTCGAAACCAGTCCTTTCATCAGTACGTCGGCCTTGCCGTCGCGGATCATCCGCACGGCAACATTCACGCACTCCGCATCGTCGGTCTCGTGAACGACCGTGAATTTCGCGAGGTCGATGCCCTCGGCCGCGCAAACCTTCGCGATCTGCGCCCGGTCGCCGACCAGCACGGCGTTCACAATTCCCATATCGACGGCCGAGGAGACCGCCTCCAGCGTATGTGCGTCCTGCGCATAGGCCGCGACCAGTGTTTTCCTATCGCGCCCCCTGACGGCTTCGATAAGCTGTTCGAGTTTCGTTATCATAGCATGTACATCGTTTTGGGTTTCGAAATGTAAGAAAAAAAAGTTCCCCGGACAAATATCGAAGTCCGGGGAACGAAACGCAGCGGTTCGGGAAACGGATTATTCCGAACGCTTTTTGGTCAGACGGAACGTATCCGAAGCGATCACCAGCTCCTCGTTGGTGGCGATGACGGCGACTTTGACACGCGAATCGGGAAGCGAGAGCAGCGTATCGGTTCCGTGCACTTCGCGGTTGAGCGCCTCGTCGAATTTCACGCCCATGAATTCGAGCCCTTCGCTCACCAGCGCGCGGGTCGTGGAGTCGTTCTCGCCGATTCCGCCCGTGAAGACGATCATGTCGATGCCCTGCATCAGCGCGGCGTAGGAACCTACGAACTTCTTGATCCGGGCGGCGAACATTCGGATGGCCAACTGCGCCCGTTCGTTTCCGCTTTCGGCTGCGGCCCGGATGTCGCGCATGTCGGACGACACGTTCGTGATGCCGAGCATGCCGGACTCCTTGTTGATCATTTCGCTCAGGCGGTTGAGGTTCAGCCCTTCCTTCTCGGCGATGTAGATCAGCGCACCGGGGTCGGTGCTGCCGCAACGCGTCCCCATGATCAATCCGTCCACCGGCGTAAAGCCCATCGACGTATCGAACGACTTGCCGTTGAGGATGGCCGTCACCGACGCGCCGCTGCCGATGTGGCAGGTGACGATCTTCGATTTTTCGAAATCGAGCCCCGTGAGCCGGCAGGCCGTCTGCGCCACGTATTTGTGGCTGGTGCCGTGGAAACCGTACCGGCGGACGCGGTATTCGTCGTAGTAGCGGTAGGGCAGGGCGTACATAAAGTTTTCGGGCGGCATCGTCTGGTGGAACGACGTGTCGAACACGGCGACCTGCGGCGTGTTGGGCAGGATGTTTTCCATGGCCAGAATACCCTTCAGGTTGGCGGGATTGTGCAGCGGAGCCAGTTCGAAGCAGGCTTCGATCTTGCGTTTGACATCCTTGTCGACCAACGCGCTGTCCTTGAAGTATTCGCCCCCGTGCGCGACGCGATGTCCCACCGCGGCGATTTCGGAAATGCACTCCAGCACGCCGTGGTCGGGATCGACCAGCGCGTCGAGAATCAGACCGATGCCCGACGTGTGGTCCGGAATGCTCCGGACGATTTCGTATTTTTCCTTGCCGGCGGGCTTGTGGGTCAGAATCGCGTCGGAGAGACCGATGCGTTCGACGATTCCCTTGACGAGCAACGTATAGTCTCCGGCGCTCTTCATGTCGATCACCTGATACTTGATCGACGAGCTGCCGCAGTTGAGAACGAGAATTTTCATTTCGGTTATTCTTGGTTTCGGGTTAATTGTCTTACTTCATGCCTCCCGCCTGACAAGCCGTGATGGCCACGAGGCTCACGATGTCGTCCACGGAACAACCTCTCGACAGGTCGTTGATCGGAGCGGCCATACCCTGCAGGACGGGACCGATCGCTTCGGCATGCGCCATGCGCTGCACGAGCTTGTAGGCGATGTTGCCCACTTCGAGGGTGGGGAACACCAGCACGTTGGCCTTGCCGGCGATCTTGCTTCCGGGAGCTTTGCTGGCTCCGATGCCCGGCACGATGGCCGCATCGGCCTGCAACTCGCCGTCGATCATCAGCGAGGGGTCCATCTCGCGGGCCAGTTCGGTGGCGCGGACCACCTTGTCCACCATTTCATGCTTGGCCGAACCCTTCGTCGAAAAGCTCAGCATGGCGATACGCGGCTCAAAGCCGGCGATGGCCCGCGTCGTGCGGCCGGTCATCACGGCGATCTGAGCCAGCTCCTCGGCCGTCGGGTTGGGGTGCACCGCACAGTCGGCGAACACCATCATGCCCTCTTCGCCGAACATCGTGTCCGGGATCAACATGATGAACGCACCGGACACCACGCTGATGCCGGGCAGCGTCTTGACGTACTGGAACGCGGGACGCAGCACGTCGCCGGTCGGGTTGTTGGCCCCGGCCACCTCGCCGTCGGCGTCGCCGGCCTTCACCATGAGCGCACCCAGATAGAGCGGGTTGACGATCAGTTTCTCGGCCTGCTCCTGCGTGAGCCCCTTGGCCGCACGCAGCTTGAGCATCAGGTCGACGTACTGCTGCTTCTTGGGGTTGTTCATCGGATCGACGATCTTCGCGCCGGCGATATGTTCGAGGTACAGCTCCGAGGCCAGATGATGGATCTTGTCGGAATTGCCGATCAGGATCAGATCGGCGAAGCCTTCGCGCAGAATGATGTCCGCGGCCTTGAGGTTCCTTTCCTCCTCGGCTTCGGGTAGGACGATGGTCTTGATGTTGTCTTTGGCTTTCGCCTTGATTCTCTCTACGAATTCCATAAGTCTTTATCCTTTAGATTTTGAATGTACTGAGTTTCGATCCCGCGTAAAATCCGATTCCCGCGGCAGCCAGACACAGGGCGAAACTCGCCGAGGCGTACAGGGCCGCCGTGCCGTAATGTCCCGCGCGCAGCAGAGAGACCGTCTCCAGCGAAAACGCGGAGAAAGTGGTGAACCCGCCGCAGAAACCGGTCGCCGCGAAAAGATACGCCCCGCCGGAAACGCCGGCGGAAACCGCCGCTCCGATGAGCAACGAGCCCGCGGCATTGACCGCCAAGGTCGCCACGGGAAATCCCTGTGCCACGGCATGCCCGTGAAGCCACGCCGACGAAAGCAGGAACCGCAGGACGCTGCCCGCCATGCCGCCCAATCCGACCAGCAAAATATCTCTCATGCGAACCGTTTCGGAATTGAATCCCACAAAGGTAATGATTCGGACGGGGAAACGAAAGGTTTTTCGAAAAATCCTCCGCAATCGGTGTCGCCTCCGAAGGGGAGCGAGCGCACCGCCATTAAAAAGCGGGCATCGCCCGGAGAGTCCGCCTTCCGACATCCGACGCAGGGCGGGCGAGTCCGGCGGCGATGCCGCATCGGACCGTTCGGGAAGCCGGCGCGCCCGTGTGCGGCAACTTTTCGGCCCCGTGTTGTGATATTTCGTAAAAATCGTATACTTTTGTAGTTTAGCAATGAATGTTGCCGTTTAACTTTAATAAACTCAACTGTCATGGATAACGAGAAGATGGACTCGTCTGTTCCCGTGGAACAAGTCGGTGCCTCCGGTACCGAAGATACGATGGTCACTGCCCCGACAGCCGACACGGCCGTTGAAAAACAACGAACGACCGCGACAGCGGAAGAAACGAACGATTGCGAACCGGCAGGCCCCCAAACCGATGAAAACCGGCAGGGCGTCGCCGTCGATTTCTCGGACGAAGAAGCGGCCCTCGCCGCCAGCGCACCGGAATTCGAACTCGAAGAAAACGCCGACGAGCAGAACGCCTCCGACAAGGAGGACGGAACCGCCGCCCGGACGGCCGACTACACGGGCAAGACGAAAGAAGAACTCGTCGCCGAGTTCGCCCGGCTGCTGGACGCCTGTCCCGTCCAGACGTTGCGGGCCGACGTGGAGGCCATCAAGGTAGCCTTTTACAAAACCTACCGCAACGAAACGGAACAGCGCCGCAAAGCGTTCCTCGAAGCGGGCGGCGCGGCCGAGGAATTCGTCGCACCGGCCGACGAGCAGGAACAGCGCTTCAAGAGCCTGTTCGCCGAATACCGTCGCAAGCGCAACGAATTCATCGCCCAGACGGACGCCGAAAAGGAAGAGAACTATAAAGCCAAGCTGCAGATCATCGACGAGCTCAAGGAGCTGATCGGTAGCAACGAAACGCTCAACCATACCTTCAACGCTTTCAGGGAGCTCCAGCGCCGGTGGAAAGAGACCGGCCCGGTGCCGCAAACCCATGTCAAAGACCTGTGGGAGACCTACAACCTGCACGTCGAGAATTTCTACAACTTCATCAAGATCGACAAGGAACTGCGGGATATGGACCTCAAAAAGAACTACGAGGCCAAACTGCGGCTCTGCGAAGAGGCCGAAGCGCTCGTGCTGGAAAGCTCGGTCATCACGGCTTTCCACAAATTGCAGAAGCTCCACGAACAGTGGCGCGAAATCGGTCCCGTGGCCAACGAATACAAGGAACAGCTGTGGGACCGTTTCCGCATGGCCAGTTCGAAAATCAACAAACGCCATCAGGAATATTTCGACAACGTCAAAGAGGAGCAGAAGCGGAATCTGGACCTGAAAACGGAACTCTGCGTCAAGACCGAGGAGCTCGTATCGGTTCCGCCCGCCACGCGCAAGGAGTGGAACAAAGCCTCCGACCGTCTGATCGAAATCCAGAAAGTGTGGAAAACGATCGGATTCGCCCCCAAAAAGGACAACACGCGGATATACGAACGTTTCCGCAACGCCTGCGACAAATTTTTCGAAAACAAGCGGGCCTTCTACCTGCGGACCAAGACGGAGATGGAGGACAACCTGCGCCTGAAAAACGAAATCTGCGCCGCGGCCGAAGCCCTCTCCGAGAGCGACGAATGGAAGAAAACGACCGACGAGCTGATCGCCCTGCAAAAAAAGTGGAAAGAGATCGGTCCCGTTTCGCGCCGTCACTCGGACGCCGTATGGAAACGCTTCCGCGCGGCTTGCGACCGTTTCTTCGAACGCAAGTCGGCCCACTTCTCGGCCATCGACAGCCAGTACGAAGAGAACCTCGCCAAAAAACGGCAGTTGCTCGAAGAGCTCAGGAACTTCGCTGTGGAAGAACGCGAGAAGGGTTTCGAAGCGCTCAAGGAACTCCAGCGCCGCTGGTCGGAAACCGGTTTCGTGCCCATCAAACAGAAGGAAGCCGTGCAGAACGAATACCGCAAACTGGTGGACGACATTTTCGCCCGTCTGCGCGGCAGCGAACGGGAACGTCATCTGGAACGTTTCCGGGGCAAAATCACTTCGATGGCTTCCGAAGGAGGCAACGACCGGCGCATGCGGCACGAACGCGACCGGCTCTACAACAAGCTCAAACAGCTCGAAGCCGACGTGGCGCTGCTGGAAAACAACATCGGCTTCTTCGCCAAAAGCAAAAACGCCGAAGCCATGATCCGGGACGTCAATGAGAAAATCACCCGGAGCAGAGAGGAAATGGCGACCCTCGTCGAGAAGATCAATCTGATAGACAAGCAAGGAGAATAGACATTATGGCTGTAAGTAACACGAACAAAACGAAATTCATTTTCGTAACCGGCGGCGTGGCCTCGTCGCTGGGCAAAGGCATCATTTCCGCCTCGCTGGCCAAACTGCTTCAAGCACGCGGCTACAAGGTGACGATTCAGAAATTGGACCCTTATATCAACATAGACCCCGGAACGCTGAACCCTTACGAACACGGCGAATGTTACGTGACCGAGGACGGAGCTGAAACGGACCTCGATCTGGGCCACTACGAACGCTTCACCGACATCCCGACCTCGCAGGCCAACAACGTGACGACGGGACGTATCTATCAGAGTGTCATCAACAAGGAGAGGCGCGGAGAGTTTCTCGGCAAGACCGTACAGGTCATCCCGCACATCACCGACGAAATCAAACGCCGCATCAAACTACTCAGCGCCAAGAAGATATACGACGTCATCATCACCGAAATCGGAGGTACGGTCGGCGACATCGAGTCGCTGCCCTACATCGAATCGGTGCGTCAGTTGCGCAACGAGCTGGGGTACAGCAATTCGCTGGTCGTCCATCTGACGCTGATCCCCTACATGGCCGCTTCGGGCGAACTCAAGACGAAACCCACGCAGCACTCGGTCAAGCAGTTACTCGAAAACGGCCTGCAACCCGACATCCTCGTGCTGCGCACCGAAAAGCACCTGACCAACGAAGTGCGGCGCAAGGTGGCGCTGTTCTGCAACGTCGACGTCGACGCGGTCGTCGAATCCATCGACGTGCCGACGATCTACGAAGTGCCGCTGATGATGCGTGAGCAAAAGCTCGATTTGGTGGCCTTGAACAAACTGCAACTGCCCGACAACGGGGAGCCGGACCTGAAGGCATGGACCGAATTTGTCGAAAAAGTGAAACATCCCCAACGGCAGGTGAGCATCGCGCTGGTGGGCAAATACACCGAACTGCCCGACGCCTACAAGTCGATCGCCGAATCGTTCATCCACGCCGGCGCGGCCAACCACACCAAAGTCAAGCTGCAATACATCAATTCCGAAAAGATCACGAAGGAAAACATCGCCGAACAGCTCAAGGGCATGTGCGGCATCCTCGTGGCGCCGGGATTCGGACACCGCGGCATCGAAGGCAAGATTCTGGCCGTAGAGTACGCCCGCGAACAGAAAATCCCGTTTCTGGGCATCTGTCTGGGGATGCAGTGCTGCGTGATCGAGTATGCCCGCAATGTGCTGGGCTTCGCCGACGCCAACTCGACGGAGATGGCGGCCACGACGCATCCGGTCATCGACTTGATGGAAGAACAGAAGGGCATCACCGAGAAAGGCGGCACGATGCGTCTGGGCGGCTATCCCTGTACGCTGGAAAAAGGGTCCCGCGCCTTCGAGGCCTACGGCAAAAAAGACATCGTCGAAAGACACCGTCACCGCTACGAATTCAACAACGACTACCTCGACGACTTCGTCCGCGGCGGCATGAAACCGGTAGGAATCAACCCCGAAACGAACCTCGTGGAAGTCGTCGAACTGGAGAACCATCCGTGGTACGTCGGCGTACAGTATCACCCCGAATACAAAAGTACGGCCCTGCATCCGCATCCGCTGTTCGTATCGTTCGTAAAAGCGTCGGTCGAATATTGCAGCCAAAACGAAGTCCGTCAATAAACCCGACACGAGAATGGATAAGAAATCCCTTACAGGCCTGCTGATTATCGGAGTCATTCTCTTCGGTTTCAGTTGGTATAACAGCAAACGGCAACAGAAGTTCGCCCCGACGGAAACCGTCGCCGAAGTACAGGAGGCGATCCGGACGTCCGGTCTCGACGAGACGGCCGCCCTCCGTCCGGACAGCGCATCGGCAACCGGTGCCGAACAGGCGCTCCGGCAGCATATCGGCAACATGCTCTACGACGCCTCGCACGGCGACGAAACGTTCTATACGGTCGAAAACGACGTGATGAAAATCTCGTTCTCCAACAAGGGGGGACGCGTCGCCTCGGTCGAACTGAAGGATTACCGGACGTATCTGAAAACGCCGTTGATCCTTTTCTCCGATTCGACCTCCGTGTTCGACCTTTCGTTCTTCATCAAGCAGGGCTACAACAACAGCCAGATCAACACCGGCGACTACTACTTCTCGACGGCGGGCGACACCTCCCCGGTCTTCGCTCCGGGCGAGACCCAGAAAGAGTTCGCCCTGAGGCTTTACGCGGACTCCGCGGCCTATGTCGAATACGTCTATACGATCCGCAAGGATAGTTACATGGTCGGGTTCGACATCCGGTTCGTCGGCATGGACCACCTGCTCTCGCCCAACCAGAGCGACCTGAACATCACTTGGCAGAACGTGGGGCCGCAGAACGAAAAGGGCTTCGACAACGAGAACAACTACACGACCATCGCCTACAACTATCCCGGCGACGATTCGATCGAGGACCTCGGCATATCGAAAGAGAGCAAGGAGAAGACGATCAACTCGAAAATCAAATGGGTCGCCTTCAAGCAGCAGTTCTTCTCTTCGATCCTGATCGCCGGCAACGATTTCCAGAACGGTTCGATCGGCTACACCACCTTCGCACCGTCCGAGCACAAGATCAAGACGTTCCACGCCCAGTTGGCCGTGCCGTTCTCTCCGCAGACGGACCGGTACGGTTTCAGCTTCTATTTCGGGCCGAACAAATTCTCGGTGCTGAACCAGTACGACGATCTGCATTTGCAGAAACTCATCCCGTTAGGGGGATGGATCATCCGCTGGGTCAACCGCTGGCTGGTGATTCCAACCTTCGATTTCCTCGGACGGTACCTCACCAACTACGGACTGATTATCCTGCTGCTGACGATCTTCATCAAGATTCTCATCGCGCCGCTGACCTACAAGTCGTACCTCTCGACGGCCAAGATGCGGCTGCTCAAGCCCGAAATGGACCAGATCAACGCCAAATACCCCAAACAGGAAGACGCGATGAAAAAACAGCAGGCCATCATGGCGCTGTACAAAAGCGCGGGCGTGAATCCGATGGGCGGTTGCATACCGATGCTCATCCAGTTCCCGATCCTCATCGCCATGTTCCGTTTCTTCCCGGCGTCGATCGAACTGCGGGGCAAGTCGTTCCTCTGGGCCGACGACCTCTCCTCCTACGACAGCATCCTGCACCTGCCTTTCAACATACCTTTCTACGGCGACCATGTGAGCCTGTTCGCGCTGTTGATGGCCGTATCGGTGTTCGTCGCCTCGAAGATCAACTATTCGCAGACGGCGCAAACAGGTCCGCAGATGGCGGGTATGAAATTCATGATGCTGTATCTGATGCCGATCATGCTGCTCTTCTGGTTCAACAACTACTCCAGCGGCTTGAGCTACTACTATCTGGTCAGCAACATCATCACCATCGGACAGACCTACGGGTTCCGGTACATCGTCAACGAAGACAAGCTGCACCAGCGCATGAAAGAGAACGCCAAGAAACCGCGCAAGCTCAGCAAGTTCCAGCAGCGCTACGAGGAGATTCTCAAACAACAGCAACAACTCAAGCAGCAACAGGCCAAACAGCAGGCGCCTGCCAAAAAACGGAAATAACCTCCCGCCCATACCGAAAAAGGAATCGCCGCGCGACGGTTCCTCGGCATACGAGAAGCGCCGGTCGAAAATTCGACCGGCGCTTTTTCATACGACTTCCCCATCGCCCGATCCACCTCGGACGATGGAACGTCCCTTGTTGCGCCCAAGCAAAAACGAACGGAAACGCCGACAGCGAACGGTACGAGCCCCGAATCCCCGTCCGTCGGCAGGAGCCTCTTTATCGGCAAAAGAATACATGGCATAGCGACTCGAAGAAGCCACCCTGAACGAGGCCTTTCGCCCATGATCGGCCCGAACAACCGGCAGACCGCATGTCCGCCCCTTCTGAAAGAGAAGTACCTTAAAGGAGTGATGCGATAAAATGTAAATCGCACATAAATAGCGGTTTATCCGTATATCCCCGAAGTAGAATAACGGTTATATCGCATGAAAAAGCATCGTTCGGAAAGAATTGCATTACCTTGACTTTTTCCGAACTTTGCTTTTAACAGTCAGATTTTCTGTTTCTTGTACCTTGTTTCTCAGCAACGAACAACTCCGATCGACGTATGTATTTCAAAAGATCCGGAGTGATGGCAAGAAGGCACTCTCAAAGTCCTGTTCTGTCTGAAACGGCAGGCCGAGCAGAACGGTAAAGCTCCCGTCATGGGATACACTACCGTCGAGGGAACGATCTCGCCGTTCTGTGACAAACGATCGGTTTCCCAAAAGCTATGAGACGCTAAAACCTACAAAGCGTACGGCAAAAACGTCGCGGCCCGGCATATCGACGAGAAGCGGGACAACATCGAGCCCCATATCGGCAAGCAACACCTATCGCGTTGGCGACCGGGATGCGTATATGACTGCCGAAAAGGCCAAGGATGTGGGATCAGGATTCGGGGACGGTTATCGACTTTTACTGCGGATTTTCGACAGATATCCGGAAGAATCCGCCCAAAAACGGAGGGTCCCGATCCGAAGACCGGACACAACCCGTCAGGATCGGACATATCGCGTGTCGGGTCCGTCACAGCGCTTGCCGTCCGACCTTCAGCGAAAAAGGAGGGAAGCCCTCAGACATGCCGGTCATCCGCCCACTCGGTCATCACGGTCAGCACCCGTGTCCGCACGGGCAAGGCCGACAGGACCAGATCGTGCAGGCCGCCTTCGATCCGCTTCAGAGCGACATCGCCGCCCAGACGAGGCGCATAGCGCCGGATATCCTCGACATCGAGCACGGTATCGCTGCTCCGGAACGACTCCGACCACGTTTTTCCGTAAGCCGACCGGGCCGAAAACAGAACCAGCACCGGCACCCGGATGTCCAGCCCCCGCTTCAGCCTGCGCTGCCCGCGAAGCACGGCCCCGAGCCATGCGAAATAGAGCGGAATGCCCTCCCTCGGTTTCCACGCCAGATTGAAATCCCATTCGCCTTTCGCTCCGCAATACACGCTGTCGAAATAGAACGGCGACAACTCGTTTTTCATCGAAGCGTACGGTCGCACGCGCCCCCAAAGGGCAGCGAGGGGAATCGCGATCTTCCGGTTGAACCATCCGGTATTGAACTCGAAAAAAGGACTGTTCAGAATCAACCGGTCGATATGTTCCCTTTTCGCTCCGTCCGCCATATACAGGGCGGCGAGCAGTCCGCCGGTGGAATGTCCCATCAACACGATACGCCGGACGCCCTGCTCGCGGATGCGGTCGATCGCCCGGTCTATTTCCTCGTAATATTCGTGCATATCGCGACAATAGTCGGGGTGTTGTCCCGGCCGCATCGAACGGCCGTATTTTCGCAGATCGAGCGCATGGAAATTCCATCCCCGATCGACGAACCGCCGGGCCATGTGCACCTGAAAGAAATAGTCGACATAGCCGTGCAGGTACAACACGGCTTTCAGGGTAGGGTGCTCGCTGCGGAACGACACCAGCGTAGCCTCCGCTTTTCCTTCGTAGTCGTCTCCGAGCGCTATTTTTTCGATATGTTCTTTCATGGCAGAAGGATTGGTCTTCAACAAATATACCGAATTATATTCGTAGAAAAGAATAGAGAATGTGGAACCGAAACCCGGTTCGCAGCGGCACAGCCGGGTCTTCGAGTCAAATATATCCTTAAATATATTCGACGAAAAGAATAGCGAATATCGGGCCGAAGTCCGGTTCGCGACGGCGAAGCCGATTCTTTGAGTCAAATGTAGCAAATCACGGGCCCGATCCGTAACGGGAACAGATGCATTTTCATATATTTTTTTACCTTTGTTAACGACAAAATCAATCGACAACGACATGAACTCGAAACTGAAAATGGGCATGATCGGCGGAGGAAACGGCGCATTCATCGGCGCCATTCACCGGGCCGCCGCACTGATGGATAACCGGATCGAACTCGTCTGCGGATGTTTCAGCAGCAAACCCGACGTCTCGATAGCCTCCGGGCGGGAATATTGCCTGCCCGACGACAGGATATACGCCTCCTACGAGGAGATGATCGTCCGCGAAGCGGCGCTTCCGGAAGGCGTCCGGATGGATTTCGTCTCCATCGTCACGCCCAACATGCTGCACTTCGGACCGGCGATGCTGGCGCTCGAACACGGGTTCGACGTCGTGCTCGACAAACCGATGACCTTTTCGCTCGACGAAGCCGTTCGTCTGAGGGACAAAGTACGGGAAACGGGACGGACGCTGGCCCTGACCCATACCTATTCGGGCTACCCGGCCGTCAAGGAAGCACGGGAGCGTTTCGCCCGCGGCGACTTCGGAAAAATCCGCAAAATCTACGTCGAATATCCGCAAGGATGGCTCGCCACGCGCGTCGAACTGGAGAAAGGTTCGAATGCCGGATGGCGCACCGACCCCGCACGGGCCGGGAAGGGCGGCTGCATGGGCGACATCGGCACCCATGCCCTGCAACTGGCCGAATACGTGTCGGGACAGCGTTGCACGGCCCTGTGCGCATCGCTGAACGCCGTCGTCGAGGGCCGGACATTGGACGACGACGGAGCGGCCCTGCTGCGATTCGACGGCGGGGCGACCGGCGTATTGATCGCCACGCAGGTCGCCGCGGGAGAGGAGAACTCGCTCAATATCCGCGTGTACGGAGAGAAAGGCGGCATCGAATGGTCGCAAATGGAACCCAATTCGTTGTACGTGAAATGGAGCGACCGGCCGATGGAGGTCGTTCGCACCGGCAACGGCTATATGGGCGCCGCAGCGAAAGCCAATACACGCACGCCGGGCGGGCATCCCGAAGGCTACATCGAAGCCTTCGCCAATATTTACCGGAACTTCGCACTTGCCATACAGGCCCGCAAAGCTGGCCGGCCCACTGATCCGGCGGCGGATTTCCCCGATGCCGAAGACGGTGTGCGCGGCATGCAGTTCATCGAAACGGTCGTCCGTTCCGGGTATGACGACACCCGGAAATGGACTCCGTGGGTGACGGAATGATCCCGACCGAACGCGTAACGACGTCCCCCTTCCGACGATAGATCGAAAGGGGGACGCTTTTTCGGCGGCAACGGTTCGTTTCGACCGAATGCGATACGAAGTTTCCGACGATAATCCCCCATGCGAGAACCATATCCGCGAATACAACATTCGGACGGAACGAAACCTCCGCAAACGAGGTCGCCGACCCCGCGAGGACTATGCCCGAAGACAGGCCGCCTACACGGCTTTCGGCACGGCCGCCGCAGTCGCAGGGCGCGACGCCGTACAGCGGAAATCCACCGAACGCCGGGGATGCAGGGATGCGGGGATGCAATGCCGGATATTCGTACCGACGGCCGCAGGATCGCAGATCGTCATCCTCGACGCCGGAATATCCGCCCGGCTCTCTCCGGGGCATGCAACCGCCCTTTCCGTCGTCCAAAAAGCCGACGGACAGAAACGACTGCGCATCAGGGCAGGGTTGCGAAAGGTCCGAGCCTCGGCCTGCGGTTCGAGGCAAACGACTTACCTACACCCCATAGTATACACCGTCCCGCTCCGCCGAAACGAAACGTCCTTCCGGAGTCGATATTCGAGCTCCGGATAGAGTCATGATGCGGACGGCGGTCTACCGTTCGGACACGAATCGAACGATTTCGTCCGGGACGCGAATCACCTAAACAAGCATACATCCGAGTTTTTCGATGCGAACGAACGCTCTGCAAGACTCCATATCGCAGCGTCGAAAGCGAACGGTCTGCTACTCCCCGTCGTCGGCACCGGAACACGGACGAACGGCGGAACGGTATTCCTGCCGAGGACCGACCGGGCTTCGGATCGTTTCGGACGGACAAACGAGCGGCGGGGTAGGAGCGTGCGGCGGATGCGCGCCTCTTTCGAAGACATGCCGATGACAATCGGTCGGCTCCTCGAAACGGAGAACGTGCAGAGGTGCTTTTCGCCGGAGGAGAGCAACGAAAAAGGACGTCTGCGATGACAGGCGCCCTTTTCCCATACCGGAACGCGACAGCCGTCGCATTCTGCGGTCTATTCCTTAATTGGCTGCCGAGGCATCCGCCGCCGGCTTGTCTTTCAGATTCAGTTCTTTTTTAATCAACGGGAACACATCCGTAACGGACGAGCTCTGGAAAGCCAACGGACCGCTCTCGGTGTTGAAAATCAACGTGAAGCCGTTATCGTTTCCGATCTTGTCGATCGCTTTCTGAGCCTTTTCGAACAGAGGCGTCAGCAATTCGGCCTGCGTCTTCTGGTACTGCTGGGCAGCCACCTGACTCAATTCCTGATAGCGGGTCTGCAGGTCGTTCAGCTCTTTGGTCTTCATCTGGCTGACCGCTTCGGAATAAGTCGCCGAATTTTTCTGGAAATCCTGCAACTTCGTATTGAATTCGACCTGTACGGCATCGAGCTGGTCCGTGAGTTCCTTCTGCAAAGCCTGAAGTTTCAGGTCGGCCGAATCCTTTTCGGGCATGAGCATCACCACTTCGGATACGTTGATCACCCCGAATTTCTGAGCCTGAACGGCCGCGGAACCCGCGAACAGGAAAGCCGCTGCCAGCGTCAATTTTGCAAATGTTTTCATAAAATCCATCAAGTTAGTTTATTGTTTCAGTAAATTGATAATCTCTTCCGTTTTATCCAGTTCGGGCGCATAGTAGAGCAACGTCTGGTTGTTGGTCCGGTCGATAATCATGCCCAGAGCGTTGTCTTTGGCATACTTGTCGATCACGGCGAATACCTTGTCCTGGATGGGTTTGATGAGTTCCACGCGCTTTTTCATCAGGTCGCCTTCCGGCCCCAGCACATCTTGCTGGTATTTGTTGATTTCGCGTTCGCGGGTGACGATTTCGTCTTCCCGACGGTTGCGGTTCGTTTCCGAAAGATAGGCTTTCTGCGCCTGGTAGTTTTCGTACATCTCATCCAGACCGGCGAAAGCCTGTTCGACGTTTTTGCGGTACTGCGCCGCCAGATTGTCCAGTTGCTCGATGGCGGCGTTATAATCGTCGAGGGACTTGAAAACGCTTTCGGAATTGATAAAGGCATAATTCTGTGCCCGAAGTCCGGAAGCGGCACACAGGGCGCAGGCTAACGATACGATTAGTTTTTTCATGATGCGGAATCTGTATTGGTTAAAACTGCGTACCTATCATAAAGTGTACCTGACTTCCGCTGCGGCTGTTGGAACCGACGGCTTTGTCGAAACCGTACCCCCAATCGACACCGAGCATACCCACGACGGGAAGGTAGATACGGGCACCCACACCGAGCGAACGTTTGATGAGGAAAGGATCGAAATCCTTCCACGACCGGAAGGCGTTACCGCCCTCGGCAAAAGCGAGCGCATAGATGTTGGAGCTCGGTTTGAGGATGATCGGGTAACGGATTTCCATCGTGTACTTGTTGTAGGCGCGGGCATAGTCGCGCCGTCCGTCCACCGTATAGGAGTTGGGCGTGAGGGCGCTGTTCTCGTAACCGCGCAGACCGATGATTTCGACGCCGTAGACGTTATAACCCGACATGCCGTCGCCTCCGAGGTCGAACCCTTCGAACGGAGAGGGCTTGTTCTTATCGTACGAACCGAGGTAGCCCATTTCGGCCCTCGCCATAAGCACCAGCTTGTTGTTGTTGGTCAGCGGGTAGAACCACTGCGCCTTGAGCTGCCACTTGTGGTACTCGATCCATTTGTAACGCTTGTTGTCGGGCAGGTCGGGATCGGAGTAGTCGATGTTTTTCTGGAAAAGCGAGTAGGGGGGAGTCAGCGTCACCGAAACCGAGAAATCGGACCCCGTGCGCGGATAGATCGGCGAATCGACCGTGCTGCGGCCGAAGACGGTTTTGAGCGCGAAAATATTGGACGAACCGTTTTCGACGATGAACGACGTCCAGTCCTTGAGGTTATAGGATTGATAGCTCAGTTCGTGGTAGAGCGAGAAGTTGCGGTCGGGCCAAGAGAGACGCCGTCCGATTCCCACCGAGACGCCGAGCGTGCGGAAGTGGCGGTTGCCCTTCTGCCAAGCGTAATAGGCATCGGACTCGTCCGAATAATACATGCTCACCGAAAGCGAATTGGGCTTCTTGCCGCCCAGCCACGGTTCGGTGAAACTGAACGAAATGGCCTTGTAATACGACCCGTTGGTCTGTCCGCGGATGGCCAACTGCTGATTCTGTCCGTGCGGATAGGGCCGCCATTCGCTTTTCTTGAAGAAATTTTTCAGCGATACGTTGTTCAGCTGCACCCCGACCGAGCCGACGAACATGTTGGCGCCCCAACCTCCGGATATTTCGAATTTGTCGCTGGGGACCTCTTCGAGCGGGAACGAAATGTCGACCAGTTCGTCCGAAACGGGATTGATACCCGGAAACGTCTTTTCCGGATCGAAGTGCTGCATCTGGTTCAACTGGCGGATGGTGGCCATCAGCAGCGAGCGGTTGTAGAGCTCGCCGGGACGCACGTAGAGTTCGCGACGCACCACGCGGTCGTTCACCCGGCTGTTCCCCAATATCTTGACGTCGTTGATCTTGGCCTGTTTCCCTTCGAAGATCTTGACGTTGATGTCGATCGAGTCTTCGCCCACGACCACCTCGCCGGGGTCGATGTTGGAGAACAGATAGCCGTTGTTCTGGTAAAGCGACGAAACGGAAGACATATCGTCGGGATTGGTTTCCTTGCCGATACCCAGCCGTTTATGGAGTGTTTTCTTGTCGTAAGTGTCGCCGCGCCGGATGCCGAGCAGGTCGCGGAGCTGTTTGGTTTCGTAAACGCTGTTGCCCGTCCATGTAAGGTTCCGGTAATAGAACTTGTTTCCCTCGTCGACGGTCAGGGCGATTCCGATGCGTTTGTCGTTGATCGGATAGATCGAGTCCTTGACGATCATCGCGTTGCGATAGCCCTTCGAATTGTAGAAGTCGATCAGGTTCTCCTTGTCTTCCTCGTATTCTTTTTCCTTGAGCTTGGCGTTGCGGAAGAAGTTGATGCTCTTGCGATGCACCTTCTTGAACGAACGGCGGAGCTGGCGGTCGGAAAGCGCCTTGTTTCCCTCGAAGACGATGTCGCCGATCTTGACTCTCTCTTTGCGGTCCACGACGAAAGTGACGTTCACGACGTTTTCCATCGTCGTATCGTTTTCGAGCCGCACGCCCACTTCGGTATTGTAGAAGCCTTTTTCTCGGAAAAACTTGCGGATCGCGTCCTTGGAACTGTTGAGCCCGAAATCAGAAAGGGGGCCGCCTTTTTTCAGGTTCAGCGTTTCGAGCAGCTCCTTCATCTGGCCCTTGCGGACGCCTTCGATGTTCCAGTTGTAGACACTGGGGCGCTCCTTGAGCACGATCTCGACATTGACGCTGTCGCCCACGGGCTGCGTAAGGATTTGCACGTCGGAATAAATGCCCTGATTCCACATTTTGGTCAGCGTGGAAGAGACGTAATCGCTCGGAATCATGATCGTATCGCCCTTGACCAGACCGGCCATCGAAGCCACCATCTGTGGGTCGAGGTATTTGATTCCGCTCACTGTCACATCGTTGACTATATATCGTTTGGGAGTTTCGTAATCGAGCATGGGGGTCTGGGATCGTACCGTCGAATCGGCTTGGGCGAACGCCTGAGAGCCCGTCAGAACGAGCGATGCAACCGTCAGAATCCTTAATCTGTTTCTCATTTCCTACGCAGGTATGTGTGTATGATCTATTTCGTTAATACTCCGTATCTTCTCTCTCTTCGGCAATACGCCTCGACGGCCCGGTCGAAAGCTTCGCCGTCGAAATCGGGCCACAGGACGTCGGTAAAGTATAGTTCGGTGTAGGAGAGCTGCCACAACAGGAAGTTGCTCAATCTCTGCTCGCCGCTGGTGCGGATCAGCAGGTCGGGGTCGGGGATTCCGGCGGTGAGCAGACGGGACGAAACCGCCTCCGCATCGATGGCATCGACGGCCAGCTTTCCATCGGCGACTTCGGTCGCGAGCGCGCGTACCGTTCGCACGATCTCCCAGCGGGAACTGTAATTGACGGCGATGACGAGCGTCAGGCGGTCGTTGTGTTCGGTCGCCCGCTCGCTGGCGGCGATGGCGGCCCTCACCTCGGAGGAAAGAGCCTCTCTATCGCCGATGAAACGCATGCGGACCCCGTTCTTTTCGAGTTCGGCCGTTTCGTTGGCCAGCGACTTGCACAGCAGTTCCATCAAGGCCTGCACCTCTTGGGCCGGGCGCCCCCAGTTTTCGGTGGAAAAGGCGTACACCGTCAGATATTCCACCCCGTGCCGCAGGGCGGCACCCACCACCTTGCGCATGCTTTCCACCCCGTTGATGTGTCCGTAGACGCGTTCCTGTCCGCGCTCCTTGGCCCACCGGCCGTTGCCGTCCATGATGACGGCCACGTGTCGCGGAATATTTCGGGGTTCGTTATTGCTCATCGGCGTTTTTTAATCGTATGAAATGCAAATATAACACTATTGACGCGAATTATCCCAAACAAATGCGGAGATTTCGCCCCCGCACGCTCTTTCAGCGCACAGGACGCGAATCGATTCCCCACATCATTTTCTTCCTTAACGTATCGTAGAAAGATATATTTTGAAGACGGACCAAAAAAATCGGATCGGGCGACTTGCTCACGCGGAAAGCGGCTCCGTTGCAGGCCGCATAGCTGCGGTTGTCGAGCGACACGGAGAAGCCGGCCTCGCGCGTGGTCACGCGGAAGGTCACCTCGCCGGTATCGGGAATCACGACGGGACGCATCGTCAGGTTGTGCGGCGCGATGGGGGAAATGAGAAAACAACGGCAGTCCGGAGCCACGACGGGTCCGCCTACGCTGAGCGAATAGGCCGTCGAGCCGGCCGGCGTCGAAACGAGCACGCCGTCGCCCCAGTAGGCGGCGATCATCTCTCCGTCCACGTATACTTCGGTCGAAATCATGTTGGCGCCCTGTCGCTGAACGGCCAGTTCGTTGAACGCATAGGGATAGCGGGGCGCTTCGCAAAAATCGCCCCGGACATGCAGGAGCGTCCGCGGGGAGGTCGTAAAGTTCCCTTTGGCGATGTCCGAAAGCGCGCTTTCGAGGTGTTCTCTGGAAATGTCGGCCAAAAAGCCGAGGCGGCCGGAATTGATGCCCGCGATGGGCACGGGGCGGCCGCCCAGCAGCCGCACGCAGTCCAGGAAGGTCCCGTCGCCGCCGTAACTGAGCATCACGTGGGCGCCCTCGCCGACTTCCGTCCGCTCGTCGTACACGGCTTCCGGAGCGAAAGTCCGCCCGGTCAGCGAAGCGACCTGCGACGCGAAATCGCCGTTGATGCGGCATCGCATGCCGTTACTTTCCAGCGCATTAAACAGCCGGTCGAGTTCTTCGGCCGTATAAGCGGCCTGAGGGCGACCGTACAAAACGACGTTCATCGTGTCCGATTCGTTAAAAATGATGTAACTTTACCTCGGCAAAAATAAGGAAAAATATGACAAAGCTGAGTGTGAACATCAATAAGATCGCCACGTTGCGCAATTCGCGCGGAGGGGACACGCCGAACGTAATACGGGCCGCGCTCGACGCCGAACGTTTCGGCGCGCAGGGCATCACCGTGCACCCGCGTCCCGACGAACGCCATATCCGTTACAGCGACGTGCGCGACCTCAAAAAAGTCGTTTCCACCGAGCTCAACATCGAGGGCAACCCCATCGAGAGCTTCGTCGAGCTGGTGATGGAAGTGCTGCCCGCCCAAGTCACGCTCGTCCCCGACGCCCACGACGCCGTCACCTCGAACGCCGGCTGGGACACGGTCGCGCACCGGGATTTTCTGACGGAGATCGTCTCGCTGTTCCGCTCCAAAGGCATTCGCACCTCCATTTTCCTCGATCCCGATCCGAAATTCGTGGAGGCCGCCGCCGCGACCGGCACCGACCGGATCGAACTCTACACCGAATCCTACGCCAGCGCCTACGCTTCGGGCAGGGAAGCAGCCGTCGCGCCTTTCGTCGAAACGGCCCGCCGGGCATTGCAGTACGGACTGGAGATCAATGCAGGACACGACCTGAACCTCGAAAACCTGCGCTATTTCGTCGAAACGGTTCCCGGCCTGCAAGAGGTGTCCATCGGGCACGCCTTGATTTCGGACGCCTTGTATTTGGGATTCGAGAATACCATACAGCTCTATCGCAAGCAACTCCGAAAATAACCTGCCATGAACGAAGCCCTCAGCGCCCCGCTTTTCAGACAGATCGGAGCGATAGCCGACGCCAGAGGCGTACAGGCTTTCGTCATCGGCGGCTACGTCCGCGACCATTTTCTCGGCCGGCCGTGTACGGACATCGACGTCGTGGTGACCGGCAGCGGCATCGACATCGCCAAAGAGCTGGGACGCCGGACGGGAGGCCACGTGTCCGTCTTCAAGAATTTCGGCACGGCCATGCTGCGCTGCGGTCCGTGGGAGGTGGAATTCGTCGGCGCCCGCAAGGAGTCCTACCGCGCCGACTCGCGCAAGCCCATCGTCGAGGACGGAACCGTCGAGGACGACCAACTGCGCCGCGACTTCACGATCAACGCGATGGCTTTCTCGCTGAACGACGCGACGTTCGGCGAACTGGTCGATCCGTTCGGGGGCATGGACGACCTCGAAAGGCAGCTCATCCGGACGCCCTGCGATCCGGACACGACGTTCTCGGACGATCCGCTGCGCATGATCCGGGCCGTGCGTTTCGCCTCCCAGCTCGGCTTCGACATCCTCCCCGAAACGTTCGACGCCATCGCCCGCAACCGCGAGCGGATCGCGATCGTCTCGCGGGAAAGAATCCTCACCGAGCTCAACAAGATCATGCTGTCGCCCGTACCCTCGAAAGGGTTCGAACTGTTCGACCGCAGCGGCCTGCTCGACCTGATCTTCCCGGAACTCTCGCGCCTCAAGGGCGTGGAAAGGGTGGGGAACCGGGCCCACAAGGACAACTTCCGGCACACGCTCAAGGTGCTCGACAACATCGCCCTGCGGACCGACGACCTGTGGCTGCGGTGGGCCGCCCTGCTGCACGACATCGGCAAGCCGCGCACCAGAGCCTACGACCCGAAGATCGGGTGGACGTTCCACGGCCACGAGGTCGTCGGCTCGAAAATGATTCCCGGCATTTTCCGCACGATGAAACTGCCGATGAACGACAAGATGAAGTACGTGCAGAAGCTCGTCTTCCTCCATCTGCGTCCGATCATTCTCTCCGAAGAGATCGTGACGGACTCGGCCGTCCGCCGGCTGCTCTTCGAAGCGGGCGACGACATCGACGACCTGATGATGCTCTGCGAAGCGGACATCACCTCGGCCAACGACGCCAAAGTGAAACGCTATCTGCAAAACTTCGAGCTCGTGCGCGTCAAGCTGCGCGAAATCGAGGAGAAAGACCGCGTCCGGAACTTCCAGCCGCCCGTCACCGGCGAGGAGATCATGCGGGTCTACGGACTCGAACCCTGCCGCATCATCGGCGAAATCAAAAGCGCCATCAAGGACGCCATTCTCGACGGCGTGATCGCCAACGACCACGACGCGGCCTTCGCCTTCATGGAGCGTCTGGCTTCCGAACGGGGACTGACGAAAAAGGAGGCGTAAAGCGCGGCAAAGTTTTTGCGACCGTCCGATTCCAACACACCGAACCAACGGTAAAATCGGATGATTATGTCCATGAACATTCCCGAAACGGACCAAAAGCGAATCGTCGTCGTGGGCGGCGGATTCGCGGGAATCGCACTGATCCGGGCCCTGAGCCGAAGCGGCCATCAGGTAGTCCTTATCGACAAACACAACTACCACATGTTCAAGCCGCTGCTCTATCAGGCGGCCAGCTCGCAGCTCAATGCGGGCGACATCGCCTTTCCGTTCCGCAAAGCATTCCGCCGCCGCGAGGACTTCTACTTCCGGATGGCCTACATCGAAAGCGTGGACACGGAACGGAAAACGCTGCGAACGACCATCGGAGAAGTCCGCTACGACTATCTGGTCCTCGCCACGGGATGCATCCCGAACTTCTACGGTCTGGACGACGTGAAGAAGGAGGCGCTGGCCATGTCGAATCTGACCGACGCGCTCAACATCCGCAACCGCATCCTGCGCAATTTCGAACTCGCCGTCACGGCCCCTTCCGAGGAGGAACGCCGGGCACGGCTGAACATCGTCATCGTGGGCGGCGGCGCATCGGGCGTGGAGATCGCCGGCGCGCTGGCCGAAATGAAACGCTACGTCATGCCGAGGGACTACCCCCGGCTGGACATGTCGCACATGAACATCTATCTGGTCGAAGGGCAGGACCGGGTGCTGCCCGCCATGTCGGAAAAAACGTCCGCCGAGGCCCTGCGCATCCTCGAACGCAAAGGCGTGCGGGTCCTGCTGAACCGACGGATGACGGGATTCGAAAACCGGCACGCGCTTTTCGAGGGAGGCGAGCCCATCGCCACCTGCAACCTGATCTGGACCAGCGGTGTCAAATGCAGCGCCGTCGAAGGGCTTCCGCTCGCGGCCCGGCAGAAGGCGGGACGTCTGGCCGTGGATGCCTTCAACCGGGTAAAAGACTGCCCCGACGTCTTCGCCGTCGGCGACCTCGCCCTGATGCAGGACGATCCGGCCTATCCGAACGGCCATCCGCAACTGGCCCGCGTGGCCATTTCGCAGGGCAAGCGCCTCGCCCGCAACCTGCAACGGATCGCCGAGGGCAAGCGGCCGGAAGCCTACCGATACCGGAACCGCGGCGTCATGGCCACCGTGGGCCGCAACCACGCCTTCGTCGAATGGGGAAAACTGCAATTCGGAGGGTTCGTCGCATGGCTCGCATGGTCGCTCGTGCACATCATGTTCCTGTTGGGCATCCAAGGCAAGATCAACGTCTTCTGGGGATGGGTTTGGAACTACTTCGGACACGACCTGCCCATCCGGCTTATCGTCGGCCCCTACGAACAACCCCGCAAGGAGCGGTCCTGAGAGGCGGCTTACAAAGCCTTCCTCCGCGAACACGTACTTCCCGACAAAAGCATTCCGGCGAGAGCCGTACGCCGGAATGCCACAAGCACGGATTCCCCGAAGTACCGCCTCTATTTCGGCGACGAGTTCTCGCCGACTCGACAAAAAGGCTCACAAAGACTCGCGATTTCCGAGAGCAGTCGATTCGTTACGCCCATACTCATCTGTCGGGTATGAATCAGTATTTTGCCGGGGCCATAATGCTCGTTGTAGAAATTTCCGGTCGACAATACTTTCGTCTCTTTTTTCCATTCAACACCGAAAATCTTTTCGATATCGACCCCGAACTTCTTCGGATAATGTCCGCAAGCCATCACCACGACCGGGAAATTCCGGAAAAACGGCATCTTGAACAATTCCGCTCTCGCCCGCACGCTCGACGCTCTCATCGCATCTATTTCTTTTCGGTATTCCTTTCCTCCGTAATTACTGTACGGCAAATGAATATCGTTCATTTCGGTCATGAAGCAATGATCGAGAAAACTATAATGGCTACGGCCCAAATCGTTTCCGATCACTTTACCTACCAGTTTTTGATAATTGGTCCATGTCGAATTCCTTTTTCCGGGAGCCGATATATCTGCTTGCAGTTTCCCCAAGTCATAACCGTCGGGGGACTTCCATGTACCCAGATTTCTTTCGACATCCCGTTCCGAAATAACCCTGATTATCGTCAGCGGACCATCTTCTTTAGCCGGAGGTGTTCCGCCGTTGATCTCTTTACCGATAAGAAGAATTTTCGAATTGGGATTCCCTTCTCCCACAAACAGTCGTTTCCGTTCGCAATACGCCAATACTTCCTTAAAATCAGAAGACCAATCGCTTTGTTTAATTTTCATAATCTTATTTTTAATGATTTTTCTAAAATAACCAAAGATAGTAAATTAATTTATTTCTACTCACCACTCAATCCTTAAAAACAATTGTATATACACTAAAAATACCCCCAATACCCCGGAATTCCGAAACAGAAAGAACGACAACGGAATTGCCGTGGCTCCGATACCGCATCGCACATATCGCTGCATACGAATAATCGGATTTTACATACCAATCCGGAATACGACGGTTGTCCCGGAACGGGAAAAAGAAAACAGGGCATCCGGTCGATTCCGGGTGCCCTGTTTCTCGTGGCGTCGGAGACGCCGCAGATTATTCCTGCGCGGCTTCGTCGGGTTCCTTCATGTTGTGGAACACGTTGACCACGTCTTCGTCCTCCTCGAACTTCTCGATCAGTTTTTCGATCGAGGTGCGCTGCTCTTCGGTCACCTCTTTGGTATCCATCGGGATGCGCTCGAACTCACCGCTGATGAGCTCGTAGCCGTGGTCCTCAATGTACTTCTGGATCGAACCGTAGGCTTCGAACGGACCGTAGATGACGATCTCCTCGCCGTCGGCAAACACTTCGTCCACGCCGAGGTCGATCAGTTCGAGTTCCAGTTCGTCGGTGTCGATTCCGTCCTTGCGGGCGATCTTGAACACGCACTTGTGGTCGAACAGGAAAGCCAGCGAGCCCGACGTACCGAGCGAACCGCCCGCCTTGTTGAAATAGCTGCGGACGTTGGCCACCGTGCGGGTCGTGTTGTCCGTCGCGGTTTCGATCACCATGGCGATGCCGAAGGGGCCGTAGCCTTCGTAGACCATCTCTTTGTAATCGCCCATTTCCTTGGAAGTGGCGCGCTTGATGGCGCGTTCCACGTTCTCCTTGGGCATATTGGCGGCCTTGGCATTCTGGATCAGCACCCGAAGATGGGTATTGCCCGCCGGATCGGGTCCGCCGGCCTTGACGGCGATGGCGATTTCCTTTCCCAGTTTGGTAAAAGTACGGGCCATGTTGCCCCATCTTTTCAGCTTTCGCGCCTTACGGTACTCAAATGCTCTTCCCATGATATGTTCGTTTCGTTTTTGATTTCCAGTGTCGCAAAGCTAACCTCTTTTTTAAAAATAGGCAAAAAAAACTTACTTTTGTGCCGTTCCGAATCCGAGACACAATGACCGAAGAACCGATCTACAAAGCGCTGGAGGTGCTGCGCCGGGGCGGCCTGATCCTCTATCCGACCGACACGGTGTGGGGCATAGGGTGCGATGCGACGAACCCCGAAGCCGTCGAACGCATATACCGGCTCAAGCAGAGCACGGACAAGAAAAGCATGCTCGTGCTGCTGGACCACCTCGACAAGGTTTCGCTCTATATAAAGAAAGTGCCGGACATCGCATGGCAGCTCTACGAGGTAGCCGACAAGCCGCTGACGCTCGTGCTGCCGGGCGGATGCGCCGTGGCGGACAACCTGCTTCCCGACGAGGGCACGCTGGGCATCCGCATTCCGCAGCACGAATTTTGCCAACGGTTGATCCACAAATTGAACCGGCCGCTCGTATCGACCTCGGCCAACCTGTCGGGCCGGCCCGCTCCCGCGACATTCGCCGAAATTTCGAGGGAAATCGTCGACGGCGTCGATTGGGTGGCCGATCCCTCCTGCGAAGGGACGCCCACACGCAAAGCCTCTTCGATCGTCCGCGTCGGCCTCGGCGGCGAAGTGACGATACTCAGACCGTAAACCGCAAGGCATGACCGAAACGAACATACAGATGCGCTTCGCCGACATCGACATACTGGGCCACGTGAACAACGTGAACCAGCAGCACTACTTCGATCTGGGCAAAAGCGACTTTTTCGCACGGGTGCTGCATCTGGGGTCCCGATGGCAGAGAGAAGGGCTGATTATGGTGTCGACGCGAACCGATTACAAGGCGCAGATATTCATGGACTCGTCGGTCTGCGTGACCACCCGGCCCGTCGAAATCGGCAACAAAAGTTTCCGGCTGTTCCAGCAGATTCTCGACACCGAAACACGGGAGGTCAAAACCGAATGCACGACGGTGCTCGTCGCCTTCGACTTCGAAGCCCAACGATCCGTCGAACTCCCGGCCTCGTGGCGGGAAAAGCTCTCGGAGCATCTCGAAGGGGAAGGGGAGAGCCGATAGTACCCTGTCGTCTCGAAGGCCGAATGCCGCGAAGCGGAAACATCGGTCGGCTCTCTCCCCGGTTTTGCCGCCGCTCCGGGCCGCAGTTTCCGAGGCAGGCATCGCGGGCATCGGCGCTCTCTTTCGCCGCCGGGCCGAAACCATCCGTTCCCGTACCCCTGAAAAAACATCCGAAAAACCGGACGTGCCGGTCCTCGCCTTTCGGGCGCTTTGCATCCCACCTTTAGCCATCATATACTGCGACGGGAAGACATTTCCGTCTGCCATTTTCGAATCCGTACACCTCGCGACGGAGAGCCGAATACTCGGCCCCGATTCCGGCGGAAGGACAGGGGCATCGTCCTGAAAACAAGGCCGCACAAACTTTCCGTCGGTACATCGAAACAGGGAATCGCTCGACTTCCCGCTGCCGACTGGCAGCAACACGCAAGTCTTCAGTCCTCCTTCGACCGAAACCGTCGAAGAAAACGGGGAGCGGCGGCCGCACGAAACAGGAAGAAACCCCTCGGACGACCCGCTATTTTCGGAAGCGTTCGGGAAAGCGTCTGAAATAGAATCCCGCAAAAACGAGCCGAAGGCCTTCATCTTTCGCGAATGCCTCCGAACGATACGGAAAACGCCCGGCCGTTTTCACAAGCCGGGCATTTCGTTGCTCTCGCTTTCTCCGCTTCGCGGGACAGCTGGATCAATAACCCAGAATCCGCATCATCGACCGATAGCTCTGCTCCTTGGCGAAGAGGCGGGTGTAATATTCGTTGTCGCCCTTGTCCCGGTCGATGATGATGTGCTTGGGAGCGGGAATCAGACAGTGCTGGATGCCTCCGTAGCCGCCGACCGATTCCTGATAGGCTCCGGTATGGAAAAAGCCGATGTACTGCGGCGTGTCACCGAGCTTGGGCAGGAAGATCGCGTTGGAGTGCGACTCGCCGTTGTAGTAGTCCTCGCTGTCGCAGGTGAGACCGCCGAGGAAAACACGCTGATACTCCTTGTCCCAATTGTTGATGGCCAGCAGGATATAACGTTGGTTGATGCCCCAGATGTCGGGCAGCGTCGTCATGAAGGAGCTGTCGATCATGTACCAGCTTTCGCGGTCGTTCTGCTGCTTCTGGTTGATGATGGAGAAAAGCGTCGCGCCGCTTTCGCCCACGGTGAACGATCCGAATTCGGTGAATATGTTCGGCTCGTCGATTCCCGCCTGATTGCAGACGTTCTTGATCTGCGCGACGATCTCCTCGGTAATATATTCGTAGTCGTAATCGAAAGCCAGCGAATTCTTGATGGGGAAGCCTCCCCCGATGTTGAGCGAATCGAGCTCCGGACAGATCTTTTTCAGCTCGCAGTAGACGCTCAGACACTTGTTCAGCTCGTTCCAATAGTAAGCCGTATCCTTGATGCCGGTATTGATGAAGAAATGCAGCATCTTGAGCTGGAATTTCTTGTTGTTCTTGATCTTGGTCCTGTAATACTCGACGATGTCGTTGTAACGGATGCCCAGACGCGAAGTGTAGAAATCGAATTTGGGCTCTTCCTCCGAAGCGATGCGGATGCCTATTTTGCAACGCTTGTCGATCGCGCCGTCGAGCAGGGAGAGTTCTTCCTTGTTGTCGATGATGGGAATCGTGTTCTCGAATCCGTTATTGACGAGCGAAGCGATGTTCTCCACGTACTGCGGACGCTTGAAACCGTTGCAGATGATGTAGATGCTCTTGTCGATGATCCCTCCGTCGTACAACGAATTGATGATGTGGATGTCGTAGGCCGAGGAGGTTTCGAGGTTGATCTCGTTTTTGAGCGCCTCCTCCAGCACGAACGAAAAATGCGAACTTTTGGTACAGTAGCAATAGTTGTAGTTGCCCTTGTAGTCCACCTTCGCCATCGCCACGTTGAAGAGCCGCTTGGCCCGCTGTATCTGCGAGGTGATCTTCGGCAGATAGGTGATCTTCAACGGAGTGCCGTACTGTTTGATGACATCCATCAGCGGCACTTCATGGAAATTCAACTCGTTGTCCACGACCGAAAACTCGTCCTGTGGAAATTCGAACGTCTGTTCGATCAAATCGATGTACTTGTTTTTCATTCTGCTTTCGGATTAAAAATCGCTTATCCGTCTTCGCTACATCGCATCAATCCTGCCGAAGTAGCCGAGCCGGATCGGCCCGGCAACGGAAATGCAAAGAAGGCGATTCTTCCGGAGAAAAACAACCCGACGGGACTTTATTTCGCCCCGCGACGCGTTTCCGTGCGGGAAATACGGCCCGGAGCCCATTCCGACACGATTTTTGAGCGGACGTTTTGTTACTCTTACGAAAAAAGAATACCTTTGAAAACGAATTTACAAACGGTTGGAAGTTATGGTGGATAAGATTGTCGCCGATTACATGCGAAGCAACAAACGGCTGGTCGTTCCCCAGTTCGGGGCGTTCATCCGCAAAGATACGGACGGGAAGATCGTATTCGTCCCGTTTCTCAAAAAAGACGACGGGGTCCTCGTCGAGCGCGTGGCGAACGTATGCGGACTCGCTCCGGAGGAAGCCCGCAAAGCCGTCGACGACTATGTGGCCGGCATGAAAGCCGGTATCGCCGTCCGAGGCTCGTTCCTCGTCGAAGGGGTGGGGCGGCTCGTAGCCGACAGCGAGGGCGCGTATCGGCTGGAGGACGATACGCAGACCGCACCCCGACCGACGTCCGCACCGGCGGACGCACCGGGACCGGCAGCAGGTTCCACACTCTCGCCGTCGGCAGGAACCGGCACCGGACAGACCTCCGTCCGTCGGCAGGAACCGGCGGAGGCAGCCTTTGCCAAGGTCCTCTCCGGAGCAGAAGTTCGGAGAAAACCGGAGCCGGCCGCGATGCCCCCGGCACAACGGCCGAGAACGACCGCACCGCAGCCGCCGGTTCCGCAGAACGGACCGCAGGCGGCCGCTCCCGTTCGTCCCGGCAGACCGGCTGCCACCACGGCACCGGACCGGATGCCCGGAAAGCAGGAGCCTCCCGTTCGGCAGAACGGCTATCCGCGAACGAACGCTCCCGCTGCGGGACAGAACCGTCCACCCTTTCCGCCCCGGTCCTCGGCCCCTCGCGGCGCCCGCCCCTCGCAGCGTCCGCCCATGCAGGGCAGACCCCAGCCCGGTCCGGGAGGCTTCGTCAAAAAAACGAAAACGGACGGATTCATTCTCATCGCCCTGCTCGTCGCCATCGCGGCATTGGCCGTGATCGTCTACGGCATGTTCGTCAAACACGGCGAGCCCGACATCAAGTCGATGCTGTTCCCGGAACAGGAAACCGTCTCGACGGTCGAAACCGACATCGAATAGGGGATTCGGTCCCGACAAGCAGCCTTATCGAGAGCACATGGATCTAACGACGATAAAACAACGGTTCGGCATCATCGGCAACGACGACGCGCTGAACCGCGCACTGGAAATAGCCCTGAGGGTGGCGGCGACGGACCTGTCCGTATTAGTGACGGGAGAGAGCGGAACGGGCAAGGAGTTTTTCCCGCAGATCATCCATGCCAACAGCGCGCGCAAGCACGGTAATTACATCGCCGTCAATTGCGGCGCCATTCCCGAAGGCACCATCGACTCGGAGCTTTTCGGCCACGAAAAGGGTGCTTTCACCGGGGCCACGGAGAGCCGGAAAGGCTACTTCGAGGTAGCCGACGGAGGCACGATCTTTCTGGACGAGGTGGCCGAGCTGCCGCACACGACACAGGTGCGCCTGCTGCGCGTGCTCCAGACCGGGGAATTCATCCGCGTAGGTTCCTCGAAGGCGCAGAAAACCAACGTGCGGGTCGTGGCCGCGACGAACATCAACCTCCGTCAGGCCATCCGCGACGGACGGTTCCGCGAAGACCTCTATTATCGGCTCAACACCGTGCCGATCCTCATACCGCCGCTCAGGGAACGCAAGGGCGACATTTTCCTGCTGTTCCGCAAATTCGCGTCCGACATCGCGCTGCAGTACCGCATGCCGGCCATCACGCTCGACGAAGGAGCGCGCCGTCTGCTGGAAAATTACGCATGGCCGGGCAATATCCGGCAGCTCAAAAACGTTGCAGAACAAATATCGGCCGTCGAGGAGTCGAGAGCGATTTCGGGCGAAATCCTCAAAAAATACCTTCCCGACTATGCGCCGCCCTCCTCGGTGCCGATGGTGATGGAACACTCCGCCCCGAAGGACATGAGCGACGAGCGGGAACTGCTCTACAAAGTGCTGTTCGACCTGAGGGCCGACATGAACGAAATGAAACGCATGATGTCCGAACTACTGGCAGAACGCCGCTACGAGCCGACGAAAAGCGAACCGCCGAGCCTCATGCCTCATCATTATACGGTCAGCCCGGTGCGGCAGCCGGCCATGCCGGACGAAGAGTTCACCGACACGGAAGAAGTGACCGACGAGGTGCCCAGAGAGGAGATGACCAAGGAGAAGGCACAGCGGGAGGCCGTCGTGCGGGCCCTCCGCAAACACAACGGCAGGCGCAGGGAAGCCGCGCGGGAACTGTTCATTTCCGAACGGACCCTGTACCGTAAAATCAAAGAACTGAACATCGATGAGAACGACATCAAATAAACGGACGAACCTCTGTCCGAAACCTTTCGTCGGGACGGGCAAGAGACGGCGACGCGCCGTGGGCAGGATCGCTGCGCTGCTGCTCTGCCCGCTGCTGTTTTCGACCTGCAAGGTGACCTATTCGTTTTCGGGAGCCTCCATATCCCCCGAAGTCAAGACGGTGAGCATCGCCCGCTTTCCGAACAACGCGCTGCTCGTGGCGCCGATCCTGAGCTCGACGCTGACCGAGGCGTTGCAGGACCGTTTCACGCGCCAGACCAAGCTGATGCTGGTCAAAGAGGGCGGCGACCTGAACTTCGAGGGCGAGATCACCAACTACATGTCTACGCCCGCGTCGATTTCGGGCGACGAAGTGGCCGTCCGTAACAACCTGACCATCACGGTCAAAGTGCGGTTCACCAACGCGATCGACCCGTCCCAGAACTACGACAAGACATTCTCGGCCTTTCTTCCCTACGACAGCAACCGGCTGCTTCAGGAAGTGGAGCCCACGCTGATTCCCGAAATCGTGGAACAGCTCGTCGAGGACATTTTCAACGCCGCCGTCGCACAATGGTAAAAAGTTTCGAGACCGAAATCCCGGACAGGCTCCGAGGCCTCTCCGCCGACCGGCTGGAAGAGATTCTGGCGCAGTATCCTTGGTTCGACACGGTGCGTCTGCTGCTCCGGCAGCGGACGGGAAAAGAGGAATTCCTGCCCGACGCATGGTTGCAGGCCCGTCCCGCACCGTCGTTCCGACGCATGGCACAACCTCTGTCCGGGGTAGCGGCTCCCAACGATTCCGCTTCGCAAAGCCCCACGCTCGACACGATCGAGCGGTTTCTCGCGGCCGCGCCCCGGCGCATCGTTCCCGAAAAAAACACGGGCACGCCACCCGTGAATCTGGCCAAGGAATCCGTCGCCGAGGACCCCGATCTGGTATCCGAAGAGCTGGCCGAAATTTTCGCCCGACAGGGGCTTTATTCCAAAGCAAAAGCGATTTATAACAAATTAAGTTTGTTATATCCGGAAAAAAGTGTTTATTTTGCCCAACTTATCGCCGGTTTGGACGAAGCGAAAAAATCGGAGCGAAGGGAGAACGGAAAATTATAAACGTTTAAATATTTACAGAGGATGTACATTTTTTGCATTGTTTTGATTTTGATCGCGAGCGTGCTGATTATACTCGCGGTTCTGGCCCAGAGTCCCAAAAGCGGCATGGCAGCCAATTTCGGCGCATCGAATCAGGTGATGGGAGTTCGTCAGACCGCGGATTTTCTCGAAAAATTCACGTGGGGCCTCGCCATTTCCATCGTCGTTCTGAGCCTCGCGGCCACGATGACGATGCCTTCGGCCGGCATTTCGTCGAGCAAAAGCGGCGTAGAAAAAGCGTTGGAACAGTCGCTCGAAGGCAACCAGAATCTTCTGCAAGGCGTACCCGCCACGGAAGCCGGTGCGGCTGCTGAAGCTCCTGCCGAAAACGCCGAAGAAGCTGCGGCCGAATAAACGGGCGGATCCACCGTCCGGTCTGCGGACACGGACCGGGGATTTCGATTGCAAAATCTATGAAGGTACCCCTATGGGTACCTTCTTCTTTTCCTGCCTACCATGATCCGCCCTTTCGAACCGCAAGACACGGACGCCGTGCTGGACATCTGGCTGCGCGGCTCCGTTTCGGCTCATTCGTTCATCGACCGAACCTATTGGGAAAAACAGACGGACGCCATGCGCAGACGCTATCTGCCTTCGGCCCGCACTTTCATCCATCAGGATGAAGCGACCGGGCGCCTGACGGGTTTCGTATCCCTGAAAGGAAATTTCGTCGCCGCCCTGTTCGTCGATCCCGACCGTCAGAGCGAGGGCATCGGCCGAAGCCTGCTCGAACAGGCCGGGACCCTGCACGAAAGCCTCCGGTTGAATGTCTATGCAGAAAACAGGAGAGCCGTCCGTTTCTATCGCAAACAAGGATTCCGGATCGTTCGGCGACAGAACGATCCGCACACAGACCACGAAGAACTGTGCATGCAACGGGGATAAGAAACGACCGTCCTTATTTTCGTCCCCCACACACGGAACCGCATCCGAAAAAACGCCTATCATTCACCGATTTCCCCTCACCGGACGCCACAGCGGCACGGCAAGCGAAAGATTTTCCACTCCCGAACGCTCCGGCGGCCATCGGCCGGTCGGGCCCGTACTCCGTCCGTTCCACCGGCTCCGAAACGAGAACCGCACAGTCACGTCCGAACAGGACGTTGAAAGTGCTCCTTGTCGTAACTCCGAACCTTTCAAGATACATACGTCGGTTAGAGTTATTCGTTGCTGGGAAACAAGGGGCAAGGATCGAAAAACCAAACCATTAAAAGCAAAGCTCGAAAAAAGTCACCGTAACGATTCTGTAACGTAACTTTTTTCGAACGATGCCTTTTCATGCGGTATAACCGCTGCCTTCCTCCGAAGCAATACAGATAAAGTGCGATTTATACTTTATTGATCCCTCCTTTTAAGGACGCTTCGAACCGGCCGGTTCCTTATCCCGAACGATGCTCCCGCTTATTTCCGGCACGCACTCGCACCGGCGGTCCGACTCCCGATTCCGACATTCCGACCGAAGCAGGAGAGGGGAGAGACAAAAAACAGGGAAGGAGAAAGCGACTCCGCTTTCTCCTTCCATAACGTTCCGGTCCGTTTCCCGGCATCGGACCCGACGGCCGAAACGACCGTCGGGGGTCCTTACCGGGTAACGACTTCCCAGACCTTGGTCCGGCAATCCTTTCCTTCCGGGCCTTCGACCGTCAGCGAGACGGTCCACTCGCCGGCTTTTTCATAGCGGTGGATCGGATATTTCTCTTCGGAGCGGGTACCGTCCCCGAAATCCCAGATTCGCCGGGTCACCTCGCCCCGCGAACGGTCTTCGAACCGGACGAGGCGCTCGTTCCGGTCGATTTCGGCGAAGCTCCATTCGGCCTCGATCTTCGGACGATAGGGCGCTTCGAGCGGCATGAGCCTAAAGGCGTTCAGGAAGGAGGCGTCGCGGATCATCCGGAAATCATGGGAGAGACACATCACCGGATCGGCCTTGGGCTTATCGACGTCGAAGTCGATCATGCACCACGACATGCCGACGAGCTCGCCCTCCCGAAGGCGGGAAACGACCGATGAGGCGATACCCTCCGGCGAAGCGTAATCGAAAGGCGTGATGTAGAACTCCATCTTCAGCACGCCGCTCTGCCCCGGAGCGAAATCGTAATCGTAGGCGACGTTGGCATAGGGGAAATCCTTGATCCACGGCGTAGCCCCCCAGACCATCGCCCAGTCCTTGCCTTGCCGGACCGGCGTGAAGATATGGTAGTTCTGGGCATGCGCGCCGTGTCCCTTGAAATGCAGGTCGCTCACCGGCAGTTTGTTCAGGTTGCCGTTGTCCTCCTTGATGAAGGGCCCGCCCGACAGATCGGCATCGACGACCAGTTCGAAAATATCCTGCCGGAGTCCGGCATCGGTAAAATCCCAGCAATCGTCGTAGGCCTCCAAATAGAAATAGAGCCTGTTTTCGCCGTCGACCCAACCGACCTTCACCCTCAGATCGAACTCTTTGGGGTCGAGCTTCGTTCCCCGGCCGCCGTGCGTATCGTACAGCTCGGAGAGTCCGACGGCATAGCTGTCGGGCACCATATCCCAATCCGAGAACTCCCCGTCGATGCGCGGAATCGCCGTGCGGGGAAACTGGAATATCTTGTATTCCTTTTCGGGGCGTGCAAACGCCTGAGCCTGCGAGAGTCCCAGACACATCAGCACCGCGACCGGTAAAAATTTGAATCCATTCATCGCATGATTCTTTAAAATGTTCGTCCTCTGCCGGCAACCCGGCCGCCCGATTCGCATCGGGACGCTTGTCGGAAAAATCATGTCCGTTCCGACGTCCGCCGCTCGTTTTCCGAACGTTCTCCTCCGGCGACCGGCCGTCCGAGGCGACATACGTGTCCGAAAAATTTCGATTTCCCGCCGCCGGCCGGCAGGGGAGGGGCCGCGCGATCCGGTTTTCCGTACACGCGTCTTTCGGCGGAATCGGAACGAAAAGAGGCCGGGAGCATCCCCGAAAGGCGACTCCCGGCCCCGATTCGTCGCCGGAACGGCTTACTTCCGGCTGCGGGAGGATTTCGCATTCGCTTCGGCCTCCCTGTCGAGCAGGTAATAGATGTTATCGGCGATGGCGGAAGGCGGAATGAACATACCGCCGTAATTGCCCGTCACCGCATTGTGCGTATCGGGGAAACAGTAGTCGAAAGCCCCCTGCCGATAGCGGTCGTAGGTTTCGGGAATGTTGTGCGGCCGCCAGTTGTCGTCGGTATGCACGTTCATCCAGCGCATGGCGGCATGGGTGATGCCGCGATGGAATTTCAGCCAGTCGATTTCGGGATCGACCTCCTCCCAGCGGATGCCGTTGGCGACCGACTGGGCGAACACGGAAAGGACTTCCCACTGCACGTGATCGCGCACCCAGTTGGCGAAATACCAGTCGCTGGAGCTGAGTACGGGTTTCGTGTTGTAGAGCATCGGAATATCGTCCGGCTCCCAGAGGTGGGTGAAAGGAAACAGAGTCCGCATCCAGTAGACCGCCTTGCGCTTGTAGGTCTCGTCCCCGAACTGCTCGTAGGCCTTGTAGTTGGCCACGGCGGCATGTCCGGCGGCGAGCAGGTTGGCCGCATGCAGGGGCGTCTCCCAGAAATCGCCTCCTTCGGGCCGCGTCATCGGCATGCAGAAATCGATCGCCTTGCGGGCTGCGTTCAGGAAGCGCTCCTCGCCGGTCCGGCGACCGATTTCGAGCAGTTCCATCGCCGGCAGGATGGTGATGTCGAGCGCCGTCGCCCCGTCGAGCCCCATCGGTTCGACGAAAGAGGTGGCCACTTTGAAGTCGTCCTTGCGGTAGTGGCGGCCGTCGGGCTCGAACGCAAAGGAACCGTCGGGACGCTGAATGGCGAGGATGTCGTCGCCCTGCTTGATGAGACGGGCCCGGATTTCCTCTTCGGAGGGCGCTTTGGCCGGAGCGGCGTTTTTCGGACTCTTCGGACGAAGGGACTCGACCTTGGCCTGCAACTGCCTGACGACGTCCGACTTCGGATTTTCGGCCATGTAGCGGGCCAGAAATCCGGGTATGCGGGGACTCGCCTCGTTCTCCGAACGCTGCACGACACCGAATCCGCGGCCTTCGTGCCACAGGTTCGTATTGTAGGCGCCGGCCATGCGGTCGAGCGCATCGCGGTAGTCCCATTTCGGAGCGGAGGGTTCGGGCAGCCCGTGCCGCTTTACCCAGTCGGTCACGACATCCACGCTGTTGCCCTTGCTGAGCCACAGTTCGGCATCGAACCGAACCTTCTCGCCGATGCGCAGTTCGACGGGCACCTGTGCGTAGATTTCATTCTCGTGTCCTTCGACCGAGGCGTCGGGAATCATCAACCCCATCAACTGGTTATTCATCCGGTCCACGAAGTTGGGCGAAGCGAACACCGGCTGGGGGTGCTGGGTGCGGTAGTTGAACCAGCGGGCCGCCACGGCGTTGGGGTCCCATGCCAGCCCGATGCCGTCGCCTTCGTGGCTGATGGCCATCACCGGAACCGACACCTTGTTGGGGTGGGGGGCCACACGCAGCGCCCACGGGTCTTTGAAAAAGTCCGACCCGCTGGTCCACTCGTCTCCCACGGCCCAGTCCACGCCGGGCAGGATCGCATCGTCCTTCTGCGTACCGAACGACGACTCGCCCACCTTGAGCCACGGACCGCGGATATAACGCAGCGTATAGTTGCCCGTAGCCGTCAGGTCGTAGGAAAGTTTCACGAAAGGAGAGTCCTTTTCGAGCGTCACGGTCACCGTACCCGTCAGGGCCGGCTCGGTGTAGGGATAGTGCATCCAGTTGTCGAAAGAGGTTCCCTGCAGCATGTCGCGCACGACGACCGAGCGGACATCGAAGACGAGGCTTTCGCCCTCAGCGTCCGCACGACGCACGACCGTGTCGGCCTCCAGACGCATCGGGATGTCCTGATCGAGAATCATGATCTCGCCCAGATGATCCAGCACGGCCATCAGCTTGCCCGACGGAGTACGGATTTCGCCCCATCCCCAGCCTTTGATGCGTTTGAAAAAATCGAGCGCGATACGGTCGTTCGCAAGCGTCGTCGCCTCTCCGGCATAACTGCTCTGTTTGAATTGCGGCACAGGACTGCCTGGGTTCGCCCGCACCGTGCCGGAGAGCATTCCCGGCAGGGAAAAAGCCGCGAGCAGAACGCTAAACATAATTTTTCTCATTTTCATTCGGGTCAGTCGGTTTTATTCTTCGAATCGGTAATTCGCCCTGCGCGACGGCGCCTGATCGCCGTGCAGCAGGAACTCGTCGATGTCGTACAATTTCTGAATGTTATCGGCCCAATGGAAGTCGAAAGCCAACGGTCCGTCGCCGAAATACGAACGCGGAACACGCACCATCAACTCGTTGCCCTCGCTCCGGAAGGCGATGCCTTTGGCTCCCGTCCACCGGCCTTTGCCGAACCGCATGACGGTCGAGGTACCCTCGCCGCGGATCTCGCCGTTGACGAGCAGATCGTAGCCTTCCCATCCCGTAGCACGGTCGCCGTCCGCATCGATGAACAGCAGCATCCAGAAAGGGTCCGTGCAGGGCGTCAGCTTATCGGCCGTCTTCGCATAGAAATACACGTACTTGTCGTCGCGGGCCACTTTGGACTCGACGATGTCGTTGCGTCCCGTCGTGTCGACATACGGACCGGCCGAGAAATTGCCGGGGCTGTCGCGGTGATACGTGTCGCCGCGGTGGTCGTAGTACGTCTTGCGCACGGCAGTCCACTGGTCGAACCCGCCGTCGATGTCGATGGTGAACGGCTCTCCGGCCGGTTCGGGTTTCTCCACGCCCTTGTAGCGACGCACGTTGGCCATCAACTGATAGTAGTAGTTATCGCCGTGCCCGCCCTTCATCGGTTCGATGTCGCGGCTGAACTCCTGATTGTACTGGTCGATGAAATAGGATTCGCCCATTTCGACCTTGCGTCCGCCCTTGCCGCAGTCGGCTCCGGGGAAGAAATCCCAGCGCGCCATCTCCTCGGCGTAGTCTTCGATGCGGCGCGTCATCTGTCCGGCCGTCCACTCGTTCCATCCGGTCACGAACACGAATTCCGGATCGACCTCCAGCGCCCGCTGCCACTGCTGTTCGAAATAGAGGCCCTTGTCGGTGTCCTCCGTCACGTCGTACTCGTTGGCGGCAGGCTGGACGCCGTCGTGGAAACTGCGTCCGATGTTCGAAAGCGGATGCTCGGCCGCCGCCACGGGCACGTATTCGGCCCGGTCGGGCGACTCGCTCCAGCCTACGGACTGCGGATAATGGTCCACCCACGGCCATTCGTCGTGTCCGTCGTCGTACCACCGGAGCGTCGTCCACGCCCAGCTCTGACGGATCGTGAAAAAGTCCGCGATCGCTTCGGGGAACCGCACGTCGTCCACCTCGTCGCGCCCTCCGGTGACATGCTGTCCGAAGAGCAGCAACGGCTTGCCCTTCCACCGGAACCACAGGTCGGCGTAGAGGCCCCGGCTGTAAATCTGCTCCCAGAGTTGCAGCACCGAGCTCTGACTGGCCAGACAGGCGATCTGCGGCGTGGCCTCGCCCTCGGCCCTCATCTTGCGAAACACGTCGGCGATAAACACGAAGACGTCCTTATAGATCACGTCGTTCGTGTTGTCGAGCACGATCAGGTCGATCCCCGCATCGCACAACTGACGGGCATGGCGGCGGACGATCCACTCGTCCTTCATGATGTAATAGCCCGCTTCGGGCTCGCCCCAATAATGCGTGCCGCCGCCCCAGCGGGGATTTTTCGGATCGGCCGCGAGGATCTTCGTCACGTCGTAGGGACCGTGCGGATTTCCGGGCTGGTTGTGCGTCATGAAGTAGAACATGGCCACCGTGCGGCCGGCCCGGCGGGGACCGCACTCGTCGTATCCGGGCAACGCCCTTCCCAGCGCATCGGTCGCCGTCCACGTATCGGCCTTGAGATCCCTCCCCGCACGGGGAGAGGCTTCCGGTCCGGCAGCCCGGACCGAAAGCCACGCCGCGGCGCAGAACGCCGCGAGCGTCAGTGTTTTCGATAAAACAGCGTTCGACATGCCTCCCTATATCACTGGTTTGCGGCCTGTTTCTGCGACTTCATCGGGATGGGAGCCTTGTAGACAATCTCGTCCCAATTGTCGATGCCGATGATCTTCTTGGCGAATTCGAACTTCTGTTCCTCCTTGTCCGTTCCGAAGGCCTGGAAAACGAACCACGCCGGCTTGCGTCCCGCCGGATCGGTCTCGTCGTCCACGAAACGACGCACGCCGATACGGAGACCGCCCTCGCCGCGCTGGTCGAACCAGCCGTGCATCTGGTAGGCGTCGATGCCGTCGCAGGCTTCGAGCTTCTTCATCGCATAGGCCATACCGGCAGCCTGCTCCATCAACGCCTCGTCGGAGTAGTCTTTCGAGTTGGGATTCTGCTCGGAAAGGTAGAGCGTCCGTTTTTCCTTGCCTTTATAGAGCGCACGCGGCTGTTTGATCCATGCGTCGAGCACTTCGAGGTTCTTGAACGTAATGAGCGGCGTGTCGTAGTCGAACGTCGCCTGTTCGTCGAGCCATGCCTTGGGTTCGAACAACGACTGGGGATAGGGATGATGGGCCACGCCCCATTTGAAATCGCCTTCGGCTTCCGTATAGTCGAGCAGCAGTTCGAGCAGCCGGGCCGACGGATAGCAATACTCGTTGTGGCGGTCCTGCCAGTAGTGGGTCAGCGTGATGAGCGCCTCCGAATGGGGGTTGTACTTGCGGGCCGTGTAATAGAGCAGGCGCATCGACTTCATGTAAATGTCCATGAACCGCAGCGGCGTCTTCACCCCGGCATTGGTCCAGACCCATCCCGCATCGACTTCGTTGTGGGCGATCCAGTGGTGGATGCGTCCGTATTTCTTGTCGGGACGGCTGTACCGCGCAGCCAGAAAGTCGATGGCAGCGGCATAGAGGTTCAGCGATTCGAGCGTCGTCATGTTGGGCATCGTGTAGATGCCGGCCGGATCGAAGTCGGGATGCTCGAACAGACGGCCGACCTCCTTGTCGGCGAAGGAGCGTTCGGGCGCGATGAGGACGATGGCCGAGACGATGATGTTCTTCGAAGCGGTGAACTGCAACGTTTTATCGAAATTCTCGATCGCTTTGCGATCCGCATAATAGGTCTTGCCGTTGTATTCGAACGGAATCGAATTGTCGGACGGCGTAAGACGCATGAATCCCAGACCCACGTTGACCGTCACGCTGGTGGCCTGCAGGCTGTCGAGGTCCGAAACATAGGGGCTGTTGTGGAATCCGCCGATGCCTTTCTTGCTGGCCACCGTCTCGTGCGGCAGCTTGTAGAGCGACGCCACCTCGTCGGCATACCGGCCGTGCGAACAGATCAGATACCCTTTCTGCGACTTCTGGGCCAGCACCCAGCGCGAATAGAGACGGTCGTAGCGCTGCCCGTCGATGTCGGCGTAACGGTCGAATTTCAGCTTGAAGGTTTTGGGCTTGTCGATCCGGCGCTCGGTGAGGAAGTCCTTTTCGGTCAGCTCGCCGAACATCGGCACTTCGCACAGATAGACTTCGCCGGGCATTCCCTTGATGTCTCCGCTCACTTCGACGGCACCGTCGGTCACCTTTACTTCGGTCACACGGCAGGGATGGTTTTTCTTCAGGTATACGTCGATGTCGCGGTTGAGCCTTTTCTCGCGCTCCTCGCGTTCGACTTTCACCCTGTTCTGCGCCATTTCCTTTTCGGTGTAGGCCCTCAGACGGGGATTCTTGATGCGCATCGTCGTCGGGCGGGCCGTACTGGGCACGATGAGCAGGCTCAGATAGTCTCCGGGACCCTGCAACTTTTTCAGTTTGTCGGTCACATCGACCGAGAACGTGCTCCATCCCTCGGCGATCGGCATGCGGATCATATTCTCCTCGATGCGCGAAGCGTCGTCGTTGACCGTGACGACCATGAATTCCATGCCCGAAGCACAGAAATAATCGAAGCTCAGCACGGCAATGTCGTCGGAAAGGGCGTCCGTCAGCGGATCGAACCGAACCGTCGCATTGCCGGGCGCGGTCGTCACTTCGAACACGCCTTTTTCGACTTCTTCCATCGTAAATCCTTTGGTTTCCCCGACAGCGACGTTCAGGGGCACCGCATGTTGCGCGCCGAGTCGTCCCGCGCACAGCAACAAAACGGCCAGCACAGTGCCGGCAATTTTTTTCGCACTCATTTTAAATTGTTTAGGTTAAGATTTTCGTCACGGTGCATACGGTCGCACGCATCCGCTCTACGAAAATACGGATTTTCGGGCGAAAAACATCGGGTCGAAGCGCGAAATCGCACCGCACGACCCGTTTATCTGCGCCGGGAGAAGACGACTCGGAAGACGGGACGACTCTTTTTGGAGGCGGCCCGTACAAGATTCGGGATAGTATTCTATCTTTGCACGGCGGCTCCTCGGAACCGTCCGTCGGGTACCTGCTGCGCGGAATCACCCTACATTCCGGTATTGCGCGCTACTGTCCGGCTGCCTATTTTCGCACCATCGCCCGCCCCGGCGGAGCCTGTTTTTATGGAAGAAGATAAGAAAACATACGTCAAGCGGTTGTCGGAACTCAAGACCTCCGAACGGGGCATCATCACCAAAGTCTTCGGACACGGGTCGTTCCGCCACCGCATCACCGAAATGGGATTCGTCCGCGGACAGGTCGTCACGGTCATCAAGAACGCACCGCTGCTCGACCCGATCGAATACGAAATCATGGGCTACCGCATCGCCCTGCGCAACAGCGAAGCCGAACTGATCGAAGTGTCCGTCGCCACGGAAGCCGTCGGCCGGTATGTCGATCTGCCCGCCGAAGCGACGTTCCGGGGCGAATCGGTCAACCGATTTCTGCACGAAGCGAGCAAAACGATCAACGTGGCGCTGGTGGGCAACCCCAACTGCGGAAAGACGTCGCTCTTCAACGCCGCCTCCGGTGCGCACGAAAGGGTGGGCAACTACAGCGGCGTGACGGTCGGAGCCAAACGGGCCTCGTTCCGTCAGGACGGCTACACGTTCGAACTGGTCGACCTGCCGGGCACCTATTCCATCACCGAATACACGCCCGAAGAGCTCTACGTGCGCAGCCACCTGCTCGGCGAAATGCCCGATGTGGTCATCAACGTGGTCGATGCTTCGAACCTCGAACGCAACCTGTTTCTCACCACGCAGCTCATCGACATGAACCTCAAGGTGGTCATCGCGCTGAACATGTACGACGAGCTGGAGAAATCGGGCACGCAATTCGATTACCGCAGTCTGGCCGGCATGATCGGCATCCCGATCGTCCCGACCGTGGCCTACCGCCGGGAGGGCATCCGCGAGCTGTTTAAAACCGTCATCGACGTGTTCGAAGACAACGAGCCGCACGTCCGCCACATCCACATCAACTACGGCGCCGACATCGAGGCCTGCATCCGCGCCCTGCAAGAGAAACTGTGGCCCGACAAGGACATCGTCGCCCGGTACTCGTCGCGCTATTTGGCCATCAAGCTGCTGAGCGGCGACGCCGACATCCACAAGCTGGTCGAAGGAGCCGACAATTTCGACGACCTTCTTTCGACCGCCTCGCTGTTCCGGCGCAAACTCGAACGGCAATACGGCGATACGGCCGAGGCGATCATTTCGGATGCCAAATACGGATTCATCGCCGGTGCGCTCGAAGAGACGTGCCGGAAAAGGCCGCCCCGCGAAGAACAGACATCCGACCGCATCGACCGCATCATGACCCACCGGATATGGGGGCTGCCCATCTTCCTGTTTTTCATGTGGATCATGTTCCAGACGACTTTCTCGATAGGCAGCATTCCGGCCGGATGGATGGAGAGCGGCGTGGAGTGGCTGGGCCGCTGGATACGGTCCGTTATGCACGAGGGGCCGCTGCGCGAGCTGCTCGCCGACGGAATCGTCGGCGGGGTGGGGGGCGTCATCGTTTTTCTGCCCAACATCCTGATTCTGTTTTTCTTCATCTCGCTGATGGAAGACACGGGCTACATGGCCCGCGCGGCGTTCATCATGGACAAGCTGATGCACAAGATCGGCCTTCACGGCAAATCGTTCATCCCGCTGCTGATGGGTTTCGGATGCAACGTGCCGGCCATTCTGGCCACGCGCACGCTGGAAAGCCGCAAGGACAGGATGCTCACGATGCTCATCATTCCGTTCATGTCGTGCAGCGCCCGCCTGCCGGTGTACGTGCTGCTGATCTCGGCCTTTTTCCCGCACAACAAGGGGCTGGTGCTCTTCTCGATCTACCTGACCGGCATTCTGATCGCCATCCTGTCGGCCGCACTGTTCAAGAAGATGCTCTTCGCACGGGCCGAGGCGCCTTTCGTCATGGAACTGCCGCCCTACCGGATTCCCACGGCCCGCAACGTGCTGCGCCACATGTGGAGCAAAGGAGCCCAATACCTCCGCAAGATGGGTTCGGTCATTCTGCTGGCCTCGGTCGTCATCTGGGCATTGGGCCACTACCCGCAGAAAACGCCGTATTCGATCGACTACGACGCCATGCGGACGGAAGTCGCCGCATCGGACATGACGCCGGAAAGCAAAGCACTCGAAATCAAGCGTCTCGACAACCTGCAACTGGCCGAGCACCGGGAAAAATCCTACATCGGCCGGCTGGGACATTTCATCGAACCGGCCATCCGGCCGCTGGGATTCGACTGGCAGATCGGCGTGAGCCTGTTCAGCGGTCTGGCGGCCAAAGAAATCGTCGTCAGCACGATGGCCGTACTGAGCAACAGCGGCGACGACGACGCCTCGTTCGCGGAGAATCTCCAGAACCAGGTATACACGTCGGGAGAGAGAGCCGGAGAGAAGGTCTACTCTCCGCTGGTGGCCTACACGATGATGTTGTTCATCCTGCTCTACGTGCCTTGCATCGCGGCCATTACGGCCATACGCAGGGAGGCGGGACGGAAGTGGGCCGTGCTGTCCGTGCTCTATTCGACCAGTTTCGCATGGTTATTGTCGCTGCTCGTCTATCAGATAGGAAGCCTCTTTTCTTAATTCCAATCATCGCGAGACCATGCAGGAAATCGTCACGAAGATCATCGTCATCGCAGCCCTCGTCCTTTTAGTGTGGCTGCTGTACCGGAAACTGCGCCGAAAAAATTCCCGGTGCGGCTCTTCGGGCTGCAACGAATGCGGACAGCCCTGCGGACCCCGTTCCTGCGAAGGAAAGCCTCCGGGAACGGAAAAACGGGACGGACGACCGCTCTGAGCGATTCCACCGACAGGAGACGGCCCTGCCCGGAGAAGGAACAATAACCTCAAAAGCGCGATTCGCCGACAGAGCGACACGACAGAAACCGCCCCCCCAGAGCAATGAAAGCGGGGAGACGGTCCCGGCCGTATTTCCCTCCGTCGCACGACTGTACAAGCCGCCTTGCGGGAAAGCCTCGCAAGGCGATCCCGCAGTTCGGGCACGAAAAATTTGGGAATGCTTACGCCAGCGTTTCGAGCGCCTTGGCCAACTGGTCGGGGCACGAAGTACCTTTTCCCTTGCAGTCGATTCCCTTCAGGCGAGCGATTACCTCGCCTATGGGCATGCCTTTCGCCAATGCGGCCACGCCTTGCGTATTGCCGTGACAACCGCCGGTAAAGGCGATTTCGGCTACCGTTCCGTCGTCTTCGACGCTGATCCGGATATGTCGGGAACACACGCCGACAGGAAGATATTCGATCGTTTTCATGTTTTCGAAAAAATAGCGGTACGGCAAAGATAAGGCGCCCTGTCGCCATTTCCAACTTTCTCAGCCGAATCGGTCCGTGGCGGAGTATCGACCGTCCTTCCTGCCCGTACCGTGCATACCGGGAGAGGTCTCGGCGTCATTTCAAGAAGAATCAGTCGTTCCGGACACCGGACACCGGGAACCCTCCGCATTCGGCAGGGGAAAGATGCCTCAAAGCAGCAGCGACGTGCGCGAAATGGCCTCCATGAAACGATCCTTGTAGGAATCGGACACGGGAATGTAGACCTTGCCGAACACGATCCGGTTGCGCTCGATAATGCGGATCTTGCTCAGATTGACGATAAAGGAGCGATGCACGCGGATAAAGCGGTCCGCAGGCAGCGTCTCTTCGAGCGACTTCATGCTCATCTGCGTCTTCACGTCGCCGCCGTCGGCCGTGAAAATCCGGACATAATCCTTTACCCCCTCGATATAGAGAATGTCTTCGAGCCGGAGCTGGAGCATCTTGTAATCGGTCTTGACGAAAATGGTCCGGGCCTGCGGCTCCTGCTCCGGCGAGGTCGGGGCGACCGACTCGAACCAGCGCTGCGCCTTGCCGGCCGCCCGCAAAAACTCGGCGTAACTGATCGGCTTGAGCAGATAATCGAGCGCATCGACACGGAATCCCTCCAGCGCATACTGCTCGAAAGCCGTCGTAAAAACCACGCGTGTGCGAGTATCGACCATCCTCGAAAGCTCCAGCCCGTCGAGCTGGGGCATCTGGATGTCGAGGAACAAAAGATCGACCGGGTCGCGCACCAACCTGTCGAGCGCCTCGACCGCACTGGCATAGAGTCCTTCGAGCGACAGAAAAGGAGTCTGCCGGACATATCCGCCCATCAGTTCGCGGGCCAGCGGTTCGTCGTCCACGACGATCGTTCGGATCATAAGCTTACAAATCAATAATCAGTTGAGACATAAACGTATCGCCCAGACGCTCCGTGCGGAGAATGTGCCGGTTGGGATAAATCAGGTTCAGCCGCTTGCGCAGGTTCTCCAGACCGATGCCCGACCCGCTGCGGTCGTCGTCCTTCTTGGGAAAGTAACTGTTGGAGATCGTACAGGTCAGCGTATCGTTCGCCGCGATGCGCAGCGAGACATCGACGAACGACTCTTTCGACGGATCGACGCCGTGTTTGAAAGCGTTCTCGACCAGCACGATGAACAGCAGCGGAGCGACGAGCAGCCCCCGCCCGTCGTCGGGAATGTCGACCTTCATACGGACGCGATCCGACAGCCGCAGGCTCATCAGGTCGATGTAGTTTTTCATGAAGGCGAACTCTTTGTCGAGCGATATGAAATTCTGGTTGTTGTCGTAGAGCACATAGCGCAGCAGGTGGCCGAGGTTGTGCACGGCATACTGCGCCTGAACGGGATTGACCTGAATCAACGCATAGATGTTGTTCAACGTGTTGAACAGGAAATGCGGGTTGAGCTGGCTCTTGAGGTTCTTCAGCTCGGCCTCGGTACGCTCCTTTTCGATCTGCTGTTTCTCCGCTTCGGTACGGTACCAGTTTCCCGTCATCTTGATCGCCACGCTCAGTCCGGCCGTCAGCACCATGAGCATGGAATTCCAAAGGAAGAAAAAATAGAACGGGGGAGGATCGTGCCGCCTGGGGCGCCCCGCCTCCGCATCCATGTAGAGCCGGTAGAGCTCGTGCCAGAAATGCAGCACGAGGTTGGCCGCGACGATCAGCAACAGGTTGGACAGAATGAACCGCCCCAGATGTTTGCGGAACAGCAACCGGTCGATCAACCCGAAATAGTTGGCATAGAACACGACCATGAACATGACGGGTCCCATGCAGAAATTCAGGTAATGCGTCGGCGTGACGGTCGAGTTGTTGCCGAGGGCGAAGATGAACGGCGAACCGAACAGCAGCCCCCATGCGATGAGGTGGATCGTGATCTGGAATATTCTGGTCTTCATTCCGCCGGCCATGATTTTCTTCATCGGTAAATATAACGTTTTTCGGTTATCTTCCGTCCCGAAGGGTGGATTTATTCGTAGCGGAGCGCATCGATGGGATCGAGATTCGAGGCCTTGCGCGCCGGATACCATCCGAAGAAAACCCCGGTGACGGTACACACGGCGAACGACAGCACGACCGAATAGGGTTGGACGAACACCGGCCAGCCGGCCAGATATTTGATCGCCGCCGACGCGCCGATGCCGAGCATCACGCCGATGACGCCGCCCGTCACGCTGATGATGACGGCCTCGATAAGAAACTGCCAGAGGATATGCCGCCCCTTGGCTCCGATGGACATCCTCAGCCCGATTTCGCGCGTGCGCTCGGTCACCGACACGTACATGATGTTCATGATACCGATGCCGCCCACGAGCAGCGAGATGCCGGCGATGCAGGCCAGCAGGACCGTCATCAGGTCGGTCGTCGAACTGAGCATCGAGCTGAGCTCCTCCTGCGAGCGGATGTGGAAATCGTCCTCGTCCCCGGCCTTGATCTTGTGGTTCTGGCGGAGGATGGCCGTAATGTCGTCGATGGCCCGATCCGACAGCTCCTCGGAAAGGGCCGACACGAAAATGCCCTGAATGTAGGTGATGGCCAGCACCCGCTTCTGGATCGTCGTATAGGGCGCGATGATCAGATCGTCCTGATCCTGACCCATCGAGTTGTAGCCTTTGGGCGACAGCACGCCGACGATCTTGAACGGAATCTTGTTGAAGCGGATCGTCCGCCCCAGCGGGTCTTCGCCGGCGGTAAAGAGGTTGTCCACGACGGTCTGGCCCACGACGCACACCTTGGCGGCCTTCTTCACGTCCTGCTCGGTGAACATTTCGCCCCGGCCTACGGTGTATTTGCGGATGTCCATGTAGTCAGCGTTCACGCCGTAGACGGTCGTGGGCGCGTTGTTCGCCCCGTTGATGGCCTGTCCGCTGCTGTTGACCGTGGGCGAACAGGCGGCGATGTAGGACGCCTCGTGGCGGATCGTCTCGTAGTCTTCGAGCTTGAGCGTCTGCATGCTGCTGGCGCTCTGGCGCACGCCGCCGAACTGGCCGTTTCCGGGATGGATCATGATCATGTTCGAGCCCATTTCCGAAATCTGCTCGCGGATGCTCCGCTTGGACCCCTGTCCGATGGCCAGCATCGCGATGACCGAAGCCACCCCGATAATGATGCCCAACATCGTGAGGAACCCTCTGAACTTATTGTTTGAAAGGGCCTTGAGCGCTATTTTTATCAGATTCTTGTAATTCATGGCACGGGGATTTTATCCGTTTTCGACCGGCAGCGCATCGAGCGCCTCCTTGGCCGAAAGGATGTTCGGATTGATCGTATCTTCGGTGATGCGTCCGTCGCGGAGCACGATGTTCCGGCTGCTGAACTGCGCGATTTCCGGGTTGTGCGTCACGAAGACGATGGTGCTGCCGGAGGCATGCAGCCGCTGGAAGAGCGTGAGAATTTCGAACGATGTCCGCGTGTCGAGGTTTCCGGTCGCCTCGTCGGCCAGAATCATCACCGGACGGTTGACCAGTGCGCGGGCGATGGCCACCCGCTGCTGCTGTCCGCCGGACATCTGGTTCGAACGGTGATGCAGCCTCGAAGATAGGCCCACTTCGCCGAGTGCCGCCACGGCCCTCTCCCGACGCTCTCTGGCCGACACGGAGGGGTTGTAGAAGAGCGGCAACTCGACGTTTTCGAGCGCCGTCGTCTTGGGCAGCAGGTTGTAGTTCTGGAACACGAAACCGATCTTGCGGTTGCGTAGCGTCGCCCGGTCGTTGCGTCCCATCTCGCGCACCGAAATCCCGTCGAGGTAATACTCCCCCGAAGTGGGCGTATCGAGACAGCCGAGGATGTTGAGCAGGGTCGACTTGCCCGACCCGCTCGTGCCCATGATCGTCACGAACTCGCCCTGGCGGATCGCGAACGACACGCCTCGCAGGGCATGGACCGTCTCGCCTCCCACCTGAAAATCGCGACGGAGCTCCTCGACCCGTATGATGTATTTTTCCATTTTGGTCCTCGCTTTTGTACGAACCCTATTTTCTTTTCGATCCGGGACGTTTCGGCATGAACGGACTCTCCCCCCCGGCAGGTTCTCCGACCGGTCCGCGCGCAACCATACCGACGGCCGTCACGACGAGGTCGCCCTCGGACACCTCGCCCGAAACTTCGGTAAAGATACCGTCCGTCTCTCCGGCCCGCACACCGACGGGTTCGATGCCGGCGCCCTTCTGCACCCAGAGCGTCTTGGCGTTCCGGTCCGAGGGGTCCCCTGCGGTAGCCTCCCTGTCGTCCGGCGTGAAGCGCAGCGCCTTGGACGGTACCAGCAGCACGCTGTCCTTCTGCAACGTATAGACGGTGATGTTGGCCGTCAGGCCCGGTTTGAGCTTCATGTCGGGATTGGGCGCATTGACCACCACTTCGTAAGTCACCACGTTGGACGTCGTCGTGGGCTGGAGGCGCACCTGCGTGACCGAACCCTCGAACACGTCGTCGGGAAAGGCATCCACGGTGAAAGTCACGCGCTGTCCGTCGTTCACGTTTCCGATGTCGGCCTCGTCCACGTCGGCGATCACCTGCATCTGGCTCAGGTCGTTGGCGATCGTAAACAGGGTGGGGGTGTTGAAGCTCGCCGCCACGGTCTGGCCCTCGTCGACGGCCCGGTCGAGCACCACGCCGTCGATGGGCGAGGAAATGGTGGCATAGCTCAGGTTCTGGCGCACGCGGGTCATGTCCGACTGCGACTTCTCATACGCCCGGAGCGCTTTCTCGTACTGGTATTCCGCCGTCTCGTACTCGGTATCGCTGACCATTCCCTTCTCGTGCAGGCCCTCGATCCGAAGGAAATTCTTCTGCTGGTACTCGTATTCCGTCTTGTTCGATTTGAGCGTGGCCGTGCTCGACTCCAGTTCGGCCTCCAGCGTCGTCCGGTCCAGTTCGGCGATCACCTGCCCCTTCTTGACGACCGAATTGTAGTCGACATAAATATGGGAAATGATGCCCGACACCTGCGTACCGACCTCGACCTGAACGATCGGTTCGACCGTTCCGGTCGCCGTGACGGTATTGGTGATCGAACCCCGGCGCACGGCGGCCGTTTCGTAGCTCGCTGCGGGCTCCGGCTTCGTCCGGAGCGCGACGAAGAGAACCGCTGCCGCCGCAACGAGCACGGCCAGCACGATTCCCGCCTTTTTCATTGTCTTCATAAGGGTATGTTTTTCGATTGTTTACAATTGGATCGGCTGGTCGCGGTAGAAATTCAGCAACCGGATCGAAAGCACGGCTTGATACTTGGCCTGCAACTGCTCCTGCTGGGCCGCCAGAAAATTGTTCTTCTCGGTCAGCAGTTCGACCGTATTTTTCATTCCCGCCTCGAACTGTTCGAGCATCAGCCGGTAACTCAATCCGGCCGAACGCACCCTGTCGGCGGCCGCAACGTACCGGCTTTGGGCCGAGACGGCATCCTGATAGAGCGACTCGACGGTCCGGAGCAGGTTCTTTTCCGTATCGACATAATTCAGCTCGGCCTGAAGCGTTTGCAGGCGGGCTTTGGCGATCGACGACTTGGCCTGCTTGCGATTGAAAATCGGCACGCTGAACGTGATGCCGGCCCGTTCGTTCAACTTATTGTCGAGCTGGTTGTAAAACGCATAGTTCGATCCGGAGGTATTGCCGGTGCCGATCGAAGCGTCGGCCGTAAGCGTCGGACGACCTTCCGCACGGGCGATCTTTTCGCCGATCTGCGACGACTCGATACCGAGCCGGCTGTTTTCCACTTCGGGCATCACCGTCAGGGCGGTGCGATATACATCCTCCAATGCCGGAATTTCGGACAGCACGTCGGCGCTGTCTATCTCCGGAAACACGACCTCGAACGAGTCTTCGAGTCCGAGTTCTAACAACTGCTTGAGTGCCAGACGCGATTCCGACAAACGGGCCTCGCTAGAGGTAAGCTGGTAACGGTCGCTGGCATACTGCGACTCCATCTGCGCGTAATCGCTGCGGGAAATCGAACCGGCTTCGAACAGCGCCTCGGCCCGATTCATCTGCGCCTCGGAAGACTCGACGGTCTGCTCGTCGGTCTTTACCGATTCGGCGGCATAGAGAATTTCCAGATAGGCCTGCGTCACGGCGATTTCGATGCTGTTGCGGGCCATTTCCACTTCCGCATCGCGGCTTTTTCCGACGGTGCGTTGCTGAAGAAGCGAGTTTTTGAGTTTCCCGCCGTTGTAAATCGTGATTCCGGCATTGAGCGCATAGTTCCCTTCGTAGGTGCCGTTCGACGCGAAATTCCGGTTTTCGTTCTTCGCATGGCGATAACTCTGCGTGGTGGAAAAAGAGAGCGAAGGCGTCTTCTGGGCCTGCGCCTGTTCCAGATCGACGAGCGCGCTTTGCCGGGCGATCTGCGAGGACCGGACTTCGATGTTGTTCGTGCGGGCGTATTCGATGCACCGGCGGAGCGTCCACCCGTCGGCGGACTGGCCGTGCGCCGACAGCCCCCACGCTCCGAGCAGGCATACGGCCCATAGTTTGGTTCTTCGGTTCATAACTGTTCGCATTATGGAATTTCACCGATGCAAACATACTTTCGTCCGAACCGAAAACCAACCGAAATAGACGCAAAGGCCGGTTTCGCCGACCGAATCCCCGATTTTACCGATGTTCGGGCAACGCACTATTTCAACCGGAAGACATGGGACACCATGCTGAAACCGTGGTGTTCGAAGAAGGCATGGGCGTTGTGGTTGCCGACGCCCGATTCGAGGTAGACCGCCGCGACGCCGCGACCGGCCAGCCACTCCCGCCCCCTGTCGAGCAGAGCGCCTCCGAGCCCTTCGCCCCGCAGATCGCGGCGGACGACCAGATCGCAGATCACGCCGAAGGGACGGTCGCCGTCGGAGGCGACCTCCGCCACGACGAATCCCCGGATCGCGCCGTCGGCCTCAGCGACGAACACCCGGCTCGTCGGGGCCGATATTTTTTCGGCGATATACCGCTGCCACTTCCGTTTGCCGTCGTCGGCCAGCACGCCCCGCTCGCGGGCGACGCCCATCTGCAACTCCCCGTGCGAAATATAGGAGGGATCGGACGAAACCGTATCCCAGAACAGATCGGACAACGCCTGTACGTCGTCCTGCACAGCCTCTCTGTACATATTTTTCATTACAATTTATCGTTTCTCAGGCTCAGCACGATCAGAGCGACCGCGCTCAGGACGATCAGCGCCAGCGTAAAGACGATGATGAACATCCCCACGCTGCCGGCGAAATCGGCCAGACCGAACCGATGCAAAAACGGTACCTCGATCTGCTGGAACAGGATGCCGAACAGCGAAGCCGCCGAAATGCAGCCCAGCACGACGTTCAGCATGCCCGACTGTTTGAGCTTCCGCATTTCGCTGATGTTGAACAGCGACTGGTCGATTTTGTCCATCGCGTCGTTGAGCCGCGCCACGTCGCGGTCCACCTCCAGCCGGCGGGCCGTCCTTTCGAACATGATCTTATGGGAAACGTAGCGGGAATATTTGACCGCGTCGAGCTGCAGCAACAGCTTCGTGACTTCGAGCACCCTCCGGGCGTTCTCTTCGAGCACGCCTCTGGCCCGCCGGAGCGACGAAATGCGGATGGTGTTATGCAGGAACAGGTCGAGCGCCGCGGTAATCGTATACTTCTTGGCCAGCACCATTTCGAGAATCAACAGGTATTCGGGCCAAGAGACATGGTAGCGCTTGCGTTCGAGCAGATGCGTCTGCCAGTCGGTGGGGGAGTCCTTGCCCCGCAGGCCGTAGGTCCCGAAGACGACACAGACATTGGGGTTGACCAGAATCAGGTCGTCCGTGTCGATGGCCACGTTCGAGCCGCACACGTCGTCGAAACATTCGTCGGTACGGTAGGGCCATTCGTAAGGGTAAAGCGACATGAGCCCCGTGAGCTCCTTGCCGTGTTCCCGGAAAATGTGGTCGATGATTTCCGGCTCCTTCATCGCGGAGAAAAGACCGCCCGCATGCCCCACATTCTCCCACACGTCCACATAGACGTAGTTCATATCCTTCGTTCCCGACGAGGTCTGGTTCCGGTTGACGAACCGTTTGTAGCGGCACTGTACCTCCCCGAAATTGTTCATTCCCTCTTTGGCGGGCAATGCGACGGGGCGTTCGAGCCACTGCCCGTGCTCGTCGAGGCAGAGCCCCTCGATACGGATGTCGGCGATGTCGAGGTTGATCGTGCTGAACTTCTTGTCGTCGTCGCAGCTCCAGTGCTCGGCTCCCATATTGAGCGAAGCGAGCGAAATGAGGTGATCGGTCGTAATGGCATCGCTGCACCGGCAATAATCGCCGTCCACGACCATGCGGTACGTCACCGAGACGGTGCGTTCGAAAAAGACCGACACCTCGACGTAAATATGGCCCGAAAGCGTCACCGGGTAGGGCTCTTCGAGCGACAGGCCGAAGTCGAATCCCCGGACGGCGTAACGCCTCACGGGCGATCCGTGCAGTTCGTCGGTGATGAAAATCTGGCTGTCGATCGAATTGTCCACCTCGACGAAGCGTCCGGGGCACAGTTGCGAGACATCGAACCGATCGACGGAAAAAACCTGCATATAGATGATCGAAAACTCGTTGTAGCGCAGTTCGTCCGCTGGGGGCATTTTCTTTTCCATAGCTCGGTTGAAGTTTACGGGTTCTAAAAATAACGGTTTTTTCCGGACTCGCCAAACCCGGCGCAGTTTTTGGAACGCTCTCCGGAGCGAACGAAATACCAAAACGTAAAAACGATAAGGCATGAATTACGGCATCAGCGTACTGTTCCGGGCCATTCCGTTGGTAATGGCCCTGTTTTGCTTCGCCTACGGAAGCTACATCTACACATGGGGCGACGACGTGTCGCGTCTGACGGCGGGCCCGGTCGTCTTCTTCCTCGGCTCGATCTGCATCGCCCTGTTTTCGACCGCCTCGACGATCATCCGTCAGATCATCCGCACGTACAATCCTACCGCCCGCCTCTTTTTGCCGATACTGGGGTATGCGGTGGCACTGACGACGTTCATCTTCGGCGTAGTCATGATCCACGACCGGTCCGTCCCCGAATTTTTCGTCACGGGGCACGTCGTCGCCGGACTCGGACTGATTTCCGGCTGTGTGGCCACGGCCGCCACCGTCTCGTCCCGCTTCTCGCTCATTCCGGGAAACAGCTCCGACGCCTCGTTCAAAAGCAATCCTGCGGGATTCACCCAAGGACAGGAGCTGCTTTTTGAAACGATCGTCTCGTTCTTCGCGCTGGTGGCATGGGCTTGGGCCATCGTGCTGCTCTCCACGCCCTCGACGCCGCACTTCGTGGCGGGGAGCGTCATGGGCGGCATCGCCTGCATCTGCACTTCGCTCATCGCACTGGTCGCAAGCATCGTCCGTCAGGAGCGCAACGTCTATTCGACCGGCGAGAAGAAAGCGTGGCCGAGGCTGGTGTTCGTCATGGGCGGCATCGCGACGCTGTGGGGACTGGTCGTGATTTTCCTCTACTACGGACAGCCGCGCGATTTCGTGGGCTTCGTGCTCGTGGGGCTGGGGCTGGTCTGCTTCAGCATTTCGAGCAAAGTGCTGCTGCTGGCCAAAATATGGAAAAGCGAATACCCGCTGGCCTCCCGCATACCGCTCATTCCGGTGCTCACGGCGCTGACCTGTCTGTTCTTGGCCGCCTTCCTGTTCGAAGAAGCCGTCTACAAAGAGAAATTCTTCGTGCCCGCACGCGTCATCACGGGACTGGGCGCGATCTGTTTCACGCTGTTTTCCATCGTAAGCATTCTGGAGAGCGGTACGAAAAAATCCTGAGCCGGGATTCCTCGATCGCCCGACGAGGCTTCGTATCGGAAGACTGTTCCCATAAAAAACTCCGCAGGACATTCGTCTTGCGGAGTTTTCATAGCGGGCAGACGAAAGCCCCCTACCGGGACTCCAGTTCGAAGAGCTTCTGCTTCAGCTCATCTATCCTGTATTTGTGGCCATTCGTTTCCACGATATTTCCTTCCTTATCGACGATGAGGCAGTAGGGGATAGCCGTAATTCCGAACTTGGCGGAAAGCATATTCCACCGGTCGTCGTCGAGACGGATATGCTCCCCTCCGATGCCGGCCTCCGAAAGGAATTTATTATAGGCACCCAAAGGCGAGGACGATTCGCAGGTCACGTACAGAAACTTGATTTTCTTGTCTTTCGATTTTTCGACGATCGGCTTCTGGTGGATCATTCCCAGCCGGCACGGTCCGCAGCCCGTAGCCCAGAAATCGATAAAAAGAACATTCCCCGCATACGGCGCGATCATCTCTGCAAAGGCCGCGTCACAGGGATCGTCGGTATCGAGACCGGACGGTTTCACGGATGTTTCCGCCGCCTTCATCTTCTCGGAAGCATACAGATCGGCGATTTTCGCTGCGACAAAGGGTGTTCGGACATGCGTCAAAGCCTGTCCCACTTCGGGAAGCAGATCTTCGGGCGAACACATCTCCCGGCGGAAATTCAGGCTCCGAGCCAATGCGTAATCGAACACCAGACTTCTTTCGATCCCCCAGTGACGAAGCGTATCGGCCGCCCGGTCGTAGACAAGACAATTGCGTTCCCGCATGAACCCTTTGCCGTAGCGGTCTATCAGTTTCTTGACCTCAGACGCGACGTCCTCTATATCGGGCATGAACAAGCTGTCTTCGAACGGTTTGAGTCCGACCCGGAACACTTCGAGAGAATCGAGCGTCGCCGGAGGCAGCTGTTCCCGCTGCCGGACATACTCCGTAAAAAGCTTTTGAACCGATTTGGAACAAAAACTTTGTAAAATAACCCATTCGGACAAATAATCCGAACACCCGAAACAGCCGACAAAGGAACTGAAATTCGAACTGGTGATACTGAGCGGATTATCGAACCACTCGGGCGTCATGAAATCGAGAAACTCCGGCTCCAGCGGCTGCCAATCGACCTTCAGCACTCCATTCTCATCAAAGAACGCCGGGCGGGTATACTGTGACAGATACCAGTGTCTTTGAAAATCCATCAGCAACATGTAATTGCTATACAGCGCTTCCGTGACGAGCAGATCGCGCGTATAATCCGACAGGGCCGTATACCGGTCGAAAAAACGGGCGAGCGAATCGCGGCAGCGACCGATCCGGTCGAAAGTGATTTCCTTCAGTCTGTCACCCTGTTTTTCTTCCACGCATTGACGGACGTACTGCCAGATATTATCGATTCCCGGTTCCGAACGGCCCGGCAGCGACCGGAACGCTAACATACGGGCATGTTCGTATTCGGCTCCCGGACCGCCCATAAAACGGGTCCGGTCGGAAGGAATCGCCTGCTCCCGGGGATTCATCTTCTCGCCCAGATCGTAATAACACAACAGCGTATCGCCCGGAATCAACAGCACGTAATCGCTGAAAACCTTCGAACTCAAATACGACTTCTGGGGAACGTCCAACTCGACGCTCGCCTCGAAACATCCGTTTTCGTCGATCTCGATCAAATGAGAAGCATCATTCTTCGTATCCGCAAAATCTTCTGTACGGAACGTCATCGTCCGAAATCCAAGGCGGGGATCGTACCCTTTCAGATAGCCTTTCAGCACGGCCTTGCCCGGCTCGTATAATTTGTCCCTGTAACGTTCCGGATCGTACGTCCACCGGCACATGCCGGGAGTCTCCATAAATCCGCGGCGGTAAACACCCGCGCCGGCACCTTCCGTCTCCACCTTTATGCCGTCGTTGCCCGAAGTCCGGACGGTCAGGGCGATTTCATCTCCGCCGCTTTCGAGCGTCATCCGGAACGCTTTTCTCCCCGAAGGCTCGATTTTGAGATAACGCCAGAAACGGTTGTCGTATATCGCGAAATCGTCATGGAACCCCCATATCCAGCGATTTTTTCCGTCGGTCGTCATCCAATTGCCCCGCGCAAAATCCGGAAACGGACATCCGTCCTGCAACGAAAGTCCCCATATCTGGCCCCGCACCCAGCCCGCATCCGCACCGGAATGCATATAATCGACCTTCACCACATCCTCGGGCACCGGTTCGAAAAAAAGTCTCGCATCAATTTCGCCCGTAGTCTGAGGCAGATGATAGGTGGAATCGAGCGGATAACCTTCGGCACGGAGCAGACGGAATGTCCTGTCGCCCCCGCACTCCCTGAGTTCGCTCTGCGAAGAGAGACACACCCACCAGCCGGGCACATAACGCACGCGCACATCCAGCACCGTATATTCCGACGTCGTCTCGACCCGTAACGGCTGTATAACGCTGTAAAAAATCGTCCGAGGGTGTTCGACCACCCGGCTTTTGGCTGCGGAGACTCCGCAGAGCAGCAACATGGCTGCAAAAAGACATACAAGGTTTTTCATCATCGGTAATTTTGTTCCGGCACTCATCCGGATGATTATCCACATTTCGATTGTCAGGAGACCATATATTTCGATATACCGACGATTCAGGGATTGCCGCTTCTACCGAGACTGCATTACCGCGGCAGGCTGCCGCGTCTTCAGATCGGATCCTTTCCGCCCTGCCACCTCGGCAAAAGAGACGGAATCACGCTCTCGAAGAGGGCATATTATTCTTTCTTTCGTTGGGATATATAAATATACAATCGTGCTTTCGCGATAGACAAGTTACGGATTTTTTCGGAAAACAAACCGTTGAACCCCGAAAAAACAATCGTTTTCGCAACATTTCGCCCGAATCGGACCGGAACGAAATTGCAAAACCCGACCCGGCAGCTTATTTTTGTGTGGAACACCGGATTTCGGAATTTATCGGAAAATATTCCTCAAAACCGACCCCGACACGCCGAACCCCGAAAACCCAAACTCAAACCGATACCGAATGATGAAACCGAAACTGCCCGCCTTGCTGCTGTCGCTGCTCTGCGGACTGTACGCATGCGACGCGCCCCCATCCCGCCTCTCTTTCGAACAGAAGATTCCCGGACCCTATCCCTCGGCGAGCGGATCGTTCTCCGGTGAGGCGGTCGCCCAGTCGCCCGACCCGCTGGTCGCCTACCGCTGGGCCGATCCGAAAGCCTCCGACGATCTGGAGTCGTATGTCCTGTACCCCGAATCGGTCCGCACGAACGACGGGGCCCATGCCCGATGGAAACCGAAGCGCCCGGAAACCATCGAGGTATCCGGACCATGCGACCTGATGTTCGACTTCGGCAGAGTGAGCGCCGGATGGCTCGAATTCGACGCCGAAGGGCTGGAGGGAGCCGACATCGAAATGAGCATCAGCGAATTCGACGAACCGGCCATATTCAACGCCGGATCGGAACACCCGCGCAAAACCGCCGTCCCGGTCCGCTACGGCGACACCTACCGGCTGGAGCTCAACCGGGACCTCTACGAAGGCGTGCGCTTCGGCTGGGTCCATATCCGCCGGATCGACCGTCCCGTCACGCTCGCCGACGTGCGGCTCGTCTGCCAGATCAAACCGACCAACTACGAAGGCTGCTTCGCTTGCAGCGACACGATGCTCACCCGGATATGGTACACCGGAGCCTACGACGTGAAGCTCAACCTGCTCAAGGACTATTTCGGAGCGATTCTCATGGAGAGAAGCGACCGCCACTCGTGGACCGGCGACGCCCATCCCTCGCAGGCCGCCTCGATGGTGGCATTCGGGAACTTCGATTTCGTGCGGACGAACCTGTTCTACACCTCGACCCAGTTCAACGGCATCGCGAGCTATTCGCTCTACTGGGTGCTGAGCCTCGTCGACTACTACGACTACACGGCCGACCGGGCCACGCTCGACTCGCTGACCGAAAACGCCTGCGGAAAACTGGATGCCGCCTACGCCCATTACGAAGCCGCCCCCTCGCTGCAATTCTACGGCTGGGACGAGCGGTTGGGGGCAGGTTTCGAGCATCCCGACTGCGACGAGTCGCGGACGGCCTACAAGATGCTCTCCATCCGGGCATGGAAAGCGTTCGCCCGAACGATGGAAAACGCCGGCCGCAGCGATCTGGCCCGGAAATATGCGGGCTACGCCGATGAAAAGATCGGTGCGATGCGCCGGGACGCCCGCTGGACCTCGGCCTTGGGCCTCCATGCCGCAGCCGATGCGCTCAACGCAGACTTCGCCGATCCGGCGGAACGGGAGGCGCTGTGGCGGAACGCCTTTTCCGACCGGCTGCAAAGGCTCTCCTATTCTCCGTTCAATCAATATTTCATCATGCAGGCGATGGCTCGCATGGGACGCTACGACGAAGCCCTCGCCACCACGGACGACTGCTGGGGCGGACAGATCCGGTACGGCGGAACCACTTTCTTCGAAGTGTACCGTCCCTGCTGGAACGACGTCATCGCCCGCAACGGCGCTCCGGTCAACAACCAGTGCGGCTATACGAGCCTGACGCATCCTTGGAGCGCGGGCATCGTCAAATGGCTTTCGGAAGAGATCTTGGGTATCAAACCGCTCGCTCCGGGCTTCGCCCGGTTTAGCGTCACGCCGCACCTCTCGGCCGCGCTGACATGGGTCGAGGGCAGCGTACCGACTCCCTGCGGCACGATCCGCGCCTCGTTCGACGCGGAAACGAACCGGGCCGAAATAAGCGTTCCGCAGGGGACTTCAGCCGAGGTAGGTCTACCCAAAGCCGGGCGGACGATCACTGCCGTCACGGTAGACGGCCATCCGGCCACGCCGCTCGGCGAAGATTCCGCCTTCGTCTATATCGCACTGGAGGAAGCGGGCCTCCACCGCATCGAAACGAGCTGCACGGGCACCCTCGCCGAACCGGCAGACGAACCGCTGCGATATGCCTGCGATGCCTCCCCCATACAAGACTCGACGACCGGAGGCGACTGGCCGGGCGTCTACGGCAGCCGGGGCTACGTCCTGTGCAGTTACGACGGGGACGGAGGGCACCGGATGCGGCTGCCGGACTTCGTCGAACGCGTCGTGTTCGCCAAAAACGGCGACCGCTGCCTGCACCGGGACATTGCCGACCGGCGCGCCCTGCGGTCGGATCGCCCCGACGACACGCTGCGCCGCATCGGCACCGCCTTCACGCTCGACCCGGCCCCCTGCAACCAGACCATGACGGTCGACATCGAAAGCCGGGGCGGCACCCCGTATCGGATCGCCCTCTATTTCATCGACTGGGAACGGGACGGGCGGCGTTCGGCCGTCGAGGTTTTCGACCTCGGAAACAAGGGGCTGTTGATGCCGGTGCAGATCGTAGACCGCTACGGCGAGGGAAAATACCTCGTCTTCGAGGTCGACCGTCCCGTCCGCCTGCGCATCGACCAAGTCCGGGGAACGAACGCCTCGCTCGGCGCGCTGTTCTTCGACTGATCTTCCATCCGGCCCCACCGGCGCATCGGCCGATTGCCCGCTCGGCGTTTCCCCGTCTCATCCGAGCACACGGGTCGCCCGAAATTCGGAATGCGACGAACGAAAACGAAAAGGGAACAGTCCGCCGGTTGCGGACAGTTCCCTTTTATTATATTATATCGCGCCGTTCGAAGCGGCGTAAACCCGACGCTCCCTGAGCCGGGCACACGAGCGGACACCCGCCCGGCTCTGCGCTCCTTTACAATCTATCGCAGAAAGAACAGTTCGGAAGGAGCGACGCCCACCGCGAACGTGTTCTGCACCTTCCCGTCGAGACCGTACTCGTAGATCCGCCCCGCGGAAACGCCGTCCCTCGCGTCGCAAACGTACACGGTTCCCTGACGGGAAAGGGCGGCATAGGTCAGCGACTCCACCTCGTTGCAATAGAACAGCGGCGTGGGATCGGGCAGGGGAGTCGGCTCGATTTCCGTCGCCGTACCGGCCGCTTCCGTGTCGTCCTCGCTCGGCGGCGCGGCGATCGACAAGGCGAACACCGCATGGCGGCCGTCTTTTTTCGCATTGAAATAAAGCCGCTCCTGCTTTTCGTCCACCGAGAGGAATCCGCCGGAAGCGTCGATCCCCGACCCGGAAAGGTTGTACTGCACCACCGGCTCTCCGTTCTCGCGGGCCAGACCGGTCAATGCTCCGGGCGAAAGCACCCACACGAGCGAAGCGGCGCAAACGGGTTTCGAATGGACGGAAGCCGGTACGTCGATCTGCCGCACGTCGTTGTCCGCCCCGCTCAGGTCGACCGTATAGACCCTGTCTCCGCCGGCGACGAACAGTTTCGTCTGTTTTTCGGACATCGTGCCGTTCTCGGCCATCCGGCCCACGGCTCCTCCCAACTCGATTTCCTTGGCGATCTTATCGGTGCGCGTATCGACGAAAAAAACCGACCGCAGCTCGGCGTCCGAAACGGCGACCTTGTAGTCGTCCGCCAGAAGCGCATATTGAAAACGCGTCCGTTCGGTCAGGTGGGCGATCTGGGTTTCCTGCCTGTGATTCGTCAGATGAAGCACGGCGATCTTCCCCGGATCGTCGTAAACCACCCATATCTTCCCGCCGATCACTTCGACCGAACGGACCGTCCCCGTGGAACCTTCGGGGAGAATGTCGCCTACGACCGAATTGTCGCGCATGATAACGGACACCTCGGAACGGCCGCCCGATCCGCGATTGACGACGAATACCTTTTCCAGCTTGTCGTCGGGCACCTGCGGAACGGCTCCGTCGTCGGATTTATCGCAGGACACGAAGCCCGAAAACACCGCGGCCGCGACCGCGGAAAAAACGAATGTACTTTTTCTTATCATAATCTCGCAGACGTCCGGTCTTCGCGACCGGAACATGATGGTATAATAATGTCGCGAAAGTACGAATTATTGTCCGCACCCCCAAAATATGCCCGATCGCGCACCGAAATCCGACGAACGCCTGCCGTCGCGGGGCGTTCCTCCGAAATATTTGATACCTTTGCAACGGAGCCGAACGCCCGCCGCGACCGATGAAACACAACGGAATCCACCACATACTGGCCCTCACGGCCGTCGTCATCTGGGGAACGACTTTCGTCTCGACCAAAATCCTCCTGCGGGAAGGACTCTCTCCGGCCGAAATCATGTTCTTCCGCTTTCTGCTCGCCTACGTCGTGCTGAAAGCGGCTTCGTGGAAGACGCGGCCGCCGCTGCGCATCAAAGACGAGCTGCTGTTCGCTGTCGCCGGCATCACCGGAGGGTCGCTCTATTTTCTGACCGAGAACACGGCCCTGCAAATCGCGCCGGCCTCGGACGTGGCGCTGCTGCTGGCCACCTCGCCGATCCTCACGGTGTGGCTGTCGAAAGCGTGGCTCGGACGGACCGAACGTTCCGACCGCTCGTCGGGGTGGGGCGCGCTGCTCGCGCTGAGCGGCGTGGCTCTGGTCGTTTACAACGGGAAGTTCGTGCTGAACATCCACCCGTGGGGCAGCTTTCTGGCGCTCGCCGCCTCGGCCATGTGGGCGGCCTACAACATCTGCCTCAAGAAACTCGACCGGCGTCACACCACGCTCGAAATCACGCGCAAGGTCTTCTTCTACGGCCTGCTGACGCTGAGCCCCGTCTTCCTTTTCACCCCGCTGCGCACAGGAAGCCTCTCTCTGCACGATCCGGTCGTAGCGTACAACCTGCTGTTTCTGGGACTGGTCGCCTCGCTGTTCTGCTATGCGATCTGGAACAAGGCGGTCGAGAAACTGGGCACGGTCCGCACGAGCAGCTACATCTACCTCGTTCCGCTGGTGTCGCTCGTCGCCTCGGCAGGGGTTCTGCACGAAAAGATCACGCCGCTGGCCATCGCCGGGGCCGCCCTGATTCTGGGCGGCGTCTACGTGGCGGAACGCGGCTTCCGACCGAAACTTTTACCCGATACACCGAAAACGAAATGTCTATGAATGCACCTGCCCTGACGATCCGTCCCGCCGAGGAGCGGGATGCGGGCCTGCTCTTCCGGTTCATCCTGAAGATGGCGCGCTACGAAAAACTCGAACACGAAGTGGACACTTCGGAAGCCGCGCTGCACCGGGCGCTCTTCGAAGAGAAACAGGCCGAGGCGATCATCGGCGAGATCGGAGGCGAGGCCGTGGGGTTCGCGCTCTTTTTCCACAACTTCTCCACGTTCCGAGGACAGCGCGGCCTCTACATCGAAGACATTTTCGTCGACGAAGCCTGCCGGGGCCGGGGATACGGCAAACGGTTGTTGCTGCATCTGGCCCGCATCGCCGAACAACGCCGCTGCCGACGCATGGAATGGGTCGTTCTCGACTGGAACGCCCCGTCGATCGCCTTCTACCGTTCGCTCGGCGCCGTAGCGATGGACCAGTGGACGGTCTTCCGCCTGAACGAAAACGACATCCGACGGCTCGCCCGGCAGAACCCGGATTGCGTACCCACGAAATAAAACCGCACATACTTATGATAATAGACGAAAGAACGAGCCGTTCGGAAACCGTAGCGGCCATCGCCCGGTCGATCATGACGGCCGGACGGACGGCGCCCAAAAGCAAGGGCGTCGATCTGATCGAGATCGTGACGATCACCGGAGAGACCATTGCCCGACTGGCCGAGGCGACCCGCGAGGCGGGCGAGGAAAACGGCATGAAATTTTTCCTGCGCGACGCCGACAACATCCGGCAAGCGCAGGCCGTCGTATTAGTCGGTTCGCGCAGCATGCCCATAGGGCTCGATTGCGGATATTGCGGCTTTGCGAGCTGTGCCGCGAAAAACGAACATCCGGCCGTTCCCTGTGCGCTGAACTCGGTCGATCTGGGCATCGCCATCGGCTCGATGACGGCCCAAGCCGCCGACCTGCGGGTGGACTGCCGGGTCATGTACTCGGTGGGCGCGGCGGCCCAGAGGATCGGGCTGCTCGAAGAGTGCCGCACGGTCTTCGCCATCCCGTTGAGCATATCCTCCAAGAATCCCTTTTTCGACCGACAGACTCACCGATAAATCCGAAACGATGTACGACGAAACGATGCGCCCGGAACTGCGCCGGCGCTGGGAAAATCTGCGATCCGCTCTGTCGGAGCAGGGCGGCAACGCGCTGCTGGTAACCACCAATGTCAACCTGTTCTATGTCTCCGGCCGGGTCTTCAACGGCATGGCCTACCTCGTGCCCGACGGCGACCCGCTCTTTTTCGTCCGCCGGCCCGTGGGACTCGCAGGCGACGACGTGATCTATATCCGCAAACCCGAAGATATCGCCGAACGCCTCGCCGAGCGGGGACTGCCGCTGCCCGAAACACTGTTCATCGAATCCGACTCGGTTCCGTACAGCGACTATCTGCGATACGAGAAGATTTTCCGTCCCGCAAAAGTCGGGAACGGCACCCGGCTGCTCCGCGGGGTGCGGAGCATCAAAACGCCCTATGAAATAGCCCGGCTGAAAGAGTCGGGGCGGCTGCATGCCGAAGTCTACCGGCAGATTCCTTCGCTCTACCGCCCCGGCATGACGGACATCGAACTCTCGGCGGCCATCGAACACCTCAGCCGCAAGCTCGGCTCATTAGGTATTTTCCGCATTTTCGGACAGAGCATGGAGATTTTCGCGGGCAGCCTGCTGGCCGGCGACAACGCCGACGCCCCGTCGCCCTACGATTTCGCCCTCGGAGGAGCGGGACTCGACGGTTCGCTGCCCGTGGGCGGCAACGGCACGCGCCTGAGCGACGGGATGAGCGTCATGGTCGATCTGGGCGGCAACTTCACGGGGTATATAACCGACATGACCCGCGTGTTCTCCGTCGGCCGGCTGCCCGACGTCGCCTACCGGGCCCACGAAACGGCCCTCTGCATCGAACGGGCCGTCATCGACTCAGCCGGTCCGGGCACCCCGGCCGCCGAGCTCTACGAACTGGCGCGGCGAATCGCCTCCGAAGCGGGCCTCGCGGACTACTTCATGGGGCACCGCCAGCAGGCCGGATTCGTCGGCCACGGCATCGGCATCGAAATCAACGAATCGCCGGTGCTCGCCCCCCGCTCGAAAGAGGTGCTCCGGCCGGGCATGGTATTCGCCCTCGAACCCAAATTCGTCATCCCGTCCGTCGGGGCGGTAGGCATCGAAAACAGTTTCGCCGTTACGGATTCGGGCCTCGAACGCCTCACCCTGCTCGAAGAAGCCATCCTGCCGCTGGGGTAAGCCGAAAAAAGGCTCACCGAAGCGGATGCCCCCGCGAGGCTGCTTCTGCGGGAAAAACGGGGCTACCCCGCACCTCCGCCGAACAAGGAACCCGGCAATCGGCAGAGCAACGAAGCGCCCGATTCTCCGGAATCTAAAAAACTTTACGGCCCGGCCGAATATCCGGCCGGGCCGTTATGGTCGGGCATGTCCCGTATGCCCATCGAAAACATCGCAAAAGTCGAGGAGACGGGCACTCGTCGGCCGACCGATCCGTCTCGGAAAGGTATTCACGTCTTTTCTTCACGGAAAACCGGTGTCCGGCTTCTACCGCATCCCGGACGTCCGGGTCCCTCTGCCTCATGCCGGCAGGTCCGACGACAGAGAAATGCCATAAAACAACCCTATTCCCATCTCGGTACTCCGGTTCTGGACATACGGAAGACTCTCCGTCGGAAAACGAACGGCGCCCCCCCGCATACCTTTTCATCCGGAGAGCCCGGCGTTAAGGCGTTTTCGGTCCTCTGCCGACGGTTATCGGCGTGCGGACGATCGCTTCCATCGTCGGCAATCGACAGGCGTCCGACAGGATAGGCCGCTTGTCGCCGCGAAGAATCGCCGACGGTGGCAGGGCCTATGCGCAACCGTGCCAGCGTGTGATCGAGCCCCCGCCCGTGACGTGGATGGCACCGTCTCCGGAAGCGGTTCGATAGAACGGACCGTTTCGAGGAAGATTCTACGCTCCACGCCCGCCCCTTTCCGCCCGGCCTGTCTTTTCAGACAGGCCGGGCGCATCGGAAGCATTCGCATTCGCTACCCTGACTCGGAGCCTTTTCATGCGCCGACCACGCTCACTCGCCGCAAAGAAACGAAATGCAGCACGCACAAAATCGAACCGGCGGAAACAAAGCCCTGAGACGGTCGAGACGACCAATCGCCGACTCGGTTCTTCCTCCCCAAGTTGTTTATCGCGGTTTCCGCACATTCCGACTTCTCTGCGGAAAAGGGCAGGTACCTGTCGAACGGACAATGGACCGACCGCGTATTTCAATCCCATACCATCGCACTTTTCGGACACAGTCCTTAACAGCCCGCCCAAACGGTCGAACCGACGGACACGCGAAGTCGCAGACGGAGACCGGCAAACACCGGCAGCGGCATACGGAGCAGCAAAGGGCCCGCTGATCGCCCAAAACGACAAAAGAGAGGGTGCCGCAAGCGACACCCTCTCTCGTTTATTCGACGGCCCGGGACCGGAATCCGGAACGGACCGCAAAGATTTTCAAGTCCTATTTGATACCTACGGCGAAACGCGGTGCGACTTCGCTGCCGAGGAACACTTCGCTGCCGTTGATATACATACCTACTTGGTTCTTCTTACATACGGGGAATCCGGCCCGAATACCGGCACTGATAAGCAGACGGCAAACATTGTCCTGCGTAATGCCGACTGCATCGCCGGCATGTTCGCAGACGAAGAACGCGGCCACCGAAGCATTTGCAGTATCATTCATACCGAAGAAACATTGCGACTGCAACGTCGAGCTGCCGTTAGAGGTGAATCCGCCGCCGGCAGCAGGGTTCAGATAGAAACCGCCGCAACCGAAGGCCTCTTTCACATCCCAAGGATTGCGTCCGGTATCCCAGTTACAGAACGTCACCTTACCGTCGATCATCCGGAATGCACAAGTCGCTTCTTTCCAAGTACCGTCCGATTCCACAGCGAAGGTAGGAGCACCTGCACCGGGAACTCCTTCCAGATCCAAAATGCTTTCGTTGTAATAGAGAAGTTCTCCGTTATGAACGGCGACAGCCTGATCGTCCGGAGAGCCGGCGATAAGGAACACAGGCTGATCGGCATCCGACATGGATTTGAATGCACTGAAATCCTGTGCCGCACCGCCTTGTTTAGCATATACGGTATGGGTAGCGTCCTTACCCCACATAACGATATAGGCGTTAACGGTTTCGCCGTTGTACTCCGTCATGTGATACAGGGCAATCGAGCCGGGGATGGCCTTGCCGTTGTATTCCATCACACGGGTCCAGTTGGCAGGAATGGCCACGCCGGTGAAAGCGGCCGGGTTAAAGAGGGCTTCGCCCTTGCATACCACCTTGTAGGAAACTTCGTTGTCGTATTTTCCGGTCAACTTGAGCAGCGTGGTGTCGGCCGCAAGGTTCATCGTCGCGGGATTTTCCGCCGGGTCGACAAGCTTGGCGTTTTCGGACAGCGTCATTTCCACGTCCACGACGGTCTTGTCGAGCTGTTCGTCGCCGAAGTCGGCCACGATGACGCGTTTTTCCTGATCGATCGTCACATCGGCCACGAGAGACTCGTTGTTCCAAGTCGCTTTCAAAGCGGAAACGAGCAGATCGACTTCAGCGGAAACCGTATAGGAGATTTCGTCGGTGATGCGGATCGAACCGGTCTTGCCGCCCGACAGATCGAAAGTGAGCTGTTCGGGAATCGCACCGCCCACGGCACCTTCGTCGAGGGTCAGATCGAGCACGACATTTTTCAGGTCGTTGGTCTTGTTATAGTACACGTCGATGGTGTGTTTACGCATATCGAAATGTACGAAGTCGGCATCTTCGACAGCTACGCCCGTGATCGGGTCGGCCGGTTTAGCTACGACCGTAGCTCCGTCGGAAACACCCAGGTCGGTATAGTGGGCCACCACGGAAATCGTATATTCGGTACCGTTCCGCAGGCTGTCGATGTGATACGAAGTGGCTGCGGCATCCAGTTCGATAGGCTGCTCGATACCTTCGGCATCGGGTTCGAACGTGATCGTATAACCGCTGAGCGTCGTGCGGCTGTCGGCAGCAGGCGCTTTCCACGTCAAATCGACAGCTCCGTAACCCGTGGTCGCTTTCAGATCGATCACGTCTTCATAAAGCACGTCGGGATTGCCGGGTTTGATCGTCGTTTCGAGCACTTCCGACCGGCCGTAAGCGTATACGGCGCTGATCTTGAACGTATATTCTACATTGTTGGTCAGTCCGGTCACCGTGTAGGACGAAGCTTTGGGTTTGACCGAAGCCTTGCCGTCGCCCGGCGTCCATTCGATGGCGTATTCCTGCAGATCGTCGCCGGCGGGAGCGATCCAGTGCAGCGTCACCTGACCGTCTCCGGCCTTGGCCTCGAAATTCTTCGGAGCCTTCGGCAGGCCGCTCGCGTCGTCATCGTCGTTACATGACGTCAAAAGCAGTGCCGGCAGGAGCAGAAAGAAAGCACTAATTCGTAGTAACTTTTTCATAATCTGAAAGATTTAGGTTAAAAATTGATTGTTGATTGTTTGTTTTTAGTATTGATCGTAAGTATGGCGTTATTTTTTCCGGTCTCCGCGCACCTTTCGCACCGGCGAATCGCGGCAAATGCACGATCCGCGGTGTCTTCCGATGCGGAATTCCGGCCGTTTTTTATCATTGCAATTACTATAAACAACACGTTATCAGAAGATTGATCTTCCAACAACCTGCTTTATAATTGTCTAAGATAAATAGATTACGGGAAAAAACAAAGAAGATGTGCCAAAATATCCTCCGCAACCGAAATTCGATGCCGGCCGGCGCGACCGAGGCCGACGCGTTTCCCGCACGAAAGAGCGGACGCCCACGCCGCACGTCGCCTGCGGACACAGACAAAGTGTTTCGGGGCAGACACTTTCCGGAAGATTTCCCTCAGCGGAAACTGCGGGAGCCCCCCCCCACGACAAGGGACGGTCCGGGACGAATTGTTCGAAAAGCCCCGGCTCCCGCCGCGAAGCGGAAAGGCGGCCGAGAGCCCCTCACGGCTCCTGCCTGTCGAGGCGCCGGCCGAACGGACGGGCGACGGGTCCGGAGGGTAGCTCAGCTCGACCCATGCTGTTCGGGGGAACACGGCACGGCAAACCGCCCGGACCGGAAACGAAACGACGAAGGGCGCCCGAAGATTTCGGGCGCCCTTCGTCGATACGGAAAGACCGCTCAGCGGGCCGGAACGGCCGGGAGCGATCCGCCGCTATTTGTTCCGGCAACAGGGTTTCGCTTGCGCCTTGTCGCATCCGACGGCCTTGCCTTTGCAGGCCTTACCCTCTTTCGCACAGGGTTTGTCGGCACAAGGTTTCGCAGCGCACTCTTTCTTTTTTTTGCAGCAGGCTTCCTTGCAGTCGGCGCAAGAGGCCTTTTTGCATTCTTCCGCGCAAGCGCAATCGTCGCATGCGGCTTTCTGGCAGCATTCCGTCCGGGCCTTGCCGCATTTTCCCTGCTGGGGAGCCTGAGCCATCGCCACGGTGAACAGCGCGGCGGCGAACAGGGAGACTACAAACAAAAATTTCTTTTTCATCGCGTTTTCATTAAATTACGGTTCTTAGGATCTTTCCCCGATCCGACCGAATGGATAACGGAGAAACGGCCGGGGATATTTTCCTGTTCGACCACAAAAATATCAAAATTTCGTCACCTGCAACGATTTATTTTTTAACTTCGCCGATATTTTTTTCACACATGCTCGATCTGTCACCGATTATCCACACGCCTTTCCAATGGGCCGTCGCCGGTTTCTGCGCCTTCATCATCGGCATGTCGAAAACGGGCGTACAGGGAATCACCACGCTGTCGATTCCGCTGCTGGCCCTGCTGTTCGGCGGCAAGCCTTCGACGGGAATCATCCTGCCGCTGCTGTGCATGGCCGACGTGATGGCCGTCATCTACTACCGGCGCAACGCCGAATGGAAATACATTTTCAAACTGTTGCCCGCGGCCATCGCCGGATTTTTCGTCGCGCTGGCGGCGGACCGGTTCGTGCCCGAAGCGCAGTTCAAGCGGCTGATGGCCGTGTGCATCCTCGCCGGAATCGCCGTCATGCTGCTGCGTACCGGCTCCAAAAACGGCGAAAACGCCCTGATCCGGAAATGGTGGTACGGTCCCTCGTTTGGTCTGTTGGGCGGTTTCACCACGATGATCGGCAATGCCGCCGGGCCCGTCATGTCGGTCTACCTGCTGTCGGTCCGGCTGCCCAAATACGCCTTCGTGGGCACGAGCGCATGGTTCTTTCTGATCGTCAATTTCCTCAAGATACCGTTGCAGGTTTTCGTCTGGGACAACATCTCTGCGGCCTCCCTGCTGCTCGACGTCATGCTGCTGCCGCTGCTGGCGCTCGGAGCCGTCGCCGGCGTCGCCTTAGTCAAACGAATGCCCGAACACGGCTATCGGAAAATGATCGTCGTGCTCACCGTACTCTCCACGGCCATGCTCCTCATCTGATCCGCACTCAATAAACGACGAACGCTATGGAAAACCCCGTTTATCCCCGATACGACTACTGCGTCCAGCCGCGCGAGGTGGACCTGACCAAAAAAGCCACGATCATCGCCCTGGGCGACTACATTCTGCATTCGGCCGGAGAGGACGCCGACCGCATCGGCTTCGGCATCCGCCGGATGCAAAGCGCCGACACGACATGGGTCCTATCGAGAATGGCCATCGAGGTGGAACGCTTTCCCGACGAATACGAATCCTACACCATCGGCACGTGGGTGGGGGAGATCAACCGCCTGATGACGACGCGCAATTTCGTCGTCGAAGACGCGCAGGGCCGGCGCATCGCCGCCGCTACGACCAACTGGGCCATGATCGACATGCGGACGCGGCAGCCGCTCGACCTGCGCGACAACATCCGCTACTCGGAAGCGTTGATCCCGATCGCCTGTCCCATCGACCGCGCGGCCCGTATCGCCCGCATCGGAGGAACGCTCCGGGACACGCACCGCATACGGTACAGCGACATCGACTTCAACCAGCACACCAACAGCATGAAATACATCCAGTGGATGATCGACACGTTGCCGCTGGAAAAACTGACCGACCGGAAAATGGCCCGGCTCGACATCAACTTCATCCACGAAACCCGGTACGGGCAGCAGGTGACGATTTTCGGCGAGGAGACCCCCGAAACCGACCTGTTCGAAATCAGGCTCGCCGAAAACGACACGCCGGTCTGCAAGGCCTCGTTCCGCTGGAGCGACCCGCAGCGATGACATTCCAAACCTTCCGATCATACCATGAAAAAGAATTTCACGATCCTTCTCGCAGCGGCAGCCGTGCTGTCGGCCTGCGGCACCGAACAGAAAAAAGACGACGCCGTCGCGCTTTTCAACGGCCGAGACCTTTCGGGCTGGCAGCTCTACATCGAAGACTCGACGAAAAACGCCGCCGAGGAATTCGTCGTCCGCGACGGCGAAATCGCGCTTTCGGGCACATTCGGGTACATCCGTACCGAAACGCCGTATGACGACTACCGCCTCAAGGTCGAATGGTGCTGGCCCGACAGCGCGACCAACAGCGGCATTTTCGTCCACATTCGGCAAGACGGCATCTGGCCGAGCTGCTACGAATGCCAACTGTGGAACGGCCGGGCCGGCGACCTGATCAACTCCGGCGGAGCGGACAGCGAAGAATACCGCAGCGACTCGACGCGGATGATCGTCGCGAAAGCGAATCCCTCGAACGAAAAACCGCAGGGCGAATGGAACACGGCCGAAATCGTCTGCCAGAGCGACACGGTAACGGTATACATCAACGGGGAGTTCCAGAACCGGATTACCGGCATCTCGAACCGGGACGGCTACATCGGACTGCAAAGCGAGGGCGGTCCCATCCGGTTCCGCAACGTGGACCTGACACCGCTGAACTGATCGTCCGCAGACAGGAAAGAAACGAAGGACTTACGATCCGTATGAAGACGAAAGGCGTTCCCCGCCTTTCGTCTTCGTCGTTTCGGCAAAGCGGGTCCTTCTTTTCGCGGTTCCGCCCCGCATCGGACATCCGCAGAGAGAGCTCTCATTCCCGTGGCAGAACCGTCTCCGAGGAGGGAGAACCGGCAACGGCCTCCCGTGTCGGAACCCGTCGGCCGGCAACCCTGCGAAACATTTATTTCGTCTCCACGGAAAAAGGCTGCGAGCGAAACGGGAGGGGGAGGGAAGAGCGGCATCGTTCCGCAGCGAGTACAGGTCTTCATCGCGAACCGACCGTCCGAGCCGATCCGTCGGTGATACCCCGGTTCCCGCAGACGATCCTCCGACACGGAAAACGACAGACGAAAATTCGTGAAGTTCCGCTTTTCGTCTGTCCGCGACCGACTCGGAATCCGTGTCCTGCGCCGCTCCGACCTTCGAGGGCCGGCCGCTTCCGGAAGCCCGCCCGGAGGCAGCCGCAGCCGGACGGGCCCTTACCGGACTTTCGTCAGTACAGCGTTGCGAATACGAGCATCCGCTCCCCGGATACCCAGAAAGTAGGTTCCGCTTTCGGGAATCCGCACCTTCAGGGTTTGCGGCGCCCATGTCTCCGTCTCGATGGCCGCCGTCCCCGCAGGCTCGCCGCTCTCGGCGTTTTCGACGAACATTTCGCCCGAAGCCATCGTCTCGGCCGCGAAATCGTAATCGCCCGCCGTCAGATACAGCCCTTCGTACAGACGTCCGCCGTGGCGGGCATATCCGTAACCGTTCTCCTCGCCGGCTTCGCCTTCCATCGTCCAGTAGGTGTGTCCGAACGCGAAATCGCCGTTGCGGAACGTCGAGCTGCTGCGGATTCCGCAATCGGTGATGAAATTGGTCGGACGGATGCACAGCAGATCGCACGGGCTCAGGTACTCGTTATCGAAAATGCGGAAATTCTTGACCGGAGCGTAATCGTCCATTTCGGTATTGTCGAAGGGTTTGCCGTCGAACGGGTTGTCGGGCCACGTCCCCACGGAATATCCTCCCATGAGCACGTTGTCGTATACGAATATGCTGTCGGTCTCCTGCTTCTGCTGATCGGGATTGTTCGATCCCCACGGAATGAGGGCGATGGCCTTTCCGCCGCCGGAGTTGATGTAGCTGTGGCACACTTCCACATGACGGACCGAACGGTCCCAGTCGTTATCGCCCCACCACCAGACGCCGCCGCGGGGATCGTTGTAGCTGCTGCACAACACGATCCCGTCGTCGTTCGACTCGAAAATCAGGCGGGCGACCTTCACGTGGTTCGTCCCGATGCTCAAGCTGACGCCGTCGCCGCTGACACACTGCACCTCGTGCATCTTCACGTTGCCGACGAAGAGGTTCCGGCAGAAGTAGAATCCCGTATGGTAATTGTTCGTACGCACGAGCTCCAGATCGGAAAGCTCCATGTTGGTCACCTTCCAGCAACCGATGGGCACGACATGGATGCGGTCGGTGCACGTCCGGGCGTAGTGGTCCAGATGCGGGTCCACGCAGTACGGATCGGCGGAACGGATCTTTCCGGGCCCCGTGATCTTGATGTTTTCCACATCCTTGGCCTGAATGAGCGGACGGTTGACATAGAGGCTGTGCGTCCACGGCGTGTTCGGAATGATGACGTCGTGCCCGTAGACGGGACGATACGGATAGTCGTTCTCCTCCTGCGACTGCCAGAGGATAGCGCCCTTGGCGAGGTGCAGCTCCACGTTGCTTCTCATCATGATATGCGTGGCCACGTAACGCCGGCCGTACAAACCGCTGTCGCCGGGCAGCACGACCCGACCGCCGCCCCGTGCCGACACTTCGTCCACGGCGGCCTGAATGCTGCGGGTGTCGTCCGTGAAACCGTCGCCGCGGGCTCCGAAATCCAGCACGCTCACACTGCGTTCCGGCAAACGGAACGCATAGGGATTGTCGGTGAAATCGCGCCAGTTCTCTATATAAAAGTAAGGGGCTATCTTCAGGGAACCGCCCTTATCGTCTTCGACCACGGCCAGCAGGCGGCTGCTCAGATGGGTAGTCCCGTTCCTGCGCCGCAGCGGAATGCAATCAATCGCGAACGACGACGAGAGCGGTCCTTCGTAGAGCCGGGTCAGCCCGGCAGCACCCTTCTCCCCGGCGTACATGGGTGCCTCGTAAACGGCGATGCGAGTATAGCGCTCGGCGTATTCGGGACGAACCGTTCCGCGGATCGTGATTTTATCGTCGTCGGCCGTGCAGGCGTCGATCGTCCCGGCAAAGGGCTCCAACACCGCTTCGCGCTCGAAGGTGATGCGGTCGATGAGCAGCATGCCCTCGCCGCCGAGCGGTTCGATGCGGAAACCGGTCAGATGACCTTCGGCCGTTTCCAGATCGGAAAAATTGAAGTAATAGGCCCGCTTGGGCGAGGAGGGTTCGATGTCGAACGTCTTGGAACGCACCTCGGCATACTCTCCGTCCTTGTCCGTCAGAAAACCGATTTTGAGTTTCTGCGCCGTACTGCGGTTTTCCATGACGAAAAACATCGTGTTGCGGTCGCGGAGTTCCGGATTGAAAACGGAATTGCGGCTGCCTGCGAGCGAAGGGGAGGTCAGCGTTCCGCCGGTCTCGAAATCGAATACGAGCATGCCGTCCTGCTGCGAAACCTCGCCCCGCTCGGCCTCGAACAGCGAAGCGGAGCCGGGCATCTCGAAGGTCAGGTCGATGGGCCTGCCCGCCTCGATACCGTCGATGCGGAACGCCGCGTTCCTCCAGATCGAATCGCTGTCGTTCATCAGGCCGATCTCCATGCGCCGGATATTGTCTATAAACGGACACTCGTGCAGGTCGAAAATCGTCGCGTTCCACTCCTTGGGCATCACCCTGGCCATGCTTTCGAACGTGCTGCCGGCCCCGTTGCAGAGCACGAGCCGGACGTAATAATCGGCCGCCGGAGCGCCCTCGTCCGTATGGATGCCGAACGAAAGGACGGGGGTCCCGCTCAGGTCCACGCTCCGGTCGTATTCCCGGAACACGGTCCTCCAGTGCCGGCCCGGAACGTCCGGGCACCGCACCTGCAGGCATCGCCGACCCTCGTACACCCGATCGGTCCAGCCCGGAACCGAAGCCGTCCGTTCGAGCGAATCGACATTCTTCCCGGCCGAAAAATCGTCCGTCCCATCCTCGAACCCGGCCAGCGAACGGGTTTCGGCGAGCGAACAACGCCGCGAACAGACGTTGTCCGTCGGTTCGGGCCTCTTCTCCTCGGCTCTGCAAGCCCACAGCGACAAAGCCACACACACGATAACGGGGATCGTTCTCCGGCCCCGGAATCCGGTCAATCTTCCATTCATATCGTTTCGGTTTAGTCGTCCAACCTTCGCTTCCGGAACGCTTCGGCCCTCGGAGGGGCACGAATCATTCCGGCAAGAATCGTTCGAAGATAAGCATAAAAAACGAACGGGCCATAATCTTTTCTCCCGCGCCCGCCCCGTTCGCCCGGCCGAACGGACGTATCCCGCAGCGGAACAGAAACGTTCGCGAAACGAAAAATCCGCACCGCCGGAAATCCGGCTGCCCGCACGGCGAAGCGGGGAAGAATTGGAATAACGCCCCGGAAATCGTACCTTTGCGGCGCACATAAAAAACACAAACGACGAAAAGCAGATGATTACCGTCTCGAATCTGGAAGTACAATACGGCAAACGCGTCCTGTTCAAGGACGTCAACCTGAAATTCACGCCCGGCAACTGCTACGGCGTAATCGGCGCCAACGGCGCAGGCAAATCCACGTTTCTCAAGGTGCTCAGCGGCGAGGTGACGCCCACGCGCGGCTCGGTCTCCTTCGGGCCCCACGAACGCCTTTCGGTGCTCAAGCAGGACCACTTCGAATACGACGAATGTACGGTGCTCGACACGGTGCTGATGGGCCATCAACCGCTCTGGTCGCTCATGCAGGAAAAGAACGCCCTCTACGCCAAGCCCGACTTCTCGGACGAAGACGGCATCCGGGCCGGCGAACTCGAAGAGAAATTCGCCGAGATGGACGGGTGGAACGCCGAGAGCGACGCAGCCAACCTGCTCAGCGGGCTGGGCATCAAGGAACATCTGCACGGCGAGCTGATGGGCCGGCTCAACGCCAAGGAGAAAGTGCGCGTGCTGCTGGCCCAGGCCCTCTTCGGCAAACCCGACAACCTGTTGCTCGACGAGCCGACCAACGACTTGGACGTCAATACAGTCATGTGGCTCGAAAACTACCTGTCCAACTACGAGAACACCGTGCTGGTCGTCTCCCACGACCGTCACTTCCTCGACGCGGTGAGCACGCATATCATCGACATCGACTACAGCGACATCAACCTCTTTTCGGGCAACTACAGCTTTTGGTACGAATCGAGTCAGCTGGCCGCCCGCCAGCAGGCCAACCAGAACAAGAAGGCCGAAGAGAAACGCAAGGAACTCATGGAATTCATCCAGCGTTTCAGCGCCAACGTCGCCAAATCGAAACAGACCACGAGCCGCAAGAAAATGCTCGAAAAACTCAACATCGAAGAAATCAAGCCCTCTCTGCGCAAATACCCCGGCATCATCTTCCAGCCCTCGCGCGAGGCAGGCACGAAGATTCTCGCCGTCGACGGACTCAGCAAGACGGTCAACGGCGAGACGCTTTTCAGCAACGTCTCGTTCGCCATCGAGAAGGGCGACAAGGTGGCCTTCCTCTCCCGCGAACCCCGTGCGGTGACGGCGCTTTTCGAGATCATCGCCGGCAACGACACCCCCGACAGCGGCATGGTCGAATGGGGCGTGACGATCAACGCGGCCTACCTGCCGCTCAACAACGCCTCGTTCTTCAACAACGAACTGAGCATCGTGGACTGGCTGGCGCAATTCTCCGACGACACGAGCGAACTCTACCTGCGGGGCTACCTCGGCAAGATGCTCTTCAGCGGCGAGGAAATCCACAAACGGGTCAACGTATTGTCCGGAGGCGAGAAAATGCGCTGCATGATCGCCCGCATGATGATCCAGCAAGCCAATACGCTGATTCTCGACTCGCCGACGAACCACCTCGATCTGGAGTCGATCCAGGCGTTCAACAACTCGCTGGTTTCATTCAAGGGCAATATCCTGATGACCTCGCACGACCACGAATTTATCAACACCGTCGCCGACCGTATCATCGAAATCACGCCCAACGGCATGATCGACAAGTATATGGAATACGACGACTACCTGTTCGACGAACGCGTACAGGAAAACCTGAACAAACTCTATTCGAAATAAAACGCAAGCAGCCCCGAAACGTTTTTCCATGAAAAAGACCGCCCTCTCGTTGCGACTGCTCGTGCTCGGCCTCTCGTGCTGGACCGCCCTCGCACGCGTTTCGGCCCAGAGTCCCGCCGACTCGGCAGCCATCGCCCAAGCGCGGTGGACGACCGTCTCGGAAAAAGACGGCATCGTATGCAAGAAAACGCGCCTGCACGTGTTCGGCACCGAACAACGGATTTCGATGCTCGAAATCGACCCGGAACGTTACCGGATCGCGTTGGCACAGGACTCCCTGCGCACGAAAACCTCCGTGCTCGGACGCGGATACGGCGCCACGGCCGCCATCAACGGCGGTTACTTCAAGACGGGAACCCGGCAGGCCGTCGCTTCCGATTTCATCAAGATCGACGGAACGTTCCCTCCGCGCATGGGAGGAGCGGGCGACGGAGCGGCGCTGGAGATCGACCGGGACGGTAGAATCCGGATCGGACGCCGGAAAACGGCAGCCGACGCGACGCCGTGGCACGAGAACTGCGCCAGCGCGATGGTCGTCGGTCCGCTGCTGGTCGAAAACGGCCGCGGCCTCTTCGGACGGGACGCTTCGACGGATCGGCATCCGCGTTCCTGCATCGGCCTCGAAGCCGACGGGACCGTCGTTCTGATCGTCGTGGACGGCAGACAGGACCACGCGGCAGGCATGAGTTTCCGCGAGCTGGCCTACCTCTGCCGGCAATTGGGCTTGACCGAGGCGCTGAACCTCGACGGGGGAGGCTCCTCGACGCTGTGGGTGCGCGGAGAAGGGATCGTCAATTCCGTATCGGACCGCCTGCTGGTCTTCCCGGTCGAACGCCCCGTGGCCAATGCCGTCCTCGTGCTGCCGAGAGAGTCGGAACGACTGCGGTAACCGAAAGACAGGGCAAACGAAAGCAAGACAAAAGGAGGGCATACGACAGATTCGTATGCCCTCCTTTTTAAATTATTACCCGTCCGGACAGCGGGACAGCGCCCCGAACGACAACTCTAACGACGTCTGCTTTGCCTGTGCACAAGGAGAGCGGAATGCCGCGCAGGAATCCGCCGGCGCACGGACCGGGAACCGAAAACCGGTTTCTGCCCGGAGGTTCGTCCGCACGACGAAAGCCGCTGCGCGCTTCCGGACGGTCGCTTCAAAGACACTTCGGCATTCGATGCCCGCAACGATTTCCCGAAAACACATTTTTCCGAAAACAGGACGAAACGAACGGAAAAGAAAGAACGAACGGCGCACGAACAAGTCCTTTACGCCGCTGCCGCCGACAATAAAATTGCGCAGGAAACCGTATCTTTGTCCCGGACCCTTTCACTCCGAACGTTATGCTCGCATTCGTACTCCCGCTCATGGCAGCCGCCTCGGTGCTGCTCGACCTTTCGATCCTGCGCCGAATCGGCCGGCGGTACCCCGACCGCAAGTGGCTGCGAAGGCTCTATTTAGCGCATTTCGTTTTGATCGATGCGGCGGTAGCCGGCGCGCTGCTCTTTTACGGAAAACTCTCGAACGCGGACTCCACGGAAGCCATGCGGACCGTCCTGTGGATCGTCTGGGTATTTTTCGCGACAGCCGCCCCGAAGGCGGTCTACCTGCTGTCGAGCCTGCTCGATGGCCGAAGCGGGAAAGCAGACGGACGAAAGACGACGCTTTTTTCCCGAATCGGCCTCGTCGCGGCCGCCGCGACGCTCGGCCTGATGGTCTGGGGAGCCACCGCCGGGCGGACACACATCGTCACCGAGCGCCTGACGCTGGAATCGGACCGTCTGCCCGAAAGTTTCGACGGGTATAAAATCGTATTTTTCACCGATCTGCACACGGGCAACCTGCCGGGCAACCACCGGCTCATCCGACGCATGGCGGAACGGATCGACCGCGAACATGCGGACATGGTGGTCAACGGAGGCGATCTGGTCAATATCGACGCACGGGAACTGACTCCGGAGGTCATGGGACTGCTCTCGACCATCCGGGCTGCGGACGGCGTATATTCGGTGCTGGGCAACCACGATCTGGGATTCTACATCCGCGAGAACCGTCCCTACACCCCCCGGCAAAGCGTCGGCGAACTGCTCGAAAAACAAAAGGCGATGGGGTGGACACCGCTCGTCGACGAATCGGTCCACATCCGTCGCGGCGGGGACAGCATATCGGTGACCGGATTCAACTTCCCCGAAAAGGGATCGCATCGCGGCAAACACGCCGAATTGGCCGGATGCGACATGGAAAAAGCCTATGCCTCGGCAGCGGAGGGGACGTTCAATCTGCTGATCTCGCACACGCCCGAATTCTGGGACGACGCCCTGCGGACGGGAAGTCCCGACCTGACGCTGTCGGGCCACGTACACGCCATGCAGTTCAAGATTCCTTTCGGGAAGCGGGGATGGTCCCCGGCAAGCTGGATGTACGACCGGTGGAGCGGCCTCTACACACAAGCGGGCAAATATCTGTACGTCAACGACGGGATGGGCTACGTCATGTACCCGATGCGCATCGGCACCCCGCCTTCGATTACGGTCATTACACTTAAAAGAAAAGGGTAGCGGATCTTCAGGCAGTTATCTTGAGACCGATGACGCCCAGCACGATCAACCCGGCTGAAAACAGACGCCAGAAGCCGGCCGAGTCTCCGAAAAAGAGAATCCCCACGAGCAGCGTCGAGACGGCTCCGATACCGGTCCAGACCACGTAGGCCGTGCCGATGGCCAGCGTCCGTTGGGCCAGATAGAGCAAAAACATGCTCTGACTCATCGACATGACCGCCAACAGAATGCCCCACGCCTTAACCTGCATCGTTTGCGAGAGCTTGAGCCCCACGGCTCAGCCCATTTCGAAAAAACCGCCCAGAATCAGATAAAACCACGCCATTTCATTTTCGTCTTTTTTCGTTTTTGAATCCCGACGCTCCGTCTCGTCCGCGCCCCGCCGGCCTGAGCTGGGCAGTCCTCCTCAAGGAAAAAAGGGCGACGAAAACGGGATTCCCGCCGAGAGAGTCCGGTACGGCACGCCCCGCACGCCGTACCGGCACGGACAAAGATAAGGTTTTCGCCTCCAGGGAACAAATTTCCGCAACAAGGCCGAACATCCCCTCGCCCGTACCGCATCGCACGAGAGCGCCAGTCATGCCACGGGGGCCGCATAATACGACGATGTCGAGGAGCGTTTCTCTGATACGGTTCCGTCTTTTCACGCATGGGACAGAGGAAACGGAGATTTTCGCACCGACCGGCCATCCTCCCGGACGCACCCATAATCGGAAAAACGCCCGGAACGATCCCGAAAAACGAAGGGACGGCGGCAGATAGAGGAGACGGTCGGAGAACCGCATCCCGCCGGGCCGTACCCCGATTTTTCCGCCGGATCGTAGCTCCGTCACACCGAACGTTTCGCCGAAAAGACGGATTTCCGATAAAATTCACTATCTTGGCGGTTCGAACGGCAGACCAAAGAAAATGCCTGCCGCCGAACCCGAAAACCGAACACCGTCGATGGGAAAAAGGCTGTCCGAAATCGTTCTGCTGCTGACCGGCGCATTGCTGCTGGTCCTCTCGGCCGTTCCCCATCACCACCACGGCGAACGCATCTGCTTCGGATCGGAAGAGCGGTGTCCGGAATGCCGTTCGGAATGCCACGGATCGCACCGCCACGACGAACCGCAGGCGGGATGCGACCTGCGCCACCTGTTCGTCATGTCGGGACGCGACGACGATTCGCTGCGTTCGGCGACGGGCTCGGACGACGATCTTTTCCACCGTCTGCTCTCCGCGGCGATGCCCTGCCGGCCGATCCCGACGGAGTCTTTCGTCTCGCCCGAAACGGGACGATTCACTTACCGCCCGCTGCGGCGACAGCCCGAATCGTCGTTCGATGGCGCCGCCCTTTCGCTGCGGGCCCCTCCCTGTCTCTTCGTCTGAAACCGTGTCCCGCTCGCCGGGCCGGCGCATCCCCCCGTTTCAGAAAACACGGGGGCAGTATGTTGCATACACGTATCACCGACACACAGAGACAATGAACAGAAATCTGATAATAAGCATTTTATCCGCAGCCCTGATGGCCGGCTGCGGCACGGGAGAGTCGCCGAAGACCGCTCCCGCACACGAGCATGAGCACGAACATGCTCACCACGACGCCGGGAAAGACCACGATCATGCCCACGAAGGCGAAACCCACGAGACGCACGCGCACGAGGCTCACGACCACAACGCCGAAGAGCACGAAGGTCACGATCACCGTCACGATGGGGAGGAGCACGCCCACGCAACGGAAGCGTCCGGTCACGAAGGCCATGACCACGGCACGGCGATCGACGCCCATTCGGGCGAGATCGTTTTCACGAAAGAGCAGGCCGCGCGAACGGACTTCGCCCTCTACGAAGTGGTTCCGGTCACCTTCAACGAGATCATCGCCACCGGAGGCCGCATCATGCCCGCACAGGGCGACGAGACGTCCGTCGTCGCGCCCGTCAGCGGCATCGTCGCCTTCGTCGGCAAGAAACTCGCGGACGGCACGGCGGTGAGCAAGGGCGAAAGACTCTTCGCCGTCTCGTCCAAGGAAATCGCCGAGGGGGACTACACCGTGCGGGCCAAGGCCGCCTTCGAACAGGCCAAGGCCGCCTTCGAACGGGCCGAAGCGCTCGTAGGCGACAAAATCGTCTCGCAGGCCGAGTACGAACAGAAACGGTTAGACTACGAAAACGCCCGGACGGCCTACGAAGCCCTCGCCTCGAAGGCCTCGGCACAGGGCACCGGCGTCGTCGCGCCGATGAGCGGATTCGTCAAGAACATCGCCGTGAGCGAAGGACAGTTCGTCGAGGTGGGCCAGACGTTGGCCACCGTATCGCAGAACCGGAGGCTCGTGCTGCGGGCCGAAGTCTCGCAGCGATACCTCGCCGACCTGCGCAATGTCTCCTCGGCCAATTTCAGGACGCCCTACGACGGACGCATCCATTCGCTCCGCGAGATGAACGGCCGACTGCTCTCCGTAGGCAGGAACTCGGACGACGCTTCGGTGTTCGTACCCGTCACGTTCGAATTCGACAACACGGGCGACATCGTGCCCGGCTCGTTCGTCGAAATATACCTCGTGTCGACGCCCGTGCCCGACGCGCTGACCGTTCCGTTGAGCGCCGTGACCGAAGAACAGGGCATCCACTACGTGTTCGTCCGGCTCGACGAGGAGGGCTACCTCAAACGCGAAGTGAAATTAGGCGCCGACGACGGGGAGAGCGTCCGCATCCTTTCGGGCCTGTCGGCCGGCGAAACGGTCGTCAGCCGCGGCGTCGCGCAGGTCAAGGCGGCCTCGTTCTCCGGAGCCATTCCCCACGGACATTCCCACTCCCATTAGAACCGGACGGCCATGTTGAACAAAATCATCGATTTTTCATTACACAACAGGCTGTTGGTAATGATCGTGGGCGTCATTCTGCTCGTGGCGGGCACCTTCACGGCCCGGCACATGGAAGTGGACGTCTTTCCCGACCTGAACGCCCCCACCGTCGTGGTGATGACCGAAGCCAGCGGCATGGCGGCCGAAGAGGTCGAACGCACCGTGACCTTCCCGATCGAAACGGCCGTGAACGGCGCGACGGACGTGCGGCGCGTGCGCTCGTCCTCGACGACGGGCTTCTCGGTCGTCTGGGTCGAATTCGACTGGGGAACCGACATCTATCTGGCCCGCCAGATCGTCTCCGAAAAACTGGCCGCGCTGAGCGAAGCCCTGCCGCAGAACGTCGGCACGCCCACGCTCGGCCCGCAGTCCTCCATCCTCGGCGAACTGCTCATCGTGGGGCTCACCTCGGACAGCACCTCGCTCCAAGACCTGCGTACGACGGCCGACTGGACGATCCGGCCCCGGCTGCTTTCGACCGGAGGCGTGGCGCAGGTCACCGTCATCGGGGGCGACATCAAGGAATACCAGATCCTGCTCGACCCGGAGCGCATGAAACACTACGGCGTCTCGACGGACGAAGTGCTTGCCGTGGCGGAAAACCTGAGCCTCAATTCGAGCGGGGGCGTGCTGAACCAGTACGGTAACGAATACATCGTCCGCGGCCTGCTCTCCACGGCCGACGAGACGGAGATGGGCCGCTCCGTCATAAAGACCGTCGACGGCATGCCCGTCATGCTCGAAGACATCGCCGAAGTCCGCATCGGGGCCAAGGCGCCGCAACTGGGCGTCGCCTCGGAGCGCGGAAAGCCCGCCGTGCTGATGACCGTCACCAAGCAGCCCAACACCAATTCGCTGGAGCTGACCGAAAACCTCGACCGGGCCATCGATGAAATCCGGCAGACGCTGCCGCCCGACATCCACATTTCGACCGACATCTTCCGGCAGGCCCGCTTCATCGAAGGTTCGATCGACAACATCCGCAGTTCGCTGATCGAGGGAGCTGTGTTCGTCTTCCTCGTGCTGTTCGTCTTTTTGATGAACTTCCGCACGACGGTCATTTCGCTGGTGGCCCTTCCGCTCTCGCTGCTGGTTTCGGTGCTCGTGCTCAAAATGCTGGGTCTGACCATCAACACGATGAGCCTCGGCGGCATGGCCATCGCCATCGGTTCGCTCGTGGACGATGCGATCATCGACGTCGAGAACGTCTTCAAACGCCTGCGGGAGAACCGCCTCCGGCCCCAAGCAGAACGCCTCCCGGCGCTCAGAGTCGTCTACGAGGCTTCGAAAGAAATACGGACCTCGGTCGTCCACGCCACCGTCATCACCATCGTCGCCTTCGTGCCGCTGTTTTTCCTCGACGGCATGGAGGGGCGGATGCTGCGTCCGTTAGGCATTTCGTTCATCGTGGCGCTGTTCGCCTCGATGATCGTGGCCGTCACGCTGACTCCGGTGCTTTGCAGCTACCTGCTCACGAGCGACAAGGTGCTCAAACGGAACGAAAAGGAACCCCTCGTGACACGCAAGCTCAAGCAGGGCTACCGGAAGATGCTCGAAGGGGTGCTCCGGCACAAAAGGGCCGTGCTGGGCGGCACGCTCGCGCTGTTCGCCGGTGCGGTCGTCGTGTTCTTCGGACTCGGCCGCAGCTTCCTGCCGCCGTTCAACGAAGGCTCGCTGACGATCAACACGGCCACGATGCCGGGCATTTCGCTCGAAGAGTCGGACCGCATCGGCCGGGAGGTGGAAAGCATCCTGCTCGAAATACCCGAAATCCGGACCGTAGCGCGCAAAACGGGCCGGGCCGAGCTGGACGAACACGCTCTGGGCGTGAACGTATCCGAACTCGAAGCGCCCTATACGTTAGACGAGCGGTCGCACAGCGAATTTCTGGCCGACGTCCGCTCCCGCCTCGGCGTGCTGCGGGGCGTCAACATCGAGCTGGGGCAGCCCATATCGCACCGCATCGACGCCATGCTTTCGGGCACCAAGGCCAACATCGCCATCAAGCTGTTCGGTCCGGACCTGAACCGTCTCTTCTCGCTGGGCAACGAAATCAAGGACGCGATCGCCGGTATCGACGGCGTGGCCGACCTGAACGTCGAACAGCAGGTGGAACGTCCCCAGCTCCAGATCAGGCCCCGCAGGGAAATGCTGGCCCGCTACGGCATTCCGCTGCCCGAATTCTCGGAATTCGTCGAAGTGGCGCTGGGCGGACGGGTCGTCTCGCAGGTCTACGACCAAGGACGCTCGTTCGACGTCACCGTCAGGACGAACGACCGGAGCCGGCAGGACATGGAAAGCATCGGCAACCTGCTGCTCGACGGAGCCGACGGCAAGGTACCGCTGAGCTACGTGGCCGACATCGTCTCCTCGTCCGGTCCGAATGCCATCAGCCGCGAAAACGCCCAGCGCAAGATCGTCGTATCGGCCAATGTCGCCGACCGCGACCTGCGCGGCGTGGTGAACGACATCCGCCGCACGGTGGAAGAACGTGTCGACATTCCCCAAGGCTATCACGTGGAATACGGGGGACAGTTCGAGAGCGAACAGGCGGCCTCGCGCATCCTGTTGCTCGCCTCGCTCGTCTCGCTGCTGGTCATCTTCCTGCTGCTGTTTCAGGAGTTCCGCAGCCTGTCCGTTTCGGGCATCGTCATGCTGAACCTGCCGCTGGCGCTCATCGGGGGCATTTTCAGCCTATGGTTCACATCGGGCGAAGTGAGCATTCCGGCCATCATCGGCTTCATCTCGCTGTTCGGAATCGCCACGCGCAACGGCATCCTGCTCGTCTCGCACTACAACCAGTTGCGCAGCGAAGGCATGCCGCTCTACGAGAGCGTCGTGACCGGCTCGATGGACCGTCTGAACCCGATCCTCATGACGGCCCTCTCCTCGGCGCTGGCACTCGTTCCGATGGCACTGGGCGGCCACCTGCCCGGCAACGAAATCCAGAGCCCGATGGCGAAGGTCATTCTGGGCGGCCTGCTCAGCTCGACGCTGCTCAACGGATTCATCATTCCGGCCGTCTATCTGATTATCAACCGTAAAAACCAGCACGCATGAAACGAATCATAACCGGCATCCTCGCGCTGGGGCTCGCCCCGGCGGCTTGGGCCCAGACAGGCATCGACGAAGTGCTGCTGCGGGTCGAAAACCGCAGCAGGGAGATGCAGGCCCTGCGCGAGGAAACGACCGCCCGGAAGACGGAAGCCCGGACGGACAAATTCATGGCCGACCCCTCGGTCGAATTCGAACACCTGTGGGGCGGCCACGGCGAACGCGACGCGGAACTGACGCTCTCGCAGGAGGTCGATTTCCCGACGGCCTACGGCGCCCGCAACAAAATCGCCCGGATCAAAAGCTCGCTGGCCGAAAACGAAGGACAGAGCACACGCCAGCAGATTCTGTTGGAAGCCAAGCTGCTGTGCATCGAAATCGTCTACCGGAACCGGCAGCGGACGATTCTGGGCGAAAGGCTCGCCAACGCCGAACGCCTGTTCGAATCCTACCGCAAAAGAATGGAGACGGGCGATGCCAACATACTGGATTACAACAAGGCCGATCTGGAACGTCTCGACGCGCGGACCCGCTACGAGCTCAACGAAGCGGAGCGCGCGGCCCAATGCCTCCGGCTCAACACGCTGTGCGGAGGAGGGGAGGACGACTTCTCGGAGCTGACCTATTCCGCCCCGCGTCCGCTGCCCGGCCCCGACGAGCTGGAAGCGCTCTATACGGACGGAGACCCGGAGCTGCGGAGCCTCGCCGACGCGCTCGACATGAACCGGCGGACCGTCACGCTGAACCGCGCTCTGTCGCTGCCCCGGTTCGAAGTGGGGTACCGCCACAATTTCGGAGCCGAAGGCCGCTTCAAGGGATTCCAGTTCGGCATGTCGATTCCGCTCTTCGAAAACAGGAACAAGGTGAAAGCCGCCAAGGCGCAGACCCTCTCGGCCGACGCACGGCTGCAAAGCGCCCGCACGAACAGCGCCGCCGAATTTCGGGAGCTCTACGACCGGGCCCTCGCGCTGCAACGATCCCGCGAAGCCCTCGAATCGGCTCTGCAAATGCAGAACGGGCTGCCGGTGCTCGACAAAAGCCTCGAAGCCGGGCAGATCACGCTCGTCGAATACTTCGACCAGATCGAAACGTTCTACCGGAGCCGGGAGACGCTGCTCGAACTCGACCGCGACTACCAGTCGACGCTCGCCCGGATGTTCCGTTTCGAACTCTGAGGGACATCTTTCCGTCCCTGCCCGAAGCGGGCCGCGACCTCGGATAACGGAGGTCGCGGCCCGCTTTCCGATTAAGATTTGTATAAAAACACACAAATAGAATATTTATTTAACATTCATTTCGAATATCAATTAAAATACCTATCTTTGCAAGGATAGAAAAGGGCCTCCCATGCAGTCCGAATAGGCCCTGAATACCAAACGATTGAAGCAAACGACACAACGGACCGGCACACGGGGCCGGGTCCGGCAAACGAATACAACCCCGCAGAAATGAAAATTGTAGGCGAACCGAAAGCATTTTTGAGCAACGAGGCGCTCCAGCTTCTCAACCTTTACGAATCGCTGGGACAGCGGGCGGAAATCTTCCTGCCCCGCCACATCTTCGACAACCTCACCAGTTTCGTGAACCTCTGCATGGAGGAACCCGACGATCCGGCCAAGCAGCAGGCCGAAATCAACCGCTACCTGCTGAAATTCCGCGAAGACATTCCGGGTTACACCCACGTGTCGTTGATGCTCATCCCGCACAACAACTCCAAGGCGTTCGAACTGAGCAGCAAACGCGGCGAGTTCGTCAAAAAGATTTCGGCCCTGCTCGACACGGACGGCACGACCACCGAGATCAAGAACATCCTCAAGAACATCCGCGACAGCCACGACCTGTCGGTGGGCACGCCTCCCATCAACAGCCGTCACATCGACTTCATGTCGCAGGTGCAACTGGGCGGCCACGTCCGCGACCTGCGCAAGTACAGGGACGTGATCGGCGTGACGGGCGACATCAACGAGGCCCACTGGAACTACTTGATGGACACGCTCGAACAGATGATCAGCCAGAGCACTCACTATACGACCAAAGCCGAGACGAACGATTTTCTGCACCGCAGCAAATGGGCGGTCAACTTCAAGGGGATGAACGGCATGATCCGCACCGTCGTGTCGGGCAACGCCGACAAGGCCGTCTCGCTGCTCCGCGGCGACGTGTTCCACAAGGACGCCGTCATCGTGCTCGAAAGCCCGTCGCCCGAATCGCTCTACGAACAGATGACGGCCGACACCACCTCGATCTTCGTGGTGAAGGTCAAGCACGCCCGCATCAACCACTATTCGGGTCCCAAATGGTTCCCGCTGCTCACGCGTCTGGTCATCGTGGACGACTCGAAGGAATCGCGCAGCTCGAACACCTCGCTGGTCTTCTGCTTCCACAACGGCATCATCAACACGCTCAACAAAGTACACACCAAAAAGCTGGGGTCGCCCGCCAACACGCAGCTCAACCTGCGGCTGATTCTCGAAAACGTCAACGCGAGCTACCTGAACGAGTTCCGCGAAAAACTCGAAATCCAGATCGAGGAATACGCCCGCGAAATACGCTCGCTGCTCATCGAACAGACCGGCAGCGACACGGACATCGAGAAACGCATCACGCTCTTCAAGCTCGATTCGTTCTCGCGTCAGGTCGTCCAAGACAAGTATTCGCTCGAAAAGCTGCGCGACTTCATCTTCTTCCTCGAAAATTGCAGCAAGCAGGAAAACAAGAAAATCCAGACGCAGGAGCTCATCGACGAATTCGAAGGCCGGATGAAGAGCTATTTCTACGCCGGCAACAAGCTCATCGACGTCATCACGATCCTCGAAGGAGGCGGACGCCACCAGATCAAGACCTTCGGCGACTATCTGCGCAGCCGGACGTTCAACAACCTCAGCAGCAAGATCCGCTACGCCTGCCGGTTGATCCTCGACATCATCCCCAGTTGCTACGAGCGGACGCTCAAGAACCATTTCCACAAGAATTTCGGTATCAACCTGTTCCTCGAAAAATATCAGGAATACATCACCAAAGCCACGCGCGACGCCGACAACAAGGGCCGGTTCGAGAAATTCCTCATCGATCTGGGTATCCGCGACAAATACTTCGCCCTGAACGACGAGGACAAGGACATCGTCAAGAACTTCCTCGCCGCACTGGGCAATCTGGACCAGACCTCCGTGTCGGATTCGGTGCAGATGATCATCCGCGACCTGCTCTTCAACCCCAGCGGACGGCCCAAGCCCTATATCATCTACAACGCCGTACAGGCATGGGAATACAAGGACCTGCTGCCGGACGACTGTTTCGACATCAATCCGTTCGACATCGAAATCGAAAACGACGAGAACGGACGGCTGGCCTACGACCGGCTGGTGGACAAGCTGCTGCGCATCAAATCGACGCTCTCGCTGTTCGACGACAGCGGCAGCCTGTGGGACCTGTTCTGCGAGAACACGACCATCATCGTCAACGACCCGAACAACCCGACCGGCTACACCGACTTCAACAGCGAAGCGGTCAACGGCTTCCTGCGTTTCATGAACACGTGCAAGATCACGCTGTTTCTGGACGAAGCCTATGCCGAAAGCGTCAAGATCGAAGACAAGACGATGCCCAAGTGGCGCACGCTCTCGCGTTACATCATGAACAACATCAACGCCCAGTCGCGCATCAAGGCCATATCGTCGCTCTCGACGACGAAGAATCTGGCGGCGACGGGCGAACGGCTCGGTGCCGTGGCGCTGACGCCTCAGGCCGCTGACTTCGCCAAATACGCCCGGAGCTGCAACAGCGCCGTACACGGCAACAACAACTCGCTGCTGATGCTCAACAACACGCTCGAAACGGCGCAGGTGGCCAAGAGCATCAAGGACCGCATCGAGGCCGAACTGCCCAAAAACGCTTCGCGCTCGAAAATCAAGAAGTCGATCGTCAAGTTCATCGTCGACCAGATCAACAAGACCGAGCAGACCAACGAAATCAGCAAAACCAACCGGCAGCTCCACAAGACGGCCGGATTCGAAGGTTCGCCGCTGTACCTGTTCCTGCTCGACGAACTCGTCGCGCTGGACAAGCTCGACGTGCTGGGTCTTCCGGACGACTTCAAATACAAGAACGAACCGTTCTTCTCCTACTACCAGTCGAAACTGGTCGAAAACCTGAACCGGTTCCGGATCAACAAGAATTTCCGCAGCGAATCGCTCAAGCGGATGAAGATGGCCAAGGCCGTCGCTGCCCGCCTGCTCACCGAAGCGCCGGAGGGGACCGAGCTGGACTACATCCGCTCGGACGGGTCGTATCTGTTCAATTTCCGCATCACGGGGGCGTTCTCTTATGCGGACGTGCTGTTGTTCTGCCGTTTTCTGGCCCGGCACAAGGGCATCGCCACCGTACCGTATCCCACGGGGTTGGTGCGTTTCTCGCTGGGCGGCTACATCGCGGCCGGCAAGCAGGGCATGACGGTGCTGAGCGCCGAGATCGAAGACGCCTTCTCGATCTTCATCAAATACTGGACGCGCTTCGCCCATGAACGTGCGGACGTCGCCAACAAAGACAAGGAGAGCAGGGAGCTGCTCGAAAAGATCTTCTCCTACCCGAAGGATCAGGACTTCATCGACAGCCTCATCGAAGATTACAAAGTCTCGGCCCAGTACCGCAAGGACAAGGCGCCCTCGTTGCAAATCCGCGACGTGCGCTCGCTGTACCACACCTCGCCCGAACGCAGCGGCGTGACGATCACGACGATCGGCCGGTCGGCCAACTCGGTCATCGAGCTGCACGGCGACATCGTGGGCAGTTGCAAGGACGTCTTCGAATTCGTCCGCAGCTCGGCCTTCACCAAGATCTACGAAAACCTGCTGGCGCAGGTCTACAAGAAAGTGCCGGCACTGGCCGATCTGGATTTCAACACGGTCAGCTCGCGCTACGGCAAGGCCGTCATCCTGAAGTACATCACCAACAAGAAGACGTTCCAGCCCAATCACCACGTGCTGGACAACCCCGAAGAAAAGAACGTGATGCGGGAAATTCTCATCGAGATGGAGCACCTGCTCTTCTCGGACAGCAAGATGAAGATCCTCGCCATCAACGCCACGGGCGACCCGGAACTGGACAAGGCCAAGCTCGAAGGGCTCAACGCGATCATCAAGAAGTACATCCGCGAGATTCTGCTGCACTTCAACCTGCCCTTCGAGAAGGAAAGTCTGGAACCGAGCCGCAAGGAGATCATCCGCACGGCAGGGGAGTGCTTCGAGGAAATCACGGGCATCCGACTCTCGGAACTGAACCTGAACATCTGGGTGGACGAATTCATGCGCAACCTGCGGGAACTGCCCGAATTCAAGGGGCTGCTGCTTTCCCAGAAAAGCATCGGATACATCATCGACACGCTGGCCGAAGGACTGGACCGTTCGCCGGAAATCACCGACAAGATCCTCTACCTGTACCTGCTCAACAACGACAACTCGTTCTACAAGCTGGTATGCCGCAAGCTCGCATACTTCGACAAACGGATCGCCGAATGCGACGACTCGGAACTCAAGATGTTCACCGAGGAGTTCGTATCGAGCATCCTGCCCATGCAACTCGAAGAGCTGAGCAACTACATCATGCGCAAGAAGGACATCAAGATCGCCGAGAGCGAAATCTACGCCGTCACGCGCAAGGTGGTCCGGTTCTACATCAGCATGATCAAGCGCACGCGCGGCACGGACTACTACAACCGCTACGCACACACGATCGTCCGCATCGTCGAAACCGCGTTCCGCAAGCAAAATTCCAGCGTCAACGAAATGGTGCAGCACGGCATTTCGCTCTACAAAGGCTTCGAAATGGAAAACAAGGCGCTCGAAACCTTCGACGGCGGCCGCATCAACTGGATCAACGAACTGATGACCAAATGCGGCGTCATTTCCTCCGAGCAGCCCGTTCAGGAACACACGCGCATCGTGACGGACGCCAAGAAACGCGAATACCCGTTCCACAAGATCGACCGCACGGAAAGCCGAAGCAAGGAGGAACTCCGCCTGTCGGACAACCCGGTCGAATACATCCGCCACATCGACACGCGGCCCGACTCGTCGTTCTTCACCAACCGGCTCGCCCGGTTCGTCGCCAACATGGACTCGGACGACTACCGCTGCAAGGTCGTCAAACACGGCATCGTCAAGGAGCTCGTCATCTTCCAGAAAGGCTACCTCAAGTACCTGACCGACAACTACCGGCTCAACTACACGGAAGACATCAGCCTGCACGACATCCGTAACTTCGTGCCCGATGTCATTTCGCTGCTCGGCGCGCCCGAAAAACTGATTTCGTTCCCGCAGATCGGCTACTTCGACATCAAGGGTCCGTCGGGCAACATCAAGACGATCGTCACGCCGCTCAAATCCGAAGCCGACTACTTCGGCGACGTCAAGAAGCCGAGGCTCACCGTCATCAACGAGAAGGTCAAGGAGATCGGCGGCATCCCGCGCCACGGCTCGCTGTTCCTCGTCGAAGAGAACGACGGCAGCGTATTCGTCATCGAGATCAACGGCGACAGCGGGGTAGGCAAGAGCGAAATGATCGCGGCCTTCGTGCTCAAATGGCTGCGCAACAACCTCGAAGGCATCCGTTCGGTGAAAATGATCGCCGGCGACATGTTCCACGAATTCCAAGACGCCGAGGGCAACCTCTACGGCATCGGCACCGAAGTGGGCGACTTCTCGCGCACGACGGACTTCGACCCGGACTATACCAAGTATTACAAGTACCTGTTCGAAAGCAGCGCCGACAGCAACGTGGACGACCGCAACGCACGGAGCACCGTGAGCGGCATGTGCGACATCACGATGCCCTACAAGGTGGACATCATGCTCAGTGCCAGCAACTACTCCAAGGACGAAGGCGGCATCACGCGCCGGGACAACCCCGAAAACTTCCTTTTCTACACCGACGCCCATGGCGAACGCAAGGAAAAGGCCACGAGCGGCGACGGTCCCAATTTCCACCGCACGCTGAAACGCTACACGGCCGACAAGAACATCGTGGAGGTGATTTCCCGCCACGGCAACTATCTGGACGACATTCTCGACTGGGATTTCAACCCGGCCGACAAGCAATATTACCTCGCATCGTCCTACAAGCTGCTCGACAAAATCGACGTGACGGAAGTCGTCAAAATGATTTTCGTCGGCCACGATTTCACGCGCGAAGGCGTCCGTTACCGGATCGAGGACGTATCGTTCGACATGATCCAGAACCGGTTCATCGCCTCGGCCGTCTACGACAGGAACGACGAAAAGGTCTACACCGACATTCTTCTCGACCGCAAGATATTCAGCTCGATGTTCGATGCGCTGGCCAGCACGCCGGGCGGACAGCCCTTCATCGCCGAAGAGGGACAGGTCGAATGCGTCAAGCACCTGATCGACTGCCTGCGAGGCGGAAAAGACGGCAAGGGCAAGGCCCGCCACATCCAGTGCGGCGTCCTCTCGACCGAAATCGGCAAGAAGGGCCGTGAAATCACCGGTCCGCAGAAAGCCGCCGCCGCGCTCAAGCAACTCATTCAGGAAGTGCGGGTCAACAAGCCTGAAATCAACGAGGGCAAGATCAAGGTCAAACGCCTCATCAACGAGAAATACCGCCATATTTTCGGCGGCGAAATGAACAGCTCGGAACTGTGGCGCTACAACTTCTACCTCTACCAGCTCGAAAACATGCGCAAGGCCGACCTACGCCGCATGGACAACCGCAACAAGCGGGTGGACATCACCAATCTGGTCGATTTCCATCCCGTGGACCGGAACAAGGAATTCAGCCCGCTGCTCGTGAACCCGAATCTGAACATCGAACTGTCGAGCTTCAGCGAAACGTTCGAAGAGTTGATGAGTTTCCCGAACTATCCCGAATTTGCCGAAGAATTCGCCGCCAAGCTCGACAAACTCTATATCGCGGAAGGGTACAGCGAAGAGACGAACATCAACAACATGATCGTGCAGTTGCTCCTCCTCGAAGGGTACATCGGCAGCGACGACCTGGCCCAAGGCAGCGTCATCGAAAAAGTGAACCGCGAAACCATCGCCGCGGCCAAATACGCCGTCGTACAGTTCCTCCATCGCCGAGCCGCCGAGCCGAAAGCCGAGTCGGCACCGGCTCCGCAGAAACGCAAACCGGCCGCCAAACAGTAAACGGTACTCGCCCGAACCGACCGGCGCAAAGACCGAATCGACCGGTGCCCCATGTCGGTTGGTACGATGCGGAAGTTTCGATGCGAATCCTTTCCGAAGGGACCGGCCGAACCGGCTCATCCGACAACAGGGTCGCATCTTCGAGAAGCCGACCGGCGGACCTAAACGCCGACCACGCTATCGCCCCGGACGCAAACGAATGCGTCCGGGGCGACTGCATTCAGATACGAGCATTACCGAGCCCACCCACCGACGGCACGGCAAAAAATATCCTTCCGGCCCGACACCTCCCGGCCTCCGTGCCGAATCCGCCGCAAGACCCGCCCCGCGGGATTCGCGCCCCGTCGCTTCTCCTGTGGACATTCGCATCGGAACTTCGGTTCCCGGAATGTCCCATATGCTCCGGAGGCTGCCGGTTCGGCGGGACGGAAGCCGGCAGAGCGGTATCGCGAACATGACACGCACGATCTCCGAACGCAGCATCGAGGATCGGCGGAACCGTCCCGAAGCTGCGGGTCGCGCATCCGGAGCGTCCGCACCGGCCGAAGACCCGGCCGTTATTCGGAAAATGCGGCGGGATGCGCTTGCCGCCCGTCCATTCCACGCGAAAGAAGAACGCATAACCCGTCCCCACGATCGGCGACTTATCTCCCTGAATCGATCCCGAAAAACCGATCACGTCACCCCTAAACCGGGCTGCCCCCGGTTTTCGTTATTCCTCTCGACGAATCCATTTGTTCTGCTCACCCCCGTTTGCCCTTTCGGTCCGGGCTTCGTTCGGCCGATGTCCGCCGTTCGTTTCCATCGAATATGCTTTCGTCCCAAAAAACGCGTTTCTACCGATATATCCTATCCTTTTCGTCGAATATAATTCTTATATTTGTGTCGATAAGTTCATTTTTCAACCCATTTGTTTAATTTGACATGAAGAAATTATTTTTAGGTCTGTTGGCGGGTTGTGCTTTCGCCCTTCTCGGTACCTCCTGCTCGGATGACGAGGAGACGAACGACAAGCTCAGGCCCGCCGTGGAACTGACCGACGGCAAAGCCGAATCCACCACACTGACCTTCACGATTGTTCCGCAAAGGGCCGTCGCATGTGCCTACACATTTTTCAAAGAAGGGGAGGCCCGTCCCTCGGCCGAACGGATTCTCGCCTCTGGCAGACAGGTTTCGGCCGACGCCCCCACAAAAGTCACGCTCGACGAGGGACTCGAACCGAACACCGCCTACGTCGTAGTCGCAGCCGTTAAAAGCAGCGACAATCTCTTCGCTTCGAACACGATGGAACTGACGACCGGCGAAGAGAAAATCGAGCCCGAAGTGGAACTGACCGAAGCCAAAGCCGAAGCGAACAAACTGACTTTCAAAATCGTTCCGCAGAAAGCCGTCGCATGCGCCTACACGTTCTTCAAGAAAGGCGAGGCGCAGCCTTCGGCCGAAGACATTCTCGATTCGGGTATCGAGGTCCCCTTCGATGCTCCTACGACGGTCACCATCGACGAAGGAATCGAACCGAACACCACCTACGTCATAGCCGCTGCCGTCGAAAGCCGCGACGAAGTTTTCGCCATGCACTCGGTCGAACTGACGACGGACGCCGAAGTTGCGGCGACGGACCTCGGTGCGGGCGCCAACTGCTACATCGTCCCGGAGCAAGGCAGCTACAGTTTCGAACCGAAGAAAGTAAGCGGAGAGGCCATCGCGAACATCGCCGAGGCCGACTGGATCTGGTCCACCAAAACCGACGGCAGCACCGGACAGGCGCTCGTCAGCGACATCGCTTTCCGGAACGGGAAAATATGTTTCAACGCATCGGGCAAACGGGGCAACGTCGTTCTGGCGGCATTCGATGCGGCCGGTAAAATCGTCTGGTCGTGGCATATCTGGTGCACGGACCAGCCGCAGACGATGACCCACGCGAACGGAAGCGTTTTTCAGGACCGTTTTCTGGGCGCGACCGGCACGACACCCGGATCGGTCGACAGTTTCGGCCTGTTTTACCAATGGGGGCGCAAGGACCCGTTCTTCGGCGGAACCGAATTGGAACAGTACGAAGCATACAGCGAGCCTCCTCTTCTCGTCGCCAAAGGAAATACGATGATGAACCCGGACCGCGGCCTCACATGGGAATACGTGGAAAGAGGGGCGGACATCGCCCGCAGCATCGCCGAACCGACGCATCATTTCTGCGCTGCGAACCTCGACTGGCTGACAGTACACGACGAAACGCTGTGGGGAGCCACTAAAACGGACTACGACCCCTGCCCGGCAGGTTACCGGGTTCCGACAACCGACGAACTGGCCGACCTGCTCGCACCGGGAGAGGGCAGTTACGATTCTTCGAACTTCGGCCTCACCTATTCCTATAAGGGACAGTCGGCATGGTGGCCGGGGGCAGGCAACCGCGATCCTTACGGTTTTCTGACGATCGCCGGTCTCTCGTTCGTCTGGACCGCCACGGTTCAGGAACCGGTCGACAACAAAGACGGCACGTTAGCGTACTTTACGGACCGGTTGCTCATCGGCGATTTCGACAACATGATCATTCCAGGAAACCGGGGCTTCGAACAGTCCGTCCGCTGCGTAGCGGAATAACACGGACCGCTCTGCGCAGCATCGACGCTTGTTCGTTCGTATATCGAACACATCCCCGAATGTCCCAGAGGCATTCGGGGATGTCGTTTTACGGTTCCGAATCGTTTTCCCATTCCTATATTTTTCGGTCAGAACCCGGACCGACCCGCCCCTTCGCACGTGCCGCGCCCCGTTTTCCCGACAGCGGTTCCGAGTCTTCGCGCTCGTCCATCCGGTTCCGAGCGGACGCCGCCCCCGAAACCGCTCCGATGAATCGATACATGCCGTCTACCGACGATCTTTACTGTCTTTTTGAACGGCCGTTCCGCCAAACCGTCACAACCCGCAGAGAAAGTCGTTCTTCCCCCGATCGACTTTCCATCGATTATCGGATAAATTCATGTAACTTCGCAACATCCCGATGAAACCGAGTTTTAAAAACATCATAACGATTCTCATTCTCGCCTCGGAAGGAGGATGGTTCATATTTTCGACCCCGCCTGCCGATTATGGAGAGTGGGCGGTTCGATTCGGAGTCGTACTCTTTTCTCTCGCGGCATTATTCGGGAGCGTCACTCTCCTGATCTTTCTCAATCGAAAAAATCCTCCGGCCATATTCAGAAGCAGCACCTTATGTATTTTGTCTTATTCGCAAATTATTTATTGCGGGCTGATGTATCGACATGGCGCGGTGTCCGATTTATCGTTACCGCTATTTCAAGGTATCTGCGGATTCCTTATCTGGAAGTACGAAACGACACTAAAGAATAAACTCATAGCATTATCGAATCTGCTATATTCTTCGCTATGGGCAATATCTTTGGGAGGGCATCTGTATTATTGGCATATAAGCCACGACGCCGAAACCGTCGGCCTGGTGACTGCTGAAAAAATTATGGCTGTAATTTTTATTATAGCGGTGTCGGCCATGACAATTCTTATCCCAAGAAATCAAAAAGCAGACGAGGCGAACAGTTGACAAGAGCCAATATTCAATCATTATTTTATCCCTCGCAAATACGGAGCATAACGTCTTTCACAGAGTACCATAATACAAGGTGATCGAAGCGCATAGTCCACAAACGCCCTTCAACAGCGCCTTGCAGCCCTCATTCCGAAAATAATAAATCGGGCATACCGCACGAAACAGCATCGTCCGAAGAGAACGCGTCACCGAAAAGAACCGGTTCTTCGAGCGCGTCGGACGCAACACAGACTGCTGAAAAAAGCGTATGCAGAAAAAGCGTCGGAATTTTTATCGTCATCGGCTCTGGCGGTCGAACACTGCCTATCGGGACACAGCGCAAGCGACGACGCCCGATCTTCACGAACGAACGTTTCCAACATCCGACGGCTCACAGGTCATCTTCCATCGCATCCCAGTAATCCATATCCGCCTTCTTGACTTCCAGCACCCGCTCAGTCTGCAAGCCCAGCCCGTAATCGTAAATGTATTCGGTCAGTTTCTGCCCGTCGATCAGGATGATCGTAGGCGCTCCGTTCAGGCTGTCGACATAGCTCACCGCACCTTTCGTGTAAGCGGACGTCGTGATGAACACGCCTTTCTTCGAAGGCGTACCGGCGACCGCACCGACAAAACTCTGCACCTCTTCGCGCCCCACGTTATGTCCGGAGGCATACCGCTTGGCCTGAATCGAAATATGATTGAAACCCAGAATATCCTCTTTGATCGTCCCGTCAATGCCGCCGTCGTTGGATATTTTGGTGACCGTGCCGGAATTTTCGACCTCTCCGCCGTAGCCCATCATCCGCAACAGTTCGACGACCAGCCGTTCGAATTCATGCGGCTTTTTGCTCAGAATGGTTTTCAGAATCTCCGAAGAAACGGACCGCTTGATGTTTTCGTACGAGTTCGACAGACTCTCCTGCGGCGTGTGCTCACCGGACGCCTCGACGGTACCGCCGAAAGGCGTATGGACGCCTTCCGGACCGGTTCCTTTCTTGGCAGTCTTGACCTGCACCGCGTTTTTCACGAATTCGTTGATCTGCACATCCGAGCGCGTGGCCAGCATCTCGATCCCTTTCGCGTTGATGCGGTAATCGCCCCGGCGCGGCTTGTCGACCAAACCGGCGATAAAAAGATAGCTCAGCGCCCAACTGATGCGATCCGCGAAAATATTCCCGTTTCCGGACGGATATTCCGCGTTCATGTCCTGTTCCGTCAAATGGAAATGGAGCGCCAAAGGGTTGCGAAAATCTTTCGCTCTCATAACGGCACCCGACTTCAACATACGGAGCGCCTGCACCCGAATTTCTTCGAACCGAGGTATCATATTATTATATTTCTATACGACTGCCGCACTTCGATGCACCGACAAAAACCGTCGCGCCGTATTTTTCTGCCGTCTGCCTTCCGGGAGCGGCCGGCGGGGCGGGTAGGGGCGAGCCCGATCCGAATACGCTGCCGCAGTCTTTCGCGACTGCGGAGGAACTCGAAAATCGCCTCCCGATGCGTCGGCATGTCAAGGATACGATAGTCTATATTTACATCAATCACCCGAAACAAAGATAATAAAATATCGAACAAAGCCCCGCATTTTTCGGTTTTTTATTATCGTTGTGCCGTTTGCAACCGGTCCCGGACCGAACGAAGCACAGATGAACGGCAGATATAAAAATCAGAAGGGGCCCCTGAGGGGCCCCTTCCTTCACAAATCAAATCCCAACAAATTATATTATATAGATTCTTAGATAATTCACCGTATCGAAACCGGCACCGAAGCCGGTTCCGCCGTGGTTTTCCTTCCCGCGAAAGCCGCGGAGGAAAACGTATCGTTCCGTTCGAACACGCCCGAATCGCTTCGGACGATGCCGTCGTAATCGGTCCATTTCAAAACGACGGTTATGCCGTTCTGTCCTTCGGGAACCAAACCCGAAATATCGAAACTCGCACGGCCGTATCCCTCTTGGAGGATTCCGTCGCCGAACGCATTGTGACGGAGCGTCACGATCACCTGCTGTTGCGTCGAGTTCTCCTCATCGACGACCAGATTGATGAAATGTTTCGAATCCGGATTGGCGAACCGTATTCCGAACACTATGTTAAGGAACCTGCCGCCTCCGAACCATGCGGCTCGGACGCCGATAGGGTCGTTGCCTATGCTGTCGCGCCACGCCTCGTCGAGCTCCGAAAGACGAACGGCGTCCTTGGTCAACAACTGGCCGAAAGCATGCGCCACGACATCGTATACATGCGGTCTTACGGGGGAGGTTACCGTAAAATTCATCCGCACGCGCAACCCGTCTTCCAACACGAACCGGGGGTCCCGATTCTCCCGGACATACAACGTATCGCCTTCGTCGGTCACAACGACCGGAGAGGGTCCGACCTCGTCGACGATACCGTAACACTCCTGCATGGCATAGGTTTCATCGTCGTTCTTGAGACAGGAACCCAGCGTCAGCAATACCGTCCCGGCTGCCGCGGCAGCCATGATCTTACTTTTTACACCCATAAAACGGACCTCTAAAATACAACATAAATTTCAATTATACAACAACCGGCCGATATTCTTTTGAAAACCCTGTCGAAACGACCGTTCGAAAAACATTTCCGGCTTTCGATAACAGAGATGCGAAAAGGTCTCCGTCCGTTGCACCGGATCGAGCCGAACGCACGTCTAAAGACATTCAGAAGCTGACCCTCAAACCGATACGGACATCCGCATTCCACCGACGTTCGGTCCGGAGCGAAGCGGGATGATCCGCATCGCCCAGACGACACCTCACACCCGGTTCGGCATACAGCCCGAAATCGTCCGTTATTTTCACGCCGAGCCCGGCCCGCAGATTCGCCGACCAGAGCAACCCGTCGGCAGAAAGCCGGTCGGTCACCGAAGAAACGAACGCGGTCCCGTTGTAAATCTCCGTCGTAGCCTCGGCCGACACGACCGCCTCGGCCATCACACCGCCGGAGAAATAGGCTTCGAAACGACGGCTGTCGAACACCGAACAGGTCAACGAAAGCGGAATGCCCAGATAATGGACGCGCTGGTCGTAACGATAGGAGAAAGCCCCGTCGGAACGGGCCGTCGAATGCAGGAAGGAATAGACGAGCCCCGTCTCCACACCCCATCTCGGCGTGAGCCGTTTACGCACGCTTACGCCGACCGATACGGGAAAACGGTGATCCATGTCCCTCCCTTCGAACCTCGGAGCGGACATCTTTTCGAGCACATCTCCTTCGACGAAACACGAATTTGCCGACGCACCCCCCATCGGCACGGGCGAAGCCGGAGCGGAAGAAGAACGAGCGGAAGAAGCGGCGTAGAACGAAACCGACCAACCGCTTCCGGACCGGCGGTTCCGCTCGTGCGGAAGGGGTCCGGCGAACTGCGTCCGAGCCGTGTTGCGATCTCCCCGAAAAGCATCCTCCGCAGCTTCCGTTTTCGGCGAAGACTTCCCGGCACCCGAATCCCCGGAGACCTCCGGACTCGCGGATACACCGGCCTCACGCACCGACGTCCCCTTCGGTCCGTTCCCGTTTTTTGCCGAAAACAACCCTGCATCCGAACCGGGCATCACGACGGTCACTTTCCGGGCCGAAGCGAAAAGCCGGTCGAGCACCGGATCGCGCAACGGCTCCGGCCCGGCCGCCTTCCGCCGGGGCGGCACGGTCCGTTCGACGGCCGTAAAAGCCGGCCCCGGACCACCCGCAAAGCCTCCCGGCCGATCCGGACGCCACAGCCACCATCCCGCTCCCGCCGAGAGCAGAACGACTGCGGCCACCGCCGCCGCCCGGCGCAACCGGCGCCGAAGCCCGTCCGACGGTACGGGCGCCGCCCCTGCGTCGGGCAGCGTCATCCGTCGCTGCAGCGATTCCCACGAGGGCACGTCCCGCAGCGAAAAATCCTCCAGTTTCCGTTTCAGAATATCGTCCAGCGAATCCCTTTCCATACCTTATAGCATCTCCTGTCTTTCGAGCATCCGGTAAAGGTGATTTTTCGCCCGCAGGTACTGCGACCGCGACGTACCCTCGCTGATGCCGAGCATTTCGGCAATCTCCCTATGGGAATATCCCTCCACGGCGAACAGGTTGAGCACCGTCCGATAGCCGTGAGGCAGCCGGGCGATGCACGCCACGAGCTCCTCGGCCTCCATCCGCTCGACGGCCGAGGCGTCGCAGGAACCGAACTGCAGCAGGACATCCTCGCGGTCGCTCTCGCGGAACACGTCGTTTTTACGGAGGTACCCGAGCGCCGTGGTCACGAACACGCGCCGCAGCCATCCCTCGAACGAACCCTCGCCGCGAAACGTGTCGATCTTAGCGAATACGGTAATGAAACCGTCGTGCAGCAGATCCCGCGCAATCTCCCTGTCGCACACATAACGATAACACACGCCGAACATTTTCGGAGCATGGGTTTCGTAGAGTTCTCGCTGCGCGGCGGGATCCCTTTGGCAGCACCACCTTATGAGTTCTTTTTCTGTCACAGGGTTTTTCGAGTGCGGACAATCACCTTGTTTACCACAAAGACGGGAAGAATCGGCATTCCGTTGCATGGATAACGCATTTCGGGTCGAATTATTTTTCTGTCCGAACCCCAGCGGCCTCTTCCCCCGCAAAAACCGAAGACGGGGAACCCTATGCGACTCACCGGGGAATCTTTCCCCGTTCCGGCTCCGACGCCGAAAGACGACCGGCGAGGGTCCTCGACATCCGCCGGAGCCTGCCGACCCTTCCGACAAAACCCGCCTTAAAAAAATGCAGACGACGCACCGGAACCGATCCGCCTCCCCGACGCGAAGCCGCATACGACCGCCGAACGGGAAAACTTGCGAATGACGAAAAATAGGCCGACCTTTGCCGTTCACCAAATCCGTTGTCCGCCATGATCGTACTGGCCTCCGTCGCGCTCTCCGCAGACGGTTATATCGACGATTCGTCGCCCGAACGCCTCGTTCTTTCGCATGCGGCCGACTGGCAGGAAGTCCGCCGGCTGCGAGCCGACTGCGACGCCGTACTGGTCGGAGCCGAAACCGTCCGCAAAGACAATCCCTCGCTGCGCACCAAAGACGAAGCGCTCAAAGCGATGCGCCGGGAACATAACCGGCCGGAAGACCCCATCAAAGTCACTGTCAGCCGCAGCGGGAACCTCGATCCCCGATCGCGTTTCTTCACGCAGGGATCGGCCGAAAAAATCGTGATCGTCGGCCGAAACGCACCGCAGGCGAACATCGACCGGCTCCGGAGGACAGCGACCGTCGTTCGTGCGGAAAGCGAAACCCTCTCCGCCGCCGAGATCGTCGAAATACTCGAACGGAGGAGCATCGGCAGCCTGATGATCGAAGGCGGAAGCCGTATCCTGACGCTGTTTCTGACCGAAGACCGGGTAGACCTCCTGCGCGTCGCCGTGGCGCCTTTTTTCGTAGGCGATCCGCAAGCGCCCCGTTTCGTGGGGGAAGGACGTTTCCCGTTCGGTCCCGCCCGGCGCATGGATGTCGTCCGCGTGGAAAGGGTGGGGGATATGACCGTCACGCTATACGCCCTCCATGCCCGCGCGGCGGACCGGGCCTACCTGCAACGAACCGTCGATCTGGCCCGCATGTGTCCGCCCTCGCAGACGGCATACAGCGTCGGAGCGCTCATCATTACACCCGACAGACGGTTGTTCACGGGTTACAGCCGCGAGACGGCGCCCGACAACCATGCCGAGGAAGAAGCCATCCTGAAGGCCGTGCGAGCGGGTGTCCCGTTGAAAGGAAGTGTCATTTACAGCTCGATGGAACCCTGCTCGTCCCGCCGGTCGAAGCCGCTGTCGTGTTCCGAACTCATCATCCGGCACGAAATGGCCCGCGTCGTCTTCGCGACCTACGAACCCGACCGTTTCGTGGACTGCTGCGGCGAACGGAGGCTCGTCGAAGCGGGCATCGAAGTCACGGTACTCGAAGAACTGGCCGCAGAGGCCCTTGCGGTGAACCGCCATATTCTCGGCGACCGCGATGCCCGCTGACGTTTCCTCGATTCCGTTTCTCCGTCCTGCTTAACAACAAACCGCGACAGCCCGATTTCTCGAACTGCCGCGATTTTTTCAAAGTATTCGACTTCGGACGGTCGTTCCCAAATCCGCCCCCGGGCACCGCGATCACCGGCCGCACACCCGGACCCGACCTGACTCCGACGCGGCAGAAACCGACACGGAACCCGACATACGGCCGGAGCGAACGCGCTATCGCCTCCTGCACGCACCGCATTTTTTCACGATACGCGACTCTTTACCGGAACAGGTCGCCCGAATAACGACAGATCGTTCCGTCGTCGGCCACCCCTTCTATTTCGATGCGGTAGGAAGACGGATCGTCCGACGTGTAGAACCCGATCCGGGCCGCCCCCGTCGAATCCGTTTCGAGCGACGGGATCCAATGGATCGTCGTGCGCAGATCGGGCGTCGGGGCGTTTTTCTTTTCGGGCGTATCGTAGACCGGAGTATAGAACTCGGACGGTTCGCAGAATCCCAACGGATGCACCACCACGACATTCGGCGTGGACGCACTGCCCAGCGGGGGCGATCCCCTGCGCCGGGTGATGCTGACGACTCCGCCTCCGCCACGGATGCCGAAAAACGAGGTCGCGCCCCCCTTGATGATGCTTACGGACTCCACTTCGGTCATATAGACGCGTTCCATGATCCCCTCCTCGTTATAGGGCACATCGTCGATGAGCACCAGAGGCGGCTCCGGATTCTCGCGGATGCTCACCGTGTTCCCGGTACGGCGTACGCCCGTCATCGTGGCAACGTATTCGAGTACGGTTCTGCTGCGCATGAATTCGGGCACTTTGTCGATCGTTACGGTCTGGTCCGCCATCGACGCATAGCTACTCTGCCTGTGGGGTTCGCTTTTCCCCTCGACGACGAATTCCTTGAGGTGCACCACGCGCATGCCGCCGTCGTGATAATACTTGTCGCGGGTGTTTTCCAGATACCGCGTCAGGTCCGGCATGGCCTCGAAGCCGAAAGGCAGCCTTCCGCCCGGTCCGGGAAAAACCTCCGGGTCGATTTCGAGGCTGACGCCCGACGAGCCGTTGTGGGCGTTGGCCTGAATGACGAGCGGCGTACCTTCGTGGAACTGTATGCTGTCGATGAGAAAACGCCCCCGGTCGTCGGCCCTTTTCATCATGAAGCCTTCGTCCGACCACAGCAACAGCGAAGCGTTCTTCGCCCCTTTGCCCAATCCGTTCTTGACCTGTCCCGACACGGTCTGGCCCACTTCGATATAATGCTCGGCAGCCCCTACGGGCGGTACGTTGAGATCCGTCGGATCGAACCGCCGCCAACCGTGCGTCAGCATCACCAGATCGAGATGGCGCTGCCGCACGGGATCGTCCGCCGAAGCGAAATAATATCCGGGATGCTCGACGTATCCTTTCAGATCGGAGGTCAGCAGCATGTCCGAGAGGATGTTACCGCACAACGTATCTTCCATCACGGTACGCCGGTCCGTCACGCTGACCGAAAAACGGCCGCAGAGGGGATTGCCCTGCGGATCTTTCAGCGCTACGGCGACCTCGACAGGCTCGCGACGGCCGTATTGCGCCCGGTCCGTAGCGAGACTCCAATCGTTCTGTCGGGAGCGAATGAAAACCAACCGCTCGCCGAGGGCCCGGCCGTCCCGCCCCACGAGCAGGAAATGGGCGATCCCTTCGGGGAACTCGTTGGCGTCGATGCGGCCGGCCGCCTGAGTCGGAGACACCGGGGCGAGCACCCGGATGTTTCCCCGCGTATGGGCGAGCAAGTACAGCGGATCGGTCCACACGGTCTCCGAGGCTGTCTGTATACCATAGAATATCATCCCGTTGCGGCAGGCTACCGACAATCCGAAGCCTCGCGTTTTCACCTCAGGCAACGCGAATTGCCGGACCTGCCCGGAAGAAGATACCGTTTCGGCCCGGTAGCGCTCGCCGGCCGAAGGCGTGAACACGAATGTCCCCATCCCGTCGTGCTCGGTCCTCATCACGGCCACCGTATCGCCACCTGCCGTCGTCACGGCTCCGTCGACGGAGAGCGACAATCCGTCGTTTCCCTGCGCCTTGAAAGCCACCGTCTGCGGCACGCCGGCAAGCAGATCGCCCCCTTCCGGGAAAAACGACACATGATAGTCCGACGCGACGGCAGGCAGGCAGAGTGCCTGATCGTATTCGTACCGGTCATCCTCGAAAGTCACGCGGACGAACCTGTCCCGCGGGGCCGGAGCGACGTTCCCGATGGAGAACATCCCCGCGGCATCCGTCGTCGCGACGCCCTTCGACACCTCCGAGGTCCCAGCCTGCACATCGACGAGCCGGTAACGCACCTTGATACCCGCATGGGGATGATCCGACGCATCGGAAAAACGAATTCTCACGGTCCCCGAACCCTCCTGCGGAACGTATTCTACAGCCGCAAGAATGTCGGTCAGGATCGAGTTGCCGATGCGCAGATTCCGCCGGTAGAAAAATTCCGGCCCGGCATTGCGCATCCAGTTGGAGTAGGCCCACAGCGAATAGTCGCCGCCCGGCAGTTCGGCGGGCAACTCCACACTGCCGCGAAACCCCAGCGAATCGCGCTTGAATTTATGGCGCAGGACGACCGAATCCTGCCGGTCGCAGAGTTCCACATAGATGAAATTGCTCAGACACTCGTCCGTATGCGTGACGGCATCGAGCAGGTAGCCGCTGAACCATATCCGTTCGCCGGCTCCGTAATAGGGCTTGTCGAGATGGAGATAGAGTTTTTCGGGCCTCGAACGGACCACGGACAGAAAATACCTCGTCGCCGCCTCTTCGACACCCTTGTCGTCGGACGGACCGAACGAAAGGCACAACACGGCGCAGGACAGAAACAGGATGAGAAACCGGAAAGATTTTTTCATAATTAAAGTTTTTTCATCCGTCCGCACAGGGACTCGGATAGGTAGATATTGAATTGTATTGTCGGGATCGTCAGGATAAAGATAACATATTTTTTCGAACAAACACCGCATCGTTCCGGCGGAATGCACGCAAAAACAATTTATTCGATGCGTTATTGCATATTTCGATTATGTTTCCGATATTCGCGCCAAGAAAATGAACGTTCATTCATCCAAATCGAAACATGGCCAAAAGAACCGATCCCACGAAAATGGACCGCATCCGGGAAGCAGCCGTCGAGATCATCAGCCGGCACGGCATTCTCGACTGCTCGGTGGCCTCCATCGCCCGGCAAGCGGGCGTCTCGGTCGGATATCTATACCGTCACTATCCGGGCAAGGGAGAGCTGATCAACGACCTGCTTCAGGATGCGCTGAACGCGATCACACGACAAATCGACTCGTTGATGGAAAAAACCGGCGACATTCGGCAGATCGTGGCGGGCATCGTGGCCTTTCTGCTCGAAAACGCCGACGCCCATCCGGCCCGATACAGGTTTCTGATCATGCTGCTGAACGACTTTTCCGTCGAAATCGCCCCGGAAATCCGGGAGAAAATCACGGAAATCGGTCGCCAGCTGATCGCGACGGACAAAAAGCCCGACGGCCTGCGCGCCGACATTTCGATCGACGACCTGTATCTGGCTCTGGTCGGAATCCCGATGCAATACCTCGCCTCGCGGTACAAGTTCGGATTCCATACCGGAGACGGGGACTCCGGACATCTGACCGACAAAATCATAAAAGTATCCCTGAGCGCAATTCAATGACAGAACGATGGACATGAAAAATTCGATCGTATTGCTTACCGCCGCCCTCTGCACGGCGATTTCGGTCGGCGGACAGGACCGCAAACCGCTGACCTTCGACCAAGCGCTGGAAATGACCCTCAAGCAGAATCCGGAGCTCAAAGCCGCCGCTTACGAAGAGGAGGCCGCCCGCAAGGAACGCAAGGCCGCCTACGGTCTGCGGCTGCCGCAGGCGAGCGTAACCGGAGCCTATGTCTATATGGGCGACGACATGAACATCAATCTGAACGCGGCCAAAGCGCCCGTCGAAGGAATCATCGGAGGGCTGCCCGAAGGCATGCTCCCGCCCGCCGTGCTCCAACAGGCCGCCGTGCTCATGTCGCGCGACTGGGCCATGAAACTTCAGGACCGGAATCTGGGCAACGTCAGCGCCAACCTGACCGTACCGCTCTACACCGGAGGGAAAATCAACGCGGCCAACCGGGCGGCCGAAATCAAGATCGGGGAGGCGGCCCAGCAAGGCAACCGCACGCGCAACGCGCTGATCTCGGAACTGACCGAACGCTACTACGGTCTGGCGCTGGCCCTGCAAGTGGTCGAAGTGAGGCGGCAGGTGCTCGAAGGCATGCTGCACCACCTCTCCGACGCCAAAGCGCTCGAAGCCAACGGCATCATCGCCCGCGGCGAACGCCTCTACGCCGAAGTGCATGCGGCCGAAGCCGAAAGGGAATACCTCAAGGCGCAGAAAACGGCCGAAACCCTCGCCAGCGCACTAGCCAACACGCTCGCCAGCGACGAGCCCTATCTGCCCGCCACGACGATGTTCATCCTGCGGGAGATCGAAGACGTCGACCATTATAAAGCACTGGCCGCGCAGCACAGCCCCCTGCTCAAACAGGTGGAACTCAAGCGCCGGCTCGCGGGCGAGAACCTGCGGCTGAAGCGGGCCGACTTCGCGCCGCAGGTGGCCCTGACCGGCATGGCCTCGCTGTACAGCTACCAAGTCTCTCCCATCGTCCCCAAATGGGCCGTCGGAGCGGGCGTATCGTTCAAAATCTTCGACGGGCTCCACCGGGAGTACAAGTTCAGCGCGGCCAAGTCGCAGATCCGTCAGGTCGACGCCGTCCGCGAGCAGGCCGCCCAAGACATCCGGACGCTGATCGACAAGCTCTACAACGAGCTGACGACCTACTCGCAGCAAATGCCCTCCGTCGACGCCTCGCGCGCCTTCGCCAAAGAGTATCTGCGCATCAAGGAAGAGGCTTTCAAAGAGGGGGCGGCCCCTTCGTCCGACGTCGTGGACGCCCGGCTCAATCTGGCCAAAATCAAGACGGAACGCCTTCAGGCCGCCTATTATTACGACCTGATGCTCGCCCGGCTGCTGGAAGCCTGCGGACAGAGCGAGGCATTCGCCGGCTACGGGAAGCGTTCCACGGCCCAGCCGATCCTTTTCGAATAAACGCACACGAAACCCAAGCACATAACAGACAGACCATATGAAAAAAAGCAATGTTATCGGAATGACCGTCGGCATCGTCCTGGCGATCGTCGCCGTGTCGCTCATCGGCTGGTACGCCGTCCAACCCGTTCCCACGCTGATACAGGGAGAGGTGGAAGTCAAGAGCCTGAAAATATCCTCCAAACTGGCCGGCCGCATCGAACGGCTGGACGTCCGTGAAGGACAGAGCGTGAAAAAAGGCGAGCTGCTCTTCGTACTGGCCACGCCCGAAGCGCAAGCCAAACTCCGTCAGGCCGAAGCGGCCCGCAACGCCGCGGGCGCCCAGAGCAAAAAAGCCGCGAGGGGAGCCCGGCAGGGCGAAATCGAAGGGGCGCGCAACCTGTGGCAGAAAGCCGAGGCCGGACTCGAACTGGCCCGGAAAAGCTACGAACGGATCAGGAACCTGTACGATTCGGGCGTCGTCCCGGCCCAGAAATACGACGAGGCGTTAGCGAACCTGCGGGCGATGGAAACCTCGGCGGCAGCGGCCAAGGCACAATACGAAATGGCTGTGGAAGGCGCCCGCGTCGAAGACCGGGAAGCTGCCGCCGCTTTGGTCGAACAGGCATCGGGCGCGGTTTCCGAAGTCGAATCCTACCTGAGCGACGCCATGCAATATTCGCCCATCGACGGCGAAGTGTCCACCGTCATCGCCGAAGAGGGCGAGCTCGTCGGATCGGGCTATCCGGTCGTCACGCTGCTCGACATGAACGACATGTGGGTGTCGTTCAACATCAAGGAAGACCTGCTGCCCAAAATCCGGATCGGATCGACCCTCACGGCCTATGTGCCCGGCATCGGGCGCGAAATAGAGCTCAAGGTCGACTACATGGCCGTGCAGGCCGAATACGCCACATGGTCGGCCACGAGAACCAAAGGCGACTTCGACATCCGCACCTTCGAGGTCAAGGCCCGTCCCGTATCGCAGACCGAAGGGTTGCGTCCGGGTATGACGGTCACGGTCGACTGGGACGCGATCCGCTGACGGACTTCCGCCCGCCGTCGTCCGCCGAAGCCGTTTCGAAAGGCGGAAGCGACCGGCGGGGACCACTCAAATTCAGAAAAAGAAAATGAATCCGATCCGAGCTTTCCGCAACGTCCTGATCCGGGAAATCGAATCCTTCGGAACCCACAAGGTGTTCTACCGGCTTTCGCTGGGACTTCCCGTGCTGGCGTTCGTGTTTTTCATCCTGCTGTTCGAAACGGGCGTACCGCGCGACATGCCCGTGGCCGTGCTCGACGAAGACCACTCGCCGCTGTCGCGACGGCTCACGCGGATGATCGACGCGACGCCGTCGGCCCGCGTGGCCTACCACATCGCGGACATGGCCGAAGGGGAGCGCATGATGAAGCAGGGAAAGATCGACGCCGTCGTCTCGCTCCCGCGCGACATGGAGAAAGACATTTACAGCAACACGCAGGCCCACGCCGTGATCTACATCAACGGGCTGAACCTGACCAAAAACGGTCTGCTGAACAAAGACCTCCAGACCGTCGTCAAGACGTTTTCGTCGGGCATACAGGTCCAGACATTGATGAAAAAGGGACTCTCCGAAGCGGAGGCCTACAACCAGATGATGCCGATCTATTTCGAAAAGCACATACTCTTCAACCCCTACATCAACTACGGCTATTACCTGCTGCCGAGCTTCCTGCCGTTGATGCTGATGCTTTTCACGATACTCGCCACGGTCTTCACCATCGGGGTGGAGCTCAAAAACGGCACGGCCCGCCAGTGGCTGACCGCGGCCGGAGACAACACGCTCGTCGCGCTGGCGGGCAAACTCACGCCCTACACGATCATCTTCTTCGCGCTGTGCATGCTCATGAACACGCTGCTCTATAAGTTCATCGGCGTACCGCTACGGGGCAACGTCCCTTTGCTGTTCATCTCCGGGCTGGTCTTCGTACTGGCCCATCAGGCGCTGGGCGTGTTCTTCGTGGCGCTGCTGAGCAACCTGCGTCTGGCGCTCTCGATCGCGGGCGGCTACTCGGTGCTGTCGTTCACCTATTCGGGCCTTACGTTTCCGTTCATGGCGATGGACCTGCCCGTGCGCATCGCCGGCCACATTTTCCCGATGACGTTCTACATCGACACGTTCATCGACCAAGCCATGCGGGGAGCGCCCGTCCGCGAGACGATAGGATACGTGGGCTACATGTCGATTTTCATTCTGCTGCCGGTGCTGCTGCTTCCCAGACTGAAAAGAATATGCACCTGCGAAAAATACTGGGGGAGACTGTGATGATGCAAACGACACGACCGAGCTCGAAGATCAAAGAGTTCGCCAACGTGCTCCGGCACGAATACCGCCATATCTTCCGCGACGGGGGCGTGCTGCTCATCGTCGTAGGGGCCATCCTCATCTATGCGACGGCCTATTCGCTCGCCTACCGGAACGAGGTGCTGCGGGAGGTGCCCGTGGCGGTGGTCGACCGCAGCCATACGCCGGCGAGCCGCCAGTTGGTCCGTTCGCTCGACGCGACGCCCAACCTGCACGTCGCCTACAAACCCGCCAGCCTCGAAGAGGCCAAAGAACTGTTCTTCGCCCGCAAAATCAACGGCGCGATCGTCATCCCCTCCGACTACGAGAAAAAACTCCTGCGCAACGAACGGGTCGATCTGGCCGTGTACGCCGACGCAAGCTATTTTCTGATGTACCGTCAGGTCTTTTTCGACGTCATGGGCAGCGTGCTCCACTCCAACAGCGACATCGAATGGAGGCGCTTCGTAGCCAAAGGGGCCCAGCTTGAACAGGCCGAAGCGTTGAGCGATCCGCTGACCCTGTCGGTGCGGAACATGTACAACCCCTACGGCGGCTACGCCACGTTCGTCATGCCGGCCATCATCATGGTCATCATCCAGCAAACGCTGCTCATCGGCATCGGCATGGTGGGAGGCACATGGCGGGAACGCAGGCTTTACCGGAAACTCGTTCCCTCCGGCGCCGAACGCATGTCGGTCGTCCCGCTCGTGCTGGGAAAATCGGCGGCCTACGTCTCGATCTACACGCTGACGCTGCTCTACGTGCTCGGATTCCACTACAAGCTGTTCGGCTACCCGATGAACGGGCGTCCGGGCGACATCGTCCTGTTCCTGCTCCCTTACGTGCTCTCGTGCACCTTCATGGGAATCGCGCTGTCGTCGCTGTTCAAGTATCGGGAAAACTCGCTCATCTTCCTGCTCTTCACCTCCATTCCGTTCCTGATGCTCAGCGGGGTGTCGATCCCGGAACAGGCCATGCCCGGCTGGCTCTTCCGCTTGGGCAAGATCGTTCCGAGCAGCAGCGGCGTGGACGGTTTCGTGCGCATACAGACGATGGGCGCCACGCTCTCCGAAGTGGGCGTGCAGTTCCGGACGCTGTGGATACTCACCGGAGTTTATTTCGTGCTGGCCTGCGCGGGCATGCGCAACGTATTGCTCCGCGTAGAGCGAAAAGAGCCTCCGCGAACGGAAAAATCAACCGCCGACGCGAAACAACAGAAAACCATCGAAACGCTATGAAAATAAAAACAGGACTGGCGGCCTTCGGACTCTCCGGACAGGTCTTTCACGCCCCTTTCATCGAAGCCCACCCGAATTTCAAACTGACGGCCATCGTCGAACGGAGCCGGAAAAAAGCGGCGGAAACCTACCCGCACATCCGATCCGTCGCCTCGTTCGACGAGCTGCTCCGGCAGGACATCGAACTGGTCGTCGTCGATACCCCCGATGCGACGCACTACGCGCTCTGCCGCGCGGCGCTCGAAGCGGGCAAGCACGTCGTGGTCGAAAAGCCGTTCGTCACGACACGGCAGCAAGCCGAAGAGCTTATCGGGCTGGCCGAACACCGGGGCCTCCGGCTCACCGTATACCAGAACCGCCGCTGGGACGGCGATTTTCTCTCCGTGCGCCGCATCGTCGAATCGGGTGCGCTGGGACGCATCGTCGAATTCCAGTCTTCGTTCCAACGTTACCGGCCGCAAATCACACAGTCCGTGTGGAAGGAAGCGCCGGACGGGGCGAGGGTAGGGATCACCTACAACCTCTGTTCGCACCTGTGCGACCAAGCGGTCGCCCTGTTCGGAAAGCCGGAGGGCGTATGGGCCACGCTGGCCTCCCAGAGAGACGGAAGCCGGATCGACGACTACAGCTTCATCGAACTGATGTACCCCGGAGTCAAGGTT
>CAJTYA010000007.1 GCA_910583985.1 uncultured Alistipes sp.
AAAACGGGGAATGAGAACAAAAAACAGTAAAAAACAAAAGGCTAAAAGGGTGGCGCGACAGCTCCGCTCTGTCACATCCTGAGCCTTATCGGTCTTAAACTTCTTTCTGAAAGCGGTTAGGTATTTAATCAGTTTGGAGTGTCTATAATTATCCGAGGATTATTTTTTCGATTTCAGATTTGGCTGAGTCAAGAGCGGCCGCAGCATCTTTCTGTAACTGTTTCGCCTGCGCTCTTATCTGCGAAACGCGTCTTGCTATCTCGTTTTGTGTTTCAATAGGTAATTTTGGCACAGGGATATTCTTTATATCTTTTACAGCAATAGGTGCTCTCCGCTCTCAACTTCAAAAACTCGGCTTGAACTGGCTCTTCGGGATTCAAGAACTGTCGGTAGTAGGGTATTCTTGCCGTTATATTGGATTGATGATCTATCATCGTTAATGATAATATGCCTGCCCTTCATCCTTTATGCGTCTTGACTGTCAATTAAATTCCCCATTGAGAATTACCATATATGCTGTTTATCCACATCGCAAACAGTTTGTCAGTTACCGAGAATGTTTTGTTTATTTCGGTGATGAGGTCTTTTTCGAGCAGCTTTTTTGTTGCAGATTGTACAGAGCTCGCGGAGGCTAAGTTGTGGCGTTTGATAAATTCCCCAGAGGTGATGCGTTCTGCTTCACCCTCCTTGGCGATGGCGTAAAGCAGCTCTTTTTGTTTTTCAGGGACGTTGGAGAGTATCTCGCGAAAGATAGTGGCAGTGTCGGCTATCATATTCTCGATCATGGCGCGGATATCTTCGAGCGTGCATTCATCACCCTGCGGAGTATCGGCGAACGCTTCATTAAAAGTCTTTTGAATATAGTAGGTGTGTCCTTTGAATAGATGATATACCCGTTCTACCGTTCCGGTTCCAATCTTACGGCCTTTCGTCTGGAAATGATCCATGATAAAGGGGATGTAGATTTCGGGCGCAATGGCATTCAGCTCCAGAATATCGGCGCTGTGGTAAAACGGACGAGCCGACGAGAGAAACATCGCCTGCATCATGCTGCGTTCACTTCCGGCAAAAATAAAGTTACTATTCGTAATCTTCTGAATATGGGTGCGCAACAACGCTTCGATATTCTTTTCGGGATATTTCGAAATTTGCTGAAACTCGTCGATGGCCACAATACAGGGCTTATCAGCCGAAGCCAAATATTTAAAAACCTCTTCCAGCGTGTATTCAGGACGATCAATATCGCCAAGTTCGACATTGAAAGTCGGGAGGTTTGTCAACGGATCGAAGCCAAACCTGCCGCTGATCGATTTCAGCGTCTGAACAAACAGATTCGCCATCTTCTTGCTTCGCGGCGCTAAGGTTTCGAAAATCTCTTTACCGAGGATATAGGTAAACTCACGCAGACTCGAAGTGTGCAGGATGTCGATAAAAAATGTATAGTAATCGTTCTTGATTTCGGATTTCTCGTAGCAGAACTGTATCAATCCCGTTTTGCCCATACGTCGAGGCGAGATAATAACCATGTTATTACCGTTGGTGATGGACTTCACAAGCCTTGCCGACTCCTGCACTCGGTCGCAGAAATACTGAGGCTCAATCTTGCCCGTAACTACAAAAGGATTAATCTCTCTTGTCATATACCACTTATTTACAACAAATATAATTATTGGATTATAATTATGCAAATAAAATAATTCTTATGCTTCGATATCAATTTGTTAAAAAAATGTATCTTTGTATTAACCAAGTGAATATCAGGATATAAAAGACGACTTTCGTGGCGTGTGCTATTCGGTGGCTTTAGGGTGAAAGCGATTTTCAACCGATTGATATAGAACGAAAAACAAGTAAAGCCGCGTTCCCTCCAGCTCCACAAAAAGCCGCCGAAAAAAGAAGCAGAATCCTGTAAGTATCACACTTGCAGGATTTTTCTTTTCCCGGTTATCGGCAGAAAAGAGCAGAAAAAAGTGGTTCGGAGGCGGGTTATCCGGTGGCCGAAACGATTTACAAAAACCGCCCACAAAAATACGCATAACGCATTATTGTACAGTCTTTTGCATCTTGACCATTGCACTTGGGAAACATAATTTTGCAACCCAAATCAAGTGTAAAATAGGAAGGTCTACTTTCAGCGTAGCGTTCTACGTCCACAGAGCAAGACCGAACCGCTCAGGCGAAGTGCCTATCTTTATGATAAGAGACGTTAACGGAGTCCGTTCGGATATTTCTGTAAAAAAATTTATCCTGCCCGAATACTGAAATTCGCTCAGAAGGACAAGGCCGCTGGGAAATCAATCCGTTTCTCTATACCATGCGGATGTCACCCCTCCGGCATCATTCGCCCCTCGTCGGCAGCGGCCGGTCCGGAGAAAACGACGAAAAGCCTTTCCGAAAAAAGAAACAGATCCTTGAGATGATGTTTTGGAGTGCAATTTTCAGGTCCGATTCCCGGCATTCGCAGCCTTGAAACGAATATTCGACCCGACGATCCGCCTCGCTTGGGCGGGAGCCCCGAACCGTCGCCCGAAAAGCGCCGCGACACGACCTTTCGGGCGACACGAGAAACGCCATCGCAGAAAAGAAGAACCGGCCGCGGTCGTTCCGAATCGTACTGAGGCATTCCCCCGCAAAACGTTTACGTGTCGGCACCCTCTTTCACGCCTCCTTACCCACACCTCGCCTCCGCTGCGCAGGCAGGCCGTCACGGGCGGAGACCTTTCGCGCCTCCGGTGGATCCGTGTCGGGCACGCCAATGAACAATTGATTTTCCAACTATAAATATATTATCAAGCAATCGACTGAAAATAAACAATATAACACCAAAAGAAGGCGGTTTCGGATGCGAAAAAATCGACTTTTTCCTTGAATGTTTGATAAAGATAATTTATTTTTGTGTCTGAATGTTGTATTTCTTAACGAAACGGCATGTTACACCGCTCTGACCGAGCAAGATAAGCACAGGCCAGAGCAGACGATTCAGAGTGGGGGAACGGCTCGTTTTCGGGCATCGGACGTTTTCGATGCGACCGGCGAAAGGCCGAGGCGCAACGAAGGCGTGCGACGGAAAGCGAAACCATCCGGAGAAAGGGAAAGAGGGGTTCCGATGCTTGATGAAGCGATGACAGGCTGCTTACGACAGACGTACAGCGGGAAACATCACCCTTTTCCCGACCTCGCGGATGCGATCGCAACCCGCCGGCGCACGGATTTTTCTTCGACAGGACCGCAGAGCGGAAGCGGCCGGAGAGGAGTCGGGCGTCGCGAACAAAGACTACTACCCACGATTATGTAACGACGAACGCCCGTTCGCATCGCTGCGACCGAACGTAGCGGGAGGTGTATGCGCCATTCCGGACGACACGAGCACGGCTACACAGTCGGACGGGCGTCGCCAGAAACGAAAGAAGAACAGCGGTTATATATATAATCGGTGTGTGCCGCTGCCGCTTCGTCGGAAGCATCGCTCGTCGGAGCGACGGCCGGAGTAATCGGAGCGGGGCGCCCCGACGGACAACGACAGGCGACAACCGCGGCGGGCGAGGCGGGCCACGGCGGGCGACGGTTTCGGTCCGAAGCGAGAAAATACGCCGAAAGTAAGGAAAACGTAAAAAAAAATATAAACATACACTACGGAACGATGAAGAGAATCGGAAGGGCTACCCTCCTCTGCGCGGTGCTGCTCCTGTGGAGCACAGGCGCCAGAGGGCAGAACGTCGCCGTGAAGACGAACCTGCTGTACGACATTGCGGCCTTTACGGTCAATGCGGGCATAGAAGTGGGGCTGGCACCCCGTTGGACGCTGGATGCGTCGGCCAACTACAACGGATGGACGCTCTCGCACGAACGCCGGTGGAAGCACTGGCTCGTACAACCCGAAGCACGCTATTGGTTCTGCGACCGGTTCATGGGGCATTTTATCGGTTTTCACGCACTTGGAGGCCAATACAACGTAGGCGGACTGAAGAACGGCGTCCGCTTTCTGGGCACGGACTTCTCCCAACTTTCCGCCAAGCGCTACCAAGGATGGTTCGCCGGAGCCGGCGTAGCCTACGGCCATTCGTGGATACTGGGGCGGCACTGGAACTTCGAAGGGGAGATAGGCATCGGATGGATCTACACGCGTTACGACGTCTATCCATGTGCGTCCTGCGGACGGAAAATCGCTGAAGACGCACACCACAACTATTTCGGGCCCACCAAAGCGGCTCTCAACCTGATCTATTCATTCTAAAGACGGCACGATGAAAAAGACAACCATACTGCTTTGCCTGTGCGCGCTGGCCCTCTTTCCGCAGGCCGGAGCACAGACGTTGGAACTCATGCAGGGCCGCATCGCGGTGCGCAACCTCGACGCGGGACGCACGGAGGGCAATCTCTTCGTGACGATGGAAGTGGACGCCTCGAAACTCGACCTGAAAACCGACCGGGAAACGGTCCTGACGCCCGTGTTGCGCAACGGCGACAAGGAAGCGCGCTTCCCCGCCCTGCTCATCGCGGGCCGCAACCGTTACTATTATCACCTGCGCAACGACGAGCCCTCGGACGAGGTCGCCCTGTACCGCGCTGGCCGCACCGGGGTAATCGGCTACCGGGCCGCCCTGCCCTACGAACCGTGGATGGGATCGGCCGATCTGAGCGTCGAAGAGAGCATGCGCGGCTGTTGCAGCGAGCAGCTCTCGCAGAACGAGAACCTGCTGGCGAACCTCGACCTCGAACCGAAACCGCAACCGGCGCCGAAGGTCTTCGCACCGAGCTTCGTGTACGTGCGCCCCGCCGCCGAAGCCGTCAAGTCGCGCGAGGTGAGCGGATCGGCCTTCATCGACTTCCCGGTGAACCGGACCGAAATCTACGAGGACTACCGCAACAACCCCTCCGAACTGATGAAAATCCGCCAGACGATCGAGGCCGTGCGCAACGATCCCGACACGCGCATCACAGCCGTGAGCATCAAGGGTTACGCCTCGCCGGAAGGTCCCTACGCCAACAACGAACGGCTGGCACAGGGACGTACCGCCACGCTGAAAAACTACGTGCAGGGGCTCTACGACTTCCCCGATGCGGCGCTCTCGACGGCATGGGAGGCCGAAGACTGGGACGGACTGGAAAAGAAAGTGAGCGAATCGACCCTGCCCCACCGCGACGCGCTGCTGGCCATCATCCGCGGCAATCTGGCTCCGGACGCCAAAGACTGGAAGCTCAAGAGCACCTATCCGGAAGACTACGCCTATCTGCTGCGGGAAATCTACCCCGGCCTCCGGCATTCGGACTACACGGTGCGCTACACGGTGCGGGCCTATACCGACGTGGAGGAGATCCGCCGTCTGCTGCACACGCAGCCGCAGAAGCTGAGCCTCGAAGAGCTCTACCTCGCGGCACAGGACATGGAGCCGGGCAGCGACGAATATAACGAAGTCTTCGAAATCGCCGTGCGGATGTTCCCCGCCGACGCGACGGCCAACCTGAACGCCGCCAACACGGCCCTGCAGCGCCGCGACATGAAAAATGCCGAACGCTATCTGGCCAAAGCCGGCGACACGCCCGAAACGGTCTATGCCAAAGGATTGTACGCCGCACTGAACGAAGACTACGCGACGGCCGAGCGTCTGTTCGCCGAAGCCGAGGCCGCAGGAATCGCACAGGCCGCCGACGCGCTGGCACAGATCAGGGAAATGACCGCCGAAACGGAAGAAACCCGATAACCGCCTTACGAGAACGAACCGAAAATAAATTATAACCGTAAAAACACAAACAATGAAAAAAGTAACCAAACTGCTGGCCGCCTTCCTCATGGCAGGGTTGGCTGCATGCAGCAACAACGACGAAGCGGAAAGTCCCGTCCTGCCGGACGACGGACAGCAGCCCAAAGCTTCCGTCTACATGAGCGTAAACGTGCAGCTTCCCGCAGGCACCAAAGGCACCCGCAGCAATACGCTGCCGGGCGGCGGCTCCAACGACGGAGAAGAACAGGGCAAGGACTACGAAAACAGCGTGAACACCTTGCTGCTCGTCCTGGCCGACCAGAACGACGAGTACATCGCCCACGGATCGGTCGGCGGACTCACCACGACCAACGCGACCATATCGGCGACCGCCGCGATCAACCGGACAACGCTCAGCGCATTCTACGAAAAACACAAAGGCGCCTCCGACGACAGTTGGACCAAGATCAACGTCTATGCGTTCTGCAACCCCACGCAGGAACTGGTCGACCTGTTCACCGTCCCCGCCAACCGCACGAACTGGGTCGACAAAACGTGCGAGGTGATCGAAAAGCTGTCCAAAACCGATAGCAAAAACGTCACGATCTGGTCCAAAGGTTCGTTCCTGATGTCCAACGCGGCACCTGCCGAACGGGAAATTCCGAAACGTTTCGAGGATTGGACGGAAAAATACAACACCGAAAAGACGCCGTTCCACCTGAGCACCACGAATGGCGACGGCATCGACAACTCCACGACGCAAAATCGAGGCTCCATTTCGGTAGAACGCTCCGTCGCACGTTTCGACTTCAAGGACGGCAGCCCCTCGTCGACCGGCGCCAACACCTACCTCGTGCAGACCACCTCCCTCGACAAAGACGGTAACGTCGTCAAAAGCAACAACCTGCAAGTCGAACTGGTACGTCTGGGACTGGTCAACATGAGCAAAGGATTCTACTACCTGCGCCGCACCTCCGACAACGGACGCAACGACGGAGCGAACGCGAAAATCTGCGGTCTGGAAACCGACCAAAACTACGTGGTGGACACCGATGCCGCAGAGGCGCACAAGAACGGAGGCGAAATCGACCCCTCGACGCTGTCCACTTATTACAACTACTGTCTGTTCAACACCAGCGGCTACATCTCCGAAGAGACCCGCAGCCAGTGGGACAACTACAAAATCTCGGACCTCACCGCCCCGTCCCGCGAAGAGGACGAAGACGAAACGTGGAACACGGACAAGAGCCGGAAAGACTACCGTATCTGGCGCTATGTGACCGAAAACACCGTCCCGGCGACGGACGAGAACGGCGGCCAGAAAAACGGCGTGTCGACAGGTATCGTCTTCAAGGGCATGCTTCAAGCGGCTGCGGACTTGGACAAAAACGGCAAATTGTACGCAGCGCTCAACGGAACTTATACGCTGCCCGCCAACCAAGGAGGCTACACGTATCAAGTGGGAGGTAAGACTTACCCGATCCTCTACCTCCACGACAACGTGCTGTACGTGGGATGGAACGACGAAATCGTCCGGGCCGCCACGACGGCTGCGGAAGGCTCTCCGCTGTACAATGCGGTTTATAACAAGCCTACCAAAGAGGGCGTGACGATGGAGAAAAGCCCCAACGATCTGTATCAGGAACTCGTAGTCGCCCCGGCCGACCAGAAGGATGCCGCCCTCGCGAAATTCCGCGAAGCGGCCACGGCAGCCGGTTTCACGCTCTATCAGGCGAGCAACGACGCCGATTTCGGCAACGGGTATTTCTTCTACTATTACTACTGGAACCGCCACAACGACAACCGCATGCCCGGTACGATGGGCCCGATGGAATTCGCCGTCGTGCGCAACAACGTCTACAAGCTGGCCGTCACCGAAATCCAGAAACTGGGGCACCCGCGGATCTCGAACAACGATCCCGATCCGGTCGATCCCAACGATCCGGACGAAAAGGGCGACGTTTACCTCTCCGTTTCGGTACAAGTGCTGCCTTGGGTGGTTCGTGTGAACGACATTATCCTCTGAAACGATGAACGTCAAAGTACGACATAACATATTACGGCGCATCGCTGCGGTCTTCGCGACCGCAGCGGTAGCGGCCGCCTTGGGGTCGTGCGAGAAAATTTACGAAGATCTGGAGCCGTGTCCGCGGGGCCTGTCGCTGCGTTTCATCTACGACTATAACATGGAGTACGCCAACGCATTCCCCAAGAAGGTGGACTGCCTGACGCTGTTCGTCTACGACGCAGAAGGCAACTATCTGGACACGCGGACCGAAACGAGCGCCGTCCTGCGGGACGAGAACTATCGCATGACGCTCGATCTGGAGGAAGGGAGCTACCGTCTGGTAGCCTACGGAGGAATCGCCTGCGAGAAGCACTCCTTTTCGCTGGCCCGCACGCCGGGCGAGGGTTCGCGGATCGAGGACCTGCGGGCCGCCATAGACGCCGACTGCCTGACCGACGACCGGAGACGGAACCTGCACGGATTCTACTGGGGCGATCTGGCGGTACGCGTCGAAGGCGACATGTACCGCGACGCGACGGTGGAAATGAAGAAAAACACCAACAACATCCGCGTCGTCCTGCAACAGCTCAACGACCGGCCGGTGGACGACAAGGATTTCGACTTCTCCGTCACGGACGACAACACGCTGTTCGGGCCCGACAACGACCTGATTCCCGTCGCCGAGACGACCTACCTGCCGTGGTCGCACGGACAGGCTTCGACCGGCGAGACCGACGACGGCGAGGAAGTGGTGGTGGCCTACGCCGAATTTTCGACGTCGCGGCTGATGACCAAAAATTCGCCGCGGCTTCTCATCCGCCGCAAAAGCGACGGGAAGGCCACAGGAAAAGCCATCGTGGACATTCCGCTCATCAACTACCTGATGCTGCACAAGAGCGACCTGTACGCCGAAATGGGACGGCAGGAATACCTCGACCGCGAAAGCGAGTGGACGATGGTCTTCTTCCTCGACGAAAACGGCGAATGGGTTCGCACGCACATCAAGATCAACGACTGGACCGTGAGAATCAACGACGCGGAGGTATAGAGGAGATATGGAAACGTGTAAATCGGCATATATCGCCATCGTGCTCGGAATCTGCCTGCTGTGGGCAGGGTGCAGCGACGCGAAGCAGGAGTGGGTCCCGGCGGAAGAACCGGTGACGGTGAAGCTTCGTATCGACGTGGCGCTGGCCGACATCGCGGAAACTGCGCCGCGCACGCGTGCCCCGGAAGATGCCGCAAACGCCGAGAAAGCCGACGGCCCCAACGAGAAGATGCAGACGTTGCGTCTCGTCGTGGTGCGTCCCGACGGCACGGTCGAAGCCAACGAGTTCATCGAGCTGGCCACGGCCGTCACGGAGCACGGGTACGACCCGATCGAGGTGGTCGGCAACGAGACCAAGCGGGTGTATCTTTTCGTCAACGAACGGGCGACCGTCCCGGAGGACGGCGGCGACCGCAGGCTGGTGACCGAGGAGCTCGACCGGATCGCGGTGGGCCGACCTTTCCCCGAAAGCAGGCTCTACGGCGCGACGATCCAGCTCAACGGAGACGACCGGGAGCTCGCGGGCACGCCGCTGCCCATGAGCGACCGTCACACGGTGGAGGTGCCGGATCACGATCTGGCCGTGTCGCTTTTCGTGACGCGTGCCGCCGTCAAGTTTTCGTTCCTCCTCCGCAACGAAACCGGCCGGACGCTTACGCTCGACAGGTTGACCATCGACAAAATGGCCCGCAAGGAATATTACCTGCCGAGGGTCACCCGTTACGGCGACAAGGACGAAATCCTCGACTACATCGTTCCCTCGGTCGAAAACAACGAATACTACACGTTCCGCAAGGAGTTGGCCCGTGCGCTCAAAAGCAAGGAAGAGGTCAAGCTGCCGGCGATCTACCTATTGGAAGGGAAATACCGGGATGCCGGCGACAGCCGCAACTACCGGATGTCCCTTTCGCTGAACGGGATGGTATTCGACCGGTATTTCGACAACCTGTCGCAACTGCCGCGCAACACGCACGTGGTGGTGACGGTCAGAATCAAGGACACCGAGGTGATCTGGGAGGCGGACGTCGTGCCCTACGGCGACAAAGCCCTCTTCCCGATTTTCGGACTGGACGGGTAAAAAAGAGAAACCATGAAATGCAGGATGTTACATAAGTTTTTATACGGTCTGCTCGTCATGCTGGCGGTATCTTGCACCGACGAACTGGTCGACGGGTTCGACGGGCCGATGCCCGAAGGCGAAGCCGAGGTGACGTTCGACGCGGCATTCCATCCGCTGTCGGACGCGACGATCGGCCGAACCCGCAGCCTCGGAGGCGATGCCATTAAAACCATCCGCAACATCTTCGTCGTGTGGTACGGCACGGACGGAGACGAGGACGGACAGTACATAGGCAGCCGGTATTTCTCCGCCGACGCATTCACGACGCTGAAAAACGAGCCGCGTCCGGGAAGCACGACCGAAACCGAGACGCAGCACGCCGAATTTTCCTGCCCGATTCCTTACGGGAAGTACCGCATCTACGCCGTAGCCAATATGGGCGACCTCTCCTCCGACAGCCGTTACAAGGGACAGATCGACTCGGAAGAGACGTTCAAGGCCATATCGCTCGAATGGAAGCAGGACGACATCGCGAAGAACGACCAGATGTCGGGTCACTTCACGGCGACCGAAACGGCGGGTTACAAAAAAGGCGACGCTCCGACGATACAGATCGACCGCCCGAACATCAAGCTGCACGCATGGCTCCGTCGCGCGGCCTCCAAGGTCACGCTCGCGTTCGATACCGAAAAACTCAAGGACAACGTCTTCATCTACATCAAATCGGTCCAGATCAAGAACGTTCCGAAGCATTGCACGCTCATCGACGACAACGACGAGAAGAAAATCTCCGCAGCGGAAGACGTGCACGCGGAAGGCGACACCATCCGTTACGGCAAGGGCGAGGATTACAAGCAGTGGCCGCGACTGACGCGAGGTAACTCGCCGTTAGGGCCCGAACTGCACGCCAACGACGCTTCGTCGCTGTTTTTCTTCGAGAACATGCAGGGCACCGGCCAGAGCAAGAAACAGAGCTACGACGGCGTGACGATCGAACATCCCAACGGCAACACGCCCGGCGATCCGGGGTACCGGGACGGCAAGAACCAGGGTACCTACATCGAAGTGGAAGGGTACTACGTCTCCAACACGATGCCCAGCATCGGACACGGCAAGATCTTCTACCGCTTCATGCTCGGCATGGACGAGGACAAGGACTATAATGCGGAGCGCAACTACCACTACAAGATCACGCTGATGTTCAACGGCGACGCCAACGACGTGGACTGGCACATCGATTACAGGGAAGAGCCGGGCATACACGTTCCGAACCCGTACTACATCTCCTACCTGCACGACGAGGGCATGCACCTGCCGATCAGTATTTCCGGAGAACTCTCCGGCACGCTCAAAGCCGAAATCATCGAGAACAACTGGAAGCCCGACAATCCGGAGACCGGATTCGAATACTGGACGGGCGAGGTATACAACGACGGGCCGTGGCACGGATTCCTGTCGGTACGCAAAACCAACCACCTCATTATCGGGAACGACGACAACGGAGCTCATTTGTATTCCGTTACCAGCGCGAACGCCGGCGACAGAGAACGGAAATACAACCAACGTTACTGGGACCACGAAAAATACACCACATGGGGGTTGCTCGCCGGGGAAGTCGTATCGCCGCGAGGCCGGCGCGAATACAACATCGCTCCGGCCGAATACCCGGACGCGACCGACGGCGGGTATACCGTCACGAAATCGGGCAACAAAACCATCTTCAGCATTCCGTTCTATACACGGGCGCTGCACTTGGTTCCGACGAGCGGTTTTACGGGCAACAACCCATACTTCTCCTACATGCGCAAGGCGGTGGTGCGGCTGACGGCCACGATCAACGGCAAGGAAGAAACGGAAGACGTGACGATCTATCAGGTCCGACGCATCATCAACCCCAAGGGCATCTACCGGTCGCACGACAACGCCAAGGCATTCAAAGTGGTCCTACTGCGCCGCGAAGGCGAATCGGCCTCGACGTTCTCGCCCTTCCCGTCGGAAGGACCGTGGAGCGCCGAGATCGAAGTGGGAAAGGAATGGGTGCTCCTCAACGGAGGAACCGATAAAATCTACGGCGATACGGGCGACGACATCGAATTCGAATTCGCCCCCAGCGGAACGATCGGAGAGGACGAAAGCCGGTTCGGCATCATCAAGGTCCTTTATCACGACACGGCGTGCGTTCATAGGATCATCGTCCGCCAAGGGTATGCGCCGGCTCAGATCGTGTCCGGAGGAGTGAAATGGCACAGCTACAACCTCCGCTCCGACGGCATCGAAGCCGCCTCGCCCATCGAGGAGGGCTCGATGTTCCGCTACGGCAACATCGCCGACGCCATCGACGCCAGCAACAATACCCTCACGGACCTGTATCAAGATCACAAGGACACGCCTTTTACCCTCTCGCCCGTCGGAAACAAACAGCCGAAGCTATGGAAAGACATCGAATGGGAAAGCAATAAGAACGTCGGCTTCACGGACCATCCTCAGACCATCGACGGCAAGACGTGCCGCGTGGCTGAATACAAAGATTTCCAAGCGCTCAGAGACAACTGCGTGACGGCCTACGGAGTCGTCTACGACGACAATTCCGACGGAGTGTCGACGGATGTGGGCGATGCGTTCTCCTACCGGTACGACAACGCGAGCAACTACAACAAGGGCATGCGCGGCTGCGTGGTTTTCAACCCGACGACCGGCGCCAACATCTTCCTGCCCATCGGAGCGGCCGGCAACGGACGCCGCAAGCACGGTTATAAAGAAGGGAGCAAACGGGCCGTATTGCGTTACGCCCACCGAAGCGAACCGTACACGAATCCGGACCCGATTTACTGTCCGCTGTTCTACACGATCTATCAACAGTTCGGAGCATTCTACTGGCTCAACAAACTCTCCGACGGCAATACGGCATGGGACATCAACGTCTCTACCTACAACTTCAAAGGATTCACCAACGATGCGCTCGATCTGCCCACGACCGATCCTAATACGGACGGTAAGCAAAGCGACGCCGGCTTCATCCGCCTCGTCGAAGACAACGATTGATCGGGCCCCGGACAAAGCCAAAGCCTTCGAAATCCTCTATGCGGCGCAGTCTTCTGCTCTCCAGAAGGCTGCGCTGCTTTTTCGAAGCCGATTCCCGGACTCCATTCCGCCACTCGCCTCTCCGGGAAGAAACCGCCTTCCGGGAAAAATCGCATTTCCCTGCAAGGGAAGCTCTCCTCCCCTGTTTCTTCTGCCATCCCGCCGGAATTCCTCGCCTGCGGTTCGGCCGCCTCCTTTGTCTGCGGCCTATCGCCGCTCCGCCTCAACGCAACCCGCTACACACCGAAAGCCATGCTTCCGACACGATGTTTTCGCAAGCCGACCGTTTTTCGAGCCGGGACACCGCAGCATCCGGCTCGAAAAACCGTGCATCGAAACCGTGCAGGAGAAAACCCGTAAGAGAAAACCTGCAAGAGAGGAGTGTCCCCTACCCCTCTCTTCCTTGCTCCTCTCCGTTCTCCGCCATGCCCCATGGATTCCGACCGACGTCGTCCGGGACCGGGACAAAAGAGAAGCCTCGCGAAATACCGAAAAGCCCGATTCCCCGGCTTCCCGACGAATCGTCTTCGGCCTCAGCCGCTCCAAAGCCGAGCCCTCCCCGCCGGAGCATCCGACGAGCACCGGAAAGGAAACGGCAGAAAAGAATCCAAAGAGGGATTTCCCTGCGAAAAAATCGGGAAACCGACCGATCATCCATCCCCCAACCTCCCGACGAATGTCTGCGATTTCGAACTGCCGCAAAGCCGAATCCTCCGACTGCCGGAGTTCCGATGCGTACCGAACAGGAAACCATCGGGCAAGGCCCCCCCTATGAGATACCGTTAAGCCGCTCCGATCCCCCGGCCGCAAGACAAACCGTTTCCGGCTTCGGTTTACGCAAACCGAGTCTTTCCCTTGCCCGGACCGGCCGATCGAGCTCCGAACCGAAGCCGCAGGAAAGGCCCTGCGAAACACCGAAAGCCGACCCGACTCCCCGGCCGCACGACGAAACGTTTCCGGCTCCGGGTTGCGCAAACAGAGTCTTTCCCTTGAAGGAACATTTCCCGATGAAATTCGAACCGGAAGCCGCCGGAGAGTTCCCCGACAAGACGGGAAACGGTTGGCATCGCCCGATCGGCAGCAACCGTCTCCCTCCAAACACGCCTCTCCTATCCGAAAAACGTGTGCGCCGCAAGAGCACAACGGCTCTCGCGGCGCACGCGTTATCCGTCGAACGGCCCGCGACCGCTCCCGGCATCGGCCCGTCGCTCTCCGAATCGGGTCCGTTCGTTCCTGAGCTCGGAACAAGGCACGGACAAAGATTCATCGCTCTCGGCCGACCGTCCTTGCCCCGCCCCGCGGGCCGTACTCACGGCGCGGGCCGAAAGGGGGGGCGCATCATTTGTTCCCGAACTCCCGGAGTCGGATGGCGGTGATGACTTTTTTGGTGTACAGCGGGAAATCGCCGTTCATCATCCACGAGTAATAACTCGGCTCGGTGCGGAACACCTCGGCGACGGAGCGCCCCCGGTGTTTGCCGAAACCGAAGACTTCGACGCCCTTCTCGTCATAGACGATGCGGCCCGCATAATCGACACTCCGGCCCCGTGCGGAAAATTCAGCCAGAAAATCGACGTCGTTCTTCAACTCCGGATAACGGTCCAACTGCGCCAGCAGCACCTCGTAGGTGGCCAGCGTGTCGGCTTCGGCCGAGTGCGCCTCGGTGAGGTCCTTGTCGCAGTAAAATTTGTAGGCGGCCACCAGCGTCCGCTGCTCCATCTTGTGGAAGATGTTCTGCACGTCGATGAAACGGCTTTTGCGCAGATCGACGTCCAGTCCGGCCCGCAGAAATTCCTCGACCAGCACCGGGATGTCGAACTTGTTGGAATTGTAGCCGCCGAAATCGCACCCCTCGATATAGGCCCACAGCGACTTGGCCACCGCACGGAACGGCGGGCAGTCGGCCACGTCCTCGTCGTAGATATGATGGATGGCCGAAGCCTCTTCGGGGATGTGCATTTCGGGATTGAGCCGGCGCGTCTTGACCTCCCGGCTGCCGTCGGGCATCACCTTGACGAGCGAAATTTCGACGATCCGGTCCTTGGACGGATCGACCCCGGTCGTTTCGAGGTCCAGAAACACGATGGGATTTTTCAGATTCAGGTTCATTGAGAGTCCCGATTATAAACGATTACTATACAAAACGATCAAAAAGACTGCTCGGACGGCCGACAGGCCGCACGCGCCCTTCCCGCATCGGTCCGGCTTCACGGAAAACCTCCGACACCCGCCGGGCATCCTTGAGGATTTCGTCCGGAAAAAGGAACGACCGGCTGCGGAGTCTCCTTACGCCGCTCTCCCGGAAGACAAGGAGCGGACTCACGTTCGGTCGGATGCCGCCGCATAAAGAACATTTCCGAACGCACGCTGGGAACGTTTTACCTCCGGGAACTCCGAACAGTCGTTCTCCCGACGACGCCCGCGGAACACGCGGAACGAACCGCGCACGACCGGCCCGACCACCCCGCACCGTCTGAAAACGGCTTTCCCGCCCACGGCGCATCGTCCTGCGGAAAGGCTCCGATCCGTCGCCTCCCATCCCTTTCGGGAAAGGGAGAACCGGAAAAACGATCCGAAGCCAACCCGGCGACCCCGCCCCTCCGGCGGACAGCCCTTTCGGAACGGGGAGCGACCTGCACGCGGCGGGCGCCCTCGCAGCGAAGGCCTTATGCGTTGATCATCATCGGCATGAGCAGCATCAGCGTGTCGGCGCCGGGAGTCTCGTCGTAGACGGGCTTGAACACGCCCGCGCGGGTCGAGTCGGCCAGTTCGAGCGACACGTTCTGCGTCTCGATGTTGGACAGGATTTCGATCAGGAAGGTCGATTTGAAACCGATGGCGATGGCTTCGCCCTCGTAATCGCAGGTGAGCGACTCCTGAGCCGACACCGAGAAATCGAGGTCCTGTGCCGTCAGGTTGATGACACCCGGTTCGATTTCGAGCTTGATGAGGTTCGTGGACTGGTTCGAGCAGACCGCCACGCGGCGGATGCCGTTGAGCAACTCGACCCGGTCGACCAGCACCTTGTTGGGGTTGTTGGACGGGATGACGGCGTTGTAATTGGGGTAATTGCCCTCGATGAGCCGGCAGATGAGCGTATGGTTCTTGAGGTAGAACACGACGTTCTTGTCGTCGAATTCCATCCGGATGTCCTCCTCTTCCTTGCCCAGCATGCCGCGCAGCAGGTTGGCCGGCTTCTTGGGCAGGATGAACGACGCGGCGGTCCCGGTTTCGGCGGCGGCCGCATATTTGACGAGCTTGTGGGCGTCGGTCGCCACGAAAGTGACCGTTTCGGGCTCGATGTTGACATAGACGCCGTTCATCACCGGACGCAGTTCATCGTCGGCCGTCGCGAAAATCGTCTTGTTGATCCCCGCCAGCAGCATGTCCGCACCGGAGAGGATCTCCTGCTTGGCATCGGCGGCGATTTCGGGCGAAGTGGGATAGCTCAGTCCCGACGTGCCGGGAATGGTGAGTTGGCCCGTTTTCCAACTGATGCGGATTTCCCACGTCGATTCGTTGGCCTCGATGGTGAGCGGCTGTTCGGAAAATTCCTTCAGCGAATCGAGCATCAGCTTGACCGGAGCCGCGATGACGCCCTCCTGCTCGGTGCTTTCGACCGGAAGCGAGCCGACCAACGTCGTTTCGAGGTCGGAGGCCGTGACTTTCAGCACGCCGTCGTGCAGGTCGAACAGGAAGTTATCGAGGATGGGCAGCGTGTTCTTATTGCTCACGACTTTGCTCGAAGTCTGGAGTACGTTCAGCAACGCGGTTGAAGATACGACGAATTTCATACGTTTTCTATTCTTTAGAGTTTTGTTTTCCGAGCCTCCCGCGGCACTTCCCTTACGGAAAATTCCCGCTCCGGCGGCGCTTCCCGAAGGCGGAACGACACGTCCCGCCCGGTCAGAAAGCGCACCTCAAAGATAATCCAAATTTTTACAATCCGGCGAGCTTTTCCAAAGACATTGCGATCATCTTATCAACAAAGGGGCGGTAGTCGGTCTCCATGTCCAGCGCGACGCGTTGGGCGATCACCGTACAGATCGTCACGGCCTCGTGCCCCATAAGCCGCGCAAGCCCGGCCAGCGCGGAACCCTCCATTTCGAAATTGGTGAACCGGAAGCGTCCGTGGCGGAACGTCTCGATCTTGGCGTTGAGCTCCCCGTCGGCGGGGTCGAGCCGCAGCCGGCGGCCCTGCGGAGCGTAGAATCCGGGGGCGGAAGCCGTCATGCCCTCGACCGTCGCATCGGCAAACAGCCCGGCCAGCGCGTCGGAACAACGGACGAAATACGGCGCCGCGAGGGCGGGGCTCCAGCCCGTATGCTCGACGAACGCCCGCTCCATCTCCCGGTCGCAGACCGCATCGCGGCCCGCATAGAAATTCAGCAGGCCGTCGAACCCGACCGAAATGCGCGACAGGATGCGGTCGCCGATTCGCAGATCGGGCTGTATCGCGCCGCAGGTACCGAGCCGCACGAGCCGCAGAGCGGTTTTCCCGGCTTTTTCGGTCCGCGAGGCGAAGTCGATGTTGGCCAGAGCGTCCAGCTCGTTGACGACGATGTCGATGTTGTCGGTCCCGATGCCGGTCGAGAGCACCGTCATGCGCTCGCCCCGGTACGAGCCCGTCACGCTGACGAACTCGCGGTTGCGGGCCTCGCACTCCCGCCGGTCGAAATACGAGGCCACGCGCTCGACCCGGCCGGGGTCGCCGACCAGAATCACGGTCCGGGCCAGTTGTTCGGGACGCAGATGCAGATGGAACACCGATCCGTCGGCATTGACAATCAGTTCGGAGGGAGGTATGACTCGCATAGGATCGTCTTTTTTGGGGTTGATGCGTTCAAAAATACGGCAAGGAGCCGAAAAAAACAAGGAGCGGGACTTACCTCGTCCCAATGTCCCGCAGGCATTCCGCCACGGCCCTCCCGGACGGACTTTTAGCAGGAGACACCTCCCAAAAAGCACATGAAACCATGTACCGATATATTCCGTCGAATGTTTTCGACGGAACACGGCGAGCCGACCGCCTGCGGTCGCAGAGAGGCCCGACACCGCATCCGTCCCATCCCGGTGCAGAAAGACGGTCCATGCGAAGGTTTTTCTTTCGTAATTATCGAACAAGGACCGGCTGCATCGACGCGATCCCGGCTTGCGTCCGACATTCGCTGTTTTTTTCGACGAATATATTGCCTATATTTGTTTTCGGATAACCGACTAAAAGACATGCCTATGACGTAAACGGATACAGAACCCGACATACATAAAAAGCGTTAGCTTTTATTCTTGCTACTGAAACTACCACTTTTAGCATGCCCAAGAGTAAAGTTGATGCTCACGTTTAACGACGTGGGCTTTACTCGTTTATTTGGGCATAAGGTTGTGGTAGACCTCAGTAGCAAATAAAAGGTATTGTCCCACGTTTTTTTATGTACCTGCAAAAACCGCTGACCACAAACCGCCGAGGGACAAGGCAAACAAAACGAACGACACATGACAGCAGAAAAAACGATGGCTCGACACAGACTGTCCGCCCTTTGGCTGATCGGGGCAGGATGGTTCATCGAATTACTCACACCACTGATACTGCCTTTTCTTATCGACCTTTATTCCGAATATACGAACGACGGATACGCTATTTTCGCACTTTATTCACCGGGCGTTCAAATCATAGCCGCCATCATCGTACTCTCAGGAATACTATGGTTAAGATCGCTGAGCCAGCATCGTGCACTCCGTATGTGTTTGACAGGGATAGCCATCGCCATGGTGCTCGACTTAGGCCTACTTATTCTCTCGATTTCGGCATTCTTCGCGGCCGATGGCAATCACGCGGCCGGTCCCGATTCTATGAGCCGTATCAAGGGCTTTATCGATTTCTTTAGTATTCCTATTTCCTACATTTTGTGGATCGGATCGTTCGCGCTGGTCCGCCAAGGGCTTCCCCGGAACGACGGCTTATCCATGAAAATCGAACGGATTCAGAACATACGGATGATCCAATTCATTTTATTCACAATCAGTCATTACTGTATAGTGCTTAATAACAACGAGACAGGAATAGACAACATACAGCCGTTAATCCGCATACATCAAGTGGTTTCACTGGCGGTCGCTTTTTGTTTCGCCGTGTACTTGATTCGAGGATTGCACGCCCTTATACGGGACGAACGCTTTTTTCCCCGGAGCGCGCACGGCGTCGCCGATCCGCAAGCCTGCGTCCGACCGCGCATCGTATCCGCCTCGGCGGTCGGCGCGCTTTGCGGATGCGCCACAGTCATCCTGTGCTGCATGCTCTATGCAACACGATTTTAATAACCAATCATATCGATCGAAATGACACTACTACTTATTCTTGTCGGACTGGTACTGGGCGGTCTGTTTTTAAAATATTTCAAACGAATCGATACGGCATTATTCGGGAAAACGACGGAGAACTACGAACCGTTCGGCCTCGTAACCGTGTTGATTTGCATGCTTAGCGGAGCGGTGATCGGCGGAGGCACTTTCCTGAACAAGGCTTTCGATGTCGATTGGCCGATCAAATCGATCGAGACATACTCGGCGATGATTACCATTTCGGCCCTTTCCTATGCGGTATACGCGGCCATAGCGAAGATGGAAGGCGTTTTCGCTCGAATCGGGAAAATATTTTTCATGGTATTCTCTTGCGCGATAGGCATGTTCGTCGGGGCATTGGGGTCGGTCGTCGCTATCGTTTTAGTGATTCTTTTCTTGCTGCTTTACATAGTGGGCGGAATGCTCACCTCAAAAACCGACAGCCGGGCCGCTTATAACCAAGAGGCCGACGAACTGAACTGGGAACGCGAACAAATGATGGGCCGTAGCCACGTTTCGGAGGAAGAAGCATTCGATCTGAGAAACCGGATTCGACAACACAACCAACGTTCGGGCAAAAATTTATTAGGCTGACAATCGCCCGCCGAACGAATATCGGAAAGAGTCGTAGCGCATACGGCTCTTTTCGTTTATCCGGAGGGAGCACGCCCGACAGGACAAGGCCGAAGGTCCGCCGCGTGAGTCGAGCGGCCGGAAAGGACCGCCGCTCCGAAACCGGAAGATCCGCCCCGGATCGAACGGGCGGCTCTTCTTTTTTCGCGATTCGGACGGGATCGGAGAACCTTGCCTATTTTATCCTTTCCCAAACTTCCTCGACGGAAATCTTCCCGTCGAGTTTGCCTTCGATACACATCGTCCTGCCGTCCCCGAACGTCACGTCATAAACGGCCTTCTTTTTCTTGAAACGTTTCATGTCGGACAACGTATAGAGAATCTTCTCGGTATAGACACCGTTTTCGAACGTATAGGTTCCCCCCGCACCCGTATGCATATCCAAATTTTCGTCGTCAAGGACCCACAGGAAGTTCCCGTCGGCAATGAATTCGACCTCGGTCGTTTTCGCGCGGGATTCGGGCATCGCCCGTTTCCATACGCCCCGGACATCTTGCGCACCGAGCGCCGAACAGAAAACAGGCACGACACGGTCCGGAATAAGATCGGCTTTTTCATCGTATAAAATTCGTTTAAAACCAGAGTCTCGATATTCCGCTGAAAGATCGGAAACGAAGCGCGATTTTTCTCCGAGAAAAGGCGATTTCCGAAACGGTCGCCCCGGTCGTCCGTCCCTCGCGCAGGAATTTTCGCCGTTGCCGCAAAAATGATTACCTTGTGCGAAATTTCAATCGCACTTGCCATGACTCTGATAAAATCCATTTCCGGCATACGAGGCACCGTCGGAGGCGCCCCCGGAGACAACCTCACCCCGCTCGATCTGGTCAAATTCACGGCGGCCTACGCCCGCTGGCTCAAAGAGACCGCCCCGGACAAGGGCAAGCTCACCGTCGTCGTGGGACGCGACGCCCGGCTTTCGGGCGAAATGGCGACCTCCATCGTCGAGGGAACGCTCTGCGGATCGGGCATCGACGTGATCGACATCGGGCTGGCCACGACGCCCACCGTCGAAATGGCCGTGACGGGGAAAGGGGCCGACGGAGGCATCATCCTCACGGCCAGCCACAACCCTAAACAATGGAACGCCCTCAAGCTGCTCAATGCCAGAGGCGAATTCCTCAACGACGCCGAAGGCCGCCGCGTGCTGGCCATCGCCTCGGCCGACGATTACGTATTCCCCGAAGTGGACGCGCTGGGTCATGTCACCGAACGCGGCAGCTACGACCGCGAGCACATCGAGAAGGTGCTGGCCCTCGAATTAGTGGACCGCGAAGCGATCCGGGCGGCCGGGCTCCGCGTCGTGGTCGATGCCGTCAACTCCGTGGGCGGCACGGTCATTCCGGCCCTGCTGTGCGAACTGGGCGTCGAAGTGATCGAACTGAACTGCACGCCCGACGGCAAGTTCGCCCACAACCCCGAACCCATCCCGGAAAACCTGACCGAAATATCGGCGCGCGTGCCGGCCGAAAAGGCCCATCTGGGCATCGTCGTCGATCCGGACGTGGACCGGCTGGCGCTCGTCTGCGAAGACGGCTCGATGTTCGGCGAGGAATACACGCTCGTGGCGGTGGCCGACTATGTGCTCTCGCACACGCCGGGCGCGACCGTATCGAACCTCAGCTCGTCGCGCGCGCTGCGGGACGTCACGCAGAAGCACGGATGCCGCTACACGGCCTCGGCCGTCGGCGAAGTGAACGTCGTGGCGAAAATGAAGGAGACGGGTGCCGTCATCGGAGGCGAAGGCAACGGCGGAGTCATCTATCCCGCCATCCACTACGGCCGCGACGCACTGGTCGGCACGGCACTGTTCCTGACCCATCTGGCCAAAACCGGCCTGAGCGCCTCGGCGCTGCGGGCGACCTATCCGCCATACTACATCTCGAAAAACAAGATCGAGCTGACGCCCGACATCGACGTGGACGACGTGCTCCGCCAGATGAAGCAGCGTTACGCACAGGAACGGATCGACGACATCGACGGCGTGAAGATCGACTTCCCGACCCAATGGGTCCACCTGCGCAAATCGAACACCGAGCCGATCATCCGCATTTACAGCGAAAGCCGCGACAAGGCCTCGACCGACGCGCTGGCCGAAAAGATCATCGCCGACATCCGCGGGATCGTAGGGAAATAGGATGAACCGTAGAATTTCAGGCACAAGCGGCCCTTAAAGAGCCCCACGACCGCTTTTTTCCACGCCGGACCGGAAGCCTGCCGCTGTTAGGCGGAGAGGCTTCCGGTCCGGCGTGGTTTCGTCGTCCCCCGGCACAATCCGAATGCGGCCCGAAAGCCGAAGATTTCGAAATCCGTCCCATTCCGATCCGACAGCAACGGGATGCGGCGAATCGTTTTCGTGGCGATTAAGCCACGTGTCAGCCGTGCTTTTCCCGCGCGGTTTAACGTGCAAATACATACCATGCATTCCGGAGCGATGCGGCCCGGTTCCGCACGAATCCGGAACATATAAAATTACATAAATGTTTACCGACTGCCCTCTTGCAATTGACAAAACCGTTATTTATATTTGCAAAAGACACGAAATATTTTTCACCCGGCAAAATCCCATCCCTGTAAAAAGACGCTGCAAACAAAAATTTTCCCTTTCCCCAAAAACACGGACAGTTCACGGAATCCCATATTATTTTATGATTATTTGCATTCACGCCGCCCGGCTTCGCCACACACAACAACGTTTTCATTAGCAAACACTCGCCCCTCCGCCTCCCGATTCGGAGCCTTTGCCAACGGGAAAACAGGAAGGAATGTCCGTTATCCGGATAAAAGCGGAAATTGCCAAGCATATACTTTAAAATGAAATACATATATCTGACTTTAGCACTTGCAGGATTAGCGCTGAGTTGTATGCGGTGCGGTTCCGATTCGGAATCGACGGTATCGGAGGATCGTGCTACGACGATCACGATCGACATGGACCGGAGCGTCGAGCAGATGGATTGCGCTTTTCTGTTCGACACGACCCGATGCGAGATCATTCCTCTGGAAACGTCCGACGAATGCCTGATCGGAGAGGTCTCGAAAATATTTTCCGAAAACGGCCGGATTTGCATACTGGACAAAAAAGCGAACAGCGTGTTTATTCTCGAAGAGGACGGAAGGTTGACCGCGAAAATCTTCGCCGTCGGACGCAGCGACCGTGAATATCTGGAACTGGCCGACATGAGCGTATCGGGCGGCCTGATCTGGCTGCTCGATCAGGCGATGAATAAGATTCTGTGCTACGACCTTTCCGGACAATACCTAAAGACGATCGATATCTCATCCTATTGGGCGAACAAAATACTCGTGCGAAACGACAGGATCTATCTGATCAACGAATGGAGCGACTCGAACGAGGGCATGTACCGTCTGTTCGTTTTGGATACCGACGGCAAGCCGATCGACAAATTTCTGCCGTTCGAAACGGAAGACACCGACCGTTACTGCGGCCGCGATCTGGAGAGCTATACGATACTCGGCGACGAAATCGACTTGTGTTACCCCTCCGACAATACGGTCTACGGTGTGGCCGACGGAAAATGCACAGCCAAATATCGGATCGACTTCGGAAAACGGACAATGCCGGAAGAACACGCCGCGAAAAGCCTGATCGAATATATGAATAACGGACTGAATGAGGAATATGTCATGGGGATTGATGCCTTCAAGGAATCCTCGCGCTATCTTTTCTTCCGTTTCGGACTGGGAGCGACGGATTACACGGCGATCTACGACAAAAAAACGGGAACGGTCGACCTGACGAATTCGGCTTCTCTGATCAACAATTCGACCTGTTGCCTGTCTCTGACCTCCTATTTCGTGGAGGGAGACGACGTATATTCCTACATTCCCGCCTACCAACTGAAGCTCATCTATGCGTACGGCACGAAAAACAAACTCCCCGAAGGCAATGTGTACGGAGACCGTCTATCGCAGATCATAGCGGACACGGACGAATCGGACAACGGAATTCTGGTAAAATACAAGTTGAACGAATGAACAAAATAATTCGTTTTCTGTCAGGGGTTTCTCCGGTGTCGTCGATTATTCTATAAGCGCCCCGTCACACTCACAAACGAATTGACAAGCCAGAAAACGCAGATCTTCATACGGCGCTCTTTCCTGCGTTTACGCATCCGCTGCGCCCAGAGCTTCCATGGCTGTCCGTACGCATTTGCGGAACGAGCCGGACATCCTCCGCAGAAGACCGCTGCAGACTCACCGTCCACAAAAGAATCCCCTTCCGTGCCGTTTCGACGGTCCGGAAGGGGATTCGTTCTCGCTCCGTGTCAGTCTTTCCGGTCGCAGCGCATCGCGGTTTCGGAGCGGACACGACCGGTCGGCATGCTTTCGGGAGAGAGGACTTCCGGACATCCTCCCGACGAAACGGGAACGACCGGACATCGGCATCCCGAAAAGCACGCCCTCATCTTCAGTCAGAGAAATCGTCCGTCCGGAACGGAATGACGGGAAGTCCCCTCGGCGTGGCGAGGTTGCCCGGCGCGAAATCCTTGAAACAATAGCGCACGGCCACCGGTTCGGGCACTTCGGGCGAAGAGACGATCAGCGGGAACTCCGGTTCGGGGCCGACGACCGCTTCGGCCGGACGGAACACCCGGTCCGGACCGCAGATCTCGAATCCCTCGATGCCCTCGAACCGGTTGTACCCCATCTCCGCATGATCGAGCCACAGGCAGATCTTGCCGTCGAGTACCTCCATCGACCGGTACCGCGGACTTTCGCAAGTGATTTCCCCGAAGCCGTAGGTCTTGTTCAGCGCCATGCAGGCCAGCCGGTAACCGACATCGTATTTGTTCGCAGGATGGATGTTCGCTTCCTCGTAAGGCTCCACTAAATCGTTCGTCGACACCATGCCGCTGTGCGGAATCAAATCCAGCGCCTTGCACTGGGCCTCGCGCAGCCGGGCGGCCATATCGCCGCCCGCATACCGGAACGGAGCGATCTCGACATAATAGAACGGCAGATCGTCCCCGCGCCAGAGCCTGCGCCAGAGCGCCGCCAAATCGGCCAGACGCTGCGCATAGCACGCATGGGCCCCGACATTCGACTCGCCCTGATAGAACAGGAAACCCCGGATCGTGTAATCGGTCAGCGGATGCACCATGCCGTTGTACATCTTCAGCGGGTGCAGGTACTCGCCCGGAAAGCGGGCGAACGCCTCCTCGGTCAGTTCCTCGACGGGATCGGTGTACGACTCCAGCGTCGCGCGGTCGAGCCACCCCTCTACGCGGCTTCCGCCCCACGTGCAGTCGATGATGCCCACGGGCACACCCAACGCGTCGCTCAGCATCTCGGCGAAGAAATAGCCCACGGCCGAGCAACGGGACGCCGTAGCGGCGGTAAACTCCCTCCAGCGACCGCCCACACGCTCCTGTGGCGTCATCGAAAGCGCTTGGGACACTTTCACGTAACGTATCTTGCGGAATTGCGCGGCGGCGCGGGCGATCGTCTCGTTGGAACGTGCCACAGGACAGTTTTTCCAACCTCCGAGCCCCATCTCCATATTGCTCTGTCCGCCGGCGAACCACACCTCGCCGATAAGGACGTTGTCGAGTGTCACCTTTTCGCCGCTGACGATCGTGATCCGCTGCGGGGCGAAACTGCCCTCCGGCGTCCGGATTTCCGCGATCCACCGTCCGTCGCCGCCGCTGCGCACCGTCGTCTTTTCGCCCCACGAAGTCGCGATCTTCACCGCGGCATCCGCATCGGCCCAGCCCCACAGGCGGACCGAAGCGTTCCGTTGCAGCACCATGTCGCTGCCGATAATATCGGGCAGATCGACTCCGGCCGTCGCGTTCCACGCCGCGACGAGCCCGGCCAGCAGGAAAAGTATCTTTTTCATAAGACCATGTTTTTCGGATAAAGATAGAATCAGAAATTGTCGGTCCGGAACGGCACGAGCGGCATACGGCGGCTGTTGACGACATTGCCGGGCATGAAGTCGCCGAACCCGTAGCGCACGGCCACCGGCTCGGTCACCTCCGGCGAGCTGAGGACGATCCTTTTGTTGTTCTCGACGGCGGCCACGGCCGGATGGAACACCCGATCCGGACCGCAGATTTCGAATCCCCGGATATCGGTCGTGCGACCGAAACCGCTTTCGGCAAAATCGAACGACAGGAAGGCCTTCCCGTCGAGGATGTCCATCGAACGGAACCGCATTCCCTCGCAGGCGACCTGCTCGCGACCGTAGGTGCGGTTCAGCGCCCAGAAAGCCAGACGGTGCCCCACGCTCCGCTTATCGGAGGGATGGATATTGGCCGACTCGAAGGGCTCCACCAGATCGTTCGTCGACACCATGCCGCTGCCCGGAATGAGCTTCTGCGCCTCGCACTGCGCCTCGCGCAGATAGGCGGCGAGTCCGTGGCCGTAGCCGAACGGCGCGATCTCGACGAAGAAAAACGGTTTCTGCTCGCCGCCCCACGCTCCGCGCCATGCCTCCGCCATATCGGCCATACGCTGCGCATAGACATCGTGATGCCCGATGTTCGACTCGCCCTGATACCACAGGAAGCCCCGCAGCGTATATTTCGCCAAGGGATGGATCATCGCATTGTACATCGCCATGGGACGCATGTGGAGCTCCTTCTCGGCCTCGTAGGCGCTCGGCGAGAGGTCGATGTCGGGATAGCGGGCCAGCTTTTCGCGCGGAATCCAGCACTCGATCCGGCTGCCGCCCCACGAGCTGTCGATCACGCCGACCGGCACGTCCAACGCCCGCGAAAGCGCCTCGGCGAAGAAATAGGCCGTCGCGCTGAAACGGGGCGCCGTAGCCGTGCAGAGCACATTCCACCTACCCTCGACCCGGTCCGTCGGCTCGTAGGACTGCGAATAGGGCACTTTGAGGTAGCGTATTCTGTCGCGCAGCCCGTCGGCGAAAGCGATCGCCTCGTCGGCTCCTTCGACATAGGCATTCCAATACCCGCCCAACGGCATATCCATGTTGCTCTGGCCGGAGGCGAACCACACCTCGCCGATAAGAACGTTTTCAAGCGTCACCGTCTCGCCGCTGCGCACCGTGATCCGCTGCGGCTCGAATCCGCCGCGGGGCGTGCGGACCGTCGTCTGCCAATATCCCTCGTCATTGCTCACGGCCGAGGCCTTCGCACCCCACGAGGTCCGTATTTTCACCGCGTCGTGCGGATCGGCCCATCCCCAGAGCGTCACCTCCGCATTCTGCTGCAACACCATGTTGTCGCCGATTGCATCCGGCAGCGAGACTTTCGCCGAAACGCACAGCGCCGCGACGACTCCCGCCAACGATAAAAAAATCCTTTTCATTCCGGTTTCGTATTGATTTAGGTTTTACGTTCGATTGTCCCCTCGTTTTCGTCCCGGACGATGCCCGGACCGCGAACCGCATGTTCTGCACCGGGCGACCGCCACATACCGGTCCGCCGCCCGGTTCCGAGCACACTGCCGGAAACAAAGATAGCCTTTTATTCGAGAGATAAAGTCCGCTTAACCGATAAAACCGCCGATTCGCCGAAATATCCGTCTTCGCCGGACCGCCCGCGCAGTTCGGGCACCGGAAATCGAGCAGCGATTCTCCGGCATGCACGCGACCGCGCCGAACGACGGACTCCGCTCCGCGGCGGGCATCCGGTCCGGCGGGCATCGGCCCACGAGGGAAACGGGCATCGCATTCCGGATATTTTTTCGTAAATTCGTCGGACGATCCGCTTTTCCGAAAAACAAATTTCCGAACGATGAAGAAAACACTCCTCTCCCTTCTGCTGGCGCTCTGCGCATGGAGCGCCCACGCACAGAAAACCGAGCCGCTCACACTCGAAGACAGCGCCTCGTGGTGCATGGTGTTGCTGCCCGACCCGCAGAGCTACATTAAATTCGACTACAACCACCCCGTCTTCGAGCTGATGATGCAATGGATCAGGCACAACCGCGACCGGCTCGACATCCGTCTGGTGCTCTGCACGGGCGATCTGGTGGAACAGAACAACAGGATGACCGCTCCGGACGGCATCAACGGCAACCAGACCTCCCCGCAGCAATGGAAAGCCGTGTCCCGCGCCTTCGGCATCCTCGACGACGCGGTTCCGTACATTCTCTGCACGGGCAACCACGACCACGGATACGAACGCGCCGAGAACCGTTACAGCCAGCTGAACACGTACTTCCCGCCCGAAAGGAACGCGCTCAACGCCCGGATGCTCAAAGGCATGTTCAAAAACGAATCGGGCGTCGAAACGCTCGAAAACGCATGGTACGAATTCGATGCGCCGACCGGCGAGAAATACCTGATCGTGTCGCTGGAATTCGACGCGCGACGCGCCGTCGTGGAGGCCGCGCGGGAGCTCGTCGCCCGACCCGAATACGCCGACCGGCGAATCGTCTTCCTGACGCACGCCTACATGCGTTCCATGACGAGCGACAACAAACGCCTCGTCAAAAACAATTACGGCATCGAAGACAAGACGTGCGGCGAGGCGCTGTGGCGCGAACTGATCGAGCCCTGCCCCAACGCGTCGATGGTATTCTGCGGACACGTCGTGGGCGACATGAGCCACCGGGGCCACGTCGGGTTCCGGACCGACCCGAATGCCGCGGGACGCCCCGTCCACCAGATGGAGTTCAACGCCCAAGCCGAAGGCGGCGGATGGCACGGCAACGGCGGCGACGGCTGGCTGCGGGTGCTGGAGTTCAAGCCCGACGGCAAAACGGTGACCGTCCACACGTTCTCCCCGCTGTTCGGCATATCGCCTTCGACAGCCGACCTCGCCATCCGCAAGGAACCCTACGACCACTTCTCGTTCGAACTGTACTGACGTCCCGAACCGCCCGAAAACAACATAGGGCCGACGGTCCGATGCGGCGCCAAAGGGGCAATACCGACCGGAACAAAGGAGCTCAAGACGGGAGCGATGCCCGGACCGCAGCTCCCGCTGCGAACCGAAACTGCGAATCCGCGAGAGGAGCGGTCGCCGGACCGTCGCATCGTCTTCTCCCGAACAGCGTCCGCACGAACATCCTCCCCCGTATTTCCGCGCGGAAGTCTCCGTGCGAAAAACGGGAGGAATATACGCGAAAACCGGGGAAAAACCGCGAAGAGCCGGGCCCGGAAAACGGCAAAGGTAGGGAAAGCTCCTGCGACGGAGCGAAATCCGAACGCCGAAAATGTTTTTTCAACGCTCCCTCGAAGCGCACCGGCACCGGCGCAAAGCGCCTTCCGCCGTCGGTGCAAGGGACCGGAACCGATTCCGGTTTTCCGTTGCCCCTTCGCTCCGCCCGGGAAAGGTGTCCGACATGCCCGGACCGCGACAAAAGAGCGGGTGCCCCGTGAGGGGCATCCCGCTCTTTGCGAATACGACGGACGGCTGTCTTTCCCGTCGTCCGCCGGTGCCGGACCGGACTATTTGCCGATGAGTTCGACGCTGCGGCGGATGAACTCGGTGAGGCTTTCGCCTTTGAGCATGCCGTTGGCCAGCAGCGCCAGATCGACCACCTGCCGCACCAATTTGTTCTCCCTGCCGATTTCGGTCAGACGCGTCGTCCGCTCCCCGCGCAGCGAGGTCGCTTTTTCGTCGAGCTGCGTGCGCATTTTCTTTTCGTCCTCGGTAAGCTCGTCCTCTTTCTTGGCTTTGAGCACCTCGGCGAGATTGTTCTTCTCGGTCTCGGCCGCCTCGATCTTCGCGTTGACCGTTCCGAGCGAATCGCCATAGCTCTTTTCGACCTCGCCGAGAATTTCGGCCACGAGCGGATGGTTGCCGTTGACAACCGCATTGAAACTGTCGGGCATCTGGCCGTAGAACTGCATGCCCGCGCCGCCCATCGCGGCCATGTCCTTCATCCGGCGCATGAACTCGTTCTGCGTGATGACCACCGGAGGCATCTGCTCGGACATCGGGGCGAAAGAGACGGTGTAGTGCGCCTTCTCGCCGGCGGGCAACTGCGATTCGAAAACCGGACGCAACAAGTCCTGCTGCACGGTGCTGAGCGCCATTTTCAGCTCCTCGTCCTTCTCGATGAGCCGGTCGACCACGTCGGCATCCACGCGGACGAAGCGCGTACCCTGATGCTTGTTTTCGAACCATCCGATGAAATGCCCGTCGAGCTGGCCGTCCATCGACAGCACGTCGTACCCCTTGGCCTTGGCTGCTTCGACGAAGGCGTTCTGTCCCACGGCATCGGTCGTATAAAGGTAGATCACGTTCCCGTGGCGGTCCGTCTGGTTCTCCTTGACCTTCGCGGCGTATTCGTCGAGCGTGAAGTAGGCGCCCTCGATATTTTTGAGCAGCGTGAAACCGGCCGCCTTTTCGGCGAACTTCTCGTCGGTGACGATGCCGTACTGGATGAAAATCTTCAGATCGTCCCACTTGGTCTGGAACTCTTCGCGGTGCTGCGCGAAAAGTTCGCCCAGACGGTCGGCCACCTTGCGGGTGATGTAACCCGAAATCTTCTTGACGTTCGAATCGCTCTGGAGATAGCTTCTCGACACGTTCAGCGGAATATCCGGCGAGTCGATGACGCCGTGCAGCAGCGTGAGGAATTCCGGTACGATACCTTCGACCGAATCGGTGACGAACACCTGATTCGAGTAGAGCTGTATCTTGTTCTTCTGGATTTCGAAATTGTTGCGGATCTTCGGGAAGTAGAGAATCCCCGTCAGGTTGAACGGATAGTCGATGTTCAGATGGATATGGAACAGCGGGTCCTCGGCCATCGGATAGAGCGTCCGGTAGAACTCCATGTACTCTTCGAGCGTGATGTCGGTCGGCTTTTTGGTCCAGAGCGGATCGGTGGCGTTGACGATGTCGTCCTCGTCCGTATCGACATACTTGCCGTCCTTCCATTCCTGTTTCTTGCCGAAAGCGATGGGCACGGGCAGAAAGCTGCAATATTTTTTCAGAATCCCCCGGATGCGGTCCTTGTCGGCGAACTCCTTGCTCTCTTCGCTCAGGTGGAGGACGATGTCGGTTCCCCGGCTGCGTTCGGCCGAGGCCTCCTCCATCGTGTATTCGGGCGAGCCGTCGCAGCTCCAATGCATCGTCACGGCTCCCTCGCGGAACGAACGGGTAATGATTTCCACCTTGTCGGCTACCATGAAAGCCGAATAGAATCCGAGCCCGAAGTGACCGATGATGGCCTGATTCTTATATTTTTCGAGAAACTCCTCGGCGCCCGAAAACGCGATCTGATTGATGTAGCGGTCGATCTCTTCGGCCGTCATGCCGATCCCGGCGTCCGAAACGGTCAGCGTCCGTTTTTCCGCATCGAGCGACACGCGGATCGTCGTATCGCCCGTTTCGCCCTTGAATTCGCCCGTAGAGGCATAGGTCCGGAGTTTTTGCGTCGCGTCCACCGCATTGGATACCAATTCGCGCAGAAAAATTTCGTGATCCGAATAGAGGAACTTCTTGATCACGGGGAAAATATTTTCGGTCGTTACGCCGATTTTGCCGTTTTGCATAGTCGTTATGGTTTAAATTGTGTCGTACACGGTTTCCGAAGCGAGTATCAATTAGTATGCCACCGCACCGGGCATGACATTCTGTCAGAGCCGCACCGTCCGGATACTGCCAGAACAACCGTCGCCGGGCCCGGCGACTGACACGGTCCCGCATCCGTCTCCCCGGAAGCTCCCCCTGCCGCACGAAAATTCGGCAGGAGAGTCTTCCCCCGTTTCGAAATTTTGCCTATCTTTACTCTGAAGCACTTATTATTTATCGTTTTCCCCGGCGACCGGTCGAACGGGCGGCGCAGGAAACGGCGGGAAAGGCGGACCCGCGAAACTTCGCCGGCAAATTAAATCACCCGACCTTATGAATACGTTATCGGACCGCGCCCTCCTCCCGGAGGAGAGGGCTCCCCGTCCCGGCGACGGGAATCTTCGCGACTTCTATCTCGAACTGGCCCGCAGGACATGCCTGCCTCCGGGCGATCCGGACAACCCCGCCGCATGGCTGTGGAGGCTCTACACCGATACGCGCAAAACGCTCAAACTGTTCACCGCGCTCGATACGCACACGGTAGCGGATCATCTGACATCCGTCCAACACGCATGCAGTTATTATCTGGTCCGCCACAACGTCCCGATGCAGGAACGCCTGCGGGTCATCGACACGCTTGCAGACTGGTCCTCGCTCTCGATGAATCTCACGGGCCAGCGCCCCAGCATCGTCCGCATCAAGGAGGAGTGCGTCCGGCGGCTCAAAGACCTCAAGGACCTCCTCGGCGCAAGCGCCGCCTCGAATCGAGAGGCGGGAAGCGAAATCTGAGCCGCCCCCTTCGCGACGGACAGCGGAAAAGCAAGCAAACGACGGCCGAAATGCGGACAGACTCTCCCTCAGAAAGAATGCGCCGGAAAACCGCGAATGCAGAGCATACGGGAAACGCATCGCTCGCACTCCTGCGAACGAAAATCGTCCGTGCCGGAAATGTTTTCCGACACGGACGAAGCGTATAAACGAGGCGCAAAAAGGGCGGAACCCCTCTCCTTTCCCCGGACGATGCGAACCGACACTCCGGCTACTCCTGCGGGAAATAAGGCGCCAACAGATCGAGGAACCACTTCGGAGCGCGGCAGGCCTTGCGCGAGTCGCAGTGCATGAAAGCCAGCGTGACCGAGCCGGTGTTGATGCGGTCGCCGTTCTCGCGGAAAATTTCGTAATCGAAGCGCAGCCGGACTTTCGGCATTTCGGCCAGCGTCACGCGCACGGTGAGCAGATCGTCGTCGTAGGCAGGCGACAGGTAGCGGCTCTGTACGTCGAGCACGGGCAGCATGATGCCTTCGCGTTCCATCTCCCGGTACGTCGTACCGAATTCGCGCAGCATTTCGGTCCGCGCCACCTCGTAGAAGCGCACGTAATTGGAATGGTGCACGATGCCCATGCAGTCGGTCTCGTAATAACGGACCCTGATTTTAACGTCTCTGGTAATCATAAATCCTCCGGCAATACGCCGAGAGCACCTCTCCGGGGTGCTCTCGGCATGATAGAAATCCGTTCGGAACGACGCCCTACTCGCCCCGGCTGTAGTTGGGTGCTTCGCGCGTGATGCTCACATCGTGCGGGTGGCTCTCCTGCATGCCCGAATTGGTGATGCGGATAAAACGGGCCTTCTTGAGCGTCTCGATGTCCTTGGCGCCGCAGTATCCCATACCGGCCCTGAGGCCGCCGATCATCTGGTAAACCACTTCGGCCAACGTTCCCTTGTAGGGCACGCGGGCGGCGATACCTTCGGGCACCAGCTTCTTGACGTCGTCTTCGGTGTCCTGGAAATAACGGTCTTTCGATCCCTGCTGCATGGCTTCGAGCGATCCCATGCCGCGATAGGACTTGAACTTACGGCCGTTGTAGATGATCGTTTCGCCGGGCGATTCCTCTACGCCGGCCAGCAGCGAGCCGGCCATCACGGCATCGGCTCCGGCCGCCAGCGCCTTGACGATGTCGCCCGAATAGCGCAGGCCGCCGTCGGCGATGACGGGCACGCCCGAACCGGCGATCGCTTTCGAGACGTCGTAGATGGCCGAAAGCTGCGGAACGCCTACGCCGGCGATCACGCGGGTCGTACAGATCGAACCCGGTCCGATACCGACCTTCACGCCGTCGGCCCCGGCGTCGACCAGCATGCGGGCGGCCTCGCCGGTGGCGATGTTGCCGACCACGACGTCCAGATCGGGATATTCCCTCTTGACTCTCTTGAGCATGTCGATCACGCCCTTGGAATGCCCGTGCGCCGTGTCGATGGCGATGGCATCGACCTGCGCCTCGTACAGCGCGGCCACGCGTTCCATCGTGTTGAACGTGACGCCCACGCCGGCGGCCACTCTCAGACGGCCTTTGGCATCCTTGGCGGCATTGGGGTTGGCCTGTACCTTTGTAATGTCCTTATAGGTGAGCAGCCCGACCAGACGGCCTCTGTCGTCCACGACAGGCAGCTTTTCGATCTTGTTCTGAAGCAGGATGTCCGATGCGGTCTGCAGATCGGGATTGTGCGTGGTGATGAGGTTGTCCTTGGTCATCACCTCCTCGATGGGACGCGACATGTTGCGCTGGAAACGGAGGTCTCGGTTGGTCACGATCCCGATGAGAATGCCTTCGGCGGTCACGACGGGTATACCCCCGATGCGGTTCTCCTTCATCAACTGGAGCGCGTCGCCCACCGTATTGTCCTTGCCGATGGTGATCGGATCGTAGATCATGCCGTTCTCGGCGCGTTTCACCTTGCGGACCTGAGCGGCCTGTTCGGCGATCGTCATGTTTTTGTGAATCACGCCGATACCGCCGGTCCGAGCCATAGCGATGGCCATAGCCGCCTCGGTCACGGTATCCATCGCAGCGGATACGACGGGCGTATGGAGCTGAACGTTGCGCGAAAAACGCGTGGCGGTGCTCACTTCGCGGGGAAGCACTTCCGAATAAGCCGGAATGAGAAGCACATCGTCAAAAGTCAAACCTTCGGTCTGGATTTTATCTTTGAGAAACGGCATGGTTAGGTATATTTAAATTTGTGCGAAATTAGTAAATATCCGGCAAATTTCATCACATTGCCGGTTCTTTTTATATAAATTCGACAACGAGGTTCCCTTCGGGAAGTCCGTCTCCGCCCCAGAGACGCAGGCGACGGCCGGAAGCGATCTCCAGTTCGAAGTTCCGTCCGCCGTCCGGCTCCCCGCCCCAACCGACCGCCACGGGATAACGGCCCGGCGGAGGCAGCAGCTTGCACGGGTCGACGGGCGCCATGCGGCCCGACGCATCGGCCCGGCCGGCCAGCGGATAAGGTGCCCCCAGACGGATGGCGGCCTCGGCCATCCGGCCCTCGGAGACCAGACGGCGCACGACCGTAGAGCTGACATCGCGTCCGGCAGCCTGCCGGCACGGCATTTTCTCCAGAGCGAATCCCAACCGGCGGCTCGCCTCCGACAGCGCGGCATAGTCGCCCTCTTTGTCGCGCCCCAGCCGATGGTCGTACCCCGCCAGCAGCGTACCCATGCCCAGTCGCCCCACCAGATAGCGGGCGACGAACTCGTGCGAGGGTATGCGGCTGAATTCGGGCGTGAAACGCACGACGACGACGGCATCCGCTCCGGCGGCCTCCAGCAGAACCAGCTTTTCGGGAAGCGTACTGAGCAGCGGCACCGGCGCCCCGCCCAACACGGTGCGGGGATGGGGATCGAACGTCACGACCGCGCATTCGCCGTCGCGCTCCGCGGCGAGCTCCTTCATGCGGTCGAGTATGGCCCGGTGCCCCACATGCACCCCGTCGAACGAACCGACCGTCACCACCGGACAGCGGAGCGTTCCCCGTTCGGGGAAACCGTAAAAGACGCGCATTCCGTTCCGTTTTCCGCTCATAGGTCTCCGTTCGACGAATCGGTGTTTTCCTCGGCCTCCTTGACGAAATAGGCGACCTTTTCGAGCAAGGTGGTGATGTCGTAGTTCTCGACGACGATGCCGCGCGGGAAATTCAGCGGCATCGACGTGAAGTTGAGCACCCCTTTGATGCCCGCATTGATGATCGGCACGACCAGTTCCGAGGCGATGGACGTGGGCGAACAGAGAATCACGATCTTGATCTCGTGCCGCAGGGCCGCCTCCTCGAACGAGGCCATATCGTAACACGGTATGCCGTCGATGGCGTGCCCTGCCTTGGCCGGATCGACGTCGAACGAGGCGACGATGCGCAACTTCGCGCGGCGCCCGTTGAAATACTTGGTCAACGCCTGCCCCAGATTGCCCATGCCGATCACCCCGACGTTCACCTCGCCCGGCGCATCGAGGATGCGTCCGATAAATTCGACGAGCACGTCCACGTCGTAACCCTTTTTCGTGTCGCTCGAAAATCCGATCAGCATCAGATCGCGGCGCACCTGGACGGCCGTGATGCCGTGGATGCCGGCCAGCACGTGCGAAAAAATATGACGGATGCCCCGCTCGCGGCAGGCGAGCAGCGTCCGGCGGTATTCGCTCAGGCGTTCGATGGTCTTTTCGGGAATGTTCATCGGCAGATCCGTTTCGGGGTGTCTTATGCGTGCAAAGGTAACATTTTTTTGCGACCGGGAGCGACAGGCTCCGGCCCCGGAGCGTTATGCGCATCCGGCGAAAATCGCTATCTTTACCGCGGAAAACACAAAGAAACGATTATGATCGAAGGAGTAATTTTCGATATGGACGGCGTGCTGGTATTCAACCGCGACGCACACATCGAGGCGTTCGAAATCATCTGCGCGAAATACGGCGTCCCGTTCGACCGGGAAAAGTTCATGCCCTCGTTCGGCATGACCAACGACCTGATCCTCGAAAGGCTGATGCCCGAAGTGATCGCCCATACGGACTGGAGGCGGATCGCCCGCGAAAAAGAAGAAGTCTACCGGGAGATTTTCGAACGCACGATCGCACCGGCGCCGGGCCTCGTCGACTTCCTGCACGGTCTGCGCGACGCCGGACTCAAAACCGCCGTCGGCTCGTCGGGCAACACGCCCAACGTCGAGTTCGTGCTGAACCGGTGTGGCATCGCCGACTGTTTCGACGCCATCGCCAACGGCGACATGATCACGCACGGCAAACCCGACCCGGAAGTGTACCTGCTGGCGGCCGAAAAACTGGGGATCGACCCGGCCCGCTGTCTGGTGGCCGAGGACGCTCCGGTAGGCATACGGGCGGCACGCAGCGCCGGCATGAGTGTCGTGGCCGTAGCTTCGACGTTCCGCAGGGAAGACCTCGGCGACTACGACCTGCTGATCGACGATTTCACGCAGATCACGCCCCGGAACGTGCTCGACCTGCAAGCATAGCCCTCCCCGCTCCTCCGGCGGAGGCTACGGCAGGGCGAGGCGGGAGAGAGGTCGAGGACCGCACGAGGTTTCCTTGCGGTCCCCGGCGAGTTCGGCGGAAAGCGACATGCCGGTCTGCTTCATCGCCACGATGCCGGAGACGGGCCCGACGTTTCGCATCGCGGAAACCGGACGAGGCGTTCCCCCGGTTTTGCCCCCTCATTTTTCCGCATTTCCGGTCGGAGGGAAGACATCGGAACGATCCTCCCGTCACAGCGGTCTTCACAGGGAAGGGCCCGCTCCCGCGCAAAGGCACGAACGGGCACTAAGGAATACGCGGAATAAGGAACGCACAGGAAAGCCTCCGGTACAGGGAGAATGTAAAGACTAAAACAGCGTTCGGAAAACGTCGCGTACCCCGATGGGTCGCCGCGACGTTTTCCGAACGCTCCGTTCTTATGCGGTTCCGCCGGCCGACGATCATCGGATCGAAGAGCGGGAACCGGCCCTACCCACGAGACCGTCGCCCGGCGCGTCTTCCTAAAGAGATCCGGCGAACATTCCCCGCACTCTTTCGCTCCGCCCCAATGCCTTCGGAACCGGACACAGGACCGGTCCGCGGCTCCCGGAGGGCGGTCGAGGAAGGAAAGAGGTCCCGTCCCCCTCCGGACGAAGGGAAACGATCCGCCTAAAGCCGGACCGTCCCGGCTTTTCCGCACCGAAACGACGGTCCCGGAGCCTCCCGCCGACACGCAGGCCGGCATTAGGGCAGCAGCGTCCGGTCGCCGTTCTTTTCGCGGTCGCGGCGATCCTGCACCTTGGTCGTGATATAGGCCGTGAAGATCGGGAAGAGCATCATGCCCGAAGCGGCCAGAACGACCGTCAACACCTTGCCGGTAGCCGTCTTGGCGAAGACGTTGGCCCCGACCGTCGTGACGTTCATAAACGCCCACCAGAGGGAGTTGCCGAACGTGTCTACACCCGGATTGACCGGTTTTTCGAGCGTATAGAACACCAGACTCGTGAAATAGGTCAGCGCGAAAATCATCAGCACGTAGGAGACCATGAGGCTGGTGGCACGGCTCCGCGTGACCCAACTGACCATGATGGCCAGCCCGTATCCGCCCCGAATGAGGGGAACCATCCGCAACCAGTAATAGAGTTCCTGCGAGACGTGCAGATCGAACCAGTTCACGATATTCAGATAGGGAATCGACACGAGCAGGAACAGCAGATTGGCCAGCACGAAACGCCCCTTGCGCGGACTCAGCCGAAGCCGGTAGAAGAAATCGACGAGGAAAATCACGCAGACCCAGAACTGTACCTGCATATAGAGCCCGGAATACCGCCCCGGATCGCAGAACACCTCCAGCGAGAGGCTCAGGATGATCGCGATGCTGCCCAGCAGCACCAGCACGTTGAGAAAGTTAAGCATGCCCGTCCGAGCGGGAAGGCCGGACGGAGTGCCGCCCGGACGCACGCCCGTAGCCGGACCCGAAGTGTAATGTTCCATAACGCGAAGATTTGGTTTGAGAAAAAACCGACTGCAAAAAAAATGCCCCGGAACGATCGTTCCGGGGCAATCCGTTCAGAGGACGCGTTTTTCCGCGCGACGGGCAGCCCGCGTCAGTCCCGCCCGAAGGCATAGGAGAGCCGCACGAAAAGATGGCGCGGCATCGCGATGCCCGAATTGAAATTGACCACCGAGGGACGGTAGTCGAAGATGTTGTCTATGCCCAGCATCGCCGACACGCCGCAGGAGAAGCCGGCCTCGACGGCCGCATTGCAGACGGCATAGCCTCCGTGGCGCGACGAGTAGCTTCCCGTCCAGTATTTCATCGCGGCCATCGAGCTGCCGGACATGTCGAGCACGGGCATGAAGTCTTCGTAGTTCTTCGGTCCCACGTACCGGACCGTCGCATTGACGGCGAGCGGAAGCCGGCGCACGGCGAAGGCGTAGTCGACACGGAATGCGGCCGTATGCGGACTCGGATAGATGTATTGCGTCGAACTTTCGGGCGCATCGTCGGTCTGGTAGACATAGTTGTAGTTCACGCGCAGCGACAGCCCCGCCGCAGGGCGGCAGCCGGCCGTCAGCTCGACGCCGCCATATTCGCTGCGGTGCACGTTCTCGTACTGGAGAATCGTCGTGACACCCTCCAGATGCCCCCGCACGTCGATCTTGTTGCGGAAATAGCTGTTATAGACCGTGACGGCCGCATCGACCCTCCGGCGGGCATACTCGGCCGTGAACGAAAGGTAGTGGTTGCTCTCGCTGCGGAGCTTGTCGTTGCCGCGGATGACGGACGTCTGTCCGGGAATGGGAACGGTGAATTCCATGTACATCTCCTTGAGCGAGGGCGTGCGGTACCCGTTCGAATAGTTGGCCCGGAGCGAAAAATCGCGGAGGGCGTACATGGCCGACAGGCTGGGCGTCACGCTCCATCCGAAACGGTCGTTGTAATTGCCCCGGATGCCGGCCACGAAGCTCAACTTGCGGCCGCCGCATATTTCGTCCTGCACGTAGAGCGATCCGGTATTCATGCTCTTCGCACGCCCGTAGCCGGCCGGATCGAGGTCGAAGCGCAACTGTTCGTTCGTCATTTCCAGCCCGGTGGTCAGGCGGTTGTATTTCCCGGCGTCGAGCGTCCACAGCAGACGCGGAATGTTGTAGGTGTGCCGCTGTTTGGGCACGCTCGCCCCGCCGAGACTGTCCTGCCGGCGGAAATATTCGTCGCGATAGAACGACAGATAGATTTTGTTGCGCCCGTTGGGCGAATGTTCCATCTGGGCCTTGAGGTTGTAGCCCTCGTAGGACTCGTAGGTCCACGGCTTCGTGTTGTTCGACAGCGGATTGTCGTCGAGGATGCTGCCGTTGAAATCGTAGCGCCGCTTGCCGAAATAGCTTCCCGAAAGCTGGAAGGCGAATTTCTCGGAGAGTTCGTAATCGAAACGCTGGCTGACGTTCAGATCGCTCCATCCGCTGACGCTCAGGCCCCGGCTGTCGGGCGCCACCCTAATCGTCGTATCGGTCACCGTCCGTCCGACGACGAAGTGCGGCATGCCGGTGGCGGGGTCCATTTCCGGACGGGGACCGTTCATCTTGGGCCGCATGATATGGAGTTCGTCGTAGTGCCGCACCTCCTCGCGCGTCCCGACCAGACGGAAGGCATCGCTCATGCGGCAGGCCACCGCGGTGCGCGAACGGAACTTGCCGAGGTTCAGGCCCAGCGAAAGGTCCGCATTGAGGTTGGGCAGATCGAGCCGGTTGCGGTACGTGCGCGAATCGGACGCGGTGGCCTTACCGGCCAGCGAATCGCCCCGGTTGCGCTGATACGGCGTCCCGTAGCGGATCGAGGCCCCTACTTCGATCTTTTTGCGGGGCTCGCGGGTAATGATGTTGATGACGGCTCCCATCGCATTGGAGCCGTAGAGCACCGACGAAGCGCCGCGCACCACCTCGATGCGGGCGACGCTCGAAAGCGGAATCCGGCTGAAGTCGATGTTGCCGTAGGTCTCGCCGGCCAAGCGTTCCCCGTCGAGCAGAAAAAGCACGTAGCGCGAATCGAGTCCTTGGAACGACAGCGAGGTGCCGTACCCGGCCTGATGGAACTCGACGCCGGCCAGCTCGCGCTCCAAGGCCTGTTGCAGCGTGACCGCCCCGCTGCGCTCGATGTCGCGGGCGGAAATCACACGGGTGATGACCGGCGTTCTCTTCAGCGGCAGGGGCGTCCGCGTAGCCGTCACCACCACTTCGTCCATCCCGCAGGCGAGGCTGTCGCGTACAGGTCCGTTCCCGGACGTCGCGCCCGTCGCCGGTGTCAGAGCGATCGCCCAGCACACCAAGCTCCCGATCGCCTTTTTCATCTCCGTCATACTCTTTTCCGTTTGAACCGGTGCAAAGCTACGTTTTTTTTATTACATAACATGCACTTTTTGCTCCCGGTGCGAAACGACCAAACGCCACGGCCGCCCCGTCGGAGACGGCTCGACCGTGCACGCCTTTTCCCCCTGCCCCGCAACCTTCCGGGCCCGAAGCCTTCGGGAACGTCCGGAGAGCGAATCCGCCCCGTCATACAGCCGGGACACGACGGAAGAGAGGCACGGCAAACGCCTCGTCGCCGGACACTCCCGCAACGGATGCCGGCCGACGGAGGAGAGTCCCGGACAAAAGAAAGGACATCGCCTTCTGCAAGACGATGTCCCTTCCCTGTCCCGACGGACGGCCGGCAACCGGCCGCCCCTTATTCGTATGTCGCTTCCCGGATCAACGGCCGGAAACGCCCGTCTCCACCGAGACGCCGACCGACGATCTCCGGCCGTCGAAGTCCATTTCTCCGCTGAAGGTGATGTTCTGCCGGTTTTTCGGATAAACGGCGATCGTCGCCGAACCGTTGGGATAGACCTCGATGCGGATGGAATACCGCTCCTCGCGCGTCTCGGTCGAGAACGTGACGATCAACAGACCTTTCTTCCCCTCCTGCACGCGGTAATCCAGCAGGGGCGTATCGAAGAAATGGAGTCCCTCGTCGCGCATCAGCGGATAAGAGTACAGCCGTCCGATATAGGGAAGCTGCGAACGCACCACGTCCTCGCGCACGGAGAGATAGGCGGCCGAATTGAGCGCATAGCTCTTTCCCCGGCTGGGGAACACCCGGTTGGCCCGGATGACGAAATTGCGGTCTTCGACCGCCTTGCGGACCGCCTCGGCACGGGCGGTTTCGATACGGGCCTTCTCGGCCCGTTTCTGTGCTTTGAGTTCGGCTCTGCTCTGGGCCGAAACGGAAGGAATCACGGCCAGCATCGCCAGCGACAGGATTCCGAAGATTATTTTTCTGTTCATTTTCATATCCGTATATCCGACGGACAGAAGCCGTCGTTTCGTTCTATGATTCTCGACCTTATCGTTCTTGGGTATAACGCCTCGCCGTCCCGTTTTATTTTACCGTTCTCCGACCATCCGGCTCCGGGGCACGCCCACAGGCGGACGGTCCGGCTCCCGGACGTATCCGGCACGACACATTTCTGAAAAAGAAGCGACAAAAACCGTTCCGATTCCGCATCGGCTCCGCTCCGGCGTCGTTTCTTCCCCGGACTCCCGCTCCCGAATCAGTCGTCGTCCTGCATGTCGGCGAGGTAACGGGCATAGAGGTTATGGGCGATGCCGTCGGTGATGCCGATCGTGGGCACATAAATCGAATCGGCACCGAGCCGGTCGGCGATGTCGAGAAAGATTTCGGAGGCGGGAATAATCACGTCGGCCCGGTCGGGACGCAGGCCGAACTCCTCCATGCGCTCCTCGACGGACCTCTCTCGGAGTTTCGTATAGATGTCGCGCAGCGTCTCGACGGGCAGCACGCCCGCATCGGCGCCCTCGCCCATGCGGAGCAGTTTGTTGATGTTGCCGCCCGAACCGATGATCTTCAGGCCGGGCCACCGGGCCGACAGCTCGTCCAGATCGCGATCCATCCGCTCGAAAGCGGAAGCCTCGACGGTGCCCGTCAACTGGCGCACCGTCCCGATGTCGTAGGAATGGGAACCGACCAGTTCGCCCTCGGCGATCAGGCTGATCTCGGTACTGCCGCCGCCCACATCCACGTACACGTAGTGTCCGCTGCGGTCGAACAGATCGGCGATGTGGCTGTCGTAGACGATGCGGGCCTCTTCGATGCCGTCGATGATCTCCAACCGGATGCCCGTCTTGTTGTGGATGTCGCGGGCGATGCGCTCACCGTTCGAGGCGTCCCGCATCGCCGAAGTGGCGCAGGCCCGGTAGGCCGTCACGTCGTAGACCTTCATCAACAGACGGAACGCCTTGATGGTCCGTAACAGCCGTTTCTCCTTCGAGGCCGAAACGGACCCGCGGGCGAATACCTCCTCGCCGAGCCGCAGCGGAATGCGGACCAGCAGGGCCTTGGTCATTTCGGCGGGAGAGGCTCCCACCGCGACGCTCTTTATCAACAGGCGCACGGCATTCGATCCGATGTCGATCGCGGCGAAATTCAGTTTCTTGTTTACCATAGGATCAGGATTATCTCGAAAAAATTCACGGTTCCGATTGCGATTCGGCGGCCTGCGACAGGTAATGTTCACAGAGCGCCCGCTGCGAGCGGAATTCGGGCCGCCCGTCCCGGAAGATTTCGTTGCGGCCGCTGCCGTCCACGATCCGCGCAGCGGCGTTGTCGCGCAGGCCGTATTCGACGATCCGGCGCAATTCGGCGCGGATAGAGGGATCGTAGACCGGAACATAGACCTCGATGCGGCGGTCCATGTTGCGCGTCATCCAGTCGGCCGAACCGATGTAATAGAGCTCGTCGCCCCCGTTGCAGAAAATGAGGATGCGCGCATGTTCCAGATAGCGGTCGATGATGCCGCGTATGCGGATACGCTCCTCGCGTCCCTCGGTCACCATCGAGCAGTTGCCGCGCACGAGCAGGTCCAGCCGGACGCCGGCGTCGGCGGCCTCGTAGAGCCGGTCGACGAGCCTCGGATCGGTGATGTGGTTGAGCTTGGCCCTCACGTAAGCCTCCCCGCCCTGCCGGGCGCGGCGGATTTCAGCGGCGAGCAGCGCATAGAGCTTCCGCCGCATCGTCAGCGGCGAGACGATCAGCCGCTCGAAAGCGAACGTCCGGTAGGGCTGACGCAGAAAGGCGAACACCCGGTCCACCTCGCGCGTCAGGTCGGGACAGGCCGTAAAGACGGTGATGTCGGTGTAGGTCCGCGCGTTGCCCTCGTGGAAATTACCCGTGCTCACGCAGGCGATGTCGCCTTCGGGCGAAGCGATGTGCGTGAGCTTGCCGTGCACCTTGAGGCCCTCCACGCCGAAGAGCACGCGGATGCCCGCGTCCTGCATCTTCTTCGCCCAGTCGATGTTCGAAGCCTCGTCGAAACGGGCCATCAGCTCCACCGTCACGGTCACCTCCTTGCCGTGGCGGGCGGCGCAGACGAGCGCCTCGACCACCTGCGAGTTCCGGGCCAGCCGGTAGACCGTCGTCCGGATGGAGGTCACGTCCCGGCTCAGCGCGGCCTCGCGCAGCACACGGACGTAGTTCGAAAAGCCGTGGTAGGGATAGTGCAGAAAGAGGTCCCGGCGGCGAATGCGCGCCAGCACGCTGCCGTCCGTACCGAAACCGGGCGCGGGGACCGGATTGCGGACGGGAAACTTCAGATCGGAGCGTCCGCAATCCGGGAAGCGCATCAGGTCTTTCATGTTGTGGTAGCGCGAACCGCCCGCACAGGAGTCGTAGCGGTCGATCTCGAACCGGCGCTTGAAATAACGGAGCATGTCTTCGGGCATGTCCCTGTCGTAGACGAAACGGACGGGCGCGCCCCGGCGGCGGTTGCGCACGCCGCGGGCCACCTTCTCGACAAGCCCTTCGTCGACGTCGCTGTCGAGTTCGAGCTCGGCGTCGCGCGTGAATTTGATCGTATAGGCTTCGAACGCCTCGTAGCCGAGTCCGGAAAAGATGAACGGCAGGCAGAACCGGATCACGTCGTCGAGAAAAACGATGTCCGTCCCCGTCCCGCCGGAGGGCAGCACGACGAAACGCCCGAAATCGCGCACGGGCAGCTCGATGAGGGCGAAATCCCGCTCCGGCAGCCGGCCGCCCTCCGGACGGAGCGTCATGGCCACCGCCAGATAGATGCTCGAATCGGTCGGTTCGCCCAGCCGGGCGCCCCGCGTCACGATGAGCGGATAGGCGGCGCTGTCGAGCTCGGAGAGGTACAACGCCCGGACATAGCGGGCCTGTTCCGGCGAGAACTGCCGCTCGTCGAGCAGGCGGATGCCCTCGGCCGCGAGCTTTTCCCGGAGCTGGGCGAACGTCGCCTCGAACTCCTGCGCGTATTCGAACGTGAGGCGGTTGATCTCCCGCAGGCACCGCTGCGCCCGCTTCCGGTCGCCGTCCGAAGGTCCGCCCCCGTACTCGGCGAGCCGCTTGAGCGCCGAGACCCGGACACGGAAAAATTCGTCGAGGTTATTGGAATAGATGCCCAGAAAAGAGAGCCTTTCGAGCAGCGGCACGCTCTCGCGCCGGGCCTCCTGCAAGATCCGGTGGTTGAAATAGACCCAGCTCAGGTCGCGATCCAGCGTTTTTCCTCTTTTCATTCTTTACTCCCCCGCTTCGCTGTTCAAGGTACGTTTTTTCCGGCAAACGGACAAAAACCCTGCTGTTTTTCCCGGACGGCCTTCCCGGCGCGGGACACGGCGGCGCGTCGGAGTCCCCGGACGAGGGCGCCGGAGGACCTTCCGCCCGGCAAAAGGGATTGTCGGAAAGAGCCCGCCGACCGCGGACGGGCATAAGTATAAAGTCGTATTTTGCCGCGGCGAGGTCCTTTAGCGCGGGCGGGACGGGCTTTTTCGGCGAAAAATGCCTACTTTTGTTGTAGTCCGGAACTTAGGAGAATCCGGAGCGGATTTGTTTTTCAACGCAACGACCCACCCAATGAAGAATTTCAACGCAACGAAGTACAGGCTGCGGAACGTCGCCACGAACCGTCTTTTCGACGACGAAGGATGGACGCTCGACGACTGCCAGTGCACGGCCCCCGCGCTTATCCGAGCCGTATACGAAACCAAACGCCTCGACCCCAAGAGCGAGGAATACGGCATCTACCGTTTCGCAGACTGGCTGCCCGTGAACCGCACGCTCGAAGGATCGTGCGCTCCGGTCACGTACAAAAGCCGGGGGCTGGCCGAACGCCTCGGACTGAAAAACCTCTACATCACGTTCAACGGCTACTACCCCGAAATCGGGGCCCGCATGAAGACCTGCTCGTTCAAGGAGACCGAAGCCTACTCGGTATGCGGCCGCCTCAACGGAAGCCACAAGGGCAAGGTGCTGGTGGTCGCCTCGGCCGGCAATACGGCCAGAGCGTTCGCCAAGGTATGTTCCGACAACGGAATTCCGCTGCTGCTGAGCGTTCCGGAAGACAACATCGACGCGCTGTGGTTCGACACTCCGCTCGACGACTGCGTGAAGCTGATCTGCCCGCAGAAGGGAGCCGACTACTTCGACGCGATCCACCTGAGCAATCTGGCGCTCGCCTGCGAAAAATTCTTCGCCGAAGGGGGCGCCAAGAACGTCGCCCGGCGCGACGGAATGGCCACTACCGTGCTGTCGGCCGTCACGCACATCGGACGCATCCCCGACTATTACTTTCAGGCCGTGGGAAGCGGCACCGGCGCCATCGCCGCATGGGAGGCCAACCTGCGCCTGATCGAGGACGGACGCTTCGGTTCCCACAAGATGAAACTCATGGTCTCGCAAAACGCTCCGTTCACGCCGATGTACGACGCGTGGAAGGCCCGCTCGCGCGACATGCTGCCCTATGCCGACGATCAGGCCCGCGCGGACGCCGAGGCGATCGACGCCAAGGTGCTATCGAATCGCAAGCCGCCTTACGGCATCCGGGGCGGACTGTTCGACGCGCTGACCGACACGGACGGCGACGTGCTCGTCGCCACGAACGAAGAGGCGCGGCAAGCCAAGGAGCTCTTCGCCGAATCGGAAGGCATCGACATCTATTCGGCTCCGGCCGTGGCGCTGGCCACGCTCATCCGAAGCGTGGAAGCGGGTCGGATCGACCCCGGAAAAACGGTGATGCTCAACATCACCGGCGGAGGCGAAAAACGATTCAAATCCGGCAAGAACCTGCACTACCTCCGCCCGTCGGTCGTCTTCCCGATCGACCCCGATCCGGCCGAAGTGATGAAAAAAGTGGAAGCGCTGTTCGCCTGAGCGGTTCTCGCCCGGACCGACCGTCGAAAATAACGGGACCCATTCTGCCGGTTCGCAGAACGGGTCCCGCTTTTTCGTATTCCGGTCGAACCGTCCGACGGCAGGAAGCGCGGATTCGCCGGAGGGGCAGACCGTCTGCCGGCGTTCCGTCCTCCCGCCACAGAGCGATGCCGCTCCCTGCCGCGTTTCGGCAGGTTCTTGTCCGCACGATCTTTTCGCCGTCCGTCGGCACGACCGACTCTCGAAAAACATGTGCGACGATCTTCCTGCGGCGATGTCCGTCCCGTCGCCACAGGACAGGACGATCCCACGCAGGAGCGCAAAGGCAGGCTCGCGAATATGCCCGCAAAGAGGCCGGAAAGCCGTCCTCCCGGATGCGGAACGGTCGTCCCAGCCTTCGGCATTTCTTCGGACGCCCCGCCGCCGGAATCCGGAATTTTTCAAAAAACGGAACGACCGTACCGCCCCCTAAAGAAGCGGCGCCCCGCGATGCCGGCCCCGGATCGCCGCGCCGGCATTGCGGAAAAAGCGTTCCGAAAACGGAGCGTCCGGCCCTACTTCTCTCCGGCGAAATAGCGGTAGAACCACGCGATGGTCTCTATGCCACGGTAGAAGTTCTCCAGCGCGTAACTTTCGTTCGGCGAATGGATGGCGTCTTCGTCCAATCCGAACCCCATCAACACGGACTTGACGCCCAGTTGTTTTTCGAACGTACTGATAATGGGGATGCTCCCGCCCGAATAATAGGGCAGCGGCTTGCGGCCGAAGGTCTTCTCCACCGCCTTCGAAGCGGCCCGGTAGGCCGGCAGATCGGTCGGACAGACGTAAGGGTAGCCGCCGTGCAGCACCCGCACCTCGACCCGGACGCTGCGCGGAGCGAGGGCCCGGAAATGCGAAGCGAACCGTTCGCCGATCTCGCGGTAATCCTGATCGGGGACCAACCGCATCGAAATCTTGGCGAAAGCCTTCGACGGAATGACCGTCTTGGCCCCCTCGCCGGTATAACCGCCCCAGATGCCGTTCACGTCGAGCGACGGCCGCACGCCGGTGCGCTCCATCGTCGAATAGCCCTGCTCGCCCTGCACCTCGGCAATGCCGATGCTTTTTTTATAGGCGGCTTCACAGAAGGGCGCCTTGCCGAAATCCTCGCGTTCGGAAGCGGAGAGTTCGCGTACCCGGTCGTAGAATCCGGGGATCGTCACGCGCCCCGCCTCGTCGGTCAGCGAAGCGATCATCTTCGAGAGGACATTGACCGGATTGGCCACAGCGCCGCCGTACAGGCCCGAATGGAGGTCTTTGTCGGGCCCCGTCACTTCGACCTCCACGTAGCAGAGACCCCGCAGGCCGCAGGTGATCGAGGGCACTTTCCACGACAGCAGGCTCGTGTCGGAAACAAGGATCACGTCCGAGCGGAGCAGCTCCTTGTGTTCGCCGCACCACGTCGAAATGCTGCCCGACCCGATCTCCTCCTCGCCTTCGAGCATGAACTTCACGTTGCAAGGCAGCGTATCGGTCCGGAGCATGGCTTCGAACGCCTTGACGTGCATGAACGACTGGCCCTTGTCGTCGTTGGCTCCCCGCGCCCGGATGCGTCCGTCGCGGACGACGGGTTCGAAAGGCGGGGTCTCCCACTCCGAAAGCGGATCGACCGGCATGACGTCGTAATGGCCGTAGACCAGCACCGTCGGCGCATCGGGCCGGACGATCTTTTCGGCATAGACGATGGGGTTGCCGGCCGTGGGCATGACCTCGGCCCGGTCGGCGCCCGCATCGCGCAGCGCGCCGCAGAGGTGTTCGGCGCAGCGCACCATGTCGTCCGCATGGCTGCTCTCGGCGCTGACGGACGGAATGCGGAGCACGTCGAACAGCTCCTCCAGAAAACGGTCCTTGTTCTCTTCGATGTATTTCTTTACCTGTTCCATAATCGTTACGGTTGTTTGCAGGTAAAGATACGAAGAAAAGTCGAGATTCGGACGTCTCCGGAGCAAGGTCCGCCCGGAAAGAAACGGTCCTCCCGCCGGGATAAAGAAACGGCCGGCGCACCGGCTACAGGCTCCGAGAAACATGAAAAGACCCTCGCATGCACCGGAAAGCCCCGCATGCATCCCGTCCGCAGGAGGGACACCCGACAGGGAACGAGAACCGAAAGGGAAAAATGCCTCGCTGGGCACGGCGCACGGCGCCATAATATTCTATATAGAGGTAAGAAACTGCGGCCATATCCCGGAACGAACCGTCGTTCCGCGACGAAGCGCAGCCGCCCCGCCGCCGGCAGCCCGCCTCAGCGAACGCCTTCTCCGGACCGGCATGCGGCAGAAAACGGATACGGCCCGGGCGGATTTTTCCCTACCGGCCATCCTCTCTCCGCAAGAAAATCCCGCGAGGCTCCGCGAATTACTCCACGCCGATCGTGAAATCACTGCCGTAGCGGACCAGCGGCCACTCGACGTTCTCGTACTTGCCTCCGGGATGTTTCTGCTCGAAACGATAAGGTGTCTGGAGCAGGGGGAGCGCCCCGCCGTTGAGGTGATCGGCGAACTGCGACCCGTGCAGATGGACAGCCCCCACGAACAGCTTCGCCACATCGTACCCCCGATAGGCGTACAGGCTCGGCAGAGCCCCGAACTCGGCGATATAGCGGCGGTCGAAACCGGCCACGCGTTCGTTCCACCGGTCGGCATGGTAAGAGGCGACGTAACGCAGATTGAGTTTGAAGAACAGTTTCCGGTCGATGTTCCGGAACCGCGCCCAGCGCGGGCTGCCGATCACCCGGATCGACGGATTTTTCACGCTTCGGGCGATCAGGCTGTTCTGCACCGAAGCCACATAGGCCAGAATGGCGTCCGTCGTCGTCTCGTCGGAGGTGAGCACGACGATCACGTTCTCCCGGTCGCCGCTCAACAGATTTTCGAGGGCGGCGTTGCCCATTCCCTTGGCATAGCTCAGGCGATGGGCCGAAGGCGGCAGTAGCGGCCGGATCTCCGCCGCGAACTCGGCGTCTTCGCTCGCCCCGGAAAAGACGATCACGTTGCGCTCCGGCGCCAGTTCGGCACCCAGCTTGCCGGTCTTCGAAGCCGGATCGGGCGCCACCTGAAACAACAGGTTGTTGTCGGCGCTCTCGACGGGCGCCAGCGGCGAGACGACGGGGATTCCGTGTCGGGCGGCGAACGCCGCCGCCGGGGCATAGCATTCGTCGTACACCGGCCCCAGAATCAGATCGGCCTCGCCGAGTTCGGGGTTGCGGAGCACCTCTTCCATCGCTTGGGCCGAGCGGCCCACGTCGAACAGGTCGGCCTTGACCGACACGCCCGTCGCCTTGAGCTCTTCGAGCGCCAGCAGCACGCCTTGGTAAAATTCCATGAACGGACGGTTGGGACGCTCCCCGGTTTTCATCGGGAGCAACAGCGCCACGCGCACGGGCTTCGTAACGTCGATCGCCTTGACGGCGAGCCGTTCGCCCAGCGAAACCGCGAGCAGGCTCTCCGCGAGGGTATCGACGGGGAAGGGTTCCCGGCGCACGAGCGTATCGGGCAGGGGAATGCGGACGATGCTGCCCGAACGCAGACCGTCGCGAAGAATCGCATCGTTATACCGTTCGATCGTATCGACCGGCACGCCGAACCGCTTGCCTAAGGAATAGAGCGTCTCGCCCCGCTCGACGACATGATGCGTGAAACGGTCCGACACGCTGTTGAGCGCGTCCTTATAGGATTCGATCTGCTCTTCGATCTCTTCGGCGTCGCTGGTCCCCAGACTGGCCTTGCGGATGTTGATGCGCTGACCGATCGACAGGCGGGCCGGATCGAATCCTTCGTTGTCTTCCATGAGCACGTCCAGTCCCACGCCGTAGCGCTTCGAAATCGAATAGGCCGTCTCGCCCTGATTGACCGTATGAACATCGAAGAGCTTGCGCTTCTTGCGTTCCGAAAGCGGTTTGGCTTCGTTCCTGCGCACCGGAATCTTGATGACCTGATCGGTTTTCAGCCCGTCATCCGTATGGGGATTGTTGCGGCGAATGGTCTCCTCGTCCGTCTCGTAGGTCTTGCCCAGCGAATAGAACGTGTCGCCCGGACGGACCGTGTGCACGTAATAACTTTCGCCCGCGATGGTGACCACGCTTTCCGATTTCCGGGTCTGGGCCCCGGCCGTCCCCGCGATCAACAGACCGCAAACCAGCCACAGCGCTATTTGTTTCATACCGATTTCCGTAAATTACCACCGACAAAGATAGCAAAAAACCCGAAACGCGCGCACACCTTCCCCCCGGACGGGACCGCGGCCGCACGACGCGGGCAGGCCGTCCGCCACGGCGATACGACGGGGGAGGGTCGTTTCTCCCCGGAAGCCGGTCCCGGAGCCGAAGCCCGGCCGAAACGCACTCCGACGCCGCAAAAGGAAGGGCTGCCGACGGGTCCGCGACGAAAAAATCGGCGCGAGGGGCGAAAAAACCGTTCGCGTTTTGTAACTTTGCGAACGTCAAAACGGCGCTATGCGGACTTTCTTACGACTCATTTGCCTGTCGGGCCTCGCCCTGCTCGCCTCCTGCGGCGGGGAAAAGACGCCCGACGATTTCGAAGTGTGGGGACTGGATGTCTCCCGCCACCAGCAGAACGTGAACTGGGAACAGGTCGTCGAGCACGAACGGCCCGATTTCGTGCTCATCAAGGCCACCGAAGGCACGATGATCGTCGACCCGACCTACGACCGCCACCGCAGGGAGCTCGAAAAGGCCGGCGTACCGTGGGGCGCCTATCACTTTTTCGGACACCGCACGCCGGGCAAGCAGCAGGCCCGCAATTTCATCAGGACGGCCAAGTTGGACAAGGGCAACATCATCCCTGTGCTCGACATCGAGAAGCACCGTTTCATGACCGATCCGAAAAAGTCGGTGCGCGAAGCCAAAGCGTTCTGCGACGAAATCGAACGCTACTACGGCACCCCGCCGATCATCTACTGTTCGACCAATTTCTACGAAACCTACCTCAAGAAAGACTTCGAAGAGGACGACTATATCCTCTGGATCGCCGACTACCGCAAGTGTCCGCCGCTGAAGTGGCAGATCTGGCAGCACACCGATTCGCACAGCATCCGGGGCATCCGGGGCAACGTGGACCGGAACGTATTCAGAGGAAGCCGGGAACAATTCCGAAAGCTAATCCTGTAAGAAAATGAACATCGAAACCGATTTTCTGGTCATCGGCAGCGGCATCGCCGGACTGAGCTTCGCGCTCAAAGCCGCCGAACACGGCCACGTCACGATCGTCACCAAGAGCGAACTGGGCGAATGCAACACCGACTATGCACAGGGAGGCATCGCATCGGTCATGTACGAGCCCGATACGTTCGAAAAGCATATCCACGACACGCTGGTCTGCGGAGCGGGCATCTGCGACAGGGCCGCCGTGGAGCAGGTCGTGCGGAATGCGCCGGGCGTCATCAAACAGCTCATCCAGTGGGGCACCAAGTTCGACAAGGACGCTTCGGGGCGCTACGACCTGAACCGCGAGGGCGGGCACAGCGAACACCGCATCCTGCACCACGACGACCTGACGGGACACGAAATCGAACGGGCCCTGATGAAGCGTGTCAAACGCCACCGCAACATCGACATCTACGAGCATCATTTCGCCGTAGACATCCTCACGCAGCACCATCTGGGCAGGTTAGTGCGCAAAAGCACGCCCGACATCACCTGCTTCGGCGCCTACGTGCTGAACCTCAAAAAACACGAAATCCATACCGTGCTGTCGAAAGTGACCGTCATGGCCACCGGCGGCGTGGGCAACATCTACCACACGACGACCAATCCGAGCGTGGCCACCGGCGACGGCGTGGCGATGGTGCACCGGGCCAAAGGCGCGATCGAGAACATGGAGTTCATCCAGTTCCACCCCACCTCGCTCTACAATCCGGGCGAGCGGCCCTCGTTTCTCATCACCGAGGCCATGCGCGGCTTCGGCGGTCTGCTGCGGTTGCAGAACGGCAAGGAATTCATGCAGAAATACCACCCGATGGGCTCGCTCGCCCCGCGGGACGTGGTGGCGCGCAGCATCGACCACGAGCTGAAAATATCGGGCGAAGAGTTCGTCTACCTCGACATCACGCACAAAGACCCCAAGGAGGTGACGTCCCACTTCCCGAACATCTACCGCAAGTGCCTCTCGGTGGGCATCGACCTGACCAAGGACATGATCCCCGTCGTACCGGCCGCCCATTACTGCTGCGGCGGGATCAAGGTGGACCTCAACGGCGAATCGTCCATCCGCCGTCTCTATGCGCTGGGCGAGGCTTCCTCGACCGGCCTGCACGGCGGCAACCGGCTGGCCTCGAACTCGATGATGGAGGCGGCCGTGTACGCCGACGCGGCGGCCCGGCATGCCATTTCGGCCATCGGCGGCATCGAGTGGCAGCGCGACATCCCGGCATGGGACGACGAGGGCACGGCCGCACCGGAGGAAATGGCGCTCATCACACAGAACTACAAGGAGATGCAGCAGATCATGAGCAACTACGTGGGCATCGTGCGCTCGAACCTGCGCCTCGAACGGGCCAAGCGGCGGCTCGAAATCATCTATAAGGAGACCGAAGAGCTGTACCTCAAATCGACGCTCAGCCAGCACCTGTGCGAACTGCGCAACATGATCGCCGTGGGCTACCTCATCATCAAGCAGGCCGAAGCCCGCCACGAAAGCGTAGGGCTGCACTACTCCATCGATTACCCCAGCAAACCGTTCGACGTATGAGAAAAACCGTTCTCCCGCTGCTCTTCGCGCTGATCTCGATACTGGCCGGCTGCACGGGCGACCGTCCCGACAACCGGACGGCCGACCTGCACGGCAAGCGGGTGCTGGTCTTCACCGGCCACGGCGAGGGGTACGTCCACGACAACATCGGGGCCTCGGCCCGGATGCTGCTCGAAATGGCCGGGCAGGAAGGTTTCGCGGCCGACACGACCTCGCGCACCGACATCTTCGCGGACGACTCGCTCGCCCGGTACGACGCCGTCGTCTATGCCAACGCCAGCTACGTCGCCCTCGACGAGGCGCAGCGGGAAGCCCTCCGGCGCTTCATTCGCCGAGGAGGCGGATTCGTCGGCCTGCATGCCGCCGCCTGTACCGGCAAAGAGTGGGAATGGTTCACGCGGATGATCGGAGGCCGCTTCGACTTCCATCCGCCCCGGCAGCCGCTCGTGCTGCGCCGAGTAGACCGCACGCACCCCTCGACGAGCGTGTGGCCCGACACGCTGCGGATCGAAGACGAGCTCTACTTCTTCAAAAGGCTCAACCCCGAAGCCCGCGTGCTGGCCGTATGGGAAACCGCCGGCGTGGACTGGGCCGAAGGTCCCCGGCCCGAAGTGATGTCGCCCAGCCTGCCGGCCGTGTGGTGCAACGAGTTCGACGGAGGACGCATCTGGTACTCGGCCTTGGGGCACGATGCCGCGCTGTACGACGATCCGCAGTACAGGGCCCACGTGCTGGGCGGTCTGCGCTGGGCACTGGCGGGCCCCTCGCCGCAAGACAACGAATAAACGAACGAAAACGAACGCAATCGCTATACCCGAACGTATGGAACTCAAACAGGAAATCCGACGCCGCAGGACCTTCGCCATCATCAGCCACCCCGACGCGGGAAAAACGACGTTGACCGAAAAGCTGCTGCTCTTCGGCGGTGCGATCCATGTCGCAGGAGCCGTCAAGTCGAACAAGATCAAGAAGGGGGCGACGTCCGACTTCATGGAAATCGAACGCCAGCGAGGCATCTCGGTGGCCACCTCCGTGATGGGCTTCGAATACGGAGACGTCAAGATCAACATCCTCGACACGCCCGGTCACGAAGACTTCGCCGAAGACACCTACCGCACGCTGACCGCCGTGGACAGCGTCATCATCGTCATCGACGGAGCCAAAGGCGTCGAGACCCAGACCCGCAAGCTGATGGAGGTGTGCCGCATGCGCAACACGCCCGTGATGGTGTTCATCAACAAGCTCGACCGTCCGTGCAAGGACCCGTTCGACCTGCTGGACGAAATCGAGCGGGAGCTGAAGATCAAGGTGCGTCCGCTGGCGTGGCCCATCAGCACCGGACCTACGTTCAAGGGCGTCTACGACCTGTACGGCGACCGTCTCTCGCTGTTTTTCGGCGCCGACAAGCAGACCGCCGAGGGCCGGACGCTCGACATCCGTTCGGACGATCCGGCCATCGACACCTACATCGCTCCGTTCACGCAACAATTGCGCGACGATCTGGAACTGGTCGAAGGGGTCTATCCGCCGTTCGATCTGGAGAGCTATCGCAGCGGGGAGGTCGCCCCGGTATTCTTCGGCAGTGCGCTGAACAACTTCGGCGTCCGGGAGCTTCTGGACTGCTTCGTCCGCATCGCACCCTCGCCCGGAGCCTCGCACACGGCCGAACGCGAAATCGACCCCTACGAAGAGAAACTCACCGGATTCGTCTTCAAGATACACGCCAACATGGACCCGAACCACCGCGACCGGATCGCGTTCCTGAAAATCTGTTCGGGCCGGTTCGAGCGCAACAGGCCCTACCTGCACGTCCGTTCGGGCAAAAACATCAAGTTCGCCGCACCGACGGCCTTCATGGCCGAAAAGAAGTCGGTGATCGACGAGGCCTTTCCCGGCGACATCGTCGGGCTGCACGACACGGGCAACTTCAAGATCGGCGACACGTTCACCGAGGGCGAATCGCTGCGCTTCGTGGGCATTCCGAGCTTCTCGCCCGAACTGTTCCGCTACATCGAAAACGCCGATCCGATGAAGTTCAAGCAACTGGCCAAGGGTATCGACCAGTTGATGGACGAGGGCGTGGCGCAGTTGTTCACCAGCCGCATGAACGGACGCAAGATCATCGGGACGGTGGGCGCCCTGCAATTCGAGGTCATCCAGTACCGCCTCGAACACGAATACGGCGCCAAATGCCGCTACGAGCCGATCCAGATTCACAAAGCCTGCTGGGTGGAGTCGGACGACGAGGAGCAGATGGCCGATTTCCGCAAGCGCAAATACAACAACATGGCGCTCGACAAACACGGACGCGAGGTGTTCCTCGCCGACACGTCCTATGCCCTGTCGCTGGCACAGGAGAAATTCCCGGCTGTGCGCTTCCACTTCACCTCCGAATTCTAAGCGAAAGGGATCGGCGGAAACGGCAGGAAAACGGGTCGGCGGGAACTGCCGTATTCACCCGTTGCGGCATCGTTTTCCGGGAAATTTGTTTAGCTTTGTACACATCGCGGCCGTGAGCGCGTTTTTCGTAACGCGCACCGTCGGTCTTTCCCCCGTCGCCCGAACGGAGGGAAGTCGCGTATGCGGCCGGCCGCACGCAAAGAAGAAACGAATCGAACCCATCCCTATCCCATGTCCAGAATCACCCTCCTCCTTCTATCGTTCCTTTCGCTGGCGCCGCTGCTGCGCACGACGGCCCAGTCCGCTCCGCGCACGCTGCGGGGCGTGGTCGTCGACTCGGCCGAGCGGACTCCGCTGGTCGGCGCCGCCGTGCTCGTCGTCTCGCCCCGCGACACGGTGCACGTCATTTCCGACAGCCGGGGCAGATTTTCCGTCTCGCGTCTCCGGGACACGTCCGTGCTCGTCTCGGTCTCCTATTTAGGGTACCGCAGCGTCCGGTTCCGGACCGAACCGACCGGGAAGGACGACACGGTCGCACTGGGCAAAATCCCGCTCCACATGAAAGAGATCGTCGTTCAGGGCATGCGGCCGCTTATGGGCGAATCGGGCGACACGATCGTCTACCACCCCGAAAACATCAAAGTGCTGCCCGGCGACGAAGCTATGCAGATCGTCACGCGGCTGCCCGGCATGGAGGTATCGGACGGCAAGATCACGTTCATGGGAAAAACCGTCGAGAGGACCTACGTGGACGGCAAGCCGCTCTTCGGCGAAGACGCCCGCACGGCGCTCGACTATCTGGAAGCCAAGGAGGTGGTCGACATACAGGTCTACGAGGAGATGCCCGAAGAGGAGAAGATCAAAGGCGAGAAAAACGGCAAGAAACGCACGGTGATGAACATCATCACGCGCAACAAGCCGCAGAAGAGCATCAACGTCGAGCTGCTCGGAAGCCTCGGCGCCGACATCGACCCGGACGCCGACGGGAACCACCGGCTGCGATACAGCGCAGGCGGCGCATACAACTATTTCTCGGAGCGGAAATCCTATTCGGTCCGCGCCAACAGCAACAACAACAATCAGGGAGGCTACCGCATGCGAGGCATGCTCGGCGGCTACGGAGGCTCGCAGGGCGACCGCCGGAACACGTCGGCGGGAGCGAACGCCCACCGCAAGTTCGGCGAGCACGGCACGCTGTTCGCCAACTACAACTACGCGAACAACGACACCCGGACCCGGACCCGCTCCGAACAGATCTACTTCCCGACGCAGGACTACACCTCGCGCCACTACCGCGACACGTCGCGGAACGCCAGCCGGACCGTCAGCCATACGGCCGGCTTCGGCCTGCGGTACAATCCGAAGCACGACTTCATCTTTTTCTCGCCCCACATCAGCTTCACGCAGGGCCGGACAGACAGCTACCGGGGCGCGTCGAACGAACTCGACGGCGAAACGCTCAACCGCACGAGCACGTACAGCCGCCATCGCAACACCGGGCACAACGTGTCGGGCAACCTGAGCTGGGGCCACTCGTTCAAGAACCATCCCCGGCGCTCGTTCAACCTGTCGGTCCGCGGACAGACGAGCCGCAACGACAGCGAAGGGGTGCAGATCGACTCGCTGGCCTCGGATATGAACCGCACCTACCTGCTCTCGACGGCCGGCGGATGGAGCCACGGAGCGGGCCTGAGCGCCTTCTACGCCGAACCCCTCGGCGAGAGCAACTCGCTCTCGGCCCGGTACGGCCTCTCCTACGACAAGAGCAAGTCCGAAAGGATCGCCGTGGACCGCTACACGGGACAAATCGACACGGCCCTGACCTACGAATATTCGCGCGACTATACGACGCAGAACTACGGATTGGGGTTCAACCGCAACACCGAATCGCTCTCGCTGTCGGTCAACGCGGGCTACCAGTCGGCCCGGCTCAACAAGGACGAGGCGTTCCCCGACACGCGGCGGGACCGCCACGTCTTCCGCAGCTTCCAGCCCTCGGTCTCGGTCAATTATTCCGTCCGCAATTCGATGCACCTGAGCGCCAACTACAACACCTCGGCCGGACAGCCCTCGATCGAGCAGTTGCGCAACGAACTCAACACGCAGAACCCGCTGGCCCTGACGGGCGGCAACTCCGACCTGCGGCAAAGCTACACGCACTCGGTATGGATCAGCTTTTACAAGACCGACACGAAAACCTCGCGGTCGTTCGGCCTCAGCGCCGGCGGCAGCATCGTCTCGCGCAGCATCGCCGTCAAACAGGTCTTCTTCACCGAAGACACGCCGCTGGAGGCCTACAACGGCTATGTCGCCCCGAAAGGTTCGACGCTGACCGTCCCGGTCAACGTCAACGGCGGAGGCAACGCAAACCTCAGCGGAAACTTCTCCACCCCGATCCAGAAACTAGGCCTGACGTTCAACGCCGGAGGCGGATTGGCCTACAACCGCTCCCCGACCTACATCGGCGAGGCGCTCGACTACAACAACTCGCTTTCGCCGAACGTGTCTCTGGGATTTTTCAGCAACAAGTCGACCGTCTACCAATTCTCGCTGTTTTCGAACACGGCATACAACCACACCTCGAACTCGCTCAAGGACAACAACAACACCCTCACGCAGAGCGTCGGCACGAACGTAACGGTCAATTTCCTCAAGCACATGTACTTCAACACCCATTACCGTTACTACTTCTACCACAACTTCTCCATCCGGAGCAACGACGTGAGCACGCACACGTGGAGTCTGGCTCTCGGCTGCAAGCTGCTCAAGAAAAGGCAGCTCGATGTCGGCTTCCAGATTTACGACATCCTCAACTCGACCCAGAACTTCGCCTCGACGATGATGGCCGACTACGTGAGCAACAGCTGGACGCAGAACTTCGGCCGCTATTTCTCGTTCGCCGTAGGCTACAAATTCAACAAGACGGGCAGGCTGCGCAGCAAAAATTAACGGACGGGGGAGCCACTTCCGCCGAAAACGAATATTTCCGGCCGGTTTTTCCCGAAAACCGCCGGAAATTCGTATCTTTGCGCCCTGTACGGATTTAACGAGCCAACAACGACAAATGAGCATCTCTGAACTTAGCGAACAGGAACAGATCCGCCGCAACTCGCTCGCGGAACTGCGGCGGTTGGGCATCGACCCCTACCCCGCGGCACGGTACGAAGTGACGGCTACGGCCGCCGGCATCGCCGCCGAATATTCGGAAGAAAAACAGAATCTCCAAGACATCTCCATCGCGGGAAGAATCATGTCGCGCCGCATCATGGGCAGCGCCTCGTTCTTCGAACTGCAGGACCATACGGGCAAGATCCAAGTCTATATCAAACGCGACGACATCTGCGCGGGCGATCCCGAATCGACGATGTACAACAAGGTGTTCAAGAAACTGCTCGACATCGGCGACATCGTGGGCGTGCGGGGCTTCGTCTTCGTCACCAAGACGGGCGAACTCTCGGTGCACTGCAAAGAACTCAAGGTGCTGAGCAAATCGCTGCGTCCGCTGCCGATCGTCAAGGAAAAGGACGGTCAGGTGTACGACGCCTTCAGCGACCCCGAACAGCGGTACCGTCAGCGGTACGTCGATCTGGCGGTGAATCCGCAGGTCAGGGAAACGTTCGTCAAACGGGCCAAGATCATGGCCACGATGCGCGAATTTTTCAACGCGCACGGCTATCTGGAAGTCGAAACGCCCATTCTGCAACCCATCCCCGGCGGCGCCTCGGCCCGGCCGTTCATCACGCACCACAATTCGCTCGATACCGACCTCTACCTGCGCATCGCCACGGAGCTCTACCTCAAGAAGCTGATCGTCGGCGGTTTCGACGGCGTCTACGAGTTCGGCAAGAACTTCCGTAACGAAGGCATGGACCGGACGCACAATCCGGAGTTCACCTGCATGGAAATCTACGTCGCCTACAAAGACTACCTGTGGATGATGGAATTCACCGAACGGATGCTCGAAAAGGTGGCTCTCGCCGTGAACGGCACGACGGAACTGACCATCGAAGGCAAGGCCGTCTCGTTCAAGGCTCCGTTCCGCCGCCTGACGATGACCGACGCCATCCGCGAAAAGACCGGATTCGACATCACGGGCAAGAGCGAGGACGAACTGCGAGAGGCCTGCCGCAAGCTGAACGTCGAGACCGACGAGACGATGGGCAAAGGCAAGCTCATCGACGCCATCTTCGGCCAATATTGCGAAGCGGAGCTCATCCAACCCACTTTCGTGACGGACTATCCGATCGAAATGTCGCCGCTGTGCAAGCGCCACCGCAACGACCCGGACCTGACCGAACGCTTCGAATTGTTCGTCAACGGCAAGGAACTCTGCAACGCCTACTCGGAGCTCAACGACCCCGTCGACCAGCTCGAACGGTTCCAAGAACAGTTGCGGCTCAGCGAGAAGGGCGATGACGAGGCCATGTTCATCGACATGGATTTCGTGCGCGCACTCGAATACGGCATGCCGACCTGTTCGGGCATGGGCATCGGCATCGACCGCCTGACGATGTTCATGACAGGACAGACGACGATTCAGGACGTGCTGTTCTTCCCGCAGATGCGGCCCGAAAAAACGGCCCGCAAAGACGGCGAAGCCGAGTTCGGCGCTGTCGGCGTACCGGCCGAATGGGTGCCGGTACTGCACAAAATGAGCCTGCTCACCGTCGAGGCGATGCGCAAAATCGCCCCCGGCAAGCTGTTCAACGACCTGTGCGGCTTCAACAAAAAGAACAAACTCGGCCTGAAGAATCCCACTGCGGACGAAGTGCGCGGCTGGACGCAGGGCTGACACCGGGCGAAGCGCCCCTCCCCGACGGTGCGGCTCGCAGACGATCCGGGAAACGAACCGCGAGCGGACGCCCGCCGAACGGCATAAGGGAAAAGAGGACGTGTTCGCTCCGGGCGTTCGGGACACCCGGCGTCCGCAGAACGCGGAACCGACGAAGGGGACGTCGCCCGACGATAAAAACGGCATTTAATTCATCGAATGATAAACACTATGAGAAAGAAAATCGTAGCCGGTAACTGGAAAATGAATACCACCCCGGCAGAAGGCGTGGAACTGTTCAAGGGCGTGGCCGCCCTCAAGGGCGAAGTTTGCCCGTGCGTGAACTTCATCGTGGCTCCTCCCTTCACCCACCTCTCCCAGATCGTCGAAGCGGCGAAAGGAACCAGCATCGCCGTAGCAGCACAGAACTGCGCGGCCGAAGCCAAAGGCGCCTACACCGGCGAGGTGTCGGCCAAGATGATCGCTTCGCTGGGTGTGGAATACGTCATCCTCGGCCACAGCGAACGCCGCGAATACTACGGTGAAACCAGCGCGACGCTGAACAAGAAAATGGAACAGGCCTACGCCAACGGCCTCGCCCCGATCTACTGCGTGGGCGAAAAGCTCGAAGACCGCGAAGCCGGCAAGCATTTCGACATCGTCCGCGCCCAGATCGAAGAAGTGGTCTTCAACCTGACGGCCGAACAGTTCGCCAAGCTCGTCGTGGCTTACGAACCCGTGTGGGCCATCGGAACCGGCAAAACCGCCACGTCGGATCAGGCACAGGAGATGCACGCCTTCATCCGCAAGGTGCTCGCCGAAAAATTCGGCGCCGCAGCCGCCGAAACGGTCATCCTCTACGGCGGTAGCGCCAAACCGGGCAACGCTCCCGAACTCTTCGCCAAGGAAGACGTGGACGGAGGTCTCATCGGAGGCGCCGCTCTGGTCGCCGCCGACTTCATCGCCATCGGCAAGAGCTTCCCGAAATAATCGCGGAACGCGAACCGCACTCCGCCCCGGCAAAGGGTCGGAACAGAGAAACGCTGCACGGCCCCTGCTGTCCGTGCAGCGTTTTTTCATCGGCATTTCCCCGGTCCTCCTGCGGCGACCGCTACGACGACCGGCCGGCGGCAAGGCTATGTATCGATACGCCGAACGCGGGCTATCCTTCCGACAGACGCCGCGTTACGGTCCGCAGACACGCCCGATCGGACGAAATCGCCGCCTGCCGTCCCGTCGTAGCGGAGCACAGGAAACGAACGGGAACACCCCCGTCCGCCGCTGCACCCCACAGAATTCGATCCGTACCCCTCTCCGAGGCCATCGAAATCCGCCGTCGCTGCGTTCCGAAGTTTTCCGTCGTTTTGCTTTACCGGTTTTCGGCAGGCTCCGAAGTCGCAAAAAGTTCCGTCCCGGCGATCTTCCTCGCACACGGACCGCTACGAGCTGCCTCCCCGGTCCGCCCGTGAAAAACGGGCGGAAACGCATTTCCGAACGAAACGCGGAGACAGAGACGCACCGGAACGAAAAAACTCACGGCAAGGACCGCTCCGCATCGTACAGCCGCAACGGCCGGTTCCGGCGAAGCGATGCCGATCCTCCGTTCGAGACGGAGAGGGTCCGCCGCCGAACGGAGGAAAAGCCGGAGACGACCGCCCTCCGCCCCGATGCTTTCGCCCGCAAGGCGAACGGAGATATGTCCGTGCCCAAGGCAGGTACAAAACTTACGGCGAAGAACGGCCTTATTCTGAGCCGTACCGTATTGGGAGAAGGCGATTCCATATCCCGGCATGCCGAACGGCCGTATCTTCTCCCGCCGGCCGATGTCATCCGCAGCGTGCGTATTCGGATCGGTTCCGGCAGGGAACAAGTCCGATCCGGAAACGCGGCCTGCGACTGCGAATCCCGGCATTCGAATCCGAAAACGAAAACCGGGCACTTCGGTACCTCGACATATCGAAGTATGTAACGACCGTATTTTCCGGGCTTATTACCGACGGCTCCATGTCGGCGCATCCGTTGACGATCTCGCCCGGATGGGGCGAAATTCGGCGCGGGGATTTGGCGGACACCCCGCAAATGGTTAGATTTGTAAGACTAACCTTTACCTGTCATGAATTTAGCCGGACGCCTTCTCGCGGTTCTCGCTGTGGCGGTGGCCGCCGTACAGCCGGGCGCAGCGATCGAACCCCAGTCTTTTCGGAATCCTCCGAAGACCCACTATCCCGAAACGTGGTTTCATTTCATCAGCGGCAATGTGTCGAAAGAGGGCATTACCGCCGACCTCGAAGCGCTGGCCGACGCCGGTTTTTCGGGCGTACAGCTTTTCCACGGCCATTTCAACGATAACGTATGGCCGGGAGTGACTGCACCTATCAAATGCCTCGACCCGAACTGGGACGACGCCGTGCGGCACACCGCCTCCGAGTGCCGTCGCCTCGGCCTGCGCTTCACCATGCAGAACTGTCCCGGCTGGGCGATGGCCGGGGGTCCGTGGATCGAGCCCGAAAACGCCATGCGCCATGCCGTGATGAGCCGGACCGACCTCCGAGGCGACGGTTCGCGGCAAAGCGTCGTGCTGCCCGTGCCCGACCCGTCGGCCGAGGAATGGCGCGACTACCGCGACATCGCCGTACTCGCCTTCCCGACGCCGGAGGGCGGCGAACTGCCCGCTTTCGTCATCACGGGCACGAACTGCGCCGACGCCCCGTGGGAGCGTTGGCTCAAAGGCGAGAAGACCGGTTTCGACTTCGCTCCCGGCGGTACCCATTGGGTCGAAATCGAATTCGAAGAGCCCGCGACGGTCCGTTCGATAGAACTGCCCTGCGTGCAGGCCATGAACCACGGCTGGTGCTACGAGCCGGGCATACGGGTCAAAGTGAAAGCGGGCGAGAGCACGGTGCTCGACGCCGCCGTACCGCAGGGATCGTGGCAGGACGATATGCCGACCACGTTCGCCCTCGACGAAAATCCGTCCGGGAAATACCGAATCGAAATCGCCAACGCGCACGACATGAGGCTCGACCGCCTGAGCCTGTCGGCCGAAGCGCGAAAAAACAATTGGGAAGCAGAGGCCGGACGCGCTCTCCGCGCCATCGAACGGACGGCGGCATTACCCGCGCAGTCGGCGGCGGCATTCGTGGACGGCTCGCGCATCATCGACCTCTCCGACCGCATGGACGCATCGGGACGGCTCGACTGGACGGTGCCCGCAGGCTCGTGGACGGTGTTCCGCATCGGCCATGTCAATACCGGCCGCAAGAACGGCCCGGCGCCCGTCGAAGGCACCGGCTGGGAGTGCGACAAGCTCTCGCGCGAGGCTTCCAAGATTCACTTCGACAACTACATAGGCCGTCTGTCGGACAACGACGGCCCCCTCGGAGGCGGTCTGCTCAAGGGCATGCTTATGGACAGCTGGGAGTGCAGCACCCAGACATGGACGCCCGAAATGGAAAGGGAATTTGCCGCAGTCGCCGGCTACGGGCTGCGAAAATGGCTCCCGGCGCTCTTCGGATACGTCATCGACGACCACGAGACCACGACGCGTTTCCTGCGCGACTGGGTTCGGGTCGTCAACACCCTCATCGCCGACAACTTTTACGGCCACATGGCGGCCCTCGCCAAAGAGCGCGGCCTCACGGTCGCCTACGAGACGTCGATGGGCGATGTCGTTCCGGGCGACATCCTCCGATACTTCCGATATGCCGACGTGCCCATGTGCGAATTTTGGCAACCGATGGGCGACAATTTCGTCGGCAGCCTCAATTTCAAGCCGATCAAACCGACGGCCTCGGCGGCGCGCATGTACGGCAAGCCGCGCGTCGCCGCCGAGGCGTTCACCTCGTTCGAACATACGTGGGACGAGCATTTCGCCATGCTCAAAGCCGTCGCCGACGCCAACATGGCCGAAGGCGTGTCGCACCTCGTGTTCCACACCTGCACCCACAATCCGCAGGTAGACTTCCTGCCGCCGGGCACCTCGTTCGGCGGAAACGGCATCGGCACCCCCTTCCTCCGCGGACAGACATGGTGGCCCTATATGCACTCGTTTACCGACTACCTCGCCCGATGCAGCTACATGTTCGAGACGGGACGGCCGGTCTCCGACGTGCTGTGGTATCTCGGCGACGAGGCGGACCACAAACCCGACCAGAACGCCCCCTTCCCCGCGGGGTACGCATACGACTACTGCAATCCCGATGCGCTCGTCAACCGCCTGTCGGTGGTCGACGGCCGCATAGCGACGCCCGAAGGTCTGCGTTACAGCCTGCTGTGGATTCCCGAAAACCGCCGCATGCTCCCTGAGACCGTAGAGGCGATCTACCGCCTCGTACAGGCAGGCGCGACCGTGGTCGGCAACGCCCCGAAAGGTCCCGCCACGCTCGGCGCCGATAAAAAAGCCTTCGCCAAGGCCGTGAAAAAGGTCTGGAACGGCAAAAACGGCATCCGCAAAGTCGGCAAAGGCAAGGTCGTATCGGGCATGGAACTGTCCGAAGCCATGGCCGTGCTCGGCATGACGCCCGACGTCCTCGCCGGCGAGGCCCTGTGGTCGCATTTCAGCGGCGAGGGCGCCGACTGGTATTTCGTGGCCTCGCCCAAGGGACGGGCCTATTCGCAGACCGTCGATTTCGCCTGCGGCGGCTATCCGCAACTGTGGAATCCGGTCGACGGCAGCGTGACGCCGCTCGCCTGCGAACACCGCGACGGCCGCACCCTCGTGCCGCTCGAAATGCCGGAGGGCGGTTCCTGCTTCGTCGTATTCACTGACAAGAAGTTGCCTGTCGACACGAAAAACGACATCGAGTCGAGGGCTTTGGAGACATGGAAATTGTCGTTTCCCGAAGGCTGGGGCGCGACAGAAACCGTGGAACTGACGGCGCTCGCTCCGTGGTGCGACATCGAACAACTTTCCGACGAAGCCAAGGCATTCTCCGGCACGGCTACCTATACCGCGAATTTCGATATGGAAACGATTGATCCCGACGCCGACTACATGCTCGATCTCGGCCGTGTGGCCCATATCGCCGAAGTGATCCTCAACGGCAAACCTCTGGGCGTGCTCTGGTGCGAACCCTATGCCGTGAACCTGCGCGAACATCTGAGAGCAGGCAACAACGAACTGACCGTCAAGGTCACCGGCACGTGGTTCAACCGCCTCGTCCACGACGCCGCCCTGCCGGCCGGCCGACGCAAGACATGGGCGATCCACACACCCGGTCCGAACGAACGACTCCGCCCGACAGGCCTGCTCGGTCCCGTCGCCCTGAAAATCCGGCGATAGGCTTCGACGACCGCAAAACGGTCATAAAACATCGGCGGCGAGTCTGGCATATCTATAAAGCCAGACTTGCCGCCGACGGTTTTCCTTGTTTTCCGACTCACACAGGAACCGCACGACGTCGCACGGGACGTTCGCCCCGCATGCCGGGTCGTATGATCGTATCGGGCCCACGCCCCAAAGGGGCACGTCGCAAGCGTACTTCCTACGGTCTATTTCACCAGTTTGCGCAAAAAACGCGAAGTGGCCACGGCATCGTTGGCCCGGATGAGCTGTTCGATCTCGCCATAATACTCCTCGACGATCGTTTCGTATTTCTTGACCCAGTGCAGGCTCTCCGAAATCGCGTCGATCGCATCTTCGCGGTAGGGATACTGGTCCATCGAGAGCCATCCCTTGTAGCCGGTCTTCTTGAGCCAGAACAACAGCTCGACATAGGTGGTCATATGGACGCTGCTGACGATCATGTCGTCGTCCCAACTACCGTGGTTGTCGTTGAAGTGCATGTGGAACAGCATGTCGCCCGCCCGTTTGGCCAGCACGACCGCCTCGGCCACGTTCTCGCCGGCCACGAAGCTGTGCCCCGTGTCGATCGTCACGCCGACGTTTGCACATCCGGTTTCCTTGGCCGCCAGAATCGTATCGGCCATGCGCGCATGGTACGAGAAGTTACGGGGTTCCTTGGGCTTGTACTCCAGCGCGAAGCGCAGCGACGGAAATTCGACGGCCAGCGAACGGATCGCCTCGGTCATCCACTCCCGCTCCATGTCGTAGTCGGCCGTGAGCTGATAGTCGTACCCGTCCTGCGCCATCCACAGGTTGATGATCCCGCAATCGACTTCGAGGGCCACCTCGCACATGCTGCGCAGGTAGTCGGTCGCCTTGCGGCGGACGGCCGGGTCGGTGCTGGAAATGAATCCTTTGCCGTAGATCTTGTCGCCGAACGTGTCGGGAATGATCGACGCACAGCTCAGCCCGTAATCGGCGAGCCGTTTTTTCATGTCTTTGGCATTGTCGGGCCGGATGTCCCACGTGCCCACCAGTTCGACGCCCTCGATATAGGGCATCTTCTTGGCCGCCTGCTCCAGCATCTCCTCCGAGGAGGGATTGTCCTTGTACCCTTTGCAGAAACGGTCGCAGGTGTTGCCCAGATTGCCCAGAATGATCGAATATTTGTTCTCCATAACGATAGAAGTTTTAGGTTGTTTCGATACGATTTCCACAAAGATAAAAAATATCCGGAGAATCGGAAGACGGAGCGCGGAATTCTTTTTTCGGGAAACCTTCCCGTGCAGTACAACGGAACGATGTTTGCTATTTCGCTCAAACATAATTACCTTAGTCCCGAACCACGAAACAATCCGAATGGAAATCGTCATCATCATCGGACTGATCCTGCTCAACGGCATCCTGTCGATGTCGGAAATCGCCATGGTATCGGCCCGCAAGTCCCGGCTCGAAACCGATGCCAAACACGGCAGCAAAGCGGCACGCGCCGCGCTGAGTCTGTCCAACTCGCCCGACACCTTTTTATCGACCATCCAGATCGGCATCACGCTCATCGGCATCCTCACCGGGCTCTATTCGGGCGAAGCGCTCGCCCGCCATCTGGCCGTCCCGCTGGCCAAGATTCCGTGGCTGGCCCCCCATGCCGCCACCGTAGCGCAGGTGCTCATCGTCGTCGTGGTGACCTATCTGACGTTGATCTTCGGCGAGCTGGTGCCCAAGCGCATCGGCATGAGCGCGTCGGAACGCGTGGCCAAATTGGTGGCCCGGCCGATGAACCTGCTCTCGAAAATCGCCCTGCCCTTCGTTTGGCTGCTGTCGAAAAGCACGGCCGGCACGATGCGCCTGCTCGACATCGACACGTCCCATAGCGGCAAAGTCACCGAAGACGAAATCAAGGCCATCATTCAGGAAGGAACCGAAGGCGGCGAGATTCAGGAAGTCGAGCAGCATATCGTCGAGCGGGTGTTCAATCTGGGCGACCGCAACGTGGGCTCGATCATGACGCACCGCAGCGAGTTGGTGTGGCTGGAGATCGGCTTCTCGAACGAGCGCATCGCGCAGACCGTGCGGGAGAACCTGTTCAGCGTCTACCCCGTAGCCGACCGTACGCTCGACGACATCGCCGGAGTGGTCTACCTCAAGGACATGTTCGGCCGGCTGGACGAGGCGCATTTCTCGCTGTCGAGCATCGTGCGGCCGCCGCAGTATTTTCCCGAAAACCTGAGCGTATACAACGCGCTCGAACTGATGCGCACCACCGGCGACCGCTACGGCATCGTCACCGACGAATTCGGCAGCATCGAGGGCATCGTCACGCTCAAGGACATTCTCAAGGCACTGATCGGCACCATACCCGAAGCCGGCGAAGAGCGGGAAATCGTGGTTCGCGAAGACGGCACGCTGCTCATCGACGGACAGTTGTCGTTCTACGACTTTCTGGCCCACTTCGATCTGGAAGAGCTCTACAACGACTACAACTACAACACGCTCAGCGGATTGATTCTCCAAGAGCTGAAACATATCCCGTGCACGGGAGAAAAACTCTCTTGGCGCGACTTCGACTTCGAAATCGTCGACATGGACGCCGCGCGGATCGACAAGGTGCTCGTCACGCTCAACCGCGACGCCCGGCAGGAAGAATAGCCCCCTTGCCGCCAGTTCGGTGTGCGGAAAAAGCGGCGACTATGCACAGACAGGCGGACACTGCCCGATCTCCGCAGTCTGCCAACGCAACGGCAAGCCGCCCTGCGACAACAGGCACGAGTGTCCCGATTTCCTTTTTACTTTGCGGAAGACAGACATCCGAAACAGGCACAGCACAGAGCGCCCGGCGAACATCCGGCATTCTGAGCCGCGACCACGGAACGGGAGGACCGCCGAAACGCTTCTCCCGACGAAATACGCTCCGACATCGCTTCGGTCTGTCTTACGAAACGGAGGACGAACGGACGCTTTTATCCCGATACACCGCCACAGATCGTCCCGGACCGGAACGCACGGTCCCGCGGGGACATCGCAACGCGCACCCCGCCGCGGCAGTCTCGGAACCGGGAAACAATAAAACACCCTCCGCCGCTCGCCCTGCGAAAACCTTCCCGACAGCTTCCGGCCGTCCTCCGAAACAGCGGACGAGCGGACGCCCCGTCCGGTCTTTCCCCCACGGATCGCGGCGAAAACAGGCGCTCCCCCGACGACGGGAGAAGACAGGGCGCTTACCGCCCGAACCACTCGGCGAAACACGCATCGTAGGGAGGCCGCGCGATGCCCCGTTCGGTGACGATGGCCGTGATGAGCTCGTGCGGCGTCACGTCGAAAGCCGGGTTGTAGACCTTCACGCCGCGGGGCGCCATCCGGCGGGCGTACCACATTTCGGTCACCTCTTCCGGCGCACGCTCTTCGATGACGATCCGCTCGCCGGAAGGACAGGTCATGTCGATCGTCGACAGGGGGCCGAGCACATAGAACGGTATGCCGTAATGGCGGGCCAACACGGCCAGCCCCGACGTGCCGACCTTGTTGGCCGCATCGCCGTTGGCCGCCACGCGGTCGCACCCGACCAGCACGGCCTGCACCCGTCCTCGGCTCATCACCAGCGAAGCCATGTTGTCGCAGATGAGCGTCACGTCCACGCCGGCCCGCTGTAACTCGCAGGCCGTGAGCCGCGCCCCCTGCAACAGAGGCCGTGTCTCGTCGGCATAGACCCTGAAGCCGTACCCCTCGCGCAGTCCCGCATAGATCGGCGCCAGTGCCGTGCCGTATTCCGAAGCGGCCAGATGACCGGCGTTGCAATGCGTCAGCAGCCCCATGCCGGGCCGGAGCAGCGAAAGCCCGTACTCGCCGATACGGCGACAAGCCGCGGCATCCTCGTCGCGGATCGCTTCGGCCTCGCGGCGCATCCGCTCCAAGAGCTCCTGCCGGGGAAGGTCCCCGCACCGCAGCACGCAGCGCTCCATCCGCTCGACGGCGGCCTTCAGATTGACCGCCGTCGGGCGGGACGAAACCAGATACTCGCCCGTGCGGCGGAACGTCCGCAGCAAACCGTCGAAACCGTCCGCCTCGGCGCCGGCCCGCCGGCAGCAGACATACATGCCGTAGGCCGCCGTCACGCCGATGGCCGGAGCCCCGCGCACCCGGAGCCGGTATATCGCTTCGTACATATCCTCTGCCGTGCGCAACCGCACATAGACCGTCTCTTCCGGCAGACGGGTCTGGTCCAGAATCACCACTTCCGCCGCCTCGTCGTCGAGGCGGACGGTCCTAAAATCGGCCAACGGATCGTTCGTCATACTTCTGCAGGATTATCGTTCTCCCGACGACAAAGATACGCTTTTCCGACGGCAATTCCGCAGGCACGGACGCGATGCCCGGCGGGCACCGGGACCGAGGGCGCCGTACAGGATTTTTTCGGCCGAAGGCGTCGGGAACCGCCCGCTCGGCGCAGCGTGCCGCGGCACCGCGGCCGGGCGGAAGCGAGACCGCACAAGAAGGGAGCGGGACACCGCCTTTTTTCCCGCCGCCGGACAGCTTCCCAAAACGGACTCGACCGCCTGCCGTTCCTACGGGACAAACCGACGCGCCGGCAACCGCCCGGCTCCGCACATCCACGAGACCATTCGTCCGAAAGCCGGGCAACGAAAAAGGCTGCCCAACGACAATCGGACAGCCTTTTCCGTATCGGGAGAAACCGGCATCAACTCCGGCTCCGGACGTACTCGTCGATGGCACGGGCCGCCTTGCGCCCGGCACCCATCGCCAGAATGACCGTAGCGGCTCCTGTCACGGCATCGCCGCCGGCGAAAATCCCTTCGCGCGAGGTCTGTCCCCTCTCTTCGTCGGCCACCAGACATCCCCGGCGGTTCGTTTCGAGTCCGCGCGTCGTCGAAGCGATGAGCGGATTGGGCGACGTACCGAGCGCCATGATGACCACGTCGCACTCGATGTCGAATTCCGATCCGGGCACGGCCACCGGCGAGCGGCGCCCCGACGCATCGGGCTCGCCGAGTTCCATCCGCACGCAACGGATGCCGCGCACCCAGCCTTTTTCGTCGCCCAGCACTTCGACGGGGTTGGTCAGCATATCGAAAACGATCCCCTCTTGCCGCGCATGGTGCACCTCCTCGGCACGGGCCGGCAGTTCGGCCTCGCTGCGGCGATAGACGATATGCGCCTCGGCGCCCAACCGCGCGGCCGTCCGCACGGCATCCATCGCCACGTTGCCGCCGCCCACGACGACGACCCGTCGTCCGACATAGATCGGCGTATCGTAACGCTCATCGTAAGCCTTCATCAGGTTGGCCCTCGTCAGGAACTCGTTGGCCGAGAACACGCCGTTGAAATTTTCGCCCGGAATGCCCATGAAGCGGGGCAGTCCGGCACCGGAACCGATGAAAACGGCCGAGTATCCCTCCTCGTCGAGCAGCGAATCGACCGTCACCGTATGGCCGACGATCACGTCGGTCTCGATTTCCACGCCCAGCTTCACGACGTTTTCGATCTCGCGGGCCACGATCCCGTCCTTGGGCAGACGGAATTCCGGAATCCCGTATTGCAGCACGCCGCCGGCCTTGTGCAGCGCTTCGAAAATCTTGACGCCGTAACCCATTTTCGCCAGATCGGACGCACAGGCCAGACCGGCCGGACCGCTGCCGATCACGGCCACCTTCTTGCCGTTCGATTCGACCGGCGCGGTGGCTTCCGCCCCGTTGGCGAGGCTCCAGTCGCCCACGAAACGTTCGATCTTGCCGATGGCGACCGCTTCGCCCTTGACGCCCAGCACACAGGCCCCTTCGCACTGGGTCTCCTGCGGACACACGCGGCCGCAGACCGAGGGCAGCGAACTGTCGAGCGAAATGATGCGGGCGGCTTCGGCGAAATCGCCTTCGCGCACCCGCTCGATGAACTGCGGAATGCGCAGCGACACGGGACAATGCTCTACGCAGCGGGGCTTCTTGCAGCCCAGACAGCGGCTCGCTTCGAGCTGCGCCTCGTGCAGGTCGTAACCGTGACAGACCTCTTCGAAATTGGTGACCCTTACCAGAGGGTCCTGTTCCCGGACGGGAACGCGGGGTATTTTGTTTGCCATTGCTTTGCTTGTAAAGACGCGCGTCCGACGGACGGGCGCACGGTTCGGATGGATGGATTATCGGTCGAGGCCCACTTTGCAGACATGGCCTTCGGCCCTCTCCTGCTCGATTTTGGCCTTGCGGCTCTCGATGGTGCGGTACATGCCCTGACGGCGCATCGCCTCGTCGAAATCGACTTGGTGTCCGTCGAATTCGGGCCCGTCCACGCACGTGAAACGCGTCTTTCCGCCCACCGTCACGCGGCAGGCTCCGCACATGCCGGTGCCGTCGACCATCAACGTATTGAGGCTCACTACGGTCTTGATGCCGTAGCGGAGCGTCGTGGCGGCGACGAATTTCATCATGATCATCGGTCCGATGGCGATCACCTCGTCGTAATGCTTTCCCTGCCGGTCGATCAGATCGGCGATCAGGTCTGTCACCAGCCCGTGGAATCCGGCGCTGCCGTCGTCGGTGGCCACGTAGAGGTTACCGGCCACGGCCTGCATCCGCTCGGTGAAGATCAACGTATCCTTGTTCTTGGCCCCTACGATCACGTCGGCCTGCACGCCGTGCCCGGCCAGCCACTTGACCTGCGGATAGACCGGCGCGGTTCCCACGCCTCCGGCCACGAACAATATCTTTTTCGAGCGCAGCGACTCGACGGGCTCGTGCACGAAATCGGACGGACGGCCCAGCGGACCGGCGAAATCGGCGAGGCTGTCGCCCACGGCCATTTCGCACAGCTTTTTCGTCGAATAACCGACCGTCTGCGTGACGATCGTCACCCAACCCTCCTCGGCGTCGTAGTCGGCGATGGTGAGCGGAATCCGCTCCCCCTTTTCGTCCAGCCGGACGATGATGAACTGTCCCGGCCGGGCCGAACGGGCCACCCGCGGAGCCTCGATATTCATCAGATAAATATTCGGCGCGAGCAGCTCTTTTTTCAAAATTCGATACATCTTCTTGTCTCTTATCTATTTGTCGTTTGGTCTCTCTTTCTCTCGGACCGGCCCCGCAGCATTTCCCGCCGCTCCGGACCGGCGGGCGCACTCAGCGTCCCCCGGCGATGTTCGCCGCCAGACGGATCTCGCGCATGGGCCGCGACGGATCGTTGACGATGAGCACGATGCGATCCAGCAGGCGACCTTGCGGAGCGCCTTTCGTATCGAGCGTCACGACGAACGAGACCGACTCGCCCGGCGCGAGCGTCCGCGAGGCGTCGAGCGTCGTGGACATCCTCGGACCGGTCTTCATGTCGCGGATGGCCAACGGCTTGCCCCCGGCATTGGTCAGCGTAAATTCCTTTCGCAGCACTCCGCCCGCCTTCTGTACGCCGAAGCTGTAATACTGCGAGGAAAAGGACGCCCGCGGAGCTTCATCCGTCTCGGAGGCGGTCATCTGCGAAAAATCCTCGGTCGCGACGCCGGAAACGACGAAAGCGGTCGTATCGACCTTTCCGTCGATCATCAGCGCGAAACGGTCGCTCAACACGCCCCACACGTCGCTCTCGCGTAGGTCGTAACGCACCGTCAGCACGCCTTTCTCGCCCGGCGCCAACCGCTCGGCCGACAGAGCGACGTCGAAGTACGGCTTCCGGTCGCGGTAGACGACCGAAAGGGCGAGCGGCTGCGGCGAGTCGTTGTAGCACTCGACGGCCGATGCCTTGACCGTTCCCCTCGGCACGTAGCCCAGATTCACACGGCTGGCCGAAAGCAGCAGACCGCCGCAACGAACCGGATACATCTCGCCGAGCGACTGCGGACGGGGCGTCACCTCGCCCGCGATGGTCAGCGTGTGCCGGATCTTCCCGCCGCCGCTGCAAACGACGATCTCCTTGCGGAACGCTCCGGGCCGGCCTTCGGGATGGTACGTGACGCGAATCGTCCCTCGCTCGCCCGGACGCACCGGCTCCCTGTCGTAGCGGGGCGTCGTGCACCCGCAGGAGACTCGGACGTCCTCGATCACCAGCGGCATCTTCCCGGCGTTGGTAAATTCGAAATCGTGCGAGACCGGTCCGTCCTCTTCGCGGATCGTCCCGAAATCGTGCACGGCTCCGGCAAATTCCAACGCCGGCAACTGTGCCGCTCCTTCGACAGCGAACAGGCCGCACGCCCATAGGGCGATCATCCATCCTCTCTTCTTCATCCCTCTCTTCGCGTTACAAAATTATGTAAACGTAATGAATATTCACAAATATTCGAAAATTTCAACACATCAAAGCTCGAAACCCATATTTTTCAACACCCTCCGGTCCGTATCGATGTCCGATCCGGCGGTCGTCAGCAGATCGCCCACGATCGAGGCGCTCACCCCGCAGGCGAACAGACGGGCTTCGAGATGCTTGATGCGGTTGCGCCCCCCGGCCAGCCGGATGTCGGCTTCGGGATGGACGATGCGCATCATGGCCATCGTGCGCAGCACCTCGCTGTCGGTCAGCGGCGGAAGATTTTCGAGCGGCGTGCCCGGAATCGGGTTGAGCACGTTCACCGGAATCGACACGGCCCCCGTGTCGCGCACAGCCAAGGCGAACTCGACGCGCTGTTCTTCGGTCTCGCCCATGCCGATGATGCCGCCGCAGCAGATCTCCAGCCCCGCCTCGCGCGCCCATGCGATGGTCCGGAGCTTCTGCTCGGTCGTATGGGTCGAACAGAGCGAGGGGAAGAACGAAGGCGCCGTCTCCAGATTGCAATGGTAGCGTCTCACGCCGCTCTCGCGGAGCCGTCGCAACTGCTCCCGATCCAGCAGGCCGAGCGAGGCGCACAGCGCGATGTCGGTTTCGGAAGCGATACGACGGTATATCGAGCAGATGCGCTCCGTCTCGCCCCCGGTCAGCGTCCGTCCGCTCGTCACGAGCGAAAAGCGCCGGACGCCCTTGTCCGCATGGTAGCGGGCCTCCTTGCGGGCGGTCTGCTCGTCGACCAGCGGATAGACGTCGATGGCGGTCTTATGGTATTTCGACTGGGCGCACCACTTGCAGTCCTCGCTGCAACGGCCGCTCCGGGCGTTCATGATCGAGCAGGTATCGAACCGTTTGCCCCGATAGCGGGTCCTGAGTCTTCCGGCCAGCGCACAGAGTTCGTCGTCGGACGTCGTGCGCATCAGTTCGAGCGTAGCATCGTAATCCAAACGGTAGCCCCCGGCCAGTTCTTGTTCCAGATCGTCGATTTTCATCATCGTTTTTATTTGTATCCGTCGGACAAAGGTACTACTTTTGAACCGAAATATTTTATTCCGCTCGTCTATGAAAAAGGTCTATTTCGTCACGGGCATCGACACCGATGCCGGCAAGAGCATCGTCACCGGCACGCTGGCGCGCGAATGGTCGGCGCGGGGACTGCGCGTCATCACCCAAAAGTTCGTCCAGACAGGGTGCCGGGGACTCTCCGAGGACATCGAAACCCACCGGCGGATCATGGGCTGCGGTCTGCTGCCCGAAGACCGGGACGGTACGACCTGCCCCGTCGTGTTCACCTATCCGGCCTCGCCCCATCTGGCCGCCGCCCTCGACGGACGCGAGATAGACCTCGCTCTCGTAGCCGGAAGCACGGAAAAGCTGCTGCGCAAGTACGACATCGTGCTGCTCGAAGGCGCCGGGGGGCTGTTCGTCCCGCTCCGGGGCCTCTACAACACGATCGACTACATCGCCGACCACCGCCTGCCCGTCATCCTCGTCACCTCGCCCCGGTTAGGCAGCATCAACCACACGCTCCTGAGCCTCAAAGCCTGCCGCCACCGGGGCATCGAAGTGGCCAAAGTCGTCTACAACCTCTACCCACCCACCGGCGAACCGATCACGGGCGACACGCGGAATTACATCCTCACCTACCTCGACGCCTATCATCCGCAGACGGAATTCGTCGAAGTGACGGACCGTTACGAACTGCTCGGCGACCGGGAAGGACTCTGAGAGGCGGCATCCCCTCCGGGCGCATCGGAAGAGCAACCCCCTGCGGCATGTCCCTATTATATAAGGTCCCGGCCTGTCGGCCCCATACCGGAAAAGCGCGTACCGTCTCCGGGAGACCGTGCGGCCTGCCGCAGCGAGGCTGCTCGGACCCGAACAAACGCCCGGCTCTCCGATCGGAAGTTTTCGTCCGGCGGACAGCAACAAGCGGCCTGCAAGGCTTCCGTCCCGTCCATCGCGGATCGCCACCGCCTTTTTCCCTCATCTCAAACCGCCCTCTGTGGCCGCCGTTCCGTCGCCGAACGAAAAGGGCGCGGCCTCTCCGGCACCGCAAAGCCGAGCGGGACACACCACGGGAAAAAACTTTTTCCGTTCGTTTTTTCCTCTATTTTTCCTATCTTGTTATCAAAGAATCGAATCCCCTCGATCCTCCGACAAACAGATTCGGATATGGAACGGAAAAACATCCCGCCGTCCCGGCAACGGACGGACGGCTCTCGAAAAACGAAACCTCGCGTCCGAAGCGTATCCTCCCTGCGAAAATTCGTATCCGGAGGCATTTTCCCGCTCGCACTCGGCATGATGCTCCTGTGCGGACCGTGGCCAGCCGCCGCACGACCGACCGGCAGCGTCCGTTTTTCGGATACGACCGTGCAACGACATTCCAACGGCACGTCCGACGTGCTCTACATCGAAGGCGTCCCGTTTTTCATGGACCGCACGCCGCTGGATCGCTTCGACGGATACGCCGAATGGTTCGCCGACCTCGGCACGTCGTCGGACATCGAGGTACTCGGCGACATAAAGAATCCGGTTCCGGTTTCCGGACACAGGGACAAAAACTACGAGGCGATCTGGAAAATAACCGGCGATACGTTGTACCTGAGCGACATACGCTTCTCCGCATGGGAGCGGGAGGGCAGGGAAACCTTTCTGAAATTTCCCCACGACGAACAGTACCGGGCACTCGAACGGCTCACAGGCCTCGTTTTCCGTTTCGACGAAGGACCGATGAAAGCCCCTCCGGTCTCTCCGGCGGGCGTTCTCGCAGCCCGATGGTTCAACGGAAGCCTTCTCGTTCGTCCGGCCCGTAAAAGGCTGGGGCAAAGTTCGGAAACGGGTACTCCGCAACCGCTCTACCGCCTGACCTTCGAAAACGGGCGACGGGTGAAAACCGAGAAAATCGAAAGAAGAACGAGCACCGATTTTCCCGATCATCACGAAATGAAAAAACGACGATGAAAAAACAGCTTTCGCTCCTCGGAATCCTTTCCGCGATGGTTCTGCTCGCCGAATGCGGCGGCGGCCACGGGCGGCCGGATGAACGCACCGGACAAGCCGACCCTACCGCCGAGACCGACCCGACGGCATGCACCGAAACGATGCGGACGTCCGATGAAATGTACTGGAACGGAAAGCATTACTACATGAACGCCTCGCCGATGGAACGGTTCGACGGCTACATCGAACTGTTCCACCGGCTGCCGGACCCGTTCTTCCGGGATCGGACCGGACAACGGGTCTGCCACAGCCGGCCGCTGGCTTTCGACAAGAACTATACGATCCGCTGGAAAATCGCGGACAGCATGCTGTACGTCGCAGGGTTCGATTTCTTCACCGTCGGCATATACGGCAGCAGGGCGTATTTCGATTCCGGGGAAGAACCCTTCGCCGAGCTCGAACGACTCACCGGCGAACGGTTCGACCGCACGTCCCCGGCCGCACGCATCCGCCCCCAGAGCCCCTACGGCGCAATGCCGGCCCGATGGTTCAGCGGCCGGCTCTGTCTGAAACCCTATCCCGACTGGGACTTCACGTCCTACAAGCAGTGGCAGGCGATGCCCGTTTACGAACTGACGTTCCGGGACGGGAAACTGCTCGGCGTCCGCGAGCGGACGGGGAAGATGGTCGTCGGAAAAGGGCACGACCGTTACCTGCGCGAAGACCCGGCCGCGTCGCTGCGACCGTCCGCCACAGACCCCGCACAGCCTCTGCCCGACACCGTGCCGCCCGAATCGGCCGTCCGGTCGCTCTATCCGCACGATGCGCCCGATCGGATCGCCCGCGTTCTGACATCCGACGAAATGCTCTGGGACGGACGATGGTACAACATGAGCCGGAGCCCGTTGCAGGGAGAGTTCCCGAAATTTACCGCCATTTACTCCGACCTTCCGGGGCCCGGCCGGAACAACTGGGAGAACGTGCCCCGTTACCCCGTCGTGCAGGACAAAGGTTTTTCGGCGCTGTGGCAGGTGGCCGACAGCTCGCTCTATCTGGTCGATCTGGATTTCTACACGCTCGAAGACCCGAAGAACGATCTGGAACTGTTCTGGGAACTCAACGTCGACGACCGGTTCCGAACGATCGAAAAACTCACCGGCCGACGGTTCGTCCGCGACGGCCTGCCCGCGGGCCTCGCACCCGGCAGCGACTACGGCGCCCTGCCGGCCACATGGTTCAGCGGCGCGATATACATCAAAAAACGGCTCGACAAACGAAATCCGAAAGCCGATTACGGTCCGTGGAGAAGATACCCCGTCCGCAAGCTGACTTTCGAAAACGGGCGGCTGGCCCGGGTCGAGGAAGTCGACGGGACCATGATAGATTGATCCGTGCAAGCGACGGTTCCCCCCTCCATTATTTAGACAGAGATATTTCTTGAACTGAATGTAACAGAATCCCATATTGCAATCTAACATACCCGCCCATGAAAAAATGCAGAATCGGTCTTACCGCATCAGCATCCATAATTTTACTCTTGCACTACCCGATTTTCGGACAGTCCGGAGAGAGTCGCGGAGAACCGAAGGGGAAAGATTTCGTCGAGCGTCTATCCCGGACTTCGGACATGTTGTTTTACGATGCCAACACGTCTTGTCTGATGGACCGCTCGCCTCTGTCCGTATTCGATGGCTACTTGCTGGGGGCGAATCCGGATGAGCAGCAGTGGCATGTTCAGAGCGTTTCTCCCGGCTCCGGTCCCGTGTATTACGAAAAGAACTATTCCGCGACATGGAAAATTACCGGAGATACGCTTTATCTGGTCGATTTAAATCCTATTTTCGTCCCATCCTGCGAGGAATCCGATTCTGTTAGGCAAGCATTATTCGCGGCCGTAAAGGAAGCGACCGGACTAAGGCTCGAAAACGACGCGAAACCGCTTGCCTCGACATGGTTCAGCGGTCATCTTCGCATTAAACGGACGCGCATGGCGACCGAAAGTTATTTGGACTGGATCGACTCTCCTTTTTATGAAATCACGGTAGAAAAAGGTCGGATTACGGCAAGCCGGAGAGTCGGCATGCAGAAGCCATCGCCGGCCAGCGACCGGCTCAAAAAAAGGATGAAAACGGGCACTCGTCCCTCTTATCATTGGAAACCCGACAAAAAAAATCGTAGTGAGCTCAGTTCGAAGCAACTTGGGGCAAACGATATTGTTGGCGGATCGAATGCTCGCGGAGATGTATATCAATCGAACAATTATCGGGATTAAAACCGGTCATCAGCAACGAAACCGAAGACGGGGGCAATCGGATAAGTATGAATTTAGACAACCGAGAGACGGAAGAATATTATGCCGCCATGCAGCATCCCGATTTTCAGAATTGTTCCTCCGAATATCGTCAAAAAGTATGGACGACATATCGATATTGAAACAATAACTAAATAACTTACGAACCATGAAGCTCATCAATCGAACCGCCCTTACCGGCGCATTATGCCTGCTGCTGACAGCCTGCGGGTCTTCGCCCCGTCTGCAACCGGACTTTTTCGAAAAGAACGAAGCGCCGAAAATTTTTGCCTGCCGCACCAACGACATGTTCTTCATGGACGGGCAGCGGTATCTGCTCGACCGCTCGCCGCTGGCAGCCTTCGACGGGTACGAGAAAATCTACAAAGCACCGGGAACGACCATCGCGATGCGTCCGTTCGATGTTGTCCGGGCGGAAAAGGATTACATAACCTTCTGGGCCGTCTGCAACGGATCGCTCTACCTGTTCGATGCGGACTACGACCGGGATCGATGGAACCAACAGATACAATGGGGCGAAACGCCCCGCAAAAAAGAAGACCTGCTCGCCGCCGTAGAAAGAGCCACCGGCAGGAAATTCCGGAAAAACAGGAAGATCGCAGGATGCGTGCCCGACGGTTTTTCCGCCGCCGCAGACAAAGCGATCCCGGCCCGTTGGGTAACGGGAACGCTGTATGCCAAACGGCCTTTTAAGACAGATCCCAATACATGGCTGAAACCGGACAGTCTCCAAGCATGGATGCAGGCACCTTTCCTCGAACTGACTTTCGAAAAGGGAAAGCTCATAGCGACCGAAATACGGACGACACCGCCCATTACGTTCCCGGAGCCGCCGGCGAGGCCGGATGCGCTTTCCGATATTCCCGACCGATAAATTCTTCCCGGCCCGTCCGACGGAGCCGCCTCGCACGGGGTACGGACGGACCGGGCGGGAAACCGGGACCGGCCGTCCGTGCGTTCCGCTTCGCGGCATGCTTCCCGCGCGGCACGAGGCCCGACATCCGGTCCGCGGCCGGCCGCGGCATTCCGCTCCGCAGGGGCTCTTTGTCTCGCTCCGGACATCGCGGCTCGGCGACGGACGACGGTCGTGCGCCGTCGCAACGGGGAAAATGCAGAACCGGACCGCACGGAGGGAGACGGCCGACGGCACCGGACGGCGGCGACCATGCTTGAAAAGTCCCTCCCGGCCTCCGAAAACGTCCTTTTCGGACTCGGAACACCGCCCGAAAAGAGGGCCCGACGGCTCCCGACGAAAAAATTTTTTATTTTTTTCTCGCCTCCCCGACCGGCGACGGCCGACGGTCCCCTACCCTTTCGTTCCGAGGAATTTACCGGGCGCCCTCGCTCCCGTGCCACACCGAAAAGAGGGCGGCGGCAGGAACTCCCGACCGAAAAAAACTATGGCCGGCGTCTCTTTCAACGATTTATCCCCTTTTCCGCAGCCTGTCCGAGCAACGGAGCGACAGCTTCCGACTCCGGAAACGGAGCGGCGTATCGCACTCGTATCGAGAAATTTCCTTCCGCAGAGGAGCGCACCTTTTCCGCCAAGCGGCTCCGAAGGCGACCGAATGCGGTCTCCGGGACAATGGAACAGCATTTGCACTCTTCCCGACCGACAATCACTCACTAAAACTTTTATTTGTCATGAAAAAGCTTTTCTTATTTCTCGCAGGCACGGCTATGGTAGCAGCCGTGAATGCCGCACCTCAGAAGGTGGATTTCGACAAATTGCCGAAAAATTCGCAGGAATTCATACAGAAGAATTTCCCTAAAGAAAAAGTGAAAACCGTCGAAATGGACCGCGAAGCGTCGTGGGACAAGTACACCGTATTCTTCAACAGCGGCAGTCAGGTGTCGTTCGAAGGCGGTTCGGGCGATTGCTCGCAGATCATCATGGAAAACGGCTCCGTGCCGATGACCGCGATCCCGGCCAAAATCAAGGCCTATGTCGCCGGCAACTACGCCAACCAGAAGATCGTGATGATCCAAACGACGGCCGACGGCTTCAAGGTGGGCCTTTCGGACAAGACGACCCTCGAATTCGACAAAGAGGGCGACTTCACGCAAGCGACGAAATAATTCGCCTCTATGCGCATTCGCAGGGAGCGGGCCCTATGCCCGTTCCCTGCTTTTTTATGCCCCGTCGTTTCCCCACCGCGAAAGCACGGCAGGCACGCACCGCAAACGGTTCGGCGCCCCCGCCTTTCTCCCGCCAACGCCTCCGCGGCAAAGGCTCTGACGCATCGGGGAACGACAAACCGCACACGGGGAGGCTCGGCGGCCGAAAATACACGCCCGCACCGCGGACCCGAAACCTGACGAAAACCCCTTCTGCCGCCGGGAAGCACAGTACGAGGAACGGATCGCCGCATCCTGACCCAACGCAACAAAGCCACACTCCGGTTTCGTCATGCGACGCTTCCCGGAGGGCACCTCCTGCGGACCGACCGTCCCGACCCGGACAAAAAGAGAGACGCATATCTATGGAAAAGGCACCTGCCCCATGCTCCGCCCCATTGTCGGCGGAAGCTCGCACAAGACAAACCGGCTCCCCGCAACCGTGCCTTTGCAGCGATGATACCGTCCGGCGATCTTCGGAAAGGGAAAGACGAATATCCGTAACCGCAAACCGGCGCACTGTCGCCACCCGTGCGACGTTCCGCACGAAATCCCGAAAAGGTGCTGTCCTGTGACCGCCGCCCCACGACAAAAAAAAGGGGAGCAGGATGCGAAATCCTGCCCCCCTTTTCCTCGGTCCGCCGACCGGAAACGATGCGCTCCACGGCCCGGACGGCCCGATCCGTCCCGTCGAAGCGGCCGGACGGCTTACTTCGAGTCCGGCGCCGCATTCGCCCCGGACTTTTCGCCGGACGCGCCGTCGGCCCCGTCCTGCTGCATGAGAAGCGTCCGCGTGGGAAAGGCGAAGGCGAGACCGGCTTCGCGGAAAGAGGCGAGAATCGCCATGTTCATGTCCGACATGGCCTGCAAGACGTTTCCGCCCTTTTCGATATAGTAATAGAACGTTAGCATGAGCGCCGAATCCGTGTATTCCGAAAAATAGGCCGTAATGTCCGACGGATTGCGGGAAACGCCCTCCACTTTCGCGGGCAGGCCGCGGAGAATCTCCAACGCCTGCTCCATCCTGTCGACGCCCGTGTCGTAGGTCAACCCTAACTTGACGGATGCCCGGCGCATGGGTTCGGACGAAATGTTGACGATCGAGGAGTCCATGATCTTGTAATTGGGGTAACTGGTGATGCGCCGGTCGTAGCCCAGAATCTGCGTGCTGCGCATCCCCACGTCGACCACCGTTCCTTCGAGACCGTTCACATTGATCGTATCGCCGATGGCGAAAGGCTTGTCGGTGAAGATGGTGAACGCACCGAAGACGTTCTTGACCGTATCCTGAGCGGCCAGAGCGAAGGCGATACCGCCGATGCCCAGTGTACCCAGCAGCGCATTGATGTCGACGCCCACGTTGCTGAGGGCCGTCACGATACCGATGATCCACACGACGACCAAGATCGTCCGCCGGATCACCGGCAGCATCCGATAGGCACCGCCGCCGGAGGAGCGTCCCCAATAGTTTTGCAACAAACCGCTCAGCAGGCGGGCGAACACCCACGTAATATCGAGCACGATGAGAATGCGGTACGCGTTATCGACCACCCGGACCACGCCGTCCGGATAGACCAACCGGTGCAAGGCGATCCAGATGCCCAGCAGAATGACGGCGAACTTCAGCGGCGCTTCGAGCGCAGAATAAATCACGTCGTCCAAGCGGTTCTTCGTGCGACCGATGAACGGCCGCACGACCTTCTTGCCCAACAGGGACAACAATTTGACGACGACGACCGCCGCCAGCACGATCAATATGGAAACGAGCCATGTCTGGAGGCTGTTTCCGAAAATTTCCCTTTCCAACATTGCGACTGTTTTTTGATTCGACAAAGACGAGCCCTCTCTCCGGCACCCGAAGGTCGTCCGGTTCCGCAGACGGATCGCATCGGGGAGAAGATCTCGTTTCTCCCCTCGGTTCGTTTGCAAATACCTTTCCACATCGGCGCTCCCGCCGGCCGGAGGAACGGAGCGCGGCCGAAAGCTCATCGGCAAGCCCGCCTCGATCAGCGGATTGAGGGAGGAAGAAAACGTCCGGGGAAAGCTCTTTTCCCCGCACTCCCCGCCCCGGAGAAACGGGAATATTTTTTGGCACACATTTTGAACTTGACGTAACCGAACACGATGCTTCAATTTAATGCATTGATTGAAAACCGTTTATACCATAATAGCCATATAATATATTATCAATCATAAATCTCAGAAGCTATGTTTTACCATTCCAAAGAACTCCAGTTCAACGCACGGGTCTCGAAACCCGACCCGCGTTTCGCACGGTTGATGCTCGAACAGTTCGGCGGCGGAAACGGCGAACTCAAGGCGGCCATGCAGTACTTCGTACAGGCTTTCGGTTGCCACAACCCCTATCCCGACAAATACGACATGCTGATGGATATCGCCACCGAAGAACTCGGCCACCTCGAAATCGTCGGTGCGACGATCCAGATGCTGCTGAGCGGCGTCAACGGTGAACTGAAAAATGCCGCCGAAAAGAGCGACATTTTCGCCAACGGTTTCTCGAAAGAGGATTTCATGCACCGCGCCTTTTCCGTCAATCCGCAATTCGGTGTCGTCACCGGCGGAGGTCCCTGCCTGACCGACAGCAACGGGGTGCCGTGGCAAGGCTCCTATGTCAACGCCGACGGCGACCTGACGGTCGACCTGCGGTCGAACATCGCCGCCGAATCGCGCGCCAAGATCGTCTACGAATACCTGATGCAATTCACCGACGATCCGGACGTGCTGGCGACGCTCAACTTCCTGATGACACGCGAAGTGGCCCACTTCCAACAGTTCGAACAGGCGCTCGAAACGATCCGCCCCAACTTCCCGCCGGGCGTGCTGCAAAGCGATCCGCGGTACAGCAACCTCTACTACAACAATTCCTGCGGCGAGGACGCGCGCGGACCGTGGAACGAAGGGCAAAGCTCCGGACTCGACGAACAATGGCAGTACATCGAAAATCCGAAGGAACACGTGACGGCCACGAAAGGACTGACCGAAATCGAGCCGCAGGGCACCCCGCGCACGGAAGCCTCCGTCCGAAAGGCGGACGCCAAACTGAGCAAGCAGCGCAGCGGCGAAGTGAAAAGCGCCACGCCGGAGAGCGACCTGCAATGGTGCCGTTACGACAAAAAGAGCGCTTCGGCGAAGCGGAAATAACCGAATCGGAATCAATCACCAAAAATTTTCAGCCATGAACACCAAATCACCCGAAAAAACGAACGAAAACGTCTTCCGCTCCTTTTTCATCGACGAGCTCAAAGACGTCTACTGGGCGGAAAAACACCTGCACAAGGCGCTGCCGAAAATGCAGAAAGCCGCTACGGATAAAAAACTGGCCGCAGCCTTCGAACGCCACGCCCAAGAAACGGCCGGACAGATCGAAACGCTGGAGAAGGTCTTCGGCCTGCTGGGCGTCAAACCGCAAGCCAAGAAGTGCGACGCCATGGAGGGTCTTCTCAAAGAGGCGGACGGCATCATCGAGGACACCGAAAAAGATACCTATACCCGCGACGCGGGCCTGATACTGGCGGCCCAGAAAGCCGAACATTACGAAATAGCCACCTACGGGACCCTGCGGATCTTCGCCGGGCACCTCGAAGAAAAGCAAGTGCGCAAACTGCTCGAAAGCATTCTCTCCAACGAGAAACAGACCGACGAAAACCTCACCGTTCTGGCCGAAGCGCACATCAACGAAAAGGCGGCTCAAGAATAGACGACGAACTATCCGGCCGTCGAAACGGCCACAATCATCATAACCAATAAATCAAATCAACCATGAACACAAAAAACAATTCGGGCACGAAAGCTAAGAGCACGAGTGCCTCGGCAGCCAAATCGACCGGCAAAACCAAAAGCGCAACCAAGAGCAGCACGGTGAAAGCCTCTGCCGCACCCAAGAAAACGACGAAGAAATAGTCGTCACCGAACGAGTGCTGTGCCGCACAACTCTTTGTGCGGCATTTTTTTTCACGAACGCATGAAGACGAAACACTATATCGGACGAGCGAACTGGCTGCGGGCGGCCGTGCTGGGCATCAACGACGGCATCCTCTCGACGACCAGTCTGATTATCGGGGTGGCGGCCGCCGGCAGCGACCGCGGGGCCCTGCTGATCGCCGGACTGGCCGGACTGGTCGCCGGAGCGACCGCCATGGCCGCCGGCGAATTCGTCTCGGTCTGTTCGCAGCGCGACGTGGCGGAATCGGACGTGGAAAGACAACGCAAGGCGCTGGAGGAAACGCCCGACGAACCGCTCAACGAACTGGCGGAAATGTATCGCCGGAAAGGCCTGCCCGAACCGCTGGCCCGGCAGGTCTCCGAACTGCTCGCCCGCCGTCATGCCGCGGACGCGCTGGCCCGCGAAACGCTCGGCATCAACGAGCACGCCCGACCGAGTCCGATACAGGCGGCGCTGGCCTCGGCGGTCGCCTTCGTCATCGGCGCGCTCTTCCCGCTGGGGGTCGCCTGCGCGGTGCCAATGCGATATGCAGTGCCGGTGTTGTACGTCTTCGCCATCGTCTTTCTGGCCGCCTCCGGCGCCTGCGCCGCCCGGTTGGGCGGATGCCCCGTCGGAAAAGCCGTCCTGAGAATCTGTTTCTGGGGAACCCTCTCAATGCTTTTCACGGCACTGGTCGGCCATCTGGTGGAAAGTTACGGAATCGCAGGCGGTACGATATAGACCGTGCACTCGCCAAACGGCCGGGGAAAACGAAAGAACGCTTTCCCCGGCCGTTTCGCGTGCGCCTGCCCGAACGGGGCCGCTCAGGGACGCACCGGCTTGTCTCCGCGGCTCTCGGCAATGCGGCGGCCACGCGCCTTGCCGACCATGTAGATCGTCCAGCCGATGAGGAAAACGACAGCGAAGAATCCGAAAATCCATGCGAATACGGCTCCCAGCACCTTGATGCCGAAGAAAAGCAGGCAAAGCAGCAGCACCAGACCGATACCGCCGAGTACCATCAGAATGTTTTTAAACGTTTTCATAGCCTCGATATTTTTACGATTCCGACCGTCCCGCCTCCTTTCGCAGACGCCTGCGGGCGTCCCGCGGAACGGGCGGTCGTAGAGAGTTCCCGAACAAATCGTATTCCATTTTACGGATTTTCCGCCGCCGCAGGCCCTTCGTCCGCCGCACGGAGGCAGATCGCACGGCACAAACGGGTTACGTCCCGCACGCACGGCGCGAGAGCGGCCTCCACGAGCGCAGGAACGAAACTAGCGCGGGAGGAAGGATGCGCGCGGAGCGATCTTTTGCACCGAAATTGCACCGCTCGCCTACGCGACAGGTTTCGGACAGGAGCCTCTGCGGGCGTATGCGACGCTCACGGGGTGCCCGTCCCGAAGCCGACGAAGCGTAATTTTTCACCCTTTAAAATTTTTCAAACCATGGAAAACGGTGTCATGATGCAATATTTCGAATGGAACCTGCCCAACGAAGGAAAACTGTGGACACAACTCAAGGAGGACGCCGCCCATCTGCACGAGATCGGCGTGACGGCCGTGTGGATACCGCCCGCCTACAAAGCCGACGAACAGCAGGACGAGGGGTACGCCACCTACGACCTCTACGACCTGGGCGAGTTCGACCAGAAAGGAACCGTGCGCACCAAGTACGGGACCAAGCAGGAACTCCGGGAAGCGATCGAGGCCCTGCACGCAAACGGCATCGAGGTCTATCTGGATGCCGTGATGAACCACAAGTGCGGCGGCGACTACGACGAAAAATTCCCTGCCGTGGAAGTCGATCTCGACAACCGGAACCGGACCGTCGGCGAACCCCGCGAAATAGAAGCCGCCACGGGGTACGAATTCAAGGGCCGGGGCTCGAAATACTCGGATTTCAAATACCACTGGTACCATTTCTCCGGGATCAGCAAGCCCGAAAACCCGGACTCGGCCGAACATATTTTCCGAATCCTCGGCGAAGGCAAGTCATGGAGCGAAGGCGTGGACGGCGAGAACGGCAATTACGACTATCTGCTGGGCAACGACCTCGATCTGGATCATCCCGAAGTGATCCAAGACCTGCTCCGCTGGGGCATGTGGGTAGCCGGAGAGCTGAACCTCGACGGCATGCGGCTCGACGCGATCAAACACATGAAAGACCTGTTCATCAAACAATTCATCGAAACGGTCCGGGCCAGCCGCGGCAACGGTTTCTTCTTCGTGGGCGAATACTGGAACCAAGACTTCGACTCGCTGGAAAACTACCTCGACACGGTGGGCAAGGAGCTCCACCTGTTCGACGTGCCGCTGCACTTCAAGCTCTTCGAGGCGTCGCAGAAAGGACGCGACTACGACCTGACCGATCTGCCGAACGACACGCTGACGGTGCGTTATCCGCAGAATGCCGTGACGTTCGTCGACAACCACGACTCGCAGCACGGCAGTTCGCTCGAATCGCAGATCAAGGACTGGTTCAAACCGCAGGCCTACGGCCTGATCCTGCTCATGGAGAAAGGCTATCCCTGCCTCTTCTACGGCGACTATTACGGAACCGGGGGCAAGGCGTCGCCGCACCGAGCGATTCTCGACATTCTGCTGGATGCGCGCCGGCGCTACGCCTACGGGGAACAGAACCTCTATTTCGACCATCCCAACACCGTGGGACTCGTCCGCCGGGGCGATGCCGAGCACCCCGGATCGGGTCTGGCCCTGCTGCTCTCGACGGGCGAGGACGGTTGCAAGGAGATGTTCGTGGGCGAAGAACGCAAGGGACGCCTCTGGCGCGAAATCACCGGCTGCACCGACGAAACGGTCACCGTCGGCGAGGACGGCAAGGCGATGTTCCGCGTCTGCGGCGGCAAGCTGGCCGTCTGGGTACAACAGGACTGATCCGGCCCGGCCGAACGGCCTCCGGGCTGGCGACGACCTCCGGAGCCTCGGTAAAAAACGCCCGCCCCTCGTCGGATCGTTTACCGACGAGGGGCGAGGCATTTTTCGCTCCGGCCACGGCACGCTCCGGCCCCGACAGGTTCTTTTCCGGAGTCGGACCCGACACCGCGAACGGTCCGCGCTCGCGAGGCGCTCCGTCTTCGCTCCTCGAACGCAGGAGGTGCTCTCCCCTCCACCGGAAAGACACGCGGGCCGACGTTCGGGACTTTCCCCTCCGCAGCCTTCCGTATGCGATGAGGCCACCGGGATGCGCCGAGCGTCGCGCCACCGAACGATTTCGGACAGGAAACACGCCGATTTGTCACCGGATTTTTTTACCTTCGGGCTGTATTGACTCCTAAAACCTTACGAACGATGAGAAAGACGAACCGGATGATACGGGCCATCGCGCTGACAATTGCGCTCGGATGGACGACGGAAATGTACGGATGGGGGCGGACAGGCCACGACGCGGTGGCCTATATCGCCGAATGCAACCTCTCTCCGAAAGCGAAAAAACGCGTGGAGCGCTATCTGGGGCATTCGATCGTTTACTACGCCTCGTGGATGGACGAATACCGCCGGTCGCCGGGTTACGCCCACACGACGCATTGGCACATGGCCCCCGTGGACGAAGACCTGTATTATACCGAACAGGTGCGGAGCTCCAAGGGCGACGCGGTGGGCGAACTCGAAAACGCCATCGCCGCGCTGCGCGACTACCGGCATGCGGACGACTCGACGGTCGCGGCCAACCTCCGCTACATCATCCATTTGGTCGGCGACATGCACTGTCCCGCCCACGTAGCCTTTCCCGACACGGAACTGTGGTACGAGGTGACGTTCAACGACAAAAAACGCGGCTATCACAGCGTTTGGGATTCGGGCATCATCGAGGCGCAGCACAAATGGCACTATACCGAATGGCAGCAGCAGTTGGACCGTTGCACGAAAAAGCAGAAGCGCGAAATCATGGCGGGAACGCCCCGCGACTGGTTCCACCAAACCGCCGTCGACTGCCGGGACATCTACGAAATGGCGCCTGAGGGCGCCGCGCTGGGACGGGATTTCCTCAACGAGGCCGCCCCGCGGGCCGAACGGCAGATTCTCAAGGCGGGCTACCGTCTGGCCAAAGTGCTCAACGAGCTTTTCGGATAGAAAGATCGGACCCCGAAGGACGCTTTCAGCCGGCACCGCAACCGAAAGTGTCTTCCGAGCCTCGTCCTTTTCCCGTTTTCCGGCAAGCCAGTGGTGTCTTGCGGCGAGGCCAAACGCATCCGTCGATGCGGCTGTCGTCTCTCCCGGACCGATTTGTCGCCGTCGGTATGGCAGAATAACCGGATGCGGGAAAAATTCTTACGGCGAAAGCATGCTGCGGAACTGCCGCACACCGCCATCCTCCCGCCGAAAGGGGGCCTGAGAACAGGAAACGTCCCGGCAATCGACAGACGGGACGGGACTTTTCCGCTTCGGATCGTCGAAACCGAAAACCTTTCATCCCCACCCGGACATAACCCGAACAAATACTTTCCATACCCGGACAAACACCGAACGATGAACCGAACGACGACTTTTCTCTGCCTGCTGGGCGGACTGCTTCTGACGAGCTGCCTCCCCTCCCCGGCCGTTGCCCCGGCCGATCCCGAATTCAAAACGATCCTGCGCCTCTGGCCCGACCATCACAAAGACACGCTGCTGCTCGAAGAGTTGCTCGAAGCCGTCGCAAAATACCCCGACGCCTGCGACGAGGTATGGTTCTGCATGGAGTTCGAAACGCTGTCCGAGGAGGCGCACCGGCAGTCGGCCCGCGCCATGAAACGTGCCGCCGAACGGATGCGCGGGCTCGGCGTCGAGGTGTCGGTACAGGGCATCACGATCGGACACGGAGACGATTTCGAATCGGGCACGGAGAACGACGCCCTCAAACCGACATGGGGAACGATGGTTGATGCGTGGGGCCGTCGGGCGCAAACCGGCCATTGTCCGAGGCAAAAGGCTTTTCTCGACTACCTGAGCCGAGTCTACGGAATGTATGCGGAAGCCTGTCGCCCGGCCTGCGTCTGGTTGGACGACGATCTGCGCGTCACGCACCATGCCCCGGCCCGTTCGATCTGTTTCTGCGACACCTGTCTCACGGCGTTCAATGCGCGCCACGGCAGCGAATGGACCCGCGAAAGTCTGGCTCAGGCCCTCGACCGAAACGAAGGGAACGGAGAGCTGCGCCGGGCATGGATCGCCTTTTCGCAAGAGGGCTTGGCCGGAGTGGCGCGAACCGTCGCCCGCAGCGTGCACAGCGTCTCGCCGACCACCCGGATGGGCCTGCAACACGCCAATTTCCACCGGCAATTGGAGGAAGGACGGGACTGGAACCCCATATTCGATGCGATGGAGCAAGAAACGGGACTGGCTCCGGCCTCGCGTCCGGGGAACGGCTTCTACAACGACCACGCACCGAGGGAGATGCTCACGAAAGGCTACGACATGGCCCGCCAGATCCGGCGGCTGAAGCCGTCCGTCAGGGAAATCGCCGCGGAAGTCGAAGGCTACCGGCACTGCGCCACAGGCAAGTCGGCCCGCGGGCTTTGCGTGGAATCGCACCTCTATCTGGCGATGGGCGCCACGCAGCTCTCCTATGCGATTCTGTGCGCCGCGTCGGAACCGATGGAGTGGTACGCCGACAACTACCTGAAAGCCCTGTCCCAGTGGCGTCCCTATCTCGAAGAATATGCGGCATTCAACCGCGGGACGGAACCGGGCGGGATCGACCCGTACATAAGCCCCCTTCACGCGTTGCGCAACATGGAGGCCGGCGAACCTTCGTGGGGCTGGAGCACGACGGGCGCAGGCGACTACGCGTTCGGGCTCGTGCCGCTGGGCCTGCCGTTCTGCCCGGACGGACACCGCTCCTCGGTGCTCATGATGGACGGCCTCGCCGTCGAGGGACTCGGCAGGGACGAGGCCGTGCGGTTGTTCCGCACACGGGGCATTCTGCTCGACCGGGGAGCGTGGGAATGGGTCCGCCGGCGACGGATCGACACGCTGCTGCAAGAGATTCCCGTACCGGACGGACTTTCGGCCCTGCGATGCCTGCGCTCCGGGGAAGGCAGCCGCATCGCCGTCGTACCGGCCTACAACGCCGACCGGAGCAATGCGCAGAGGCTCGATCTGCTGCGCATCGCGGACTGGGCGGCCCAAGAAAGCCTTCCGGTCCTCATGGAGACGATGGCGCAGGCGGTCCTCGTGCCGAGGGTGGATTCGGCCGGACGTCTGCGCTCGGTCATGCTGCTCAATTGCAGCATTTCGCCTCAGGATTCCATCCGGCTCCGTCTGAGGGGATGCGCCCCGGAATCGAAGCCCGTTTTCGTCTGGAAACGGGCAGGTCGAAAAGACGAAAAGCTCCCGGCCCGGTTCGACGGTACGGACGCCCTCGTCGTCGTACCGTCGCCGGAGGGATGGAACACCGGATGGTTAGCCGTCGAGTAGGCGAACGGATGCTCGGAAGCCGCGTTTCGAAACCGGCATATATTCGAGGTCTCCGTCGCGCACGGCCAAAGACTCCGCATCCGAATCGCCCCGTGGGGACGGAAAACCGGACAGCCGGAAGCATCCTTCGGAGAAATAGGATCGAGGTCGAATAAACGGGGACCTTTTCCGAGCATGACCTGCCGTTCTTCCGGGAACCGCATGCCGAGTTCGAAAAGGAGCGGCAAAGATTCGGCCGTCGGTCCGGACGATTTTTCAGCGATGCGAAGTCCGGAAGACTTCGCAGAAAACAGGGAGCGGGACACGATACGTGTCCCGCTCCCTGTTTTATCGTCATATCCTAAAGCGGATATTCGTCGAACGCGTAGAGTACGGTGGACAAATAGCGTTCGCCCGTATCGGGCAAGACAACGACGATATTTTTGCCCGTATTCTCCGGCCGTCGGGCTATTTCCGCCGCCGCGTGAACGGCTGCCGCCGACGATATGCCGACCAACAGTCCTTCGGTCGAGGCCAGTTGCCGACCGGTACGGATCGCGTCGTCGTTGCCGACCCCGACGATACCGTCCACGACCGAGGCGTCGAAATTGTCGGGCACGAAGCCGGCGCCGATGCCCTGTATTTTATGGGGCCCCGGCATGCCTCCCGACAGAACGGGCGAGGCAGCCGGTTCGACGGCGAACACTTTCACGTTCGGATTCAGCTCTTTGAGCCGACGACCGGTGCCGCTAACCGTTCCTCCCGTGCCCACGCCGGCGACCAATATATCGACTTGCCCGTCCGTGTCGCGCCATATCTCTTCGGCGGTCGTTTTTTCATGAATACGGGGATTGGCCGGATTGGAGAACTGTTGCAGGATCACCGCTCCCGGAATCGCATCGCGAAGCGCTTCGGCCCGTGCAAGAGCTCCTTTCATCCCCTCCGCTCCGGGCGTCAGTTCCAAAGAAGCTCCGAGCGCTTTGAGCAGACTGCGACGCTCCATGCTCATCGTATCGGGCATCGTCAGAATCAGTTTGTATCCCTTGATCGCCGCGACGCCGGCCAAACCGATGCCCGTATTTCCGCTAGTGGGTTCGATGAGGGTGGCTCCGGGCGAGAGAATGCCTTTTTCTTCGGCGTCTTCTATCATCGCCAGAGCGATCCGGTCCTTGACGCTTCCCAGCGGGTTGAAATATTCCAATTTACCGAACAGGCGGCCGCGCAAGGCATGCAGGCGGCCGTAGGCTCCGAGCTCCAACAAGGGAGTATTACCGATCAGGTCGGTCAGTTTTTTCGCAATTTTCGTCATGATCGAAATTGTTTTTGTTTAAAAGAAGGCAGCACTCGCCGGCATGTTATCGGTCGTTCCGGGAACGACCGGTGAATGTCACAGCGGACGCTACGGATTCGTTTCGAATTTTTCCTTTTCTATTCCTTCGCCCCGATTTTCCCGAAAGCCTGTTCCAAATCGGCCAACAGGTCGTCGATGTGTTCCGTGCCGATCGACAGGCGTATCGTGCCGGGCGCAATGCCCTGTTTGCGCAACTCCTGTTCGGTGAGCTGAGAGTGCGTCGTCGTCGCCGGATGGATGACCAGCGATTTGACGTCGGCCACGTTGGCCAGCAACGAGAAAATCTCCAGACTGTCGATGAACCGGTGCGCCGCCTCGACGCCGCCCCGGATTTCGAACGTAAAGATCGAACCGGCTCCGTTCGGGAAATACCGCTCGTAGAGTCCGTGATCCGGACGATCTTCCAGTGCAGGATGATTGACCCGTACCACTTCGGGACGGCTCTTAAGATAATCCACCACCTTGAGCGCATTGGCCACATGCCGTTCTACGCGCAGCGAGAGCGTTTCCAGTCCTTGCAACAGGATGAATGCATTGAACGGACTGATCGAAGAGCCCGTATCGCGCAACAACGTGGCCCGGATGCGGACGGCGTAAGCGGCCGCTCCGGCGGCTTCGACGAAACGCACGCCGTGGTAGCTCGGATCGGGTTCAGTGAGCTGAGGAAATTTTCCCGAAGCCGCCCAGTCGAACCGGCCGGAATCCACGATGACGCCGCCCAACGACGAACCGTGCCCGCCGATGAACTTCGTCGCCGAATGTACGACGATGTCGGCCCCGTACTCGATGGGACGGATCAGATAGGGCGTGCCGAACGTATTATCGACGATCAACGGAATACCGTGCCGGTGAGCGATCGCAGCGACGGCTTCGATGTCGATGATATTCGAGTTGGGATTGCCCAAGGTCTCGATGAACAGCGCCTTGGTTTCGGGCCGGATCGCCCTTTCGAAGTCGAGCGGGTCGGACGGATCGACGAACGAAGCCGTCACGCCGTAGGCGGGAAGCGTATGCGCCAGCAGGTTGTAGGTTCCGCCGTAGATGGTTTCGGCCGCCACGATATGGTCGCCCGAACGGGTGATGTTCTCCAACGCATAGGTAATAGCCGCCGCACCCGACGCGACGGCCAAGCCGGCGACGCCGCCTTCCAGCGCAGCCACGCGTTCTTCGAAGACGCCTTGCGTGGAATTGGTCAGCCGTCCGTAGATATTTCCGGCATCGGCCAACCCGAAGCGGGCCGCCGCATGGGCCGAATTGCGGAACACGTAAGAAGTCGTCTGGTAAATCGGTACGGCCCGTGCGTCGGTCGCCGGATCGGGCTGTTCCTGCCCTACGTGAATCTGCAATGTTTCGAAGTGTAATTTTTTTCTTTCCATATTCGATCTGTTTCGTTCGTCATTCGACTATTTTCCGACAAAACTACCGTCAAAGGAAAAATAATACAACAAATTTCCAAAATACAGAAAATACAACTATTTTTACACTTCAAAATAAAACAAACATTCAGAAATCCATATCCAAACCGTCTACCGAAAGAATTTTATTCCATGGACACGCTCGACCGAAAAGATTTGCAGATTCTCCGCATCTTGCAGGAAAACTCCCGACTGACGACCAAAGAGCTCGCCGCACGGGTCCATCTCTCGACGACCCCGGTTTTCGAACGACTCAAACGACTCGAAAACGAAGGCTACATCAAACGGTACGTCGCCGTACTGGACGCGGAAAAACTGAACCGGGGATTCGTCGTTTTTTGCAGCGTGAAGCTCCGGCGCCTCAATTACGACATCGCATCCGCTTTCGCGCAAACCGTCCGGCAAATTCCCGAAGTAACCGAATGTTACAACGTTTCGGGAGAATACGACTATCTGCTCAAGATCCATGCGCCCGATATGAAATATTATCAAGAGTTCACGCTCAACGTATTGGGACGGATCGAGAGTCTGGGTTCTCTGACCAGCACGTTCGTGATGGACGAAATCAAGCACGAGTACGGAGTCCCGCTCTGAAACGGGATTCCGTACTCGTGCCCGCAGGTCGTTTATATATTCCCGCGACTCGGATTCCGCGGCATGTCGGATTCCGAAGACGAAAAACGGGGAAAGGAAACAGGATGTTTCCGTCGATTCGAGACAGCTCCGGCCGCCCTTCCGTCGGAAAGGCGGCCGGAATGCCGAAAAGCGGAACCCTTACCGGCGGATCGCCCGGTTGATGACCCACCAGCCGCCGAACACCTGCAACGCCATGCCGGGCAGGCCGATGCGGAAATCCTGCACGGCTGAAAAGAAATCGCCCCGGAGCGCCCACTCGCCTAACGTGCCGAGCGTCTGGTAGCCGAGCACGACGGCCGCCAGCAACGGAAGCGACGCCTTGCGGAACGTCCCGGCGACAAGGCCCGCCAGCACGGCCAACAGGCCCGACTTGAGCAGAATGGCCGGAAGAGCGGCCGCGGCCGGCATGCCGAACAGCGCCGAATTGAGCAGCGGCGAGGCGACGGCCGTGAGCAGTCCCGCCCGCCAGCCGTACTTGTACGCCGCGACGAGCGTAAAGAAATAGACGGGCAGCCACCGCATGCCCCCCTGCGGAACGAGGTGGCACAACTGGGGCAGCAGCAGGTTTCCCGCCACGAACAGGGCGGCCGTCCAGTAGGTTTTCGCTTGATTGTACCCTAACGAATAGAGTCTGAGAGCAGTCGTTTGCATCGTATGATCTTTTTTAATCGAGTTTTACCAATTCGTACTGTCGGGTGCCGAGCCCGATCCGCTCGCCGTGTTCCAGCGTGTGCATGCCGTGGCGCGAGTCGATCCGTTCGATAAGGTGGACCTTGCCGGGATCGTCCGACGCACGCACCAGATCGGTGCAGGCCTTGTCCAACGCCACCGGATCGAGCGAGGCGAGCAGGCCGATGTCGCCCATCCGGGGCTCTTCGGGCGCCGAGACGCAATCGCAATCGACCGAGAGCCTGTTAGCTACGTTGATATAGAGGATGCGCTCGCCGCAGTGATCGGCCACCGCCTTGGCCGCTTCGGCCATCGCTTCCAGAAAATCGTCCTGCGGAGGCAGGTTGTTCCACGGGTCGGTCTTGGTTTTCCCGGCCGAGTGAATCCACGCCTTGCCCGCCGACGAGGCGATGCCGATGGCCATGTTCTTGACGGCTCCGCCGAAGCCGCCCATCGTATGCCCCTTGAAATGAGAAAGAATAATCGTAAAATCGTAATCGAGGTAGTGCGAGCCGACGAAATCCTCCCGAAGATGCACCCCGCCTTCGACCGGGAGCGCCGCTTCGCCGTCGGCATCCATGATGTCGACCGGAGCGATCTCCGTGAAGCCGTGCTCCTCGGCCGCCCTGAGGTGATCGGCCGTCCGCGCGCGCCCGCCGCCGTAGGCGGTGTTGCACTCGACGATCGTGCCGCCCACCTCGCGCACTAAATCGCCGATGAGGGCCGGTTGCAGGAAATTGTGTCCGCCCGGCTCGCCGGTCGAAATCTTGACGGCGACCTTCCCGGTCGCCTTGCGGCCCAGCGCCTCGTAGATCCGGACGAGGTTGCCGGGCGTGATCTCCTCGAACATATACACCTTCGGCACACCGACGTCGCCGGTCGCCGCCGTGCCCGCCGCACTCTGCGGGGCCGGGCACCCCGTCCCCGCTACCGGGGACTTCGAATCGAAAGTCGCCATACGAATAATTTTTATCGTGAAACGGTCATTTGATTTTCAATTCCGGAATCAACGCATCGACATCGAGCAGCCGGAGCGAGCGGACCATATCGAGCGTTTCCCGTTTGTACTTCTGAAAATGAGGCGTCGCGAGGTGGTTTCGGTAAGCCGCCTCGTCGGCATAGATCTCCAGAATCGTCACCTCGTGCGGACGTTTTTTGTCGGAAACGGCATAGAGTGTCCGCACGCCGGGCTCCAGCTGCATCGAAGCCTCGATCTCCTCTCTGAGCAACGCCTTGTATTCGTCCGTCCGGAGCGAGTCGACCGTGATTTGCGACAGGCGCACCACGAGGGCGGCAGTATCCTTCGCCGGATCGTCCGATACGTTCCGCTGTGACGGAGCTTGCGCCGAAGCGGATACGGAAAGAAGACCCAGCAGGGCCCCGATCATCCTATTCTTTTTCATTTCCCGCTCGGAGAAGTTCGTTTCAAAAACATTTCGATTCGCTCCAGACACTCTTCCGGCGTGCGCACCGGCAGGCACAGCGTCTCCACCGGACAAAGGCCCGTGCCCGTCCTATCGACGATATGCGGCACCTCGCACACGCACTCCGCCTCGATGCCCGCCGAGCGGAACAATTCGAGGGCGGGCGTACTGGCCACCTCGGCGAAGACGCCCCGCACACCGCCCAGCACCATCAGGGCCGCGGCCCCCTTGCCCACGACCTTGTCGGCGACGAACGCGCCGCGGAGCGTACCGGGCTCCTCCTTGAGCAAGCGGTAGAGGTCCCGCACGCCCCGCTGCCGGAAAACGAGGAAACGATCCCCGTGGCAAACGACGCAGGAACACCTCTCGGCCCGGAGGCGGTCGATGGCCGCCCGACGCTGCGCGGGAACGATTTCAGTTCGGTTTTCCATATCGTCCGGTCTAAAATTCGCGCCCCTGTTTGAGGTCTTCGACGAAGCGGTCGATGCGCTGCATCTGCGCGGGAATGTCGATGCCCTGCGGGCAATGGGGATTGCACTGTCCGCACCCGATGCAGTGATCGGCCTGCCGCAGCCGCGGCACCGAGCGGTCGTACCCCACCAAAAAGGCCTGCCGGGCCTTCCGGTAGCCGGCATCCTGCGACGAAGAGGGCATGTTGCCCGCATTGATGCACTTGTTGAAATGGAGCAGAACGCCCGGAATATCCAGCCCGTAGGGACAGGGCATGCAATACTTGCAGTCGTTGCAGGGGATGGTCGGATAGCGGAGCAACTGTCGGGCCGTCTCTTCGAGGAACGCCTTGTCGTCGTCGCCGAGCGGTTCGAACGGAGCGTAGGTCCGCAGGTTGTCCTGCAGGTGCTCCATGTAGGTCATGCCGCTCAGTACGGTCAGTATGCCGGGGAACGACCCGGCGAAACGGAACGCCCACGACGCGACGCTCGATTCGGGCCGGCGCTCCTTGAGCTTGAGGGCGATGTGGTCGTGCACGTTCGACAGGCGACCGCCCAGCAGCGGTTCCATGACGACAGCCGGGATGCCTCGTTTTTCCAATTCTCCGTAGAGGTATTCGGCATCCGTGTTGCGTTCGTTGACCTCCTTGGCGTGTTTCCAGTCCACGTAATTCAACTGGATCTGGACGAAATCCCATCCGATCGTGTCGTGTATCGACAACAAATGGTCGAACACCGCGATGTCGCCGTGGTAAGAGAATCCTAAATTGCGGATGCGTCCGGCCTCGCGCTCGGCGAGCAGGAAGTCGAGCACGCCGTTGTCGATGTAACGGGCCCGGTATTCCGCCATGCCGTTGCCCATGCCCACGGCATGCAGCAGCATATAGTCGATATAATCCGTCTGCAACTCCCGGAGCGAATGGCGATACATCTCCACCGACGCCTCGCGGCTCCATGTCGAAGGAGCGAAGTTCGAGAGCTTGGTGGCGATGAAATACTTTTCGCGCGGATGGCGGCTCAGGGCGATGCCCGTGGCACGCTCGGAAAGCCCCTTGCAATAGGCCGGCGACGTATCGAAATAGTTCACGCCGTGAGCGATAGCGTAATCGACCAATTCGTTCACAGCCTCCTGATCGATCTCGTCGGCACCGTCTTGCGTTACGGTCGGCCAGCGCATGCAGCCGTAGCCCAGCAGCGACACGCTGTCGCCGGTCTTGGGGTTCGTGCGGTAAGCCATCTTGTCGGTCGGTATCTCCTCGCGTGCGGACCGGCCGGAGGCAACCCCCTCGCCTTTCGGACCGCAACCGGCCAGAGCAGCCGCCGACACCGCGGCCCCCGCGCCGAGCCGGCGAAGGAACTCGCGGCGGCCGATGGTCTTCTTATCTTTTGTTTCCATAGCTTCCTCGTTTTAAATGACTCTGTGGTTTCTGTGGCCCTCGACATAAATGGCTGCGAAGGGCCGGGCGGGACAAAGATGCTCGCAGGCGCCGCAACCGATACAGCGTTCCTCGTTGACGACGGGAATTTTCAGCGAATCCGCATCGCCCTCCACGGAGGGCACCATCGCGATGGCTCCCGCGGGACAATGGCGGGCGCAGTTGCCGCAATCAACGCCGTCGGTGAGCGGCACGCAGTTGCCCCTCACCCACACGGCATGGCCGATCTGCACGGACGATTTTTCGGCCGCGTCGATTCTGCGGATAGCCCCCGCGGGACACACCTCGGCGCATTTCGTACATTCGGGACGGCAATGGCCGCGCTCGTAGGACATTTCGGGCTGCATGAGCGTGACGAGTCCGGCCGAGGGACGCAACACGCCGTTCGGACACACCGACACGCAGAGCTGACAGCCCGTGCAATGCTGCGTAAAGTGACGCAGGCTTCCCGCACCCGGCGGCACGAGCGGCACGCTGCGGTCGGGCGTTTTCCGGTCGAGAATCACGGCCAGTCCGCCGTCCACCTTTTTCTCCTGCGCCTTGGCCGCCGAGGCGAGCAGCAAACCCGCACCGGAAAGGAATCCCCGGCGGGAAATTCCCCCGGCCTGCCGCTCCGTTCCGCCTGCGACAGAGCTGTCCGCCTGCGAAACGCGATCCGGCGCATGCTTTTTCGACAGCCGCGAGCGATAGGAGATCGCCCCGTGGCGGCAGGTTTCGATGCAGTCCATGCAGGCCACGCAACGGCTGTAGTCGATGCGATGGGCCTCGCCGTCGATGCAGGACGCCTTGCACCGGCGGGAACACAGCCCGCAACGGTTACACTTTTCCTTGTCGATCACCGGGCGGAACAGGGCGTATTTCGAAAGGAAGCCCAGCACGGTCCCGACGGGACAGATCGTGTTGCAGTACGTCCGGCCGCCGCGCCATGCCAGCACGACCAGCACGACGAACGTGACGGCCGCCACGACGAACGTCGGCAGGCTCTTGATCCACACGTCGGTGCGGTAGAACGCATAGCTGCCGGCCCGTTCGGCCAGATAGGCCAGCAGGTTGTTGCCCCAGCCGTACAGCGGAGCGAAAAGGTTCTGGGCGATCCGCCCGTAAGCGCTGTAAGGAGCCAGCAGGGCTGCCAGCGACACGATGCCCGCCACGAGCGACACGACGAAGAGTCCCAGCACACCGTAGCGCAGCCAAGGACGGGCGGGCGAATACGAGAAGCGGTACTTTCTTTTCTTACCCCGGCCGCCGAACCACGACACCACGTCCTGGAATACGCCCAGCGGACAAATCACCGAGCAGTAGACGCGCCCGAAAAGCCATGTCAGCGCCACGAGCGTCGCGACGACACCCACGTGGAGCGCCAGCACGGCCGGCAGGAACTGAATCCGGGCCAGCCATCCGAACCACGCGTGCAGCGTCCCGGTGAAATCGAGGAACAGCAGCGTAATGAGCCCGAAGCAGATCGCAGCGAGCGTTATTCTGATTTTTCGCAACATAAGTTTATTCGATAAGTTCAAGTTCGTTTTCCATATTTCCGGCATCCGCCGCGCCGGCGACAACCCCCTGCGGCACGAGCGCGACGCGCAGGCGACGTTTTCTTTTCAGCATACCGTCCGAATCCCTGCAACGACAAAAATAAAAGAAAAAATGCAACATCCGATGACAAACGACTGTATATCCCCGTTTTCGAACGGCACGCCTACCACGCGACGGGGTCAGTGCCCCCGCCGCACGAGCGCCTCGACGGCGGCGTCGGACCGGTCGGCCTCGCTGCCGCGGACGGCCAGCCCTTCGAGCACCGTCGCGCCGGGACACAGCCGGCGGATATCCCTCACGCTGTCTCCCATGCCGCCGCCTTCGTGCGTGCAGAACGGCACGAGGGTCTTGCCCGCGAAATCGTAGGATTCGAGGAAAGCGTGCACGGCCATCGGCATCGTGCCCCACCAGTTCGGGAAACCGACATACACCGTATCGTAGCGCTCCATGTCGTCCACCCGGTCCGCCAGCGCGGGCCGGGCGTTCCGGTCCTTCTCCCGCTGGGCCGCCTGCGTGCAGGCCGTATAGTCAGCCGGGTATTTTTCCACCGTATCGATGCGGAACATCTCCCCGCCCGTGCACCGTTCGATTTTCCGCGCCACGGTCTCCGTATTGCCCTGCGCCAGATCGACGATCCGGCCGCCGACGTAGTTCTGTCCCCGTCGGGAATAATAGGCGATCAATATCTTTTCCATAAACACGTATATTCGTTCGTTTTCATTCGGCGCTCACTCTTCGTCCGGAACCGGAATGCCCGATTTGCCCACTCCGATGAGATAGTCTGCCGTTGCGGGATCGTTATGCGAGAAAAACAGGCTCCGGCCCTCGTCGAGCGCCGCGATGTCGGCCATGTCGCCGGCGGAAAGTTCAAAATCGAAAATATCGAAATTCTCCCGCATGCGTTCGACATGCGTCGATTTGGGAATCACGGCCACGCCCCGTTGGACGAGAAAGCGCAGCGCCGTCTGCGCCACGGTCTTGCCGTACCGCTCGCCGATGCGCCGCAGCGTGACGTTCGAGAAGAACCCGTTACGTCCCTCGGCGAACGGCCCCCACGACATGATCTGCGTGCCGTAACGACGCATGATCCGCTGCGGCCCGGTCTGCTGGTTGAACACATGGGTTTCCACCTGATTGACGGCGGGCCTTATCTCGCAGAACTCCGAGAGGTCGATGAAACGGTCGGGATAGAAGTTCGACACACCGATGGCCCGCACCTTCCCTGCGAAACAAGCCTCCTCCATAGCCCTGTATGTGCCGTAATAATCGCCGAAAGGCTGGTGGACGAGCAGCAGATCGACATAATCGGTCTGCAACCGGCGCAACGACTCGTCGATGGACATGCGGGCCCTCCGATAGCCGGCATTCGAAATCCACACTTTGGTGGTGATGAAAAATTCGGCTCGCGGCACACCACTCCGGCGCACGGCGCGCCCCACGCCCGCCTCGTTGCCGTAGGCCTGTGCCGTGTCGATGGAGCGATAGCCGATGCCGATGGCCTCCGACACGCAGCGTTCGCACGCTCCGGGCTCGATCTGATAGACGCCGAAGCCCAGCATCGGCATCACCACCCCGTTGTTCAAGGTAACTGTTTTCATAATCTTTATCGTCATTAGAAATTTCTCCGTTTCCCGGACAGGACAAAATTACCCGAAGTCGAGCCCTCGGCGGGTAGACGGATTACGGATTCGCCTACCGATATTCCGGATTCCGGCCATCGCGGCCTTTTTGCATCCGTCCACGGGGGAAGAGCCCCTCGTTCCGAGATCCGAAACGGAGGTCCGGCACGGAGCCACGCCGAGGGGAGCGGTCCGGCACGGAGCGATCTCCCGGTCCGGAAGGCTTTGTCCCGCCCCGACGGGAAGACCGCCCGAAGGGGCGCTTAAGCGGCTGTACGATAAAAACGTACACCGGAAATCGTGGCATCATAATTGTTCGGCATGCACCGACCATCCATCCGCCCGATATGAATCATACGAAACGACGCTCGCTTGCCCTGCGGTCCGCCCCCGATACGGGGCTCCGTACCGAACGCCGCCCACCGGCTTCCGCATCCGTTCCGCGTTCCGACGACACCCTCTCTCCCGGTGCGGTTTCGCGCCTGCCCGACGAGCCGGCACCTCCGAGACTCAGGAACCCGCACGCCAGTGTCGCCCCCTACCCCGATTCTCCTGCTTTCCGTCCGCAGTTTGGCGGGAAAAAACAGAAACCATAAATTTGTTGAAACCCCGAAAACGATGAATGACAAACTCCTTTCGGCTCTGCTCGTCGCCGTGCTGGCACCGTCGTGCCTGTTGCGGGCCCAAACGGACGACACCCTGCACACGAAGAAAACCTACCCGATCCGGGAAGTGGTGGTCACCGGCACGCGCAACGAAACCGACCTGCGCCACCTGCCCATGACCGTGGCGGTCGTCGACCGGCGCACCATCGAACAGGACCGCCAGCCCTCGCTGCTGCCCACGCTCGCCCGTCAGGTGCCGGGCCTTTTCGTCACCGGACGCGGCATCATGGGCTACGGCGTCTCGACAGGTGCGGCGGGCGGCATGTCGCTGCGCGGCATCGGCGGCAGCCCCACCACGGGCCTGCTGGTGCTTATCGACGGCCATCCGCAGTATATGGGCCTGATGGGCCATCCCATCGCCGACGCCTACCAGTCGATGCTGGCCGACCGCGTGGAAGTGGTACGAGGCCCCGCCTCTGTGCTCTACGGCACGAACGCGATGGGCGGCGTGATGAACATCGTCACGCGGAAAATCCACGAAGACGGCGTCAAAAGCAACGTCCGCATCGGCTACGGCTCCTACAACACGCTTCAGACCGAAGCGGCGAACTTCGTCCGGGCCGGACGTTTTTCGAGCGCAGTGACCGGATCGTACAACCGCACCGACGGCCACCGGCCCGACATGGGCTTCGAACAGTACGGAGGCTACGCCAAGCTCGGCTACCGCTTCAGCGACGAATGGAACCTCTGGGCCGACGTGAACCTCACGCACTTCAACGCCTCGAATCCCGGAACGGTATGGGCGCCCCTCATCGACAACGACTCGCGCATCACGCGCGGCATGACTTCCGTTTCATTGCAGAACGACTACGGCAGGACATCGGGCGCACTGAGCTTTTTCCACAACTGGGGACGGCACAAGATCGACGACGGTTATTCGGCGGGGCAACAGCCGCCCGACTACCGGTTCAACTCGCGCGACAGGATGCTGGGTCTCTCGTGGTACCAAAGCGCCACGCTCTTCGAGGGCAACCGGCTGACCGTCGGCATCGACTACCAGCATTTCGGAGGCAAGGCATGGAACCGCTACCTCGACGGCGGGGAGAAAACCACGGCCGACGTGACGCAGAACGAAGTGGCCGGCTACGTCGATTTCCGGCAGCAGCTCGCCCGATGGCTCACCGTGGACGCGGGCCTGCGCATCGACCGCCATTCGCAGACGGGCACCCAATGGATTCAGCAAGGAGGCCTCTCGTTCGCCCTGTCGAAAAGCGCCGGACTCAAAGCGATGATCGGCAAAGGGTTCCGCTTCCCCACCATCCGCGAAATGTACATGTTCCCGCCGCAGAATCCGGCCCTGAAGCCGGAGCGGCTGATGAGCTACGAACTCTCGTACACGCAACGCCTGCTCGACGGAGTGCTGTCCTACGGCGCGAACGTCTTTTTCATCGACGGGTCGAACATGATCATGACCGTTCCGGTGGACGGACGTCCGATGAACGTCAACACGGGAAAAGTCGAGAACTGGGGCGTAGAGGGCCAGATCGCATGGCGCATCGACGCGTCGTGGTCGGCATCGGCCAACTACAGCTTCCTGCACATGAAATATCCGGTCGTGGCGGCCCCGGAGCACAAGCTCTACGGCGAAGTCCGTTTCTCGCGCAAACGATGGACCGCCTCGACGGGCATACAGTACGTCCACGGACTCTACACGTCGGTCTCTCCGCAGACCACGGAGAACTTCGTGCTGTGGAATGCCGATGCGAGTTTCCGGGCCGCGAAATGGCTCGAAGCGTTCGTGCGCGGAGAGAACCTGCTGGCCCAACGCTATGAAATCAACGCCGGTTTCCCGATGCCCAGAGCCACCGTAATGATCGGCGCGAACTTCACTTTTTAACCGAACGAACGAAAAAACTTTTCAGATGATACGAACCATGACACACCGTTTCCGTTTTCCGAAGCTGCTGTCCCTCGCAGCGGCCCTCTTCGGACTGCTGACAGCGACCGACGCCGCGGCTCATTCGGGCAAGGCCCGCTTCCACATCGTCATCGACACCGACGCTGCGGCCGACGACCTGCGCACGCTTTGCATGCTGCTGGGCAACCGCGAGGCCGAAGTGCTTGCCGTCACGACCTCCGAAGGCGCCCTGACGCCCGCCGAAGCGGCCCTCAGAGTCGGCGCCCTGCTCGACGGCTTCTATCACCAGGGCGTACCCGTGGGCGAAGGACGTGCCGTGGGTACTCCGGCTCCGGCATGGAGGGCCCATTCCCGGACGATCGGCTGGGGCGACACCAGCGTCGTGAACGGGACCTGTCTCCCAGCCGCGGAACTGATCGCCCGGACGCTCGAAAACGAAGAGGAGAAAGTCGTCTTCGTCGCCCTCGGCGCACTGACCAACCTCTCCGACGCCTTGCGGCGGAACCCCTCTCTGGGCGACCGCATCGAGCGCGTGGTATGGTACGACGGAGGCCCCGAACCCCTCGCCGGGGACAATTTCCGCACAGACACCGTCGCCGCCCGCCACATCCTGCAAAGCGGCATCCGGACGGCCGTCGTCACGACCCATCCCTCGCACCCGATCGTCATCACCCCGGCCCTGCTCGACTCGATAGCGAACATCTCCACCCCCTACGCCGAAAAAATCGTCTCCACGCACCGCAGCGCACCGCTCGCAGAGCTGATCCAGAAACGGCACCTTCGGGCTTGGGACGATCTGGCGGCCGTCTATCTTTTCCGGCCGGAACTCTTCGTCGCACAGGCCGTCTCGCCCTCCGTCGACATCTGCACGCTGCCCGACGAGGCTTCGGCCGAGCAGGCGCGGCAGACCTTGCTCTCCGTGCTGCGGGGCAAGCCCGACAGCGAGAGCCGCGTCTTCTACGGATTCCCCCTCTGGGCCGAATGCTACGCCGCAGACGTCGCGCCGCTCATCGGCCCGGCCGTCGAGCGCCACGGGCCGAGCGAATGGCGGGCGGGCGTGCTGACCAACGAACTGCACGGTCATTTAGGCATCTACGCCACGGTAGGCGTAAAAATGGGCATCCGGGCCCGCGAATACTTCAACATCGGCGTGGACGACATCCGTGTAACGAGCTATGCGGGGCTCATTCCGCCCATAAGCTGCATGAACGACGGCCTGCAAACCGCCACGGGCGCCACGCTGGGGCACGGCCTCATCGCCGTGGCCGAGAACGAAACGCCGCGTCCGGAAGCGCTCTTCACGTTCAAGGACAAGACGATCCGACTGACGCTCAAGCCCGAATACGCCGAACGCATCCGACGGGACGTAAAAAAAGGCATCGACCGGTACGGCGACCTGACCGAGGACTACTGGCAGTACATCCGGGAACTGGCCCTGAGCTACTGGGTCGCTTTCGACCGGCACGAAATGTTCGACCTGCACGTCGAGCGATAAGGGACGGTGTCCCGTCCCGGAGCCAGACGATCCGTTCTCCGGGACGGGACCGGCTCCGACAAAAAGAGGGGGTACGGCTTCGAGCCGTACCCCCTCTTTCGTACTTCCGTCGGATGCGTCCCGGCCGAAAACCGGAAAACGGAAGGCGGCCCCGACGGACCGCCTTCGCCGCATCAGGCCTTGACCAGCGAGCGCCCCAGCCACACGAGCAGCAGCCCCAACACGGCACTCAGCCCGAAGTAGAGCCAGAAATAGAGCCAGTGCCGCTGCTGAAGCAACAGATACATGTCGTCGGCGAACGACGAAAAGGTCGTGAAGCCGCCGCAGAACCCCGTGATGAGGAAAACGTTCATCGAAGGCGAGATGACGTTCGTCTTCTCGGCCAGTCCGAAAAAGATTCCGATCACGAAACTGCCGACCACGTTGACGGCGAACGTGCCCCACGGAAAAGCGGAAACCGTGATGACATGGCACAGTTTCCCGGTCAGAAAGCGCAGGCACGTGCCGATGAAACCGCCCAGACCCGCGATGAGCATAGCTTTGATCATAACCGATGATTTTTTATTGGTTTCCACGGGCGGAGAATCAAATTTGGTGCCAGCACCCGATCCTTTTCCCGGCTTCGGTTTTCGGCGTCGGCATGGCATGCTTTTTGTCCTTCCTTTGCCGGTCGCACGAGCGTACCCGAAGAGCGGAGCCGCACGTCCCTTTTCCCGACGCATTTACTCTCAACCACTAATAAAATATTTCGCACTATGCATCTGACACCGAAAGAGATCGACAAGTTGACGCTGCTTTCGCTCGGCATGATTGCCGAAAGGCGTCTGAAAAAAGGGCTCAAGCTCAACTATCCGGAGGCCGTGGCCTACATCACCTCCTCGGCCCTCGAAGGAGCGCGGGAAGGCAAAACCGTCGAAGAGGTCATGAAAGACGCCGCTTCGGTTCTCACCCGCAGCGACGTCATGGAAGGCGTGGCCGACATGATCGGTCTGCTTCAGGTCGAAGCCGTATTCACCGACGGTTCGCGTCTGGTGAGCATCCACCATCCGATCAAATAACGTTAAAACGAACGACTTATGAATACACAGCAACCGACTTCGGACAAAAAAGCCCCGGCAGAAGCCGCAGAAAGGCAACCGGCCGAAGCCCTCTACCCCGGTCAGAAGGGATTCGCTCCCGGACAGCCGGTGGCCGTAGGAGGCGAGATCCTGCTGGGCGACGCCATCGAATACAACGCCGACCGCAAAACCGTCAAACTCTCCGTGCGCAACACGGGCGACCGTCCTATCCAGATCGGATCGCACTTCCATTTCTTCGAGGTGAACCGCTATCTGGAATTCGACCGCGACGCCGCCTTCGGCTGCCACCTGAACATTCCCGCCACGACGGCCGTGCGCTTCGAACCCGGCGACCTGAAAGAGGTCGAACTGGTGCCCTTCTCCGGCAAACGCCGCGTGATCGGTTTCAACGGGCTGGTCATGGGCTATACGGGCGAAGAGGACGATCCCTCCTACTATCCGGTCCATCTGGCCGCCGTGCGCCGCGCTCGACACGCAGGCTTCAAGAGCACGTCCGAAAGGAACCCGCAGAACGGGGCGGACAAAACGCGGAACGACGCCGCTGCCGCCGCACAAACCGCTCCCCGGACGCCGGAGAAAAACGATAACGACAAAAAACGATAGAGCATGGCAACGATTTCACGACAGGAATACAACAACCTTTTCGGGCCGACCGTAGGCGACAAGATCCGTCTGGGCGACACCGATCTATATGTGGAAATTGAAAAAGACTTGCGCGAATACGGCGACGAGGTCGTCTACGGAGGCGGCAAGACCATTCGCGACGGCATGGGGCTGGCCAACACGATGACCTCTTCCGAGGGATCGCTCGATCTGGTCATCACCAACGTGACGATCATCGACGCCAAGCTGGGCGTCGTGAAGGCCGACGTGGGCATCAAGGACGGCAAGATCGCCGGCATCGGCAAGGCGGGCAACCCCAATACGATGCGCGGCGTACATCCCGACCTGATTACGGGCGCGGCCACGGACGCCATCTCCGGCGAACACCTCATCCTGACGGCGGCCGGCATCGACGGCCACGTGCACATGATCGCCCCGCAGCAGGCCTATACCGCGCTGAGCAACGGCATCACCACGCTCTTCGGCGGAGGCATCGGCCCCTCGGACGGTTCCAACGGTACGACGATCACTTCGGGACGCTGGAACCTCGAATACATGCTCCAGTCCATCGAGGCCCTGCCCGTGAACGTCGGCCTGCTGGGCAAAGGAAACTGCTCGGTGGCCCAGCCGATCGAAGAACAGATTGAAGCGGGCGCCTGCGGGTTGAAAATCCACGAAGACTGGGGCTCCACGCCCGCAGCCATCCGCACCGCGCTCGACGTGGCGGACCGTTACGACATTCAGGTGGCCATCCACGCCGACACGCTCAACGAGGGCGGATACGTCGAAGACACGATCGCCGCCATCGACGGACGCACGATCCATACCTACCACACCGAAGGCGCCGGCGGCGGTCATGCGCCCGACCTGCTCAAGGTCGCGTCGATGCCCTACGTGCTGCCCTCCTCGACCAACCCCACGCTGCCCTTCGGCATCAACTCGCAGGCCGAACTGTTCGACATGATCATGGTGTGCCACAACCTCAACCCCAAGATCCCCTCGGACGTGGCCTTCGCCGAAAGCCGCGTGCGACCCGAAACGCAGGCCGCCGAAAACGTGCTGCACGATCTGGGCGTGCTGTCGATGGTTTCGTCCGACTCACAGGCCATGGGCCGCGTAGGCGAATCGTTCATGCGTACCTTCCAGATGGCGTCGTTCATGAAGAACGCCTGCGGCAAGCTGGCCGAAGACGCCGAAGGCAACGACAACTTCCGCGTACTGCGCTACATCGCCAAAGTCACGATCAACCCGGCCGTCACCTTCGGCGTATCGGACTACCTCGGTTCGGTCGAAAAGGGCAAAGTGGCCGATCTGGTGCTCTGGGAACCGCAATTCTTCGGGGCCAAGCCCAAGATGGTCATCAAGGGTGGCATGATCAACTGGTCGAACATGGGCGATCCCAACGCTTCGCTGCCTACCCCGCAGCCGTGTTACTACCGTCCGATGTACGGCGCGCTGGGTCACGCGATGCCCCGGACCTGCATGTCGTTCGTTTCGAATGCGGCCCATCAGAGCGGCATCAAGGAGCGACTGAGTCTCGAACGCACGGTGCTGCCGGTGCGCCGGACCCGCCAGCTCACCAAGTACGACATGGTACGCAACGGCGGCATGCCCCGCATCGACATTGACCCCGAAACGTTCGCCGTAACGGTGAACGGCGTGCACGTCTACGTCAAACCGGCCGAAAAATTCCCGCTCGGCCAGCTCTACTGGTTCAGCTAAATTCCCTTTCGGGGACCGCCCTGCAAAGGCGGCCCCCGAAATTCGATTATCCTTTACGAAAAAACCGACCGAATGAAAATCTACACCGAAATCACAGGCAACCTCCACGCGCCCGAATGGAAGGCACGCGCGCAGGAAGCCGATGTCGAGTATCTCGACCTCGACCAATGGACGGCCCAGAAGAGCCGTTTCGTCGTAAAGAGCGCCCGCGGCAACGAATACGCCGTCGCGCTGGCCCGTCACTCGCAACTGCACGACGGCGACATCATCGAATACCTGCCCGAAGAGCGCCGCATCGTCGCGCTGCGCATCTGCCTGAGCGACGTGCTGGTGGCCGACCTCGGCGCGCTGAGAGAACAGAATCCCGAAATCATCATCCACACGGCCGTCGAGCTGGGACACGCCATCGGCAACCAGCACTGGCCTGCCGTGGTCAAGGGGACCAAAGTGTACGTTCCGCTCACGGTGGACCGCAAAGTGATGGACAGCGTCATGCGCACGCACCGCATCGAGGACGTCTCGTGGTCGTTCCAGCCCGGTTCCGAGGTGATTCCCTATCTGGCCCCTCACGAAATCCGGCGGCTGTTCGGCGGCACCGGTCCCGACAGCGACGTGCATCACCACCGCCATCCCGATTACGAACACGCACACTAAACGCCGAAACGTATGTCCAACGAAGCGACCGAACTCTTGCGGCTGCTGCAATTCTCCGATTCGGCTTTTCCCGTCGGCTCCTTTTCGTTTTCGAACGGCATGGAGACGGCGGCCGAAGAGGGGCTCGTCCGCGACGCCGCGACCCTCGAAGAATATACCTTCGACATCGTGCGACAGGCTGCCTTCACCGACGGCGTGGCCGCACTGCACGCCTACCGAAGCCGGGAACAGGGCCGCTACGACGGCATCCCCGAAGCCGACCGGTACGTGATCCTGTGCAAAATGAACACCGAGGCCCGGCAGATGACGCTGCGCATGGGCAAAAAACTGGCCGAACTCTCCCGCCGCATCCTCTCGGACGACATCGTCGAGCGCTGGCTCGGCGAGATCGACGCCGGTCGGACGCCGGGAACCTATCCCGTGGCGCAGGGCATCCTCTTCGCCGCGTGCGGCATATCGGAACGGGGGCTTTTCTGTTCGCAACAGTACGGCACGGCCAACATGGTGCTCAGCGCCGCACTCCGCTGCGTGCGGGTCTCCCATTACGACACGCAACGGATTCTGTTCGACATGAGCCGCCGCATCGACGACATGTACCGTATCGCGAGCGAAATGGAACTCGACGAAATGCACGCCTTCGCGCCGCAGACGGACATTCTGGCCTCGCTGCACGAAAAGGGACTCAAACGAATGTTTATGAACTGAAAAAACGAACCCGCATCAAAAACAAAAACCCACTATGAACAACACTTGCAGAATAGGAATCGGCGGACCGGTAGGTTCGGGAAAAACGGCGCTCATCGAAGCCATCACCCCCCGCCTGCTCGACATGGGCTATAAAGTGCTCATCATCACCAACGACGTAGTCACCACCGAAGACGCCAAACACGTGCGCAAAATGCTCAAGGGCATCCTGGTCGAGGAGCGCATCATCGGCGTCGAGACGGGCGCCTGCCCGCACACGGCCGTGCGCGAAGACCCCTCGATGAACATCGCGGCCGTCGAAGAGATGGAAGCGCGCTTCCCGGACGGCGACATCGTACTCATCGAATCGGGCGGCGACAACCTGACGCTCACGTTCAGCCCCGCGCTGGTGGACTTCTTCATCTACGTGATCGACGTGGCCGCCGGCGACAAGATTCCGCGCAAAGACGGTCCCGGCATATCGCAGTCCGACATTCTGGTCATCAACAAGACCGACCTGGCTCCCTACGTCCACGCCGATCTGGAAGTCATGCGCCGCGACTCGGAAGCCATGCGCCCCGGCAAGCCGTTCATCTTCACGAACTGCATGACCGGAGAGGGCATCGACGAGCTGGTGGAACTCATCCGCCGCACGGCCCTTTTCGACATCGACCTCAACCGCAAAGAGGAAACACCCGCCACCGTATGACGATGAATTTCGCGACAGCCAAAGAGATGCGCCCGTACCTCGCGGAGCCGAAGGCCATGCCCGTCGGCTCTCCGGGGAAAACGGGCTACCTGCGTCTGGGTTTCGAACTCGACGCCGAGGGCCGCTCCGTCATGCGCGACTGGGAGCGGCGCGCGCCGCTCATCGTGCAGCAGGAGCTCTACTTCGACGAGGCGATGCCCGAAATGCCCTGCGTCTATATCCTCTCGTCGGGAGGGCCCAACGTGGACGGCGACCGCTACGAACAGAACTTCACGGTCCATCGCGACGCCTTCGCCCACATCTCGACGGGCGCGGCCACGAAACTGGCCGAGATGCGCCACAACTATTCGGGCCTGCGCCAACGCTTCGAGCTCGAAGAGAACGCCTATCTGGAATACCTTCCCGAACCGACCATCCCGTGCGCCCATACCCGCTTCATCGCCGACACAGAAATCCGCATCGCACCTTCGGCGACGCTTTTCTACTCGGAGATCTACATGAGCGGACGCAAATATTTCCGCGACGGCGAACGGTTCCGCTACGACATCCTCTCGGTCTGCACGCGGGCCGAACGTCCGGACGGCGAACGGCTTTTCCGCGAAAAATTCGTCGTCCGGCCCGACGAACGCACGCCTGAGACGCTGGGCGTCATGAACGGCTACGACGTCTTCGCGAACGTCATCGTACTGACGCCGCGCGAACACGCCGACCGGATCTACGAGCAGACGGAAGCCTTCATCGACCGCGATCGGAAGCTGGCGGCCGGCATCACCCGCCTGCCGGGCGACTGCGGGTTGCTCTACAAGGCGCTCGGCGCAGAGACCGGTCCCGTGAAACGACTCGTCAGGGAATTCTGCTCCACGGTGCGGATGCAGGTCAAAGGCAAACCGCTGCCCGAAGAGTTCCCGTGGCGATAGAACGACAGAACGTTAAACCGAAAAACTTTCCGACGATGACGAACACGGCAGCCGGCACGAAATATTCCGGCGACGAATCCCTCGAATTTATCCGGTCGCTGCTGCGCGGCGCCGGACAGGTCATGTTCCAGAACAGCGCATGGACGGGCCTGCTCTTTCTGTGCGGCATATTCTGGGGCGCATACGCCCAAGGCACGGGCATCGTGGCTTGGGGCGCGCTGTTGGGCTTGACGGTTTCGACCCTCGCGGGCCGCCTGCTGGGTCTGCCGGCCGAGGACGGACGGCAGGGACTGTGGGGCTTCAACGGCATTCTGGTGGGATGCGCCTTTCCCACGTTCATGGGCAACACCGTGTGGATGTGGCTAGCGCTGATGCTTTGCGCCGCGCTCACCACGTGGGTGCGTACCGGATTCAACAACGTGATGGCGCCTTGGAAGACGAACTCGCTCACTTTCCCGTTCGTGTTCTGCACATGGATGTTCCTTCTGGCCGCCAGAGCCATGCACGGCATGCCGCCCGCACATATGTCCGAACCGGGGCTTCCGGGCGCTTTCGCCTCGGCGGCCCATCCCGACCTCGGCCTGCTGGTCGAAGGGTGGCTCAAGGGCATCGCGCAGGTCTTCCTCATCGACTCGTGGGTGACCGGCCTGCTGTTTCTCGTCGGTCTGCTGCTCTGCAACCGCTGGGCCGCGCTGTGGGCCGCCGTCGGTTCGGCGCTGGCCGTGCTGACGGCCGTCGCGCTGAAAGCCTCGGCGAGCGACATCGCCGAAGGGCTCTACGGCTTCAGCCCCACGCTGACGGCCATCGCACTGGCCACGGTGTTCTACAAGCCCGGCCCGAAATCGGCGCTCTGGACCGTACTGGGTATTTTGGTCACGGTATTCGTCCAGGCAGGCATGAACGTACTGACGACCCCGCTGGGCCTCGCCACGCTGACGGCGCCGTTCTGCATCGTCACATGGCTGTTCCTGCTGCCGCTTATCCGGTTCGACAGCGAACGGAAGCCCGACCATTCGAACTGGAACGCCGCGAACAAAACGCACCTGCCGCCGTCCGACGGGACCGCCCGCGACGAGCGGTAGAGCGAACCGTTCCTCCGGAGCCGGCCGGTTCCGAGCCCTCCTCCCTTCGGGCGGCACGCTCCGTAAAAACAACCAACCTCAAAAAACCGAACGCATGCACATGTCCGACGCTCTGGTCTCCCCGCCGGTTTTCGCCGTCGCGGGAGCCGTGTCGCTGGCCCTGCTGGGCACGGCGATCTTCAAAGTGAAACAGAAGCGGAACGAAGACGATCCGTCCGCACAGAACGAGCGCATCGTGCCGCTCATGGGCGTGATGGGCGCCTTCGTCTTCGCCGCCCAGATGATCAACTTTTCGATCCCCGGAACGGGTTCGAGCGGCCATATCGTGGGCGGCATCCTCCTTTCGGCCGTACTGGGTCCTTGGGCCGCGCTCATCACGCTCGCCTCGGTGCTGGTCATCCAATGTCTGGTCTTCGCCGACGGCGGCTTCATGGCGCTGGGCTGCAACATCCTCAACATGGCCGTATGCTCGTGCCTGCTGGCCTATCCGCTGATATTCCGTCCGCTCGTGCGGGGGAACCTGTCCACGGGCCGCATTTTCGCCGCCTCGCTGCTCGCCTCGGTCGTGGGTCTCGAACTCGGTGCGCTGGCCGTGACGGCCGAAACCGAACTTTCGGGCATCACGGCGCTGCCGACAGGAAAATTCCTGATGTTCATGCTGCCGATCCATCTGCTCATCGGCATCGGCGAAGGGCTGGCTACGGCCGCCGTGCTGTGCGCGGTACGGAAATACAAGCCCGAACTGCTCGTCGACATCCGCCGGACGGGAGGAACGGGCAAAACCTCGTGGGGCAAAGCCCTCGCCGGACTGTCGCTCGCGGCGCTGCTGCTGGGCGGATCGTTCTCGTGGATCGCCTCGTCGGACCCCGACGGACTCGAATGGTCGATCGCCCGCACGACGGGAGCGGACGAACCCGAAGCCGCGGACGACCCGCTGCACCGCACGGCCGCCTCGATCCAGCGGACCACGGCCCTCATGCCCGACTACGACACTTCGCTGGCCGGCATCGTGGGCAGCGGAGCGATCCTGCTGGCCGTATTCGGCCTCTCCAGCCTGTTCGGACCGAGCCGCCGCCAACCATGAAAGACCGATTGCAGAAGGCCCTCTACGCACTCGACGACATGGAGCGCGCCGAGCGGACAGGCAGCCCGCTCCACGACATCGACCCGCGGGCCAAGCTCGTCGTGACGACGGTCTTCCTCATAACGATGCTCTCCGTCCCGCTCCATCGGTTCTCGGAGCTTCTGCTCTATTTCGCCTTTCCGCTCGCCGGCTCGGCCATGGGCGCCATGCGTTACGGACAACTTTTCCGCCGTTCGCTCGTCGTGCTGCCGTTCGTGGCTCTGATCGGTCTGTTCAACGTCTTCTACGAGAGGACGCCCGTTTTCCGCATAGGAACGGTGAGCATTACCGAAGGATGGATCGGCTTCGCGTCGATCCTGCTGCGCGGACTGCTCTCGGTGCAAGCCCTGCTGCTACTCATCCGCTCGACGGGCTACTACCGCCTCTGCCGCAGCATGCAGCGGATGGGCATGCCGTCGCTTTTCGCCGCGCAACTGCTTTTCGTCTTCCGTTACCTGCGGGTGCTCGTCGAGGAGGCCCTCCGCATGAAACAGGCCCGCGACGCCCGCGGCTACGGCCGCAGCTCCTATCCGCTTCCGATGTGGGGCACCTTCGTCGGACAGTTGATGATCCGCACCTTCGACCGGGCCGAACTCGTCTACCGCGCCATGCTCGCACGGGGATTCACCGGACGCATTCCGGATTGCACCTTCCGCGAACAGCCGCACTGGCAGTGGCGCGACAGCGCATTCGTGGCGCTGTGGTGCTCCGCTTTCGTTTTCATCCGCCTGTACGGCCCCGCCGAAACCCTCGCGCGGACGCTGGGCGGACATCCACTCATTCCATAGACCGCATGAGCCACCATTATCTTCAATTCGACAACGTACACTACACCTATCCCGACGGGCACGAAGCCCTCCGGGGTATCACGTTCCGCATCACGCACGGCGAGCGGGTCGCGCTCGTGGGGGTCAACGGCGCAGGAAAATCGACGCTGCTGCTCCACACCAACGGGCTGCTGCTGCCTACCCAAGGCCGCATCTCGGTAGGAGGCATCGAGATCACGCGCAAAACGCTGCCCCGCATCCGTCAGACGGTGGGACTCGTGTTTCAGGAAGCCGACACGCAACTTTTCATGCCCACGGTCGAAGAAGACGTGGCTTTCGGGCCGGCGAACATGGGGCTCACGCACGAAGAGATCGCCCAGCGCGTCACGCGGGCCCTCGAAGCCGTAGGCGCCGAATCGCTCCGGCACGCCGCACCCCACCGTCTTTCGGGCGGTCAGAAAAAAAGCGTGTCCATCGCGACGGTCCTCTCGATGGAACCCTCGGTACTGGTCATGGACGAACCCACCTCGAACCTCGACGCACGCGCCCGGCGGCAGGTGATCGACCTGCTCGCCCGTTTCGACCACACGATGCTCATCGCCACGCACGACATGGAAATGATCCCGGAACTCTGCCCGCGCACGATCGTGATGAAAGAGGGCCGGATCGTGGCCGACGGCGAGACGACGCGCATCTTCGGCGACCGAAAGCTCGTCGAGGCATACGGTCTCGAACAACCCTCCCGGCTGCGGACACCTCCAAGCCCCTCCTCCGAAACCGTCCTTCCGTCCTGACCGTTGTCGGTGTCGTTCCCGTCCGACTCCGACGAGCGCTCCGACAACGACACGGGGGCGGCCGATGCGATTCGGCCGCCCCCGTGTCGTTCCTATCGGTCCTATCGGTCGTGGCGCCATTCGGGCTTATGTTCCGGCCCTGCATCGGGCAGCACCCTGCGTCCTACAAAGGCCGTGACCGCCGCCCCGACGAGCTGCACGGCGATCGTCACCGACAACACGGCCGTCATCCCGCCCCACTTGAGCAGCATCGGAATGAACAGCACGCCGATCACCGCCCCCAGTTTGCCGAAAGCCGCCGCCAGTCCGGCCCCCGCTCCGCGCTCGGACACCGGATAGATCTGGGGCGGAATGATGAACGTCATCAGATGGGGACCCGCATTGAGAAACAGTTCGAAGATCATGAATCCCCCCAGAGAAACCCACACCGGCCAGTGCAGTTCGTGCCCCGCGAGCAACAGTCCCATCCCGGCCGCACACAACAGGAATCCCCACGTCTGCGTGCGGACATGGTACCACCGATTGACCAAAAACAGCCCCAACACGAACCCGGCCAGCACGAAAAGATTGATGTAGGCGCTCAGCTGCACCGAAGAGGCGATATGCCCCAGCGGCCCCTCCGCCGCGGAGCCCAGTCCCAGCGACATGATGAGCACGGGCATGAACACCCCGATGCCGTAGACGCCCAGCCCCTCGCAGGCCCACGGCACACCGCTGAAAATCACTTTGCTCAGGTTATCGCGGCGAAACAGTCCGCTCCACGACACCTTGGGCGTCTCCTTCTGCGCCGAGCGGGCGTTCAACTCGCCCGTCACGACATCGGAACCCAGAAAATACCGCACGGCACGTTGCGCCTCGGCCGTGCGCCCGTGGGCGAGCAGCCAGCCGGGGCTCTGCGCGAAACGCACCCGGCACAACAGCATGATGACGGCCAGCGCCGAAATGAGCAGCAGCAAGCCGTTCCAATGCACCGCATCGCGCCACAGGTCGAGCAGGTAGACGCACACCAGCGCGACGAGCACATTGCCCACCGACGACGAGGCCTTGGCCACGCCCACCATGAGCAACCGCCAGCGGCGCGGCATGATTTCGGAAATGTAATCGGAATCGAGGCTGTACCCGCCGCCGATGCCCATCCCCATCAGGAACAGGGCGACGACCAGCGAGGGGAGGTTGTCCGAGAAAAAGGCGAACAGCGATGCGGCCAGAATAATGGCCGGACAGAGCCGGAAGAAAAGCAGGTACCCGTGCCGGTCGCTCAGCGCCCCGAACACGACCGACCCGACCATAATGCCCACGAGACTCGTGGCGGCCACGGCGCCTTGGGCCAGCGACGAAAGTTCGGGATGGCGCACGAGCTGGATCATCGGCAGGACGATCCCCACCAGCGTAGCCAGCCCGGCCCCGGTGACCTGTCCGAGCGAAGCGACGATGAGCACTTTGAAATGCCCCCAGCGCAACGGCATGGTGTCCATCTCGACCGGCTTGCCGTCCTTGTTTTCGCCCATCCGGAGCAGGCGCTGCCGGAAGCGGTTCCACCGTTCGATGACCCACAGCAGCCCGATACCGACGCCCACGCCCGCCGCCGACTCGAAAAAGCGCAGCATGCAGTTCATGGCGGGATCGACATGCGAGTTCATCTGCGAGACGAGCAGGATGATGAGCAGCGTGATCGTCGCGATGCGGCCGTTGTTATAGATGTTGAGCCACATGCAGATCATCTCCAGCACGAAGACCGACACGAGCATCCCCACCACCGAAAACGGCAGCAGAGACAGATACAGATAGGCGATCAACGCCCCCAGAAACGTTCCGAGGACCCGCATGAGCCCCGGCCGGAGCGACTCCTTGTAACCGGGCGACTGCAACACCACCACGACCGACGTACAGGCCAGCATGGCGCCCATCCAGCGCGAAGGCGCATGCAGCGTACCGGTGACGTACATACCCGTCAGATAAGCGAGCAGGATACCCATGCACGACACCAGCAAAACGAAAGGATGGATGCGCGACATGGTGTTGCTCACGAGCCGCCGGATCGATCCCGTTTCATTTTTCATAAGACGAACCTTTTTTCCGCCTCGGAACAAGAAACGCGCCGAAAACGGCCTCGACATTCCCCTCGTCGCCGCAGAAAAACAGAATCGGTTCCGCGGAACGACACTCCGAACCGATACGGGCGGTTCCGTCACCGGACTCCGAGGATTTTCGATGTCCGTCCCCACCGTTTTTTCGATTCCGACGGATACGGACGCACTCCGCATTTCCCCGATGATGCGCCCGCGACCCGACCCGGCGAAAACGAAACGGCCGCAGGCTCCCGCCGACAGGACGGTGCGACGTCCGGCAATCGACGGGTGCAGGCACCGGTTCGGCCCCGCGAAGGCGGAACTATCCTTCGTTCGGGTGCTCGGAGGCCCCCCCGACCACCGCTTCGCGAAAAAATCGTCCCGTCCGCTTGCAGAACGGCACCCGACCGCTTCGCCGAGGCCCTGCGTTTTTCCGACCTGTACGACCACGCCGTTTCCGATACGCCGCTACCTTCGGACTCCGCAACCGATGCCCCGTCTTCTCCGGTCGCCATGCAGCCCCGTGACACGGGACGGCCCGACGACACCGCTGCCGACTTTCGAAGTGCCCCCGACACGAACCAACTCGACGCACCGACGACGCTCAGAGTGCCGACCGGAACCCGATACAGCTTCCGTTGCCGTACGTCTCACACAGACAAATTCGTCCGACATCTCGCCGGCCGCACTTCTCGTGCGGATAAACCTGTCCCCAATGTCCTCCTGTCTGCGAGGATCGCTGCCGAGGTTCCCGTCTTTCTCCCGGTCGCAAAGCGCCCCCCCCCGTACGAGACAGCACGACAACACCGCTACCGACCGTCAGAGTGCCAACCGAAACCAGACGCCACTCCTGTCGGCTGTTTTTTCGCGCAGACAAACCCGTTCGACATCTCACCGGCTGCGAGGATCGCTGCCGAAGGAGTCATCGCCCCCCGGTCGCAACGCAAGGTCCGGCAAGAGGTAGCCCAACGACACCGCCACCCACTCTCAGAGTGCCAGCCATACTCGACGATACGCCCCATCGGCCACGCTTCTCGCACAAATATCCCGTTCGACATTCCGTCGGCCACGCTTTCCGCACAGGATCCGGTAAGCGACGGGCAGACCGTTCCACCGCCCCCCGCAGGCCGAAACCTGCGGCAAAGAACGAAAGTCTGCACCGGTACGGACAACCGGTCCCACCATTCAGGGACCGGCCCCCGCTCTCCGAAAAAATCGCCCGCAAAGCCTCGGTCTTCTTCGGCCACCAGCACCGATACGCCGGAAAACCTTCCCGTCTCGCGGACACATGCCGTCCGCGAAACGGGAAGGTCGATTCTCATTTTCCCAGACCCGGTTCCGTCACCGAATCATCCATGTCCCGACGATCGAAATGCACCAAACGATCAACGAAGCATAGGTAAGCCCTTGACGGAGCTTCTGCCGGGAAGAGAACTCCCGTATGCACACTAGTATCGCCCCCACTCCGAGCAGAAAGAAAGGCCAATCGCGATCTTTGATATGAGATATCATAAGCATCGCATTGGCGACCATCAATGCGGTCCAGAACCAGAGTCTGTAATTTTTCATGGGATAAGATTTTGAAATTATAAATCGACAAAACTGCCCTCCTGCTGAGCCGTTTCGCTGAGATTATAGCCACCCCAAACCTCTTCTAAAACAACACCGTTCGGGTATTTCCGTATGGCCTCTTCGTATTTTCCCTCCTGCCATTTGAAAAGCAATTCCAGAGTCAGGCATTCCGGAGCCAGTGCAGGGAATCCCACGGCCATTTCGGTCAACGAACTCGCCCCGTCACTCGCCAGCGAGGCGCTTTTCCATCTTCATCTTGATCGCACCGACGGTTCCCGACGGGATTTTCGCCGGCTTGAGCACGATGGCCCGTGCCAGAGCATCCGCCTCGTCCCTGCGACCCGTCGCATCGTACAGGTTCACGAGCTCGTACAACGGCATGAACCGTCCCGGACACATCGCCGACGCCAGCCGGTAATGCTCCTCCGCCCGACCGAAATCGCCCATCCGCCTGAAATTGTCGGCCTGCAACATCTCTACGTCGTAATCGTCGAGCATCGTCTCGCACTCCGCCGCAAGCGTCGCGCTCCGACCGAAATCGCCGGCACGGTTCGCCCGCGCGGCATAATTGTAGACGAAATAGGGGTCCTTCTTCAAAAAGGGGTACAAACGCTCGTATTCGGGAAAGACCGTCTCCGCACCGCCCGGCACGCCCCGATAGGCGAGCTCGTGCCAGCGGGCGTCGAAATACATGCCGCATACGGTGAAGCCCGCCAACGCGAGAGACAGCGCGGCGACGACGAATTGCCGCCCCCCTCGCCCCCGACGCGCCGACTCCGACGCGCCGGCCCCGACGGAGAGCCCGACCGTGCCGACCGCCGCCGCGAACCACGTGAAGGGATAGGAGAACGGATAGGAAAAACAGGAAAAAACGACGATGCCCGCCAGCACCGACCCGTAAACGAACGCTTCCCCGTCGGGCCTTCTCCGATATGCCCGCACCGCCGATCGGACAAAAAAGCCCAACCACAGCACGCCCGCCGCCCCGAACTCGGCCGCCAACCGCAGCAACTCGTTGAACGGATGTTTGACGTTGTCGGCTAACGGAGCGAAACGGCTGTCGGGTGTGCGCTCGAAAAAGCGGGCCTGATAGCGCATGTATTCGGCCTCGAAACTCCGGTAACCGTGACCGAACCACGGTCTGTCCCCGATCATCTCCGCCGTGCATTTCCAGATGAGCAGCCGCCCGTCGGCCGAATCCCGCTTGGCGAAATACAATCCCGCCGCGAGCGCCGCAGCCAAACCCGCCGCCACGATCTTCCTCCACGGCGCGACGTCCCGCCACCGCCCTCCGTACCGCTTCGCGACATGGGCGACGGTCACCGCGACGAGCGTCACCGTCCCGGCACGGGAAGCCGACAGAACAATCGCCGCGGCCACGAGCACCCACACGCCCCAAGCCGCATACCGGAGGCCCCGACGGTCCGAAACGGTCAGGTAGAGCACAAACGGCACGCTCAACGCCAGCATCGACGCATAGCCCGCCGGATTGTCGAAATTGCCCGTCACGGGGAACCGGTCGCCCGGCGGCAGCCATCCGGTCCACTGCCCGATGCCGTACAGGGCCAGCAGCGCAGCCGTCGCGGCCACCGGTCCCGCCAGCACGGCGAGCGGCTGCCGGCGAACGAGCGCACCGACCTCCAAACAGAGCAGCGCGAAGAGAACGCAAGAAACGGCGAACGAGAGCATGAAAGGCCCCGACGCCGCCCGGACCACCCCGTAAAGAAACCACGGCAACAGCCACAGGACCGGTCCCCGGAAACGGCACACCGGAACCGAAGACCGCAAAAAGAGCGTCGCCAGTCCGCCCGCCGCCACGGCCAGCGCGAACCCGTACCACTTCGAATTCGATTCGGAATCGGTAAACACCCCCACGTCGCAGAAGCCCGTCACGACAAGCGCCGCGAACAGCCCCGCCGCCACGACGTACCGTCCGCACGCCGAGTCTCCGAATGTCTTTTCCCTTTGCCGTATCATTTTTTCCGAACGCAACCGGACGGACACCGTCCGTCTCCGAAAAACAAAAACGACCCGACAGAACTTCCTATCGACAATCACTCACTTTCGCCCGTCGCCGCACCGGCCCCGGACTATCCTGCGCCGTTCAGCACAGGGGAAGCTCTGTCGGATCGAAACTTACCTTCGCAATATATAACTCTCTCCCGTACCGGCTTCAAGCCGATACGAAAATATTACAGGTTGCTACCCCAAGCTCCCGTCGAGACGGAAACTCAGGAACGGTTCCCCATGCGTAACGGAAGAATGCGTGGAAGCCACCGCGCCCAAAACACACTCCCGGCCACGGAACGCATGGGAGCCACTGCGTCCCAAGCATCCCCACCGCCGCCTTTCGAGCGACGGACAGAACCACATCGCCCCGACCGAAAGCGACCGTCCCGCCTACACAATAAACCGACGGGGTGACACCCATTTTTCGGGTCAAAACACCACCTCCGAAAAAGCGGAGGCTCCGGAAACAACTCGCCCCTCTTGCATGGCCAATGAACGCACGCGAGCCATAATACCCCAAACGTTCCCCGCCAGCCCCGAACCTTCCAAAAGCAGGCAGAGCCACACCGACCCCACCGGCGGAAGCTCCGTCCCGCCTACGCAACGAACCGGCTGGACGACACCCTCCTTTCCGAGGAACACGCCGTCTCCGAAAGGCAGAGGCCCCCAAGGCCCCCGCCACGACCGAGGGAGACGTGCAAACCACCACGCTCAAAACGCCCCCCTCCAACCGCATCCCTTTCGGACGACGGACAAAACCGCACCGACCCACCCCAAACGACCATCCCCTACACGACGAACCGACGGGGCGATACCCGTTTTTCGAGACTATACGTCACCTCCGACAGAACGGAAGTTCCGAAATGAACCCTTTCTGCACGCAACCGAGGAACGCATGCGAACCATTGCGTCCAAAACATCCCTTACCGGCCGCAAGCCTTTCGGTATGTGGATAAAACCGCTCTGTCACACCGAAAGAGACCATCCCGCCGGCGCGACGACCCGGCCGACATCCGTCTTCGGGGCAAAACGTCACCTCCGACAGAACGGAAGCTCCGAAATGCACCCTTTCTGCACGCAGCCGAAGAACGTACACAAACCGCTGCGACCGGAGCAGTCCGCCATCGTCCGCCCGTTGTTACGGGGCAAGACGCTCCGCATCCGTCAGGACTGCATCCCGAACGACGGCAGCACAGCGAAATATATCCTCAAATCGAAACAAACCACCGCTTCCGACATTGCACATCGTATCGAAGCCCGACGGCACGACTATTTTTTCAATGCCTTGAGATACGACGCTTCGTCGAAATCGCCCGCTTCGACGGCCTCGACGACGGAGCGGCAGAAATCGGCGAACGCAGCGCTGTCGCCGCGAGGTTCATGGACCCACAGCGTCCGCACCTCATCGCCTTCCACCGCACGGAACGTCACCGCCGTCCCGTCCAGAATACCTTCCGGACGACCTGCCGCACGGAAACCGTCGATCTCCGCGAGCGTTTTCTCATGCAGCCGCTCGGCGAACCGCTCGCTGACGGGCACGGACTTCGTTTCCACTTCGAAGAGTTCCCGCTTCGCTTCCTGCTGTTTGTTTCCCATCTTGCCGTTGTGCTCACGGATAAGAGCGGCCAACTCGGCCGTCATCGCCTCGTACAACGGCCCCGAAACGCCGATCGTGGGATACATCGCCCCGACCTGCTGTTCGACCTCTTTGAAATTCGGTATTCTCTTTACTTCGAGCACATACGACCCATCTGCCGCATTCCGCACGAGACGGAATCCCGCCGGGCTCCCGGCAGACGGAGCCTCGAAAAACTCGACCGCCGCATTGCGGTCTCCGAAAAACAGCATTTCCAATTTCGACTTGCCGTCGAAATTGTATGCCCCTTCGACATTCGTCCGAAGATCAGGCTCGACTCTTTTCAAATACCTGCCGCCTCCGGCATGTTCCCCGTTTTGCGCGAATGCACCCGAAAAAAAGAATAACGAGGGGAACAGAATCCATAACGAACCACGCTTTTTCATACTTTACGATTGTTGGGTGAAACTTTCTTTCATAAAAGGACCGTCGGGCTCCGATCCGCATGTAAGATACCGAAAATCTCTCGTATTTTCAAACAAAAAAACTATTTTCCGTCTCCGCTCCCCGACTCTCCGGCCAGACACTCCCGCTCGTCGAAACGCCCCGCCTCGATGTCCGCGATCATGCGTCTGCACAGGTCGGAAAGCCGCCGGACCGATTCCGCATCGGGATTTTGAACGGTCAACGTCCGCAGCTCGTCGCCCACGACACAACGGAACGTCACATCGTAACCATCCCCGATCACCGCGGGACGACCCTTCATCGTGAATCCGTCTATCGCCGAAGCGATCCGTTCGTACAATTTTCCGGCGCACGCACCGGAAACGGGAACGGAGCATGTCCGGATCGTCCATCGCCTGTGCCGCTCCCTGCGGAGCCTGTCGTTCATCGCCGCATTTTCCACGGCTTCCCGCTCCCGCTCCTCCTCCGACAGATTCTTCGAGCGTTCGACATCGGCCATCAACTCCTCGACGGTCGCATACCCCTTCGGCGGAAACTCCTCGACGATCTGCCGCTCGACTTCCTGCCAGTTCGTCACCCGTTTCGTTTCGAGGACATATCCGCCGCAAGCGTCCTTTACGAGCCGCAAGCCGGACGCTCCATCGAACGAAGGCAAGAAAAAATATTCGACCTCGGCATTGCGATCACCGAAAAACAACCGCTCCACAGGCGTCTTGCTCTCCATATTATAAGAATCGCGCGGAATGCCCGTTCCGTATCCTTCGGAAAACTCGAAATCGTCCCGGCAGTTATTTTCCATGATTTTCCGATACCTCGTACTCTGTTGGGCACGAGAGAACGAAACGGCAAAACATGCCAGAACGCACGTCAAAACAATCGTTTTCATTTGATTCGTCCGTTTTTATCGAACTTATACATCGTTCCCTGATAATAAATCGCAGACGTAATTCCGTCCCGAAGCGTCGTCAAATCTTGTTCGGAGGGATCGGGACCGCTTCGATGCGTATGCGCCACGAACACGACGGGCTTATCGCTTCCTCCTGCCGGGAAATAGCGGTAACCGTCGTTGTTCCGGGTTCCGGAATTCGACTCCCGCCGACAGTACGTCTCTCTGCGCGCCGAGCCTTTTCGTACACCCCGGCCCTTGCCCGAACAGCAAGCACGCATGCCATGCAAGCGCCCCCGGCATCCGATCGCCACCGAAGCGTTTTGTTTCCACAGCGATCGACCGAAATCGCCGTATACCGCACTCCGCAGCCCCCCGGCAGAACGCCTCATTGTCCGATGTCGAATCACCGGTCCATGCTGCCGTACTCCCGCTCGTCGAACCGCCCCGCCTCGATGTCCGCGATCATGCGTTTGCACAGGTCGGAAAGCGCGCGGGCCTCGTTTTCGGTCCTGAAACCGATGTGCAGGGTCCGAAGCTCCTCGCCGGTGATGGCACGGAACGTCGTGCTCTCCCCGTCGCTGCGCAGTTCCCCGGCCGGCAGGCGGCCGCCTTCGAAACGGTCGATGAACGAGACGAACTTCGCACGCAGCTTGTCGGCAAAGCGCTCGCCGACCGGCACGGAAACCGCCGAAACTTCGTATACATCCTTTTCGGCCCGCTCCTTCTCCCGTTCGAGCCGTATCGCATCGTTATGCCGGGCCACGACATCCAGAACGTCTTCGGGAAACTCCGGCGTCATCCACTGGGCGGGAACGGCTACCGTCGGAAATTTCCGGACCAGATCGGCCTCGACCTCCGCGCGGTTCGAAATCCGCACGGCTTCGAGCACAAAGGGGCCTTCGGGCGCACTCCTGCGCAACCGCAAACCGTAAGCCCCCTCGAAAGAGGGCTCCACCGAAAACTCGACTTCGGCATTCGTCGCCCCGAAAAGCAAGCTCTCCCACTCGCTTTTGCTCGCTACGTTGTCCCGACCTACCTCTCCTCCGTCGTCCACGAGATCGACGGAAGAATAGCGGTTTTCGACCGTCTTTCTGAAATCCGTATGCTGGGCATACGACTCGGCGGCCGCACCGAGAAACAGGAAAGCCACGATGAACTTTTTCATAAGAAACAATTATTATGGGATTGATTTTCTATAAAATACACACAGGAAAAACGCTCTCCGACGCCCGTCCGCCCTTCTTGTCTTCCATCGCCCGCTCCGCACCTTCCGTCGAAAAAATGCGCATCCTTTCCCGGCGAAAGTCACTCCGGCCGCTCGGTTTTCAATATAAGATTAAAATCCGACAAATCAAAGGATTTTCGTTACAATTCCACTTTTCCGGACAGAGAAAATCGCAAGCCGGCATCCGTTCGTCCTCCTCCGGCGGCACGACGATACGCACGGCACAGCCCGGCCGCGGATTTCCGAACGGCCACGAGATAAAATACACTTCCCCTCCGGCGTTCGGGTCCGGAGCGAATTTCCTTTCACAAGCATTCGCGAGACGAGGCTTCGCGGCAACGAGCGGACGAACCGGCGGAAAGACTCACGCCCTGCCCGATGCCCGCGACGGGACAGGAACAGGCCGCCGACCGGTCCGTTCCGACGCGCTGCCGGGTACGGACTCTTCGGAAGGGAGCGAATGCCTGCGCCTTCAGAGTCGAATTTCGTCCAGAGGGTCCCAGAAGACCCGGCGCCAGTCGACGACACGGTCGCAGGCGACCCGCACGCCCTCGGCTTCGAGCCGGTCGCCCATCCGATGCGGATCGCCGAAAGCATGCCGGCCGGAAAGGCGCCCCCGGCTGTCCGCGACGCGGTGGGCGGGAACGGCCGGATCATCGCAACGCCCCATCGCCCGCCCCACCAGACGGGCATGGAGCGGATAGCCCAAGGCTCTGGCAATCGCTCCGTAAGACGTAACGCGCCCCGGCGGAACAGCCGCCACGACGTCGTACACCGCGCGTTCGAATTCCTTATAGTCCGGTTTCGCCATATTCCCTTCGGGACTGCGCATCCCGATTACGATTCATAAAAGATTTTATTTTGTGCGGAAACATTCGCCTATCCCCTGCATACGAGTGTCCCTCTGCCCGGACTCCAATCGGGAAAATACGTCCGCCCGGAACATCGCGCACCGTTTTCGGCATGAATGCGTCTGCGAGGAAAAGGCGCCGCCCTCCGTTCCCCGACCGCCGCCCGACGGTCGATTTCCGTCCGGCTCATTTCCGCGCCAGCAGCCATTGGACGAAAGCACCCAAAGCGAGAGGAATCAAGCGGTTCAGCACGACGTCCAGCGTCGTATCGGGCAACAGGGCCGCGAGCGTAGCCACCGTCACGCCGCACCATAGGGCCAGCACGCTCCGTTCGGGATTGCCCGTCCCCATACCGAGACTCACGGCCAGAGAAAACCCCGTCGGGACCATCAACCCGTACCGGATCCACAATTCATACGGATAGTCGTCGGGCAACCACTCGCCCCAGTAACGATGCCAAACGATCAGAGCCCCCATGACGAGGAAGGCACAGACATATTCGAGCCGTGTGGAAAATTTCATAGACGGAGAAGTTTTACGCTCGTCGCACCGCAAAGGTAAGCATAGATTCCCGAAATGCCGCATCGGCGACATCGCGGCCAAGCCTTCGAGCGGCCCGCACCGTCTGCCGCCGAACGCTCCGAGGCCGGTTCCACGGAAGGCAGGCGGCCGCTTCGACACGAAAGGGCGCTTTCGAGCACCGCCTTATGTACGAAAGGTACTGCGCTTCGACCCGATCTTATCGACGCCGACAAGCGGGAATATCCGGCCTATTACCGCATGGCGATGGACTCGCAGGTCGAAAGCGGCAGCTACCGACGGAGCGGATACACTCGAAGCCTCCGCATCCACGAAGACAGCGGAAACCCGCCCCTCCCGGTCGAAATCGCCGACGCCGAACGAAATCCCCTGTCCGTAAACACAGCGCGAACCGACGTTTCCGTCGGCAACGGTCGAATCCGACCGCCATCTCTCGCAGCCGCAGGCCGCAGCCCCAAACCGGCCTTTCTGCCGGCGAAAGCTCAAGGCTATCGTCCGAGCGACACAACAACACGAACTTTCCGCCGGCCCATTCAAGTCCCTGCAAACCCGCACCGGTCCGCGGCGTTTTCTCCGACGGAACGAAGCGACAAGAAACGATCCGAGCCACGCCCCGACACCTCCGCGAGAATCCGCCCGCGACATCCCGACCGCAAAAAATGCAGGGCAGCCCTTTTCTGCCCCTTCCGCACACCGGCGAACGGCCGGCACGGTCCTCGACCTGAGAAACGAAACGTCGGTCGAACCCTCCGAGCCGACGCACCGATTCCTTCGCGACGCATCCCGTCGCGACACCTTCGGAGACGGGAAAACATCCTCCCTTCGGCAGGGACGAACGTTTCGACAGGCAGGCATCCTTTTCCCGTCGGACGACGGCGTCGGCCTCTCGTACCGCCCCTCGTTTCGCCCTCGCACCGGACAAAGACCGTTCTCGACACCGAACCGACAGTCGAAGCCATCCGGAACCGCATCCCGCCGCAAAGCCTTCCGAACCACCCGTTCCCGTCGACTCCGAAGCGACCGACCGCCGCCCCCTAACCGCACGCAGCCGAGGCAGCCGGAACGAAAAATCCGGAAAACGGTACGGCACCCAAAGCCGCCGCCCCGTTTCCCGGACTCTTTCTCTCTGCGGGTCCATCCCGTCGCATTTCGGACACCGAAGATACAAGGACATTTCCCCTCCGCTGCTTTTCCGGCAGAGAGAACCCACGCCCCTTCGGCGGAAACAACACCGTTTTTCGCCGCACAACACTCCGAAGCAGGAAGAAACGATCCGGCGGTCGAGAGGAGAGAAAGCCTCGGTCTTATCCGGAACGTCACTCTTTCCGAATCATGCCCCTTGATGCGGCATACCTGCCGTGCCGCCTCCGCAGCAATCCTTATATAGCGCTGCTTCCGTGCGATCTATAACCTTGTCTCCCCGTTCAAGAACACTCCGGGACGCCGTCCCGCGTCCGTTACGCTCCCTGTCGTCCGACGTACGGCATCCGCCGATCCCGCGGCTACTGCGCCCAGAGCCGGACCAGATGGACGATCGTCTGCATGGCCCGCTGCATCGTATCGAGCGAACAATACTCGAACTTGCCGTGAAAATTCATCCCTCCCGTAAAGAGGTTCGGACACGGCAGGCCCATATAGGAAAGACGCGCCCCGTCGGTCCCGCCCCGGATGGGCCGCACGACGGGCGTCACGCCGGCCTCGCGCATGGCCTCCTCGGCCTTGGCGATCACTTCGGGATAGGGCTCGACCATCTCGCGCATGTTGTAATACTGGTCCTTGAGTTGCAGGTCGATCACGCCCTCCCCGTATTTTTCGGCGAGCAGCGCCACGACGTGCGACAGATACGCTTTCTTGGCCTCGAACTTCTCGCGCGAATGGTCGCGGACGATGTATTCCATCGACGCGTTTTCGACGGTGCCTTCCATCCCCACCAAATGATAGAACCCCTCGTACCCCTCGGTATGTTCGGGCCTCTGCTCGGCGGGAAGCATCGCTTGGATTTCGCAGGCCACGCACAAGGCGTTGATCATCTTGTCCTTGGCATAGCCGGGGTGGATGTTGCGACCCTGCACGGCGATCTTGGCCGAAGCCGCATTGAAATTCTCGTATTCGAGCTCGCCCTCGAACCCGCCGTCCATCGTATAGGCGAATTTCGCCCCGAAGCGCTCCACGTCGAAGAAATCGACGCCCCGGCCGATCTCCTCGTCGGGCGTGAAGCCGATGCGGATCTTGCCGTGCGCGATTTCGGGATGCGTCGTCAGGTATTCGGCCGCCGTCATAATTTCGGCGATGCCCGCCTTGTCGTCGGCGCCCAGCAATGTCGTGCCGTCGGTCGTGACGAGCGTGTGTCCGCGGAAAAACGACAGTTCCGGGAAATCGGCCACGCGCATCGTGAGCGAGTCGTTGAGCACAATGTCGCCCCCGTCGTAATGCTCCACGATGCGGGGCCGCACGTCCGCACCCTTCATGTCGGGGCTCGTATCGACGTGGGAAATAAACCCGATCACCGGTTTCGACTCATACCCCGGCGTGGCGGGAATCGTCCCCGTGACATAGCCGTTCGCGTCGATTTCGACCTCGGTCAGGCCGAGCGAAAGCATCTCCTCGGCCAGATGGTTCAACAGCACGAGCTGACGCGCCGTCGAGGGAAACGTCTCGCTGTCGGGATCGCTCTGCGTATCGAATCCCACGTATTTCAAAAAACGTTCTTTGAGTTCCATATCGTTCCTGTTTACAATCGTATTCAAACATACGGAATATATTCGTCGAGAAGAACAGCGAACCTCCGGCGAAGGCCCGGTGCGCGGCGGCAGGGCCGGTTCTTCGAAACAAATATAGGAAATATCCTTATCCTTTCGGGTGTCAGAACGTAAAACCGGCACAAAAAGTCAATCGTCCGACCCGGTCGTAACGAACCCCGCGTACTCCCTTTTCGCTTCGTTCCATCCGCAGAAAATCGCCGCGCTACCGGCAGCAACCGATACCGAAACTGACCGCTCGGCGTCTATCGAGCCGAACGGACAAACCCACCTCCAGCCGGACATAGAAGCCTCCGTCGGTGCCGTACACCCACACATCGCCCTCTTGGGGTCGGTATGTCTCGCTCATTTCATAATCGACTTGCACGTTTACCGGATCGAATCCGACGTCCGCCGAAACATACGGCGTAACCTTCGATTCGAGCAGCGCATACCGCCCTCTGGCGAACAAGGGAACGGACATGCTGAAAAAATCACCGACCGTATTGGCATAGAACGCGACACCGCCGCCTACAAACCAATGTTCGTCGAACGTATAACCGCCTACTGTCGTCAGTGCTCCCCCCCCGAAAGGTCGATTCGACTTCCGCATTTCGTGAACGCCCCCGCCTCAAGCATAAAATTGCCTCCCCTGTACGGTTTTTCGGGCACATGGCGAGCTTCTACGACCGTTGTCAATACCGAAAGACAAAAAAGCAGAACAAGGCCGAACTTCCCCAAACACACGGGCGCATTCCGTTTCATCGTCAGATTCCAAGGTTTCCGTAGACGATACATTTCTGTTTCGACGTACCGACGTGCCTTTCCGGGACGCCGCCGTCCCGCCCCCTCCGAACGGGAACACCGAGGAAACGGTCCGAAAACACAGGACCGGCAAATCCCGACACCCGAACGAAAGCACGAACACATGCCACGGCCTTACGGTTCGGAATCATCGCTCCGCAAACGGACCGCACGTCCTCCCCTTACTTCTTCCCGGTGCGGAAACTGTCCCACACGAAATAGGCGATCAATGCGACGTACATCGCCACGGCCAACACCTCGGCTCCCGTCGTCGCGTTCCATGCGGCAGCGAACCAGTCGGCTCCGAAATATTTCAGCAGTGCGCTCACCACACCCATCAGTGCGCCGCCGGCGATAAAGCCCGATGCGATGAGCGTGCCGCGTTCACGCCGCGCCTTGTTCGTCTTTTCGTCCTTGCCGCGGCTGCCCACGTACCAACTGACGAGCCCGCCGATGAGCAGCGGCGTATTGAGTTCCAGCGGAATGAACATACCCAATGCGAAGGCTAACGCAGGCACGCCGATCATCGTCAGCACCAAGGCCAGCGCCGCCCCGGCGAAATAGAGCATCCACGGTGTCGAACCGCCCTCCATCAGAGGCTTGATGACGGCGGCCATCGCATTGGCCTGCGGAGCGACTAATGCGCCCTCGCCCACGAAACCGTAGGTCTTGTCGAGAATCATGATGACGCCGGCGACCGTCGCGGCCGAAACGGCCGTACCCAGAAATTTCCATCCTTCCTGCTTCGCAGGCGTCGTACCGAGCCAATAACCGATCTTCAGGTCCGTCACGAACGCTCCGGCCATCGAGAGGGCCGTGCAGACCACTCCGCCGATAATCATCGCCGCGGTCATGCCGCTCGTTCCGCTCAGCCCGGCGCTCACGAGCACGAGCGAGCTGAGGATCAAGGTCATCAACGTCATGCCCGATACGGGATTCGTCCCGACGATCGCGATGGCGTTGGCCGCCACGGTCGTGAACAGGAACGAGATGACGAAGACGATCA